>JBIOUH010000029.1:0-26881 GCA_044866955.1 Steroidobacteraceae bacterium
AGTCCGGCGATCACGGAAGTGGTCGCCCAACGCGACGCAAGCGCCGCGATCGTCGGCACGCCCAGGCCTCGCGACATCGCCAGGCCGACGAGGCTCGGCACCGCGAAGGAAAGCCAGCACAAGCAGCCGAACGCCAGGCCTCGCACCCACCACGGCACAGCGACGACCGCCGCGAGTCCCCAGCTCAGCCAGAAGAGCAGCGCGAAGCCGCAGCCGTACAGCATGTGAAGCAGCGCGTCGGACACTTGCAGCGGCGGGACCGTCGCTCCCGGGCGCACGGCCGTGCGTGCGGAGGACAGGATCGAATGCAGCAGCACGCTCACCAGCCCGCTCAGGCTGCCGGTGAGCATGAGATACGTCAGGTCCATGTCAGCGCAGCGCCAGCTGCAGGCCTTGCACGAGCTTCTCGATGTCGTCGTGCGTGGTGAAGATATTGGGCGAGAGCCGCAAGGCGCCGCCGGCGTCGCCCGGCAAGCGCACGTCACGGACTTGCGCGCGATGCGAGCGCTCGATTGCGGCGGCGAGATCGATCGCCTGCTTCCCAGGCGCGCGCAAGGTGAGGATTCCCGCCCACAGGCCCGGCCGCGCCGGCGTCAGCATCTCGATGCCGGTCAGCTGCTGCAGTCGCAGACGCGCATAGATAGCGAGCTCGCGGATCCGCGCCTCGATCTTGCTGCGCCCGACGGTCTGCTGGAATTCCAGCGCCGCTTCGACGCCGCGCAGCGCCGGCCAGGCGTAGGGCACGATGTTGCCGAGCTTGTGCAGAGCCGCCGGCACATTGGCGTTGCCCTCCACATCCGTCGGCGTGAACACCGGCGGGACGCTGTCTAGGCCGCGCGGCTCGACTGGCCATAGCTTGTCGAGCACCTCACGCCGCACATACAGCGCACCGGTGCCGTGACTGCCGCTCAGCCACTTGTGGAAGCACGTCGCATACAGGTCGCAGCCGAGGTCGTGCAGCGATAGATCGATCATGCCGAGCGCCTGCGCGCCGTCGACGATGCTCAGGATGCCTTTCTGCCGGGCGAAGGCGCAGAGCTCCTTGACCGGCAGCAGGGCGCCGTCGTCGTACTGCACGTGCGAGAACGCGATGACCTTGGTGCGCTCGGTTATCGCCCCGGCAAACAGTCCGAGCGGCTGCTCCGGGCCGGTCAGCGGCATCGGCAGCTCGATCTGTTTCACGACCACTTCACGGCGCCGTGCCTGCACCAGCCACGGGGTGAGCGCCGCCGGATGCTCGCGAGTCGTCGTGATGATCTCGTCGCCCGGCGCGAGATCGAGTCCGGAGATCGCGAGGCCGAGCGCCTCGCCCGCGCCGCGCGTGAACAGGACTTCGTCGGGCTCGCAGCCGAGGAATGCGCCGAAGCGCTGCGCCAGGCGATTCGTCTCCGCGGTCCAGCGTTCGGCAGCGTTGGCCAACCCCAGGCTCTGCGCCTCGCGTGCCCGATATTCGGAGGCCATCGCGGCACGCAGCGTCGGGCCGCCGCTGGCCACGTCCAGGTACGCGACCTGGTTGTCGAGCATCGGTTGCGTGCGCACCCATTGCCAGAGCTCGCGCGACGACGTGGGCATGTTCGGCACCGTCGTCACGGTCTGGGCGACGGCGGTCGGCAGTGCGGTGGCGGCGGCGAGGCCGGCGCTTGCAGCCAGCAGATCGCGACGGGTCAGCGAGGAGTTCGTGTCGGTCATTGGCCGTGCATGTTACCGTACCCGCGTCTTTCCGATGGCTGTCTCTCCCGTGTCACACGAGTATCTGGAACGCATTCTCAAGGCGCGCGTGTACGACGTCGCGATCGAGTCGCCGCTCGAAGACGCGCCGCGGCTGAGCCGCCGGCTCGGCAACGCGGTGCTGTTCAAGCGCGAAGACCTGCAGCCGGTGTTCTCCTTCAAGGTGCGCGGCGCGTACAACAGGATCGCGCATCTGTCCGAGACGATCGCCCGCCGTGGCGTGATCTGCGCCTCCGCCGGCAATCACGCGCAGGGCGTGGCGCTGGCCGCCCGGCGGCGCGGCATTCCGGCGACGATCGTGATGCCTCAGACCACGCCGCGCATCAAAGTCCAGGCGGTCATCGACCTCGGCGGCGAGGTGGTCCTCCACGGCGACGAGTACGACCAGGCGTACGAGCACGCGCTCGAGATCGCGCGGGAGCGCCAGCTCACTTTCATCCATCCGTTCGACGATCCCGACGTGATCGCCGGGCAGGGCACGATCGGCATGGAGATCCTGCAGCAGCACCCGGGCGACACGCTCGACGCGATCTTCGTCGCGGTCGGCGGCGGCGGTCTGATCGCCGGCGTAGCCGCCTACGTGAAGTACCTGTTCCCGAAAATCCGCGTGATCGGCGTCGAGCCGGAGGATGCGGATGCGATGTACCGCTCGCTGCAGGCACGCAAGCGCATCACGCTCGAGCGCGTCGGCATCTTCGCCGATGGCGTTGCGGTGCGAAGAGTGGGCGAGGAACCGTTCCGGCTGGCGCAGCAGTATGTCGACGAGGTCATCACGGTGACCACGGACGAGATCTGCGCGGCGATCCAGGACATCTTCGAAGACAACCGCTCGATCGTCGAGCCGGCGGGCGCGCTGCCCGTCGCCGGCATCAAGCGCTACGTCGCGCGCGAGCAGTGCCGCGACCGTCGCTTCATCGCGATCAATTGCGGCGCGAACATGAACTTCGACCGCCTGCGACACGTCGCCGAGCGCGCCGACATCGGCGGCCAGCGTGAAGCGCTCGTGGCGGTGCAGATCCCGGAGCGCAAGGGCAGTTTCCTGCGCTTCTGCGAAGTGCTCGGCAAGCGCAACGTCACCGAGTTCAACTATCGCTATCACGACGACGCGGCGGCGCAGCTGTTCGTCGGCCTCGGGCTCGCGGAAGGCCGCAAGGAAAAGGAGGCGCTGCTGGCCTCGCTGCGCGACGCCGGTTACCCGGTGGTCGACATGAGCGACAACGAGATGGCGAAGCTGCACGTGCGCTACATGGTCGGCGGCCACGGTCGCAGCATCGCGGACGAACGGCTGTTCCGTTTCGAGTTCCCGGAGCGGCCGGGGGCGCTGCTGAAGTTTTTGAACGCTATCGGCACGCAGTGGAACATCACGCTGTTCCACTATCGCAATCACGGCTCGGATCACGGGCGGGTGCTGGCGGGCGTGCAGGTGCCCCCGCAGGAGAGCGTCGACTTCGACCTGCACGTGCGCGAGCTGAAGTACGTGTACGTGGAAGAGACCGAGAACCCCGCGTACAAGATGTTCCTGTAGCGAGGTTCCAGTCGGACCGGATTTTCTCGCCAAGGCGCCAAGCAAGAAAAAGCGCGCCAAGAGGATGTTCGTCCGCAGTCCTCCTGACCTTGGCGCTCTTCTCTTTACTTGGCGCCTTGGCGAGAACCTCTTCTCTCACCGCGCAGCAGCGTCGAGCTGTGCTAACGCTTCCCGGGCTCGTTGCGTAATCACCGCGTTCTCGCCCTGAACCTGCAACAGGATCGGATAGCTCTCCCGCAACAGCTGCGCGGCTTCGTCGTTGCGACGCTGCGCCATCAACACACGACCCAGCGAGCTGTTCGCGGCTGCGAGTTGCGGGCTGTTGGGATCGGACGACTTCGCCGCAATCTCCTGCGCCCGCCGCAAGGTCTGTTCCGCTTCTCCCAGACGATTCTGTTCCAGCATGCAGCGGCCGAGACCAGACAGCGCCGACGCAACGTACGGATGATCGGCGGGCAGCGTCTGCGCGTAGATGTCGAGCGCCGCGCGGAAATCTTTCTCCGCCTGCGCCTGGTCCTGCGTATCCAGGCGCACCATGCCGAGATTCACGAGATCGTGAGCAACGAATGCATGTCGCGGCCCGCGCGCCTGCCGATCGAGCTCGACCACTTTGCTGAGGACCTCTTCGGCGCGCGCCAGCTCGCCGCGTCGATGCAGGAAACGTCCGTAGTTCGCGGCGGCGTCGATGGTCTGTGGATGCTGCTCGCCGAGCACACGCCGCAGGATCTGCATCGATTCCTGGTACAGCGCCGCCGCCTCGTCGAGCTTGCCCTGCTCGTGCAGCGCGACCGCGAGATTCTGCAGGTGCATGCCGATCTGCGGATGGTCGTTGCCGAGCGCCTGCCGGTCGATGTCCAGCGCCGCGCGATACAACGTCGCTGCGCGATCGTGCTGGCCGCGATACGAGTAGAGCCCGGCAAGCTCGTTCATCACCGAAGTAGCGTCCGTCGTGCGCTCTTTGCCGTGCGTGCGATACAACTGCAGGCTCTGATCGTAGAGCTGCCCGGCCTTGTCTAGATCGCCGCGCAGTTGCGCGAGCTTCGCCTGGGCAGTCAGCGTCGGCGCGATCTCGGGCGAATCCGCACCGAGCAGTTGCCGCTGCATGTCCAGTGCTGCGGTCAGCCGAGCCTCGCATTGCGCGAGATCGCCCCGATCGCACAACGCGTCGCCGAGCTCGCGCAGGCCTTCCGCGACTGCCGGATGGCGCGGTCCATGAATGCGAATCCGCGATTGCAGGCCCTGTTCCAGCAGCGCGACCGAATCCGAATACAGGCCTAGGCTCTGATATACCGTGCCGATCGTACCGAGCAGCGTCGCGCGAGTTTCCGGCTGATCCGCGAGCCCGAGGCTGACGCGGCGCGCGCCGATGTCGAGCAGCTCGCGCGCCGTGACCTGGTTGCCGCGGCTGCGCGATGGATCGGAGAGCTCGAACAACTCGACGAGGAACGACGAGACCTGCTCGGCGCGCGTGCGCTCGGCGGTCGCAACGTCGCGCTCGTACGCGATGCGCTGTGCTTGTACGAACGTGATCGTCGCAAACACCGCAAGCGTGATGATTGCCGCCGTGGACGCAGCGACTGCGAGCGTGTGCCGACCGACGAACTTGCGCGTGCGATACAGCCACGTGTCCTTCGACGCGAGCACGGGCTTGCCGCTGAGGTGGCGCTCCAGGTCCGCGGCCAGCTGCTCGGCGGAGCTGTAGCGACGTTCGGGATCCTTGCGCATCGCCATGCCGACGATGTTGTCGATGTCGCCGCGCAGATACTTCTGCAGGCGCGCCGGCGTGGTCGAGCGGCTCGCGACGATGTCGTTCATCAGATCCGGAGATTCGCGCCGGGTGCGCGCGGCCATCTCGCTCGGCGTCGCCGCTTCCTGCTCGCAGATGATGCGCTCCATCTCCAGCAGACTCGCGCCGACGAGCTGGAACGGACGTCGCCCGCACAACAGCTCATACAGCAACACACCGAGGACGTAGATGTCGCTCGAAGTCGTGATGACGTCGCCGCGAACCTGTTCGGGGCTGGCGTGCGCCGGCGTCATCACGCGGTATTCGGCGTGCGTAACGGTGAGCGTATGCGCCGATTGGCGCGTGTCCAGCAGCTTCGCGATGCCGAAGTCGAGCAGCTTCGGCACGCCCTGCGGCGTGATGAGAATGTTGCTCGGCTTCAGGTCGCGATGCACGATCAGGTTCTGATGCGCGTATTGCACGGCTGTGCATACGGTTCGCATCAGAGCGATCCGCTCTTCGGGAGCAAGGCGGCGCCGGTCGCAGTACGTATCGATCGGCTCGCCATCGATGTACTCCATGACGAGATACGGCGTGCCGTCCGGCGCGCGACCGCCATCGAGCAACCGCGCGATGTTCGGGTGCTGCAGCGTCGCGAGGATCTGCCGCTCCATGCGCAGCCGGCCCTGCACCTGGCGCGAGAACACGCCGCTGCGGACCAGCTTGATGGCGACCTGCTGCTGATATTCCTCGTCCGCGCGCTCGGCGAGCCAGACATCGCCCATGCCGCCGCTGCCGAGCTTGCGCACGATCCGGTAGGGACCGAGACGCTGACCTTCGAGCGCGCCGGCGACTTCGTGCGAGTCGCTCTCGCCGGCGGCGACCTCATCCCAGAATCCGGATTGCGACATGTCGTCGCCGAGGCCGAGCAGCACCTGCGACAGCAGCGTTTCGTCCGAGCCGCACGCGTGACGCACGTACTCCGAGCGTTCGCGCGGACCGAGGGCGCGGGCGCGCTCGACGATCGTCGCGACGGCATCGGGGGCGTGGCTCATGGGCGGCAATCATGCATCAGCAACCGGCTCGCATGTAATAATGAAATCGGCGCTGGGGCCCAGAAAGCGTCACGTGATCCACAACCGGAGGCCAGTTCATGGCAATGAAGAAGCGAAAGGCCGGCAAGAAGAAGGCGGCGAAGAAAAAATCCGCCAATAAGCGTCCGCGTCGCGCCGGCGCGCGCGTAGTGCGCCTGCCGCAGTCGCAATAGCGAGCGGCTCATGCTGCCTGCCCCGCGGCGGGCAGCACTGCTTCGTCATTCATTCGACTCCTACCCGACGATGTCGTACCAGCTCCGCCGCGCGCCGCAGAGCGAGACGCTCGTCTTGCGCGGGCTGAAGTTCCAGCTGTACCGATGGCCCGGCGAAGATCCGCGGCCTGTCGTGCTCGTGCATGGCTGGGGCGATACCAGCGAGACCTGGCAGTTCGTGATCGACGAGCTGCCGCCCACGCGCACCTGGGTTGCGATGGACATGCGTGGGTTCGGCCGCACGCAACGGCCCGAAGACGGTTACTGGTTTCCCGACTACCTGGCCGATCTCGACGCGCTGCTCGACCATTTGTCGCCGGGTGCGCCGCTCGACCTCGCGGGCCATAGCATGGGCGGCAATATCGTGATGCTGTACGCGGGCGCGCGACCGCAGCGGGTGCGCAAAGTCGTGAGTCTCGAAGCGTTCGGCTTACCGCGCACGAGTGCCGAGCAGGCGCCAGCGCGGTACGCGGAATGGCTCGACGAAGTGAAGCACGGCAGCCGCTTCGCGACCTACGACACCTATGAACAGTTCATGCGGGTGCTGGCGCGACGGAACCCGCGCACGCCGGCCGATCGTCTCGACTTCGTCGCGCGCTCGTGGGCGCGCGAGAGTGCACAGGGCCGCATCGAGTTGTGGGCCGACCCGAAGCACAAGCGGGTCAATCCCGTGCTGTATCAGCGCGACCAGGCCGAAGCGTGCTGGCGTGCGATAGTCGCACCGCTCCTGCTGGTGTTCGCCGCGGACTCGGAGCTGACGCAGCGCATGGCCGGCGAGATCGAGGAAGAGCGGCTGCGCGCAGTGTTCGCGAACCTGACTACCGCCATGATCCGCGGCGCCGGCCACATGATTCATCACGAGCGGCCGCAGGAGACGGCTGCGCTGCTCGCTGATTTCCTGCGCCTGTAGCGACTTCTCACAGCCAGTACGAGAACAGACTGCTGGTCAATTCCTTGAAGCGGTCGAGCCACGGCCGCTTGCGCCAGCTCTTCAGTTGCAGCTCGCGGGTGTCGCCGAGGTCGCGCTGGAACAGTGCTTCCATGCGCTCCGCGAACTCGCTGCCGACGACGACGGCGTTCACTTCGTTGTTGTGCAGGAAGCTGCGAATGTCGAAGTTCGCCGAGCCGACCATCGACAGTGCAGAGTCGATCACCATCGATTTGGCGTGCAGCATCGCGTAGCGCTGTTCGTAGATGCGCACGCCGCCTGCCAGCAATTCATCGTAGTCCGCGCGCGAGGCGTGGAAGATCAGCGCGGAGTCGCTGAAGCTCGGCACGATCACGCGCACGTCGACGCCGCGGCGTGCTGCGGCGATCAGCGCCTGGCGCAGCGCCGGATCCGGCGCGAAATACGCTTGCGTCATCCACAGGCGGCTCGACGCGTGGCCGATCGCAGCGACGTACGTGTCGTAGATCGTCGTCTCGTGCCGATCGCCGCCGCTGGACGCGACGGCCGCGACCAGTTCCGCGCCGCCGGGTGCGAGCGGCGGGAAGTACTGCGCCGATGCATCGCTGAGCTTTCCTCCGGCGCGTTCCCAGATCTTCACGAACAGCGTCTGAAATTGTGCGGCGGCCGGGCCTTCGATCTCCACGTGCGTGTCGCGCCATGCTTCTTCCTGGCCGTTCTTCGGGCCGGGCCGCAGGCTCGAGGAGCTCGCATACGTGCTGCTGATGTTGATGCCGCCGGTAAAGGCGACGCGGCCGTCGACCACGACGATCTTGCGGTGATCGCGGTTGTTGAGCTTCCACGGCATTGTGCGCGTCGGATTGAGCGGCCGGAATTGCAGCACTTCGACGCCCGCCTGCCGCATCGGCTCGAAGAACGCCGCTGGCGTCGTCACGCTGCCGATCGCGTCGTACAGCACGCGCACTTCGACGCCTTCCTGCCGGCGGCGGATGAGCAAGTCGCGCAGCGCGCGCCCGACCTCGTCGTCCGCGAAGATGTAGGTCTCCAGATGCACGTGATGATGTGCGCTCTCGATCGCATTGCGGATCGCGGTCAGCGTCTTCGGGCCGTCCACGAGCAGCGTGACGCGATTGCCGGCGACGAGCGGCGCAGCGGCGCTCTCACGGAACGCGTCGATCAGCTCGCGGACATGCTCGCTATCGTGGAGATCTTCGAGCCGCTGCTCCACGACGCGCTCGGCTGCGCGCGGCGGCAACGCGCCATTGCTGGTAACGATCGGGGCCTTGACGCGCTCGGCCGACGGCGAGCGGGACGAGAGTGCGGCCGGCGATGCGCACGAAGCGCAGATGAGAATCAGCAGCGGGAGGAGGAGCCGGGCATGGCGGTGCACGTCCGTAAAACGTGCACGCAGGTGCGCCGGTTCCTCGCGGTAGCGATATGCAACTCACGGAGGAAGCGCCGGGAACCCGATGAATGGTGGCGCGTTTCAGCTTCGAGTCGGGGCAGGAGCGCGGAAGCAACCGGCTTCCGGATCGAACGGTAACTGAAGGCGACGGAGGTTTTTTTATGCTCTCGTGGGCATTGACGTTCTTCATCGTGGCGATCATCGCTGCGGTGCTCGGGTTCACCACCATTGCAGGCGCGGCCGCCGGGATCGCGAAGATTCTGTTCTTCATCTTCCTGGTGCTGACGCTGGTCGCCCTAGTGGCAGGCGCATTGCGCGGCCGGCCACCTGTCTGAAGCGCGCGGACGCGCTTCGACGACCAGGCTCAAATGAAAGCGGGGCCCACGGAAGTGGGGCCCCGCTTTTTTATTGGGCCTTGCTTCAGTACGGCTTGGGAGTCAGGTGAACAGCAGCGCCTGGCTGACCGCCACGCGCACCGTCTCCGGCACGAACGGCTTGGTGACCAGGAACGTCGGCTCGGGCCGCTCGCCCGTGAGCAGGCGCTCCGGGTAGGCCGTGATGAACACGATCGGCACCTGCACTTCGCTCAGGATCTGGCGCACGGCATCGATGCCGGAGCTGCCGTCCGCGAGCTTGATGTCCGCGAGCACGAGCCCCGGCTCGGTCTTGCGCGCAGCCCGCACAGCTTCGTCGCGCGTGGTCGCAATCGCGGCGACCGTGTGACCCATCTCGCGCACGATGCTCTGCAGGTCGAGCGAAATGATGGGCTCGTCTTCGATGATCAGCACCTTGGTGCTCGGCTGATCGGAGATCTCGCGCACGGCCTGCGCGACCATCTGCTTCACATCCTCTTCGCCGACCGCAAGGATGCGGGCGGTGTCGCCGACGTTGAACCCTTCCATTGCAGTCAGCAGCAGGGCCTGGCGTCGCGCCGGGGTCAGCTCGCCGAGCTTGCGCTCGACGCCAGCGGCCGCAATCTGGGGCCGCGATGCGGCCACCGAGCGTGGATCGAGATTGGCGCTGCCCCACAGCTTATGGAACAGGCGATAGAGAGCCACGCGGGGCGTGGTGTCGCTGCCGACGACCGAAGGATCGGCGACGATGGTCTCCAGGCAGGCGCGGACGTAGGCGTCACCGCTTTTCTGGGTTCCGCACAGCGCCCGGGCGTAGCGGCGCAGATACGGCAGGTGTTCGGCAATAGCGTGAGCCAAAGCCATGGGGCACTCCTTCGGTTCTTTATGGGCGCTGCGTTGCGCGCGCCGATAATGGCCGTTGTAGTATGTGCGAGAGGGGAGAAAGGTTCCTTCCGACTTGGAACTTTTTCAATCGTGGGGCGTTGCGGCTCGACATGCGAATTTCATGGCACCGCGCGGCGCGGCGCTCCGGTTCGAGTCCATCCATGGTCATGAGCGAGAAAATCAAGCCAGGCGACCCGCCTCAAACGGCGGCTGCAAATACCGGCGAGCAAGTCCCCGACTGGCTCACCAGCCGGCTGCGCCGCATGTTCAGCGACGTCATGGACGAGCCGGTGCCCGACGAGTTCAAGGCGCTGCTCAAGCAACTGGAAGACAAGGAGCGCGGCTCCTGATGGGGCCCGTGCCGGTCTTCCGCCACCTCTCCCGGCGGGGTTCATGACAGGTCACGATAAATTCCTGGAACAGGTTACGGCGTTGCTGCCAGCGTTGCGCGCCTTCGGGCGCTCGTTGTGCGGCGACCCGGCGCGCGCCGACGATCTCGTGCAGGACACGGTGCTCAAGGCCTGGACCAATCGCGAGCAGTTCCAGTCCGGCAGCAACCTCAAGGCCTGGCTGTTCACGATCCTGCGCAACTGCTACTACTCGGAGCTGCGCCATCGCAAGTTCGAGATCGAGGACCCGGACGGCGTCTGCGCGGGCCAAGTCGCGATCGCCCCGGATCACGACGCCAAGCTGCACCTGCGCGACCTGAGCCGGGCGCTGCAGCAGCTGCCGATCGACCAGCGCGAAGCCCTGATCCTGGTGTGTGCCACCGGCCTGTCGTACGAAGAGGCGGCGGATGTCTGCCAGGTGGCCGTCGGCACGATCAAGAGCCGCATCGCGCGGGCGCGCGACCGGCTCGTGGAATTGCTGGGTGACGACGCCGCGCTCGTGACCGGACACCCGGTCGTCGGCGCGCTGTCCGACAACGAGGGCGCGACCGAGCCGCGCTCGGGCGGGCTGTAGAAATACTGCCCAGCGGATCGCGCTGCTGCGGGGTCCTTTGAAGACGCTCAAGACCGCACTGGCACAGCGCACCTGGTTCGGCCGCAATGCCGGGCTGCGTCCGCGGCTGGTGCTCATCGTCGGAATCGCCATGCTCGCGCCCGGTGCGCTCGCAGTGCTGCAGGCCATCTCCAGCTACGGCAGCAGCATGCGCATCATCGAGCAGAACCTCGCGCAGGCGGCGCAGCTCGCCGCCAGCGAAGAGGTCAACGTCATCGCGGCGTCCCGCGAAATCCTCACCAGCCTCGCCGCCCAGCCCGACGTGCGCGCCGGCACCGGACTGGCGTGCCGACGCGCCCTGCAGCGTGCGATCGGCGGGCTCGATCAATACGAAGGCGCGCTGGTCGTGAACGCCGAAGGCGTCGTGACGTGCGCGTCCGGGCCGATGCCGCAGGTCGTGAAGGTCGACGATCGCGTGTGGTTCCGCGACATCATGGCGGGCGACGGTTTCGTCGTCAGCGACCTCATCGTCAGCCGCTGGCTGGGCAGCTGGGGCATCGTCACCGCGGTGCCGCTCGTCGACGACCAGGGCCTCATCCAGGGCTCCGTCTCACTGTTCATCGGTCTCGACTGGCTGGCGCAGCGCTATCAGCGCGGCGCGCGCACTGAAGACGGTGCAGCGTTCGCACTGCTCGACAGCCGCGGCGAGATCATCACGCGCGATGCGAGCCGCACGCCGGCCAAGTCGCCGTTGCCGCGCAATAGTCTGATTCACGAACAGCTGCGCGAGCAGTTGCCGACCGGGCAGACGAGGACGTTCCGCTCACGCGGACATGACGGCATCTGGCGGCTGTACGCGGTCAGTCCGCTTCTGGGCGGCAGAATTTTCGTCATCCGCGGCACGCCGGTGTTGACGGCGATCGGTCCGCTGGCGCTGCAAGTCGCGTGGGGTGTGCTTACCCCGCTGCTGATGTGGGCGCTCGCCATCGCCGTCGTATGGTTCGGCATCGAGCATCTCGTCGTGCGCTGGATCAGTTATCTCGAGCGCATTACGTCTGCCTACGCAGCCGGCAGGCACAACGTGCGTCCGGAGCGCGTGAGTGCGGCGCCGGCGGAGATCCGCAGCCTCGGCGAGACGTTCTCGCGCATGGCCGACCTGATTTCGGCTCGCGAGTCCGAGCTGCGAGAGTCGCTCGCGCAGAAGGAGGTGCTGGTGCGCGAGATCCATCACCGCGTGAAGAACAACCTGCAGCTCGTGATGAGCCTGCTCAATCTGCACGCACGTCGCATTCGCGACCCGCGCGCCGAGCTGGCGTTCGCCGAGGCGCGCAGCCGCATCAACGCGCTCGCCACGCTCCATCGCCGTCTCTACGAATCCGAGAGCCTGCAGGAGATCGATCTGAAGTGGTTCCTCGACGATCTGTGCGCCGAGCTGCGCCGCGGCGGTTTGTCGCGCGGCCGGCAGGTGGAGCTGATCGCGAACTCGCCCAACGAAGTGATCGGTCCGGAGATCGCCGTGCCGCTGGGTCTGCTCGTGACCGAAGCGATCACGAACGCGTACAAGCACGCGTTCAACGAGGGGACGGGCGGTCACATCTATGTGGACGTGAAGCGTCCATCGGACACGACGCTGGAGCTCGCAGTGCGCGACGACGGCTCCGGCTTCGACTCCGCCTCGGGCGAGGACAACACCGGACTCGGCCGCTCGCTGATCGAAGCCTTCGTGCGGCAGCTGCGCGGCGAGCTGGAGATTACCGGTGACGCCGGCACGTCGCTGGTCGTGCGCTTCCCCGCGCCCGCGAAGCATCCCAGTGAGGGGACCGCGCCTGCGCCGGGAGCCGCTGTCACGCCTGCCATCGGGCCGGAAACGCAAGTCGCTGCGCCGCTGCCGAAAACGGAATCCGGCTGAAGTCGGCACTGGCCAACTGGAGTTATATCCAGTAGCATCGATCCATGACTTCTCCCACGCGACCCGCCACGCGCACCGGGCGCGGTGCGGTCTCCAATCCCGCCGGCCGTTTCGAGTCCACGCAGACCGAAGCGGTCGACGACGGCTGGGGTAGCCTAGATGAGGAGCTGCCGCCGCTCGCAACTGTCGTGCAGCCCGAGCCCGCGCGCTCGATCATCTCGCGCAACGATTCGCCCGATATCTCGTTCGACCAATCGATCAATCCGTATCGTGGATGCGAGCATGGCTGTGTCTACTGCTATGCCCGTCCTTCGCACGCTTATCTCAATCTCTCGCCGGGTCTCGATTTCGAAACGAAGCTCTTCTACAAGCAGGATGCCGCGCGCCTGCTCGAACAGGAGCTCGCCGCGCCGCGCTATCGCTGCTCGCCGATCACCATCGGCGCGAACACCGATCCCTATCAGCCGATCGAGCGTGAGTACCGCGTCACGCGCAGCATCCTCGAAGTGCTGGCGAAGTATCGCCATCCGCTCTCCATCATCACCAAGAGCGCGATGATCGAGCGCGACATCGATCTGCTCGCGCCGCTGGCGGCCGACGGGCTCGTGTACGTGATGATCAGCGTGACGACGCTGTCGAATGAACTAAAGCGCACACTCGAGCCACGTACTGCTTCGCCAGCTGCGCGTTTACGCGCGATCCGGCGGCTGCACGAAGCGGGCATTCCCGTCGGCGTGATGGTTGCACCGATCATCCCGGTGCTCACCGATTCCGAAATGGAACGCATTCTCGCAGCCGCGGCCGCATCCGGGGCGCGCTCTGCGGCGTACGTTCTACTCAGACTGCCTCATGAGCTGAAGGATCTGTTCCGCGAATGGCTCGAGCACAACGAACCGTTGAAAGCGAAACACGTGATGTCGCGCCTGCAGGCGATGCGCGGCGGCCGCGACAACGATCCGCGATTCGGCGTGCGTCAGCGTGGCGAGGGCGAATATGCGCAGCTGCTGTCGCAGCGCTTCGCAGCTGCCTGTGCACGGCTCGGGCTCAATCAGCGCGAGCGCTTCGCTCACAATCTGGCGCTGTTTCGTCCGCCTGTGCTCGGACCGCAGCAGATGTCGCTGCTCTAGGACGACAGACCCATGGACGCCGCTGCGCGGCGGCGCTATTTGACATCTGGAGCCAGCGGAACGTTGTGCGCTTTCCCGGCATTGACTGCGAGACGGTTGGCGTATACTGGATTCGCAGTTCATTTCGGCTTCAAGCCGAAATCGCAGCGGGGATTTCGCTCGAGCCTCCTTGGAGAGAGTCAGCATGCAATCCGTCTCAGGTCGTCGCGCCCTGCGCTTGGTCGTCGCCGCCGTTTTGTGCTCGAGCGCCGCAGGGTGCATGACTGCCAAGATTGAGGAGATGCGTGAGGCGCCCACGCAAATCACGTCCGACGAAGCGATCGTGCTGCTGGCGAAGCCGCATCTGGAAGGCACGGGCACCGAAGACAAATTTCTCGATTGCCTGGAGCGCGAGCTGGTGGGCGAAAGCGTGTCCGCCGACGTTGCTGACCGGCAACGCGCGGGCAAGACCGCGGAGCCGCGCAGCAGCCTGAAGAACGGGCCGTTCCAGATTTACGCGGATCACAATTTCGTCGACGCGCTGTACCCGTGGCTCGAGCCGAGCACTGCACCCGCCAACGCGCAGGGGTTCAGTACGTTCCTGGCTCGCCCCGGCGTGAGCGACCGTGTCAATTCGATGGGCGTGCGTTACATCGTCTGGGTCGATGGCGTGACGCAGAAGACCGACGGCGGCGGCAGCATCGCATGCGCCGCCGGTCCGGGCGGCGCCGGCTGTCTCGGCCTCGGCTGGTGGGAAAAAACATCCGACTACGAGGCGACGGTCTGGGATCTGAAGCAGGGCGTGAGCGCGGGCAGCCTGACGACCGACGTGAAGGGCACGTCGGTGATGATCGGCGCCATCGCACCGATTCCGCTGATCGCCCCGGTACAGAGCACGGCCTGCGACCGGCTTGCCGGGCAGCTGAAGGCATTTCTGCTCGGCTCCAGCGCCGAGGAGAACACGGTGGTCTCGCGACCGCAGTAGTCGAATCTCCTTCCCCCTGCGCAATTGAACCTGCGGTGGGCGGCGCGGATCGAATGTTTGCTGGGCAGGGCGGTCAGCCCGCGTTCAGCTGACGCGTCGCAGAGTCAAATGGCGGCGGCCGCCGCCGGTGGCTGGCGGCAGGGGAACGAGGAGAAACGATGCAAATTCAGCGCTCGCGCAGGTCTCTGCCCGTCGTCGCCGCGCAGGCGACGGCCGTCGGAGCAGTCTGTGCATTTCTGATGGGCGGCTGCCCGCAGCAGCAGCAGTCTTCCTCGATGCCTTCTTCGCCCTCGATGCCCTCCTCGCCCTCGTCGAGCGGCTCTTCCGGGCGCAGCTCGCCCAGCATGCCGTCACCTTCGTCTCCTTCTTCGGGCCGCAGCGGCGGATCAAGTGCGTCGCTGCCTAGCGGCCAGTCATCGTCCGGCTCGCAGTCTTCGTCCTCATCCGGCGGCAGCAGCGGTGGACAATCGGCCTCCACGCCCGGCGGTCAGAGCGGCGGCCAAAGTGGTAGTCAGAGCGGCTCGAATTCGGGCGGCAGCTCCGGCGGCTCGTCGGGTGGCCAGAGTGGTGGGCAGAGTGGCAGCCAGAGCGGTGGGCAGAGTGGCGGCCAGAGTGGTGGGCAGAGTGGCGGTCAAAGCGGTCAGAGCGGCGGCGGCCAGAGCGGCCCGACCGTTTCGGGCGGCGTGAATGTTCCGGGCCTGCCGACCATCGGTATTCCGATGCCAAGCACGGGCATGCCAAGCGGCGGCGGATCGCAGAGCCCGCAGCCGGGCGGCAGTGCCTCGCCTGATTCGGGCAGCGGCGGCTCGTCCGGTGGCGGAAACAGCCAGAGCGAAAGCATTTTCCGCGGTCAGAGCGGCGGCGGTGGCGGTGCTTCGGCCCAGAGCGGCGGCGGTGCCCAGGGCGGCGGTGCCGCCGGTGGCGGCAGCGCGCAAGGCGGCGGTGGGTCCGCTGCCGGTGGCGCAGCCGGAGGCGCGGGACAGTCCGGCGGAAGCGCAGGCGGTGGAAGCGCTGGCGGTGGCGGCGGATCTACGGGCGGCTCACCGAACGCCGGCGGTGGCAACTCTGGCGGCGGTGCGGGCGGTTATCCCTCTTCTGGCAGTGCCGGCGGCGGTGGCGGCGGCGCAGGATCTCAAGGCGGCGGTCAGCAGGGCGGCGGCGGCGGTGGCATGACCACCGGCGAGCGCACTGCGCAGATCGACCATGAACTCGATGCTTCGCTGGGCGTTTTCGATGGGCGCATTCGTGACGAGCAGGCTGTCATTGCGGGCCAGCGGGGTGGACGCGGCGGCTCCGGCGGCGACGGTCCGAACGGCGAAGAGAATGGCGGTGGCTCCTCGGGCGGCGGTGCGAACGGCAAGGGCGAAGGTGGCCAGGGCGGTGCGGCCGGCGGCGGTCAGCAGGGCGGCCAGGGTCAAGGTCAGGGTCAAGGCCAGGGCCAGGGTCAGGGTCAACAAGGCAAGGGCTCCGGCAGTCAGCAGGGCGGGGGCGGTGGAGTAGGCGGGGGCGCGGCGGGTGGCGGTGGGCCGAACACTGTGCCAGCCGACATTCCGGACGGCAGCGACGACGACATCGTCGCGCGCCAGCTGCGCGAAGCGGCGCAGAAGGAAACCGATCCGGAGCTGCGCGAAAAACTGTGGCAGGAATACAGGGATTACAAGAAGAACACGGGTTGATGGCGGCGACACTCTTTAAGTTGGTCATATGCACATGAATCGCTTCATTGCACTCGTCGTCCTCGCTGCGGCCGGTCTCGGCCTCTCAGGCTGCGTGACTCACGAAACCCGGCCGCAGACGCGCATCAATGCGATTCAGGCCTCGCAGGAAATTCCGCAGGACCAGCTGCTCGATGTCGCCGTGAAACTGTTCGACGAGAACACCCCGAAAGACGAGAAGAAGCTCGAGAAGGAGCACATCTTCCCCGACGTGCGCAAGGCCGAGGCTCGTTACTTCCCGATGCAGATCCGCAATACGCTGGAAGGCACCGGCCAGTGGGGCCAGGTGCGCGTGATTCCGGCCGACGCCGACGCGCTCGACGTACAGGTCTCCGGCAAGATCATCGAATCGAACGGTCAGCTGCTGCGCATCGATATCACCGTCGTGGACGCGACCGGTCGCACATGGTTCAGGCGCGAGTACCAGCAGACGGCGGACACCCGCTCGTACAAGGATCAGAGCGGCCAGCCGCGCGATCCATTCCAGAATCTCTACAGCACGCTGGCGAACGATCTGCTGGCCTATCGGCAGCAGCTGCAGGCAGCGGACCTCGAGAACGTGCGCCGCGTCTCCGAGCTGCGCTTCGCCAAGGATCTCGCGCCTTATGCGTTCGAGCCGTATCTCGCCGAGGACAAGAAGAAGGGCGTGTACCAGGTCGTGCGTCTGCCGGCTGACGGCGATCCGATGATGGAGCGCATGGACCGCATCCGCGAGCGCGACTACGCGCTGCTCGACACGATCAACGAACACTACTCGCTGTTCTCCGAGAACATGGCCGAGCCGTACACCAACTGGCGCCGCTACAGCTATGCCGAGCTCGAGGCCGAGGACGAAGCGAAGCGCTCGGCGCTGACGCGCAAGCTCCTCGGCGCCGCGGCGATCGTCGGCGGCTTGGTCGTCGGCTCCGAGGCGAACACTTATGCCGGGCAGGCTGCGGCCACCGGCGCGATTTTTGGCGGTGCGTATGCGATCAAGAGCGGCTTCGACAAGGGCGCGGAAGTGAAGATGCACTCCGACTCGCTCAAGCAGCTCGGAGAATCCTTCCAGGCCGAAGTCCAGCCGATGGTCGTCGAGGTCGAGGGCCGCACTCTGCAGCTCAAAGGCACGGCCGAAGAGCAGTACCACGAGTGGCGACGCCTGTTGAAGGAGCTCTACGAGAACGAGACCGGCACGCCGGTCCAGACGCCTGCAGCGCCCGAGCCGGCTGCGCCCGCCCCGAACGGCGGCAGATAAGCGCACTCGATTTCTTTCGACACGACACACATCACAACCATGCTGGAGAGCGGGCAGGAACTGTCTGCGAGATTCGTTCTCGTCCGACGTCTGGGGACAGGCGGCAGCGGCGAAGTCTGGCTTGCGCAGGATCGCGAGCGCGGCTGCTTCGTGGCGTTGAAAATCCTGCGCGACGCTCTGATGCAGGACGTTGCCGCGATCGCCGCCGTGCAACGCGAATGCGATCACGTGCGGATGTTGAGCCATCCGAACGTCCTGCGCGTCGACGGCCTCTATCGCTCTGCGCGCCATAGCTGGATCGCGATGGACTACGCCTCCGGAGGCGATCTGTCGCAGCTGCGCGGTGGCAGTCATGTCGAGATCCTTCGCGCGACGATTCCCGTCGCGGCGGCGCTCGCGCACGCGCATCGCGCTGGCGTCGTTCACCGCGACGTGAAGCCGTCCAACGTGCTGCTGGCGTCCGATGGTTCGCCGCGGCTCGCAGACTTCGGCATGGCTCTCGTGATGTCCACGCAGCCCGCAGCGAATGCCGGGCGCGGCTCGCCGCACAGCATGAGCCCACAGCAGGCTGCTGGCGCGGCTGCCAGTGCTGCCGACGATCTCTACGGCTTCGGCGCAATGCTTTACGAGCTGCTTTCGGGCTATCCGCCGTCGTACGGCGATGGCAAGCTGGCAGCGACAACAGGCAAGAACATCGCGGCATTGCCAGCATCGGTGCCGGAACCGCTCGCGCGACTGGTCGCGCAGCTGCTCGCCGAATCTCCTGCAGACCGGCCCGCCGACATGGCAAGTGTCGAGCGCGAGCTGGCTGCAGTGCTGGCCGCGCCGCTCGTTGCAACGGTCGAACGCGTGAACCCACCCACTCCCTCCCCGCCGAATCCGATTCGCATCGAGCCGCCGAGCCTTCGCGCACCGAGTCAAGGCGAGCCGCTGCGCGGCGAGTGGCGCCGCTCGGCGCCGCAGACTTCGGACGCCGACGAACTGCGCCGTCAGGGATTCCGTCGCGGCATCGGCGCGGCGGCGCTCGGTCTCGGCATCGCTGCCGTCGCCGTGGTGTTCTTCGTGCTGCCGCGCTGGTTCGAGCAGGAGAAGCCTGCGCGCTACGCGCCCGCCGCCTCGTCCGTGCCGGCGAAGCCGGCCGCCGCCGAGCCGGAGAAGAAGGAGGTCGATTTCGCTGCGCTCGCGCGCGCCAAGCAGGACGCGGACGACAAGCGTGCGCCGCTCGAAGAGGGTCTGAAGAAGCTCGCTGCGCGCGCCGCCGAGCAATGGGGCGGCGAAGAGTTCAGGCGCGCGAACGACGAGCTCGCGGCCGGCGACAAGGAATACGCGGCGCGTGAGTACATCAAGGCGCTCGGGCACTTCAACGCGATCGAGCCGCTGCTGTCCACGCTGGAAAAGCGCGCCGGCGAAGTGCTGGCTGCGCAGCTCAAGGGTGGCGCGACGGCGTTGCAGGAAGGACGCTCCGCAGACGCCAAAGCTGCGTTCGTGCTCGCGACGAAGATCGAGCCCGGCAACAAGGTCGCCGAGCGCGGGCTGAAGCGCGCCACGACGCTCGACGAAGTACTGAACCTGGTCGCGACGGCGGAGCGCATGGAGAAGGAATCCAATCCCGCCGGTGCGCTCGAGCAGTTCCGCAAGGCGCTGGCGCTGGACGCCGAGGCGCCGCGCGCAGCCGACGGCATCGCGCGCATCGAAACGCGGTTTGCCAACGATGCTTTCGCCAGCACGATGGCGCGCGGTTATGCAGCGCTCGCGAAGGCCGACTATTCCGGTGCGCGCTCGGCATTCGAAGCAGCGCGCCGCGTTCGTCCGAACGCTCCCGAGATTCCACAGGCGCTGAAGCAGATCGAGCAGGAGCAGCGCACCGGCGTCATCTCCGCGAAGCTTCAGGTCGCGCAAGAGCATGAGGCCGCGGAGCGCTGGGCCGATGCGCTGAAAGAATATCGTGCAGTGTCCGAGCTCGATTCGACGGTCGCCGCGGCGCAGGAAGGCATCGCGAGAGTCACGCCGCGCTCCGCACTCAACGAGCAGCTGGAGCTGTATCTGACTCAGCCCGAGCGACTGTTCAGTCAGCCGGTGCGCGCTGCCGCGCGCGATTCGCTCGCGCGGGCCGGGAACATTGCGAATCCCGGTCCGGTCCTGCAGAAGCAGCTCGCGACGCTGAAGGACTGGATTGCGCGCGCCGACGTGCCGGTGTCGATCGCGCTGCAATCGGACAATGTCACCCAGGTCACCATTTATCGTGTCGGCCAGCTGGGCACCTTCGCCGAGCGCTCGCTCGAGCTCGTGCCCGGCAGCTACACCGTCGTCGGCACGCGTCCCGGTTATCGCGACGTACGGCGCGAGATCAACGTGCGGCCCGGCGCGGCGGCGCAGCCCGTCGTGATCCGCTGCGAGGATCGCATTTGAGCGGGCTGGTCGTTCGCGAACCCCTGGGCGAGCGCCGCTTTGCGGCCGAGGATTTCCCGATCGCAGTCGGCGGCACCGGCAGCGCGATCGTGATGTCGGGCCGGCCGCCGGGCGCCGAGGCTTACATCGGCCTGCACGAGGATCAGCTGTTCGTGCAGCCCGCCAACGACGCCGAAGTGCTGCACAACGGCGTGCGCGTGCAGAACTCCACGTGGCTGCGCAGCGGCGACGTCGTGAATCTCGGCGCGGCGCGCCTGCGTATTGCCGAGAGCGCCGACGATCGCGTGGTCGAGGTCGACGACGGCAGCACGGGTAACATCACTGCGCCGCCGATCATTACCGCCGCCGCGCGGCTCCAAGGACAGAGCGACGGCGAGGCAGAGCGAATCGAAGCGATTCGCTTTCGCGCCTCCGAGGCTGTGAAACCCGAGAGCCGGATCTCGCTGAGTCCGCTGCGCGTTGCACTCGCTGCCGTCGCCGCAGTGGCAGCCGTCGTGCTGTGGTTCATTTTTACGGCGATGTCGGTCAGCCTGCGCACTGATCCGTCCGCGGCCAACGTGGACGTCTCCGGCGGGTTGCCCGCCGTGCGTATGGGAGATCGAGTGCTGCTTCGTCCAGGCACCTATCGCGTCCGCGCCGAGCATGCCGGCTACAAGCCCGCGCAGATGCAGATCAAGGTGACGAGGGCGGCGAATCAGCAGTTCTCGATGACGCTCGTCAAACTGCCCGGCATCCTGCGCATCGATGTTCCCGCCGCGGCGCGCGTGACAGTGGACGACAAGCAAACCGGCAACGCCCCCGGCGAATTCGAGCTGACTTCGGGACGTCACAGCATTGCGATCGCCGCGGAGCGCTATCAGCCGTTCAAGGCGGACGTCGACGTCGAAGGGCTCGGCAAGACGCAGACGTTCAAGCCGCAGCTCGTGCCTGGCTGGGGTGTCGTGAGCATCACCTCCGAACCCGCGGGCGCGCAGTTGCTCGTCAACGGCGAGGCGCGCGGCGTCACGCCGTTGCAGGCAGAGATCATGGCCGGCGCGCATCCGATCGAGCTGCGTCTGGAAGGCTTCAAGCCCTGGACGACGGATATCCAGGTCAAGGCGAACGAGCCGCTGTCGCTCGGGCCGGTCAAGCTCGGGCTGCCCGACGGGCGTCTCGCGCTGCGCTCCGACCCGCCAGGCGCGAGCGTTTCCGTCGCCGGCGTGTATCGCGGACAGACGCCGATCGACCTGGAGCTGCGTCCGGACATCGAGCACAGCATCGTGCTCACGCGCTCAGGCTACGAAGCCGTGACGCGCCAGGTGTCGTTGAGAGCTGGCGAGCAGCGCTCGCTTGCAGTACCGCTCTCCGGCGTGTTCGGCGAAGTCGCGGTGCGCGCGCAGCCCGCGGACGCGCAGTTGTACATCGACGGCAAGCTCAGCGGCGCCGCGAATCAGACACTGCGACTGGTCGCTACCACGCACGACATCGAAATCCGCAAGACGGGGTTCGTCGACTTCAAGACCAGCGTCACGCCGCGTCCGGGCGTCCAGCAGCGCGTCGAAGCGACGCTGTTGACGCCAGAACAGTCGCGCATCGCTGCGACGCCAGCCGTCACGAAGACGAAGTTCGAGCAGCAACTGCGCCTGATGCCGATCGGGCGCTTCACCATGGGCAGCCCGCGACGCGAGCCGGGTCGCCGCGCGAACGAAGCGCAGCGCGACATCGAGTTCAAGCGCGGCTTCTACATGAGCGTCACGGAGATCACGAACGGCCAGTTCCGGCGCTTCAAGCCCGAGCATCGCTCCGGCATCGTCGGCAATCACACGCTCGATCTCGACAATCAGCCGGTGGTCGGGATCACGTGGGTGGAGGCCGCCCTGTACTGCAACTGGCTGTCGGAGCAGGAAGGGCTGCCGCCGGCGTATGAAAAGAAGGGTGAGACGGTGGTCGCGGTGAATCCGATGACAAAGGGCTACCGGCTGCCGTCCGACGCGGAGTGGGAATGGGCCGCGCGCAATACCGGCGGCGGCAAGCTGCTGCGCTATCCATGGGGCGACACGCTGCCGGTCGCGCCGCGCTCGGGAAATTATGCGGACGCAACCGCACGACTGGTCGTGCAGGATGTCATTCCGGATTACGACGACGGCTTCGCGGCCTCGGCGCCGGTCGGCAAATTCCCGCCGAACGCACTCGGGCTGCAGGACCTTGGCGGCAATGTCGCCGAGTGGGTGCACGACTACTACACTGTGAGCGTGGATTCGAGCCAGACGCTGGTCGATCCGCTCGGTCCCGCGGACGGCAAGCAGCACGTCATTCGCGGCGCGAGCTGGAAACAGTCGGGCGTCACGGATCTGCGGCTCTCCGCGCGTGACTTCGGCGAAGGTGCGCGCAACGACGTCGGCTTCCGCGTAGCTCGCTACGCTGAGTGACGCGGGCCGAATCGAGGTGCAATCATGAATCCTCCACTACGAATGCTGATCCTGCTCGCCGTGTTCTGGGCGGCGGGCTCGTACTTGCTCGCGGCCGAGTCGCCGCAGACGCCGCAGCCGGCGAAGCCGGCCGCGACCCAAACCACCGATCAGGCCAAGGCCGGCGACGTCAAGGCCGGCGCTGCCAAGGCCGGCGATGCGAAGACCAGCGATACGAAGACCTCCGACGCGAAAGCTGGGGCGCAGGATCAGCCAGCGAAAGACAGCAAGGACGCCAAGGAACAGCGCAGCATCGCCGAGCAAGCCGAGGCGGCGCTGAAAGCCGCGGCGGAAGCTGACGGCAGCGCCAAGGCACCGCCGAAGACCGACGACCAGAGCGCAGTTGACGAGTCGCAGCCGCCGCCGGGCGCCGGCAAGAGTCCTTCGCCGCAGCGCTTCGTGCCGAGCGAGCAGGTTCGCGCCGACTTCGACGTGTCATTTCCGATCGACATCTGACGCCAAGAGCACCCTATGGTTACCGCAGCCGTTCCAGCCCCCTCCCGTCGGTTCCACCCTCCCAGCGAGTTCTGGGTGACGCTGGCCGCCCTGATCTTCACAGTTCTCGTCGTGCACGCGACGTACGTTGCCTGGATCCGGCCGAACGGCGACGCGCTCATCGCAGCAGAGCAGGCGCGCATGCGCGCCGATCCCAACTTCGTGCCAGAGCGCTCGTTCTTCCTCGTCATCAATGCTCCGGAGCAGGAAGCCGAGATCATCCACTTCATGTGGGCGATGCTGATCTTGTCGTACAAGGCGCTGTTGGTGCGCCGCGAGCGCAAGATGCTCGACCGCGACCTGATCCACGTGCCCGAAGGCATCAAGGTGCTGCCGGAGGACGCAAAAGATTACGCGCGGCAGTTGGAGCAGCTCCCGCCGGAAGAGAAGGGAATGCTCGTAGTGCGCGCTCTACAGCGCACGCTCGATCGATTCGCCACGACGCGCAGCATCCGCGACTCGGCTGAGGCGGCCCGCGCGGTATGCGATTCCGAGGCGGACCGGCTCGACTCGGGCTTCGCGATGATCCGTTACATCGCCTGGGCAATTCCGGCGATCGGCTTCATCGGCACCGTGCGGCACATCAGCGAGGCGCTGCTGCAAGCCCACAAGGCGGTCACCGGCGACATCATCAACGTGACCTCGAGCCTCGGCATCGCCTTCAACGCGACCTTCGTCGCACTGTCGCTGACGATCGTGCTGATGCTCTTCCTGCACCAGATGCAGCAGATGCAGGAAAGCTTCGTGCACAACACCGATCACTGGATCGATCAGCACCTGATCCGGCACATGCAGGTGAGGTAACTTGCTCGCGCTCGAGCTCATAGATTCAGGCCTGCTGCTCGCCCGCAACCGCGGCGAGACCGGCGAGGTGCTGACCGAAGTGCCGGGCCTCGCGGTCCTCGATGACGACAGGACGCGCACGGGGAACGAGGCTGCGGAGCGCGTGCGTCTCAAGCCGCTGCTGGCTCACACCAATTTCTGGCGCGCACTGAGCACCGAGCAGCTGACGCGTCCGTCGCGTCTGGCGCGTTCGACTGCCGACATCGCATTCTCACAGGCGGAGGCGGTGCTCGGTCTTTACAAGACCGAAGGTGAGAGCGTCCTGCTCGCCGTGCCCGCCGGCTACAGCCGCGAACAACTCGCGCTGCTGCTCGGCGTGATCAACGAAACCGGCGTGCGTGTCGCCGGCCTCGTCGACGCAGCGCTCGCTGCATGCAGCCTGGAGCCCGCGCCGGCGCGGCTGCTGCATCTGGACCTCGAGCTGCATCAGGCGATTCTCACGGTGCTGGAGTATTCGGGCGGCGAGCGCGCGGGGCTCAAGCGCAGCCGCTATGAAATTGCGCTGCGCAACGGCGTGCTCGACATCCAGCAGACGCTGATGCAGTTCATCGCCGAGACTTTCATCCGCAAGACGCGCTTCGATCCGCTGCACGACGCGAACACCGAGCAGCGCCTGGTCGATCGTCTGCCCGCGTGGCTCGGCGAGCTGCGCGAGCAGGAACAGATCACCTTCAGCATGCAGTTCGGCGATCGCCCGATGGAGATCGAGATCGAGCGCGCGCAGCTGATCGCTGCAGTCGAGCGGCACTACGTCGAGCTGCTGCGGCTCGTGCAGGGTGCGCGTGTGGCGGGCATGCAGATCGAGCTGCGGCTATCGCCGCGCATCGCCGCGTTCCCCGGACTGCTCGAACGCTTCGGCACGCTGCGCGATTGCGAGATCCGCCTGCTCCCGCGGGGAGCTGCTGCGTTCGGAACATTGCAATACGAAAGCACAATCAGCCGACCGGATTCGCTCGCGCTGGTCTATCACCTGCCGGTTGCACGCGCCGCTGGCGGCGAGGCCTCCGCGGCGCAGCCGGACGCGACGCCTGCGCCGCTGCGCCCGACACATCTGCTTTTCCAGGGCCGTGCATGGCGCATCTCGGAGCAACCGCTCGTGATCGGCTGGTCGGTAGACGGCGGACCGCGCGCGCTAATGCTGCCGAGCGCGTCGCCCGGTCTGTCGCGATCCCATTGCACGGTCGTGCGGCGCAACGGCTCCGTCATGATCGAGGATCACAGTACTTACGGTTCCTACGTAAACGAAGAACGCGTGGCCGGCCGTACGGCACTTACGGTGGGCGATCGTCTGCGCCTGGGCTCGCCCGGCGTCACGCTCGAGCTGATTCAACTGGTGAACGACGATGGCGCGCCGCAAGACTGAAGTCTTCAGCATGTCGTTCCTCGATTGCATCACCTGTGCATTCGGGTCGGTGGTGCTCGTTTACGTGCTGATCAGCGCGCAAGGCGGCCTGCGCAAGGTCAGCGAGAACCAGGCGCAGCGCGCCGAAGTTTCCAAGCTCGAAGAGCAGGTGCTCGAGGGCTATCAGCATCTGGTGCAGCTACGCAACTCGATGATTCAGACCGAGGACGAGCAGGTGAAGACCGAAGGCCTCGGCACGCGCGTCCTCAGCGAGACCGAGCGCCTCAAGGTTGAGATGGCCGACTCCGACAAGGAAACACTGTCGCGGCGCGAGGCAATCGAGCGCCTGAAGGCGGACCTGAGGTCGCTGGAAGAAGGTGCGCGGCGGCTGGAAGGCGCGAGCAAAGACTCGAGTGCGACCGGCACGCGCGTGCGCGGCTTCGTCGGCAGTGGCGATCGTCAATACCTCACCGGCCTGAAGGTCGGCGGCACCCATATCCTGCTGCTGGTCGACGTCTCCGCGAGCATGCTCGACGAAACAGTCGTGAACGTCCTGCGCATGCGCAACATGTCCGAGACGCGCAAGCTGATGTCGGACAAGTGGCGGCGCACTCTCTCGACGATCGACTGGATCGCGTCGCAGCTGCCGCTGGAATCGCAATTCCAGCTCTATGCTTTCAACACCAAGACCTGGGCGCTGCCGCCGAACAGCGAAGGGAAATGGCTGAAGACCGACGACCCGAACGCGCTGAGCGAAGGGCTGCAAGCGCTGCACAAGCTCGTGCCGAAGGACGGCACGAGCATGGAGAACGCCTTCGTCGCGATGAACGCGCTCAATCCGAAGCCGGACAACGTGATCATCATCACCGACGGCCTGCCGACGCAGGGCGCGAGCGCGCCGCTGATCCGCAAGACCATCGACGGCGACGATCGCCTCAAGCTGTTCGAGCGCGCGTTCACGAAATATCCGCGCAACGTGCCGTTCAACGTGATCCTGATGCCGATGGAAGGCGATCCGAATGCGCCGAGCGCGTTCTGGGTCGCGGCGCGCGCCACGGGCGGCTCGTTCCTGAGTCCCTCGAAGGACTGGCCGTAACATGCCACGCCGTCTGAAACGCCGCGAAACCGAGATCTTCAGCATCTCGTTCCTCGACTGCATCACCTGCGGCCTCGGCTCGGTGGTGCTGCTGCTCGTGCTCAGCAACATGCGCTCGCCGGACATCGAGCAGTCCGAGGAGGATTTGCAGCAGCAGCTGCTGAAATTGCAGGACGAGCTGATCGACATCCAGGGCCAGAGCGACATCCTCAATCGCGACCTGAAGGCGAAGCAGATCCAGCTGTCCGACGAGAAGAAGCGCATCGCGCGCTTGCAGGGCGACCTCAGCGACGTGCGCGGCAAGTACCATGCTTCCAAGCAGGAAGCGGACGTCGCCAATCAGCTCGAGGGCCGGCTGGCTTCCGCACAGCAGACGCTGACGGAGGAGATGAAGCGCCTGCTCGGCCAGGGCTTCCGCCGCAAAAAGGACGACGCCATCGGCGGCATCCCGGTCGACAGCGTCTGCTGTGCGGAAGCCAGCCGGCCCTCGAGCTGATTGGCGACGTCCGCTTCCTGCTTGGAA
>JBIOUH010000030.1:0-11205 GCA_044866955.1 Steroidobacteraceae bacterium
CGGCCGACCGCCTGAAGTCTTGCAAGATGTCATGCAGCAGCTGGGTGCGCGCGGTGTGTCAGCCAGAGGCTCGACCGATGCGGAGCACGCCGCCGCTCAGTTCGACGCCAGAGATTTCGATTTGATCTCGTTCGGCGATGGCGTCGTCAAGCCGTTGAACGAGCGCTTGCGACTGGAATTCACGTCACAAAATTCGCACGTGCAAGTTCTCGATGTGTTCGCGCCCGTCGCAGTCAGGCAAATCATTTCGGCGCTCGAAGGCCCGGACCAGCTCCTGCAGTATGTCGCCGACTTTCTGGTCGCGGAGGATGGTCCGGACTACGTGCTGACAGCAACGATCCTGCAGCCGTGCGCGGTGCGGATCGAAGTTCACCAGACGCTGGAAGCGCCGCTTCCTCGCGTGAAGGTTGTTGAGCAATCCGCAGCGGCGCCCGGTCCTTTCGAGCGGCGCATCGACGCCCGCTACCGCATACATGGACACATGCTGCTGATGATGCTGAACGATGACGAGTGCTGCTTGCATCGAATGCAAGCGCGACATCAGACCTGGCAATGACGGCGTCGTCGCGTCGTCCCAGCGAGTCCGCCACAGGAGACGATTCATGCAAATCACCGACATCCTCGCCCAAAGCGGCGGCCTTCAGTCGATTGCACGCGAACTGGGCTTGAGCGAAGAGCAGGCAGCAAGTGGAGCTGCCGCACTGACCCCGGCAATCCTGGGAGGATTCAAGAAGCAGGCTCAAGCACAACCGAATGGCCTGGAAGGATTGGGAGGCCTGCTCGGGCGGCTGGGCGGCGGCGGACTGCTCGATGACGTCGTGTCGCCGCAGCCGACGAACTCAGCGCTCGGCAATGATGTGCTCGGGCAGATCTTCGGCTCCAAGGATGTGAGCCGCGCCGTGGCGCAGAACGCCGCCTCGAACACGGGTCTGGATCCGTCGTTGCTCAAGAGGATGCTGCCGCTGCTCGCAATGGTCGTCACCGGCTACCTGGCCAAGCAGCATGGCAGCGCGGCGCAGGCCGCCCCGACAGGGGGTGGACTTGGTCGCATACTCGGCTCATTGCTCGGCGGAGGCAGCTCGGCGCAGAGCTCTGCAGCAGGACTCGGCTCGCTGCTCGATGCAAACAACGACGGCAACCCGTTGGACGACATTCTGCGCACGGCCGGTCCATCGCAGCGTTGACGCACCCGGCATCGCCCGCGCTACCAAGACGCTGACGAATCTCCAGGCCGCTTTGGTGAAGGCGGTATCGTCGCCGCAGCGCTCGAAGCGCAATGGATCGTGGCTATCACGGTTTGCGTCCCGCTCGGGCAAGTGAGATCGTTGCCGCAAACGAGGTCGAGCCGCCTGACTTCGTACAGGCGGTTCCACGATGGCGCGCATCACAGAACGGTCTCTCGCTCAGATCGCAACGTACGCCGAAGCAGTTCGCAGGCGTGACGGGCCGTCGATATTCCGCCCGCCCGCGCTCGAGCCGGGCATCTTTCGCGGCATAGCGAGCGCGCTTGCAGAGGAAGCAGGAGCTGCGTCAATAGCGGAGACGCTGGCCGCCAATCTTGCAACGATCATCGAATCGCGTCCGGTCATTCATTATGAAGACGGACGCTTCTGGACCGTGAGCGAGCTCCTGCCGGCGCCGCCCGACGTGGCTCGAGCTGTGTCGCTGATCATGATCCGCCATGACTCCATGGCGCGCGTGATGGAATCGGTCGGGCGCATCGGCGTGCGCAACAGTGCCGAATGGGATTGGCTGGGCACAGCCTGGCTGGTGAGCGAGGACATCGTCGTCACTACGCGGCAGATCGCCGAAGTCTTCGCTCGACGCGGCGACGCAGGCTTCACCTTCCGCGTCGGCGCCAATCCGACGTTCCGACAGGCGCCGTACGTCAACTTCACGGCGAAGCCGAGAGCTGACGATCTCGAGCGCCGCGCGATGATCGAGCGGATCCTGCACATCGATCCTCTTGGCACGACTGACATTGCCTTGCTTGCGCTCAGGACCCGGCACTCCGCCCCGCCGATCGAACTGTCGTTCTCGCCGCCGCAGCGCGATGGCTATGTGGCTGTCGCCGGTTATCCGGCTCGCGATCGCCGCGCGGAGGTGGCAGATCTCGCCGATCGACTGTATGCGGATCGTTACGGGCGCAAGAGCCTCGCGATCGGCAGGATCGTGCGCGAGGAGAGCGGCGGCGACCTGATTCACGACTGTCCGGTGTTCGGCGATTTCTCGGGCGCGGCGCTTCTGGACCTGGGCTCATGCACCGCGCTCGGCTTGCACGTCAGCGGTCGCTTCCTGAGGGACAGTCGTGCGATCCCGGCCGGGGCGCTCGCTGAATTGCTTCGCAGTCGTCCTTGGGAGCGGCCGTCGGTTGTGACCACGGGGTCCGCGACAGGCGCTGCGGGCAGCGGCACTCGCATCCGTATCGACATTCCGCTCGAGATCAATTTCCAACCGGGCCCCAATGACGTCAGCGCCTCCATCGTGCCGACGGCCCCGAGCGACGGCGCAGCCCCACCGCACGCCCGGCCCGTGCAACCGCCCGCGAGCGTGGAAGGTCCGAAAGCACCTCAGGCGCCTTCACCGGCACCTTCACAGCCGACGATTCAGGAAGCTCAGGCGCCGGCACGCGTGCTCAACGCACACTTTCGCGATGCGTCCGGCAAGGATCTCAAGGAACGCGACCCATTGATCGCCGGCATCGACAGCTCACTGCTCGTCGACATCGGCCCGCTCTCGAGTCTCAGCCTCGTCACGGGCTCCAAGGTGTTCCCGGAAACGGCGCTGCCGCAGGAATCGATGGGCTGGCCCATCGAAGTGGTGCTGATCAGCGACGACTTCGAATCGCGGCAAACTTCCGCATGGATGTGGGTACCGCGTGGCGACGGCCCGAGCTATCCGCTGCGTGGCGCGCAACCGGACGGCGACAAGATGTTCCGGCCTGAGTCGGAGCCGGGCCCGGTCGAGCTGAAAATCAGGCCGCCGAAGTTTCCGGAGAGCAGCACCGACAAGCTGCGATTCGCCCACGCCCGACTCTGTCTTTACTACGCGAACAACCTCGTGCAATCCGCGATCGTGCGAGTCGCCGTCGCGAGATCTCCGGAAACGCGACCGACGCGCAACAACTCGATCGACGTCGACTTTGTCCTGAGCGCAGGCCTCGAGGCGCTCGACGAACGCTACGCAACTCGCGACGTGCGCTTCTCGCGCGACGAACCTCGCGGTCAGCGCATTGCGCTGAACCTCACGCTCAACGACGACGGCGCCGGCGGCCACCGCGTGATCGTCAAACGCAACGGCAGTGGCACGCCGCTGGTCGGCTGGAGCCGCTTCGATCCGCTCGGCGCACACTCGTTTCTGGATCGCGCACGCGAGAAGCTGCTCGAATGCTTCTTTCTGCACGATCGCTCCGGGGAGATTATTCGCGATCGCGACGGTAAGCCCTTGCGCGGACTGGATGCTCGCATCGGCAAGACGCACGAGCAGTTCCGCATGGATCTGGGCCGCCTGGCCGAGCTCGGCGCAGAGTTGTTCGACATGGCGTTCGGCCAGGTCGTGCGCGAGTCTTCGTCCGCGTTGAACGAAGCCGAGTGGATGAGCGAGTTGCGGGCCGCGCTGAAGCAAGGTGAAGTGATCCAGGTCGCGCGAACGCTGTCGCTGCCGGCGCACTATGTATTCCCATGGGGCCTGATCTATGAGTACCCGTTGCCGGGCTCGCCGTCCAGGTTCCGCTGGTGCGACGTGCTCAAGGAATGGTCCGCCGACGGTATCCGCCGAGCTCCGCCGGATCGAGAGTGCCCCTACGCAGACCAGGCGTGGCACCAACAGGATGTGCTCTGTCCCTACGGGTTCTGGGGCCTGAAGCACATCGTCGAGCAGCCGCCCTCGGCGAGTGCCTTCGGTCAGTCTCAGCAGGCGACGACTCACAACCAGATTCCGATAGCCGACGAAGTCGAGCTGGCCGTGGCGCTCACTCGAGATGCGGAGCTCAGCGCCGCGAGCATCGCGGCGCACCTGAATGCGGTCGGTCACATGAAGGGCGTGCGCTTCCAGCCGTTGCAACCCGCAGACGACTACGACAGCGTGCAAACGATGCTGCGCTCGCCCCAGCTCGTGTATTTCCTGTGCCACTGCGAGCGCGACGGGATGAGCAGCAAGGCGTACCTGTCGGTCGGGGAGCGCGATGGCGACGACAGGCATCGGATCTACGCGCACACGCTGACGCGATGGTCGTCGGCCACGACGGGCGGATTCGATCGGTCGGCATGGAAGAGCCGGCGGCCGCTCGTGTTCATCAACGGCTGCCACACGGCGGACCTTTCTCCCGGCGACCTGGTGAACTTCATCTCGCCGTTCACTGGCGCAGGCGCCAGCGGCGTGGTTGGAACCGAGGTGAGCGTGCAGTTACCGGTCGCCGTCGAGTTCGCCGAACAATTGCTCCGCCGATTTACCCAGCGCACCCTGGACGGCGATCAGGAACGGATGCCGCTGGGCGAGGCGATGCGCGAGGCGCGCTGGCACCTCGCAAACAAGGGCAACCTGCTCGGCCTGGCCTATACGTTCTATTCGCTCGCCAGTCTGCAGCTCGTATCGGCGGCGGGTCCGTGACTACGAGGGAAAGTCGGGATAGCGGCTCGCAGCGGATGTTCGTCCGCTGCGCCCGGACGAGCTCGACCCCGGTGCATCTCCGAGCCATTCGAGATTCTTCTGTCCGCTGGGCGCCAGGAACAAGGCGGTCGCAACATAGCCGAAGAAACCTAGCGCCAGACCGATGCAGTAGTACCCAAACAGATCGGTTTCGGCGGGAAACAACCCAGTGATCGCCGCGCCGCCGATTGCGCCGATCACCGTAGCGATGTCGGACAGGCCGGAGCCGGCGCTACGACGCAGCGTTCGATAAGCGACCCAACCGACGACCACGCCAAAGAGCAAAGCGCCAGACGTCTGGACCGACCACCCCATGGTGACCTCCATCTCGCGCTGCGAGCCAGCGCATCGTTGTTGATTCTCGTGCGGCGCAGCGTCTCTTTCGAGCACGCCGCTCCACCGGCGACCAACACTAGGCCAGCGCCTCGCCGGCCGCAATGCGCGCCGATGCGCTGCGGGAAGTGTGTCGGGCTCACGGCCCGGTCTTTGGTCCACTTGTCTACCGTCGGGCCGCCTGCTAAAGACGTGGCAACTCAACGACACGGTGCGGCCATGGCCGCGCACTGCTCAGCGGCAGCGAGGTCGATATGGCCGTCATCTTCGTGCACGGTGTCAACAATCGGATCGACGACGCCGATTACGAAACGCGACGCCTCGTCACGGAGCAGTTCCTGCAGCGGCATCTCACCGGTGCCGCGATCAACGGCAAGACGCTCACCGCCCCGAAGCCCGTGTTTCCCTATTGGGGCGATCTCGGCGTCACGTTCCGCTGGAACATGAAGTCGCTGCCCTCGGGCGAGATGGAAGCGCTCGGCCCGGGCGTACCTTCCGAGATGCGTCCGCTGGTTGCGGCGGTGCGTGATGCGCTGAACCAGCCCGGCGCGGCCAAAGACCAACCGCTGCTATCGCTCGCCAAGCATTCCTTCCCGCGCGCCGTCGAGCTCGTCGCCGAGCTGGTCGTGCAGACTTCGACCAAGGCGAACGCGGCCGAAGCCTCGCAGTTCGCGATTGACGCGCAGACGTATGCGCTCGACTTCGACGCTCCGGATCCGAAGCAGCCCCCGCCGCCGCCCGCATGGCTCGCCGGGCTCACGACCGACGAGCAGTTCTATGGCCGCTTGCTGCAGGAGGTCCAGGCCAAGTCGCAGGCGCAGCCTGGATCGCAGGCGCTGGGCGGAATGCTCGGCAAGGTCACCGGACTGGTGGCTCAGGGCGCCGCCAAGCTGAAGCAGGCCACCAAGCAGGTCGGGCAGAAGATCCTCGACACTACGGGCGACTATGCTTCGACCAAGGTGCTCGGCTGGAGCCGCGAGTCGCTGAACGGGACGCTCGGTCGATTCTTCGGCGACGTCTTCATGTACCTGCATGAGCGCGGTGAGAAGGCGACACCGGGCCCGATTCCGCAGCGATTGCTCGGCGAATGGGACAAGGCGATCGCGGCCACGCCGGGCGAGCCGGTGGTGATCATCGGCCACAGCCTCGGCGGCGTGATCTCCTATGACCTGCTCACGCACTTCCGGCCCGATCTCAACGTCGACCTGTTCGTGTCGATCGGCTCGCAGGTGCCGCACTTCGAGGAGATGAAGCTGTTCCGGGCAAGTCCTGCGGACATTCCGGGTCCGGGCGGCGACAAGGTCGACAAGCCCGGCAACCTCACGCACTGGATCAACGTGTTCGACGAGGTCGACATCTTCTCGTACTCGTGCAAGGACATCTTCGCCGGCGTGCACGACTACCCGTACGACACGAAGACGTACGTGGTGAAGGCGCATGGCGCATACTTCGCGCAGGCGCGCTTCTACGAGCGCCTGCGTAAACGGATCGACGACCTGCCTTGAGCGAGTCGCAATGACGCTGCTGTCGCCAGACGTTGAAGCGAACATAGTCACGGACAAGCCGCGACTGCATGCGCTCGTCATCGGTGTCGCCGACTATCCGCATCTCATGAATGGCTCGGGGGCGCTGGCCGGCGACCCGCTCGGCCTCGGCCAGGTGACGACGCCTCAGTACACGGCACTGCGCATCATCAAGTGGCTGCGCGAGGAGTACGCGTTCAAGAACAAGCCGCTCGGCTCGATCGAAGCCGTGCTGTCGCCGGCCCAGGCGCTGCCCGATGCGAACGGCGCGCCCGTGAACGTCGAGCGCGCGACGTTTTCGGGGATCGACGCGGCGTTCAAGCGCTGGGTGAAGCGCTGCTCCTCCCACCCGGACAACACCGCATTCTTCTATTTCTGCGGCCACGGCCTGGAGAAGGGCGAGCAGTTCATCCTGCCGGAGAACTTCAAGGATCCGGCCGAGCTCGATGACTGGCGCAACTGCATCAACTTCGACGCCACCCGCGTCGGCATGAAAGCCTGCAAGGCGCAGACGCAGCTCTTCTTCGTCGACGCCTGCCGCGAAACGCCGTTCGGCATGCTGACCGACATCGATGTCAGCGGTCAGAAGCTCATCACCTCCAAGCTCGGCGATGCCGTGAAATGCAGCGCCACGTACTACGCGACCGCCGAAGGCAAACAGGCGTACGGCCCGCAGAACGATGTGACGTACTTCGGCCAGGCCGTCATTCACTGCCTGAACGGGCTTGCGTCCGGCTACATGGACGGCAAGTGGACGGTCGACACCTACTCGCTGTCGAAGTCGCTCGGCCAGGTGATGCATCACTACGCCGAGAAGTACCGCGAGCCGCTCGACTGCAATCCCAACGTGAGCGGCCTCGGCGTGATCAACGAGCCGGGCAAGGCTCGGGTCATCGCACGCATCAAATGCTCGAACGATGCAGCGACCGCTGCGGCCGAGATCGAGATGCGCCGCAACGGTGTCTCGCACAAGGCCGGTGTCAACGACAAGAAGCCGCTGATCCAGGAAGTCGAGCCGGGCGACTGGGAAATCATCGTCACGTTCCCCGGCGGAGGCTTCGCGGCGCCGGCGCCGTTCTCGCGCACGTTGATGCCCGCCCTGTTCGAGGGAGTGGAGGTCCCGTGAGCGGTGATCTGCACATCACGTTCGCAGCGGATCTGCCGACGATGGCCGTGGAAGTCGTTGCGCCCGACCTGAGCATCGTGAAGCGGATGATGATGCGAGGCAGCCAGCAGGCGACCGTCAACGTTCCGTCGGAAGCGAGCTTCGTGCGCGTGTATCTGCCGTCGGGGCGTGCTGTGACGTTGAACGATCCCGGCAACCTGAGTCGCACGATCACTCGCGATGCGATTGAGCTCAATCCGCAGCGAACGGCGGAGTGGTTGGGAAGTACAACGGTGGCGCCGCCGCCGTCCGCAGCGCCTTCGACCACCACGACATCCCCGACCACAGGACCCTCGCTCAAGACGCGACGCGACGTGCGCCGGTACCAGGTCTGGAGGGCTTCCACGCCGCAGATAAAGCAGCGCGAGGATCAGGAATTGCCGCTCGGCGATTCCGCCACCGCGCGAGTCGTCGAAGCGGATGGCCATCCGCGAACGGGGACGCAGGGCGTGCAGTTGAACGAGATCCTGTGGGATCTCGGCGGGCCGTCGTTCGAGCGTCCGTTCGATCTCACCATCAAGCAGAACGACGGGCGCGAGCTGCGCGTGCGCTTGCCGGGTAACGTGAACCGATTGTGGGCGCGCGTCGATCGGCTCGAAGTCGAGAAGTCGCTGAACTACAGCCTGCGCGCCGAGTCCGAAGTGGCCATCGCCGACACGATCCTGAACTACCTGTGCCGGGGCGATTTCGCCGCCGCCGCGGCGATGGCGGAATGGGCGGACGAGTCGGAGCAGTTGCTGATGAGCAAGATGAGCGATCCGTACGCGGCGGCTGTCGGTGCGTACCTGTTGCTCAAGCTGCAGCGCTTCGACCAGCTGCGCGACTGGACACGCAATCTCGCCAACTCGTTCAGCTTCCTCTCCGACGGCTGCGTGCTGTGGGCATCGCAACTCATCCAGCAGTCGCCCGACAAGGAGCACGAGATCAGAAAGTATCTGATGCTCGCCACGGAGCGCGGTCTGCCGGTCTACACATCCGGTTTGCGGCTGCTGTTCGACGGCCTGCGCTTGATCGGAGACGACGGCGACGCAGCAGCCGAAAAGCTGCGTCGTGAGCTCGGCCAGGTCATCTGGGAGTCTCCGTTGACCGCCCGCATGACGGCGCCTCCCGGCAGCCGCACGTTGAGCAAGGACGCGATCACGTTCGACATCGAGTTCGGCTCGACCACCTGACCGCTCAGATCTTCGGCGGCACGTTTGCGTTGAGGCGGAACAGGTTCATCGGGTCGTACTTCGCTTTGAGCGCAACGAGCCGCTCGAGATTGGCGCCGTAGTTCTCGCGATAACCGGCCATCGTCGTGTCGCTATCCGCCATGTTCGTGTAGAAACCGCGCGTCAGCGGTTGCAGATCGCGCCATCCCGAGCGTATCTGAGCGACCTTCTCCTCGACGCCTTCGGGCTTCGGCCAAACGGCGAGCAGGCCCATCCAGTACATGACTTTGCGATTCGGGAATGCCGTCGCGTCGGGCGCGACGCGCCAGTACGCGCCGTCACAGGGGTCGAAGAACAGCAGGAAGTCCGCCGGCACTCGCTGATACACGTCGAGAATCGTATCGATGCCGGCATCATCGAGGCTGGCGAGAAATCCGCTCTTCGCATAGTTGTACTGGCCGTTCGCCATCGGCTCGTCGTAGCTGGTCTGGATTCGGACGTAGGGCATCGGTGCAATGTCATCACGCAGAGGCTTGCCGAACCTTCGCAGCGGCGCGAGCCAGGCTTCGCCCTTGGCATGGTCCCCGGACCAGCAGACCTCGATGTAGCACAGGCGGCCGTCGGGGGTCGGCATCAAGCCGAATTCGAGATGCACTTCTTCGGGCGCCGTCGGCGTGATGTCGCGATAAAACCGTATTACGTCGCGCGCCTGTGACAGCGGCCACACGACGTTGCCTCCAAGAATCACGGGGTTCAGCGGGTGGACTCGATACTCGATCTCGGTCACGACGCCGAAGTTACCGCCGCCCCCACGCAGGCCCCAATACAGGTCTGGATTCTCGCGGTCATTCGCGCGCACGAAGCGGCCGTCGGCAGTGACGATGTCGAAGGACGCGACATTGTCACAGGCGAGGCCGAAACGCCGCCCGAGTCGGCCGAAGCCGCCGCCGAGCGTGAGTCCCGCCGCGCCGGTGTGCGAGACCGTGCCCGCCGTGGTCGCGAGGCCGAAGGCGGCGCATTCGTGATCGAGTTGACCGAGCAACGATCCGGCTTCGAGATAGGCGCGCTGTGCTTTGGGATCCACGCGCACGCCCTGCATGGACTGCAGGTCGATGACGAGCCCGCCCTCGCACGTCGATTTGCCGGATAGGCTGTGCCCGCCCGCGCGCACCGCCGTGAGCAACCGGTGTTCCCGAGCGAAGTCGACGGCGCGACGCACGTCGGCGGCGCCGGAGCAGCATGCGATCAGCGCCGGTCGCCGGTCGAACATCGCGTTCCAGACTCGGCGTCTCGCATCGTATGAAGAATGGTCCTGCCGCAGGACCTCGCCCCTCATGCTCGCAGCGAAAGATTGGACGTCGGATCCGCTGAGCACGAGATCGCCGCCGTCCAGGGATTTCGCCGGAAGGTCGGCGGCAGCTTTCGAGTCGGCTGCCAAACCGCGCAGCGGCAGATAAGCGGCGAGCGTGGTGCCCGCCGCGATGAACTCTCGTCGTTTCATGACAGAGCCCTCGGGGTCAATTGCACGCCGAGGGATGGTACTCCGCATCGCGATCGTTGCGAATTTGCAGCTGCGTGGCCACATTCCAGAGCCGGATTTCGATCCTATCAACCATGCAGACACACGCTATCCGCCTTCGAGGTCTGGCCATCGCCGCGGCCGTGACCGCGACGTATCTCGTAGTTGGGGCCTACGTGAACCTGCCGCTGCGCGAAGCGCTCAAGCGAGCCGTCGGCGGACACGTGCCTTACTGGTTGGACCACATCTTTTTCATGCTCCTCGCCAACCTGGTCGTGGCGACCCTGCTGGCGTGGAAACTCGTGGGGCTGGCTCAGACCTATCTTCGCCGCCCGACCGATCAGCGCTCGTGGCTCGTGGGTGCCGTGACGGGTGTCCTGATTGTCGCCTTCATTGGCGCAGCGCTCGCGACCGTCGGCGCACTGAAGCTGATGTTCGAGCCGAACGTCCTGTTGATGATTGGCAACGCGTTCAGCAACTTCTATGAGGAGTACATCTACCGCGGTACGCTGCTTGCAATTTTGATGAAGTACCTCGGCAACAAACCAGTCTCCATCACCGTCTCCGCGCTGGTCTTTTGCCAAGGACATCTTCACTTCCCGCTGCCGCTGCTCCTCGTCGTATTCCTATCCGCCCTGCTCTGGGGAGCAATGGTGCTCAGGTACCAGAGCATCTGGCCCGCTTGGCTGAGCCACTGTGTCATGGACTTCATCGCCGACAGCATCTTCCACGTCTGATGACTGCCAGTTCTTGATCGACTTGAGAAAGCTGGCGCGCCCGGAGAGATTCGAACTCCCGACCTCATGGTTCGTAGCCAGCGTTCCGAGATCGCCCGATTGTCATACATCTCAATGTCTTAACACGCTC
>JBIOUH010000031.1:0-12470 GCA_044866955.1 Steroidobacteraceae bacterium
GACCTTCTCGCTGCCGCTGGAAGGTATGTGGTACGACGGCGCGGGACCGTCCCTGCACACGCATCATCGCTGGGCAGTGCCGGAGGAGTTCGCGCACGACTTCGTGCGCATCGGCGCGGAAGGGCTGCCGTACTCGGGTGACGGCACGCACTTCGCGAACTACTACGCGTACGGTCAGGCGGTGCTGGCGGCGGCCAACGGCCAGGTAGTCGCCGTGCTCAACGACGAGCCGGAAGACGAATCGTTGCTGCAGAAGGCGGACGAGTCGCTCGACGCGTACGTGGGACGCATCGTCGCGCGACAGAACGAGCAGTTGAAGCGCGGCACGCGAGGCATTGTCGGCAATCACGTGATCATCAAGCACGGCACGGAGTTCTCGGTGTACGCGCATTTGAAGCCAGGCAGCGTGCTGGTGAAGCCGGATGAGGTGGTCACGCGGGGCCAGCAGATCGCTGCAGTCGGCAGCTCGGGCAGCTCCACGGAGCCCCATCTGCACTTCCAGGTCTGCGATGCACCGGATCCGCTGCTGTGCGCCGGCATACCGGCGCGGTTCGAGAACATAGAGATCTACGGTGCGCTCCAGGAGCGGCAGCTGCAGAGCGGCGATCTGGTGCGGAATAAGAAGAAGTAGCCGACGTCACGTATCTCGGATGAGATCTGCCGGACTGACGACTCCGCGGCCGCCGCGGTTGAGCACGTGGGTATAGATCATGGTGGTCTTCACGTCCGCATGGCCGAGCAATTCCTACTCTGGCGAACCTCTGCCTATGGATCGACTAGAGGAGATTGACAGGATCGAGTTCGAAACGATGTGGCAACGATTTGTCAGATTGCGGGCACAGCGGCGGCGTTAGGCGACAACGGCTTCGGAGAATGAACATGGTCCCGATCGGTACAGAGCGCATGCGACCATTCGTACCAACGAAAGATTTCGATCTATCGAAGCGGTTCTATGAGGCACTTGGCTTCGAAAAAGTGCTTGATGGTGAGGTAGCAATCTTCAATGCCGCCTCAGGTGGGTTCATCCTGCAGCGCCACTACCAGAAGGATTGGGCTGAGAATTCCATGGTGCAGCTCATGGTCGACGATCTCGACGAGTGGTGGGCGCATATCGTCGCGCTCGACTTGCCATCGAAGTTCGGCGTACAGCCGCCCAAGCCGCCAGCGATGCAGCCGTGGGGTCTTCGCACCGCATATGTGTACGATCCATGCGGTGTACTCTGGCATGTAGCGCAGCGACGCGAAGACACCATCCAAGACTCATGAACAGAAGACTGGTGGGATGCCGAACAAATTGCTGCACGCGACGTGCGAAGACGCACGCGCGTGAGTGATGGCGTTAGGCATAGGAAGCAGAAATGACGAAGTTGGGACTCACCGCCGAGGAGCTAAAGCTTGTACAGCTCTATGCTCGGCTGCCCATGGGGGTCAAACCGCGCTTGCCGGTTTGGATCATCGAAATTGGTGCCCGCTTGCACTAGCTGTCTACGGTACTTTGACTCACAAGCCTGTGTTCCTGGGCGCAGCAGTAGGTGGGCTTATCGTCATGAACGCCAATCGCATGTTTCGCCAGTTCAAGTATGCGGATCATTTGCAATCGATCTGCTTAAAGATTGAGGCCCACGTCAGGTCGGGGACTGGTCATGCCTAACGAGCGAATCGAGTTCGCTCCCTTCGGTCGCCCGACTCGCAAACAGCTTTACTGTTTGCGCGCGGCCTCATTCGTGGCGTTAGATGCCGCGAGCGCACGCGTGGGAGATAAGGTGGCTAGTCCAAGCGATCGCTCGAGTTGAGCGCGCCTCGCAGCGCAGAGGCTATGGTTCAGGCTTGCAGGCCGCGTGATTGGGCAGGAACTTCGTAAATCCGTTCTGTACCTCCGCGACGAAGCGGCTCTGCACTCGGAAGGCCTCCTGCTCACGCTTGTCGGAATCGACGCAACTGCTCAGCTCGAACTTCCCGCTGCGGTGTTGCAAGTAATGAACGAACTCGTGGACGGCGACGTGATCCTTGGCGGAATCGGTCAAGTCCTCCCTGAGGAAGATGACGTCTGCGTCTTCGTATAGCCCGAAAACCGGACACGGAATGTGGTCCTCACACGCCCGATGGCTGAACCAACCTTCCGATTCCCATCGCACCTCGGGCAGCCTGTCCGGGAACGGATACCCAGAGAGCTGGGAGGCCCACGACATCACGTACAGAATCCACTCGTCCATGCGCAAGCGAAGCACAGGGCAAGCGCGGTTTCAATCAGGCTTGGGGGCCAAGTGTGTCCGTCAGCCTCCGGCTTATGCGGCACCATGCTAGGTTATTCGGCATGACCCGCACTTCTGGATCAAGTAAGGCATAGGAAGCAGAAATGACGAAGTTGGAACTCACCGCCGAGGAGCTAAAGCTTGTGCAGCTCCATGCTCGGCTGCCCATGGGGGTCAAAGCGCGCTTGCCGGTCTGGATCATCGAAATTGGTGCCCCGCTTGCACTAGCTGTCTACGGTACTTTGACTCACAAGCCTGTGCTCCTGGGCGCAGCAGCAGGTGGGCTTATCGTCATGAACGCCAATCGCATGTTTCGCCAGTTCAGGTATGCGGATCATTTGCAATCCATCTGCTCAAAGACCTGGGGCTGATTTTTCTCATGCACATCGTCATCTTTGTGTTACTCGCATTTGTTGCCGGCATGCTGTTGCATCGACAGCTGGTACGTACTCGTGAAGCAAAGGTGACGGCGATGCCGCCGCCGCTGAGCTCATACGAGGCAAGCGTGACCACCGCAACGTTCACTACGATGGTTTTGGAGACTTCAACTGACAAGCCCGTGTTGGTGGATTTCTACGCCGCGTGGTGCCGACCCTGCCACTATTTGGGTCCAGTGCTCGCAGAGATGGCGAAGAACTATAAGGGCAACTTTCTGCTGGCGAAGGTCGACGTGGATGCCGAGCCTTCGTTAGCCAAGACCTACAGCATAAAATCGATGCCGACCGTACTTCTGTTTCGGGATGGCCGCCGCGTAGCCGAGTTCGTCGGAGCCCGCCAGGAGCACTCTGTTCGCTTCTTCCTTGCACAGAACGGCGTGTTGCCGCCTGCGGAGGAGGCCGCCGATGCATGACCATCGGCGGAACAGGGCCATGCACTCGACGTGCGAAACACACGCGCGTGATTGCTGGCGAAAATAGGGTCCCGCGCTTAGTAGCTACGCCGCAGTCCGAACACGAACACGACGTCTGAAGCGCTCTCCACGGCGATGTCCTCGCTCACGGCGACGTCGAATTGCCAGCCGGACGCGAAGCGATAGTCGCCACCGAAGGTGAGCACGACCGCGTCGCCGAGGAAGTCCAGGTCGGTGTCTTCGAACACTGCGCTGTGCGCATCGATCTGCGCTTTCAGTTGCAATCCGCGCCACGCACGCCAGCCGACGCCGGCGAAGCCGCTCCACACGACGTCGCGTTGTAGCGCCGAGAGTCGGTCGCCTTCGCCGAGCCGCGTGACACTGGCTTGGCCGAACACCGACCAGTTTTCGCTCAACCCATGCTCGCCGGCGATCGACAGCGATACATCGGTTGCTCCGGTTCCCGTCAGCTCATCGGCATCGCCGGTCGGCAACTTGACGCTGAGCCACGCCGCTGCAGCGGTCGCGCTCGTGGAGCGCAACGAATAGCCGAAGTCCAGCGAGGCATCGCCGAGGCCGGAGACGGATGAATCAATATTCAGAAGAGTCGCGCCCGCGTGCTGATACACGATGCGAATGCGATCCGTGGGCATCGTCGAGCGCGCGCCTTCGGGCAGGCTGAAGAAGTCGTGCCAGCTGTCGATCGCGTCGTCGAGTACGCCGCCGCCGGTGTAGCGATAAGGAAGCTGGAGCTGCGCCGCGAAACCGTTCGACCACGAGCGTCCGATCGTCACGCGCGCTTCGCGCGTTTCAGCGTCGACGACGAGTAGCTCGGAGTCCGCGCGCTGTACGAGCGAAGTGCTCGCCCAGTTGAGATCGGTCGCGATGCTCCACGAATCGCCCGTGACGCGCGCGGGCAGCGCCGATGGCAAACCGAAGCCGGCGAGCAGTGGATTGAGATCGCGGGTGGGAAATGGCTGAGCCGCGACAGTAGTCGAGGACAGCGCTGTAACGAGAGCAATTGTGGGTCGGGCTTTGGCCCGACAACATGCCGTCCGCTTCAAAACCAGACCGACACGAACAGCTGGTAGACGTTGGCGCCGAAGCTGTACAACGGCTCGCTGCCGGCCGGCCGGAAGTTCGGACTGTCAGCCGGTAACAGCGAATAGCGCGCGTCGCGGAAGTCGTCGTAATCGAACTGGATGCGGTCGTAGTAGAAGTTCAGCGTGCCCTTCTTGATGAACCGCCAGCCGTTCGGCGCGAACTCGTACGTTGCGCCGACGCTCAGCGCCTGGCTCTTGAACGTCGACAGCTCTTTGTCGCGCGCCAGGAAGTTCTGCTGGTTCGGGCGATCGAACAGGTCGCGGTAGAAGTCGGCGTTGTTCTGCGCGTAGTAGCGGTAGCCGACGTCGAACGTCCACTGGCGCATCGGGTGCGTGTAACCCACTTCGAAAGTGTTGGCGCCGATGCCCCAGGTATCCGTGAAGAAGCGGTAGCCGCCATGCACAGCTGCGCGATACGGCAGGTAGTAGCGAGCATTCACCGCGACGGCGTTGCTGGTGCGCGTTCGCGGATAGATCTCGCTGGCCAGCGCGAACAGCCGGTCGTCGCTCGGGTTGACGAAGCGGTACGAGCGATACGGATTGTTGAGGAAGCCCTCGTCCGTGATCACTTCCAGCTGCAGCGAGCTGATGAGGCTCTTGGTCAGGATCTGCGACACGCCGACCCGATAGCTCCAGCGATCGATCGGCTCCTTGAACGTCGGGTCGATCTGGTTTGTGATCGTATCGCGTCGCTGCACGATGTCGTTGCCGCGCGAAAAGCCCATGGTGATTGTCGTCAGGTCGCCGAACAGGTCCTGGCTGATGCCGAACGTGGTCGTCTCGGCCTTGTAGTCGTTCTCTTTGCTGTTGGTGTAGTTGAGGCTGTACGTCGTCTTGCCGCGCAGGTATTCGAGCCCGAGGCTGTACTGATCGCGCTCTTCCTTGTACTGGCTCGCGCCCGAGACTTCGACGTCGATGGACGCGCTCGTGACGTAGTCCTGGTAGTAGTTGGCGCTGACCGCGTACTTCTCGGCGAACTTCTTGCGCACCAGCACCGACGGGCCGTGAATCGTCACGCCGCCGCCCTCGTAGCGATGGTAGAGCGCGTCGGCGCGATCGTCGGCGAGCACGCCGGCGAACGATGCGGCCGGGAGCAGGACGAGGGCAAGCACGGGCCAGCTCTTGCTGGCCCGTGCCGCCAATGCCACGCCCCATGCCTTCTTCATCAATTGCATCCGCAGCCGCCGCCGGCGGCGCCGTTCGCGCCGCGCGCACCTTCGCGCGCGTCAAACACATGGTCGATATAAGAGCTGGAGACCGGGTTCGGATCGAACGACATGATGGGATCGGCCAGCGCCTGGCGCTCGTACGGCTTCACCCACGGCTCGATATTTCCGCAGCCGCTGAGGAGCACGAGTGCCAATGCCCCTCCAACCGCTAACCGCCAACCGCTAACCGCTTTCATGGTTCACTCTTTCAGCAGCGCCCGAATCTGATTCAGATACTCGCCTTCGTCGCCGGCCTTGTAGCCGCGATGCAGGTACCGCACGTTCCCCTGCCGATCGATGAACACGGTGCTCGGCATCGCGCTCACATCGTACAGCTTGCTCACCTTGCTCTCGCGGTCGAACAGCACCGGGAACGACACCGGCGTCTTGCTCAGCCACTCCTCGGCGTCCTTGCTGTTGGCGTCGACGTTGACGCCGACCAGCGTGAAGCCGAGCGAACTGTAGCGCTTGTGCATCTGGTCGAGCAGCGGCATCTCCTGGCGGCACGGCCCGCACCAGCTCGCCCAGAAGTTCAGCATGACGACTTTGCCTTTGAGCTGCGCGAGCGACACCGTGTCGCCGCTTCGCGACGGCAGCGAGAACGAAGGCGCCATCGAAGCGCTCGCACCGACTGTCGTCGTGATGGCCAACGCTGCCGCGACGGCAGCCCCGCGCATCCATTTATTCAGCCTGAAAGACAGCATGGTTCGTGATCCTCTGTGCGGACGCAAACGCCCAATGCGTATCCTCGCTCAGAAGAAAATCGACAAACCGAGATGCGCTTCTAGGTTATTGACGATCTTCTTTTCGCCCAGCAGATCGATGTCGTAGACGTGGTCGCGCACGTCGAAATGCACTGCAATCCAGTCGGCCGGCAGGATGCGATAGCCGAAGCCGCCGCTGACCGTGAAGCGATCGTCGCCGGCGAATCGCGTGCTGCCCAGGCCGGTCACGAAATAGAAGGCCGTCGGATACGCGCGGTTCTTGCCGAGAAAGACCTCGCCCGGCAGCGCATTCCAGCCGACGGAGAGCGCGTAGTACGTGTAGTCGCGCTCGCTGTCGGTCAGCAGGTCCGCCGAGCCCGACAGATTCTCGTAGCTCGTGCGTCCGGCGCGCGACTGGCCAATGGTGCCTTCGAGGAAGAAGTCCTCGGTGAGGTGATAGGCGAGGCGCGCGCCGTAGACGACGTTGCTCTCGAAGTCTTCGATGCTGAGGATGCCGACGTACGCACCGACCTCGAAGTCCTCGGTATCGATGCGTGTCTGCTTGATCGTGCGGCGCTCGACCTCGGGCTCGATGATCGGCTTGTCCGACGGCTCGCCCGTCACCGATGGGTCCGCGGCCTGCTGCGTATCGGCGGCCGGCGGCAGCGGCTCGTCGCGCCGGAACAGCGCGCAGCCCTGCAGGGTCGTCGCGGCCAGCGCGATCAGAAAAAGAAGGCGAAGCCGAGATACTTCCATTCGTCCACTTCCTCGTTGTCGTCGCGGCTGGTGAATATCACGTTGTTGCGATATTCGGTGCGCAGCATGAAACGGCGGGTGAGATAGAACTGCAGACCGCCGCCGACGTAGCCGATCTGGTCGTCGCGATCGATGGATTGCACGAGCGTCGACTTCGGCTCGGTATAGATGACGCCGGTGCCGAGCGTGAAGTAGGGCGAGATGCGCCACTCCGGCACGAACACGTGCATCAGGCCGAGCGTCGCGCTGTAGCCGTTGGAGAATTCGCCGAGGATGTGGTTGAACGTCAGCTCGATCGACAGGTTGTCGCTGAAGGCGTAGCCGCCGAACACCGAGACCAGGCTGGCGCCGCCGAAGTCGCCGGCCATCACGCCGGCCTGCCAGCGGCGGCTCATATAGTTCTCGCGGGCCGGCTCCTGCAGATCGAGCGGCTCGCCGGTCGGCTCCAGGGTCGCGATCATCTGCTCGCGCGGCACCCAGCCCTCGAGGCCGCGCTCGGTACGGATCTGGAACCAGTCGGTGCGGCGCTTGACGATCTCGACCTCACGGCCGCGCTCGACCACGTAGAACACGGGATAGCCGCGGCCCGGACCCGTATGCAGCTCGATGTACGGGTCCGCGATCAGGATCTTGTGCGGATGTTCCTTGGCGGCGGCGGTCTGAACCTGGGAGAGGAGCAGCGTCAGCAGAAGCCAGAAAAGCGTGAACGGCCGCCGCATCAATTCGCCGGAGCCACGAACGGGTCGTTGTAGTACTGCGCGCCGATGTCGAGCCATTCGGAGAGCAAGCGTAACTCACTTGGTGACATAAAGTCGCGGTGATCCGTCTGCCCGGCGCCCGGTGCGTTCTCCATCTTGCTGAAGAAACGGCTCGAGGCAGCCGCGCCGTTGGCGCTCATCGATGCCGGCACCTGCCGGAACTGCACGCACGTCGTCACGTTGGTGACCGGGTCGGTCTCGAACTGCAGGCACTCGTCCTCGAGTTGACCCATGGCGTTCACCACCTGGCCGACGTCGCCGAACAGCAGCTCGCGATACGAGCGGAACTGGTCGGGCTCGTCGTCGGATGGGCCGTCGGTCAGGTCGAGATCGCCCGCCGGCACCACCGTCATGGCCGCAGCGTTGACCGGCGCGTGACAGGTCGTGCACGTGTGATCGACGTCGGGCATGCCGTCGCCGTTGGTATCGATGGCGCGGCTGGCGCTCCACAGCGGATGGATGTGCATCTCGTAGTGGATCGTTACGCGACACAAGCTGGTCCACTTGGCGGTGCAGCTCGCCGCGACCGGCGGCAACGTGCTCAGCCCGTTCAGGCAAGTGACGTGTTGAGTCGGATCGGCCGCGTCGGACAGCACGGTCGACGGGCCCGAGGAATAGCAGGCGTCGACCGACGGCGTGGCCTCGGGCGTCGCCGGCCAGTAGTCCTGGAACGCCACGTCGACGCTCGGCGCGCAGGCGCCACCACACATGATGCGGTTGCGGACTTCGGCCATGGTCTCGCCGGCATCGGCGAACAATGCCGCGTTGGTGTTCGGGAAGGGGCTGCCGTTCGTGGTCGCGCCCGCGTTCACGGAGCTCGTCAGACCGGCGCGCCCGTGAGCGATCGCCGGGTTGGCGTTCGCGTTGTGGCAGCCGTTGCAGGTGAGCGTCTCGCCCGGCTGAAGCTGCAGCCAGTTGGTATGACGGCTGCCGAGCACGCCGCCGACGCGACGGCCGCGCGCGTCGAGCACGCTGATGTTGAACGCCACGTTGGCCGGCACCTTCACCTTCACCGAGCCGTCCGGCTCGATCGGCGCGTAGCCGAGGATGTCGCGCATGCCGAGCGCGCGGTTCGGACCGAACGCGGTGTTGTCGATGTCGCGCGTGTCGTCGTCCGGCTGCGCGACCGCTTTCTCGATGCGCAGGAAGCGGGCAGGGCGCGTCGCATAGGCGGCGTTGGCCGGATCGCGCACGGCCGCGATGCCGCCCGGCGCCTGGTCGACGCCGTCGATATCGTAAACGCTGCGGATGTGCAGGATGCCGACCGCCTCGGTGAGCAGGTCCTGCGGGAAGTCGACGCCGGCGATGCGGTCGAGAATGACCGGCGGCAGCACGCGCGGCGAGCCCGCGACGACTTCGGTGTACATGAAGCCTTCCTGCGGGGCGACGACCGGCTGCTGCGTGTTCTGGCGCACGTCGTAGATATAGATGCCGAACAGCGGCGGCGCTTCGACCGCATCCGGGTTCGCCAGGCGATCGCTCGTGCACGGCACGATGCGCGTCTGATCCTCGAGCAGCCGGCACTGTGACCAGCTGACGAGGAGACGATCGCTGCCGTCGAACAGCGGCGCGGCGGAACGGTAGCGGCCGCCGGGCGACGGTCCTTCTATCGTGCGGACGTCGGTCGGCAGCGCTCGGATCTGGGCGGGGCCAGGCATGCCCGCGCTCGCCATCACGGGCGCGGTGTTATCGACGAAGTTCTGCGTGTCGATCAGCACCAGATCGCCACCTTCGTCGGTGCCCGTGAAGGGCTTCACCAGCGCCAGCGTGCGGCCGTCCTGCATCGGACGCGGGCTCGTGAACTGGATGGTGCTCGGCTGATTCGTCGTCGGATCGACCGTGCCGGTCTGATGACTGTGCGCGCCGTAGAGCAGCTGCAGGTCGGAGCCGTCCGGGTTGATGCTGTAGAGATCGAACTGGTTGTCGTCGATCTCGTGCTCCCAACGGGTGAACATGATGCGGCCGTTCGGCAGCACTGCCGGGTCGAGGTCGTGGCTCTGGTTGAACGAGATCTGGTGGATGTTGGTGCCGTCATCATCCATCACGTGCAGCACGAACGCGGGCTCGTTGTCGTCCTCGTCCTGGCCGGCGTACTGCGGCTTGTTCTCGTCCAGCTGGATCGCGCGCGCCTGGCGCTGGCGGGTCGAGCTGAACACGATCCTGCCGTCCGGCAGGTAGTGCGGCATGATGTCGTGGCCTTCGTCCTCGACCGTGTCGGAGGTGATGACGCGACGGAGCACGCCCGCCGTGGCGTCGTACTCCCAGATGTTCCAGCTCGGCTGGTCTTCCTCGTCGGCGCCCTCGATGAACTTGGCGCGCATCGCGAACACGACCTTGCTGCCGGCGAAGTTGATGTCGAGGTCGCGAACGTCGCCGAGGCCTTCGGTTTCAGCCGCGGTCAGGTTGATCTCCGGCGCGGAGGGCGAAGCGCGGTCGCGCATGTACAGGTCTGCGCCGATCTGGAATCGACGCAGCACGCGCGCGTCGTCTTCCAGCATCTGGTCGTCCTCCGGATCGGGCACCGGGCGCTTCACGTAGAACACCGGGAAGTCGAGCGTCACCGGATCCTGGTTCTGCCCGCTGCCGATCGTAACGTCGGTGCCGCCACCGCCGCTGCTGCACGCTGCGAGTACGCTGCACGTAATCGCGATCGCGAGCGCGACTGCGCCGCGAGCCGCGCGCGCGGCTGCGACTGTCATCGTGTCACGTTCCGCCTGATCACTCATTGCGTACTCCGAACGAACGTTGATGATCGACTGGACATATTCCGCAAGCCGTTAAACCGGTCACACGACTCGCTGCGACGATCCCTGATTTTCCATAGTCGGGGTCGGGCATCCCGGCATCGCGTGACTCGATTCACATTGCGCACGCTGCACTGGAGGTCCAATCGTGGCGGCGAGCCTACACGCGCGCGCGAAACGCCCGGTACTGTCTCCCGCAGGCGACGTACGGCGCTTGAGACAGCTACCCAAATGGAAACGCCGACTTATAGTCGCCGCGCACTGTCGGGGGACGAACGACTTTGCGGTGACAACGACTGCACGTCCAAGTGACGAATTTTCGACACCGGGACCGACAACTCAGGGCGGCCATGAGCAACATGAACAGCTCTTATCGAAAGACTGGCGACACAGCGCGCGGCAACGCGCGGCATAGCACGTGGGTGAAGGTCACCGCGCTGACGCTCGCGATCGCCACTTTTGCGTGCGTGCAACACGACGCGTCGGCCGATCCGTTGTCGCGCCGGCAGGCGAAGCGCATGTACGACCGGCTTACGGGCACGCCGCCGTCGGCGGCGCTGCTCAACGATCTCGAAACGCGCGTCGCGAGCGACAAGGTCGCCGCGGCGATGTACATGCTCGACAAGACTCAGGCGCGCTCCAGCGCGTTCTACAGCACCACTCTGAAGAACTTCGCGACGCCTTGGACCAACCGCGACCAGACGGTGTTCGCGCCGCTCAACGATTACACCGCGACCGTGATCGGCATGGTTCGCGACGACGTCGACTTCCGCACTGCCCTCTCGGCCGACCTCGTTTACATCGGCTCGGGCGTGTCGCCGGCTTACTCGCCGACGAACAACGATCACTACGTCGCGCTCGAGAGCAACAACGCCGACCTCCGCGTCGTGCTGCAGGCGACGACCCAGTCCTCGCTGAACAGTCTGCCCCCCGCGGCGACCGCCGGCATCATCACTTCGCGCGCCGCGTCCGAAGCGTTCTTCATCGACGGCACGAACCGCGCGATGTTCCGCTTCACCCTGCTGAACCACCTGTGCCACGACATGGAGCAGGTACACGACACGACGCGTCCGCCGGACCGCATTCGCCAGGACGTGACACGCAGCCCGGGCGGCGACAGCTCGCTGTTCCTGAACAATTGCATCGGCTGCCACAGCGGCATGGACCCGATGGCGCAGGCGTTCGCGTACTACGACTTCGACGAGACGCAGGGCCGCCTCGTTTACACGCAGGGCCAGGTGCAGCCGAAGTACCTGATCAACTCCGACAACTTCAAGCCGGGCTTCGTGACGCCCGACGATCACTGGGAGAACCGCTGGCGCCTGCCGGGCAAGAACACCGTGCTGGGCTGGGCGGGTCAGAACGATCAGATCCGCAGCGGCAACGGCGCCAAGACGCTCGGCGAAGAGCTCGCCAACAGCAATGCATTCGCAGAGTGCCAGGCGACGAAAGTGTTCCGCACGATCTGCTTCCGCTTGCCGAGCGACGACGCCGATCGCGCGCAGATCGCCAGCAGCGTCAACGGTTTCAAGACCGGCGGCAACCTGAAGCGGGTGTTCGCCGAGACCGCCGCGTACTGCGCCGGGAACTAGGAGACGGTAAGCCATGAAGCGCGTTTTCAATCACAGCGTTGCACGACTTGCCGGGCTCGCATTGCTCGCAGTCACCGTGCTCTCCGGTTGCGGCGGCGGTGCTGCGACGTCCGAGAATCCGGTCACCACGCCGCCCACCTCGGGTCCGACGTACTCGGGCCCGCCGCCCGCGACCGCGGACATCCAGGCCTTCCGCATCAACTTCTGGGAAAACGTCCGCGGCACGAACCGCTGCGGCAGCTGCCACACGGCCGGCGGCCAGTCGCCGCAGTTCGCGCGCTCCGATGACGTGAACGCCGCGTACCAGCAGGCCGGCGGCGTGGTGAATCGCGAGAACCCCTCGCAGTCGATCATCGTCGCGAAGGTCGGCGGCGGTCACAACTGCTGGCTCGCCGACGCCGGCGCGTGCGCGAGCATCATGACGCGCTGGATCCAGGACTGGGTCGGATCCTTCGGCGTCGGCTCGACCAGCTCGATCTGGCGACCGCCGGTGCTCGAGGCGC
>JBIOUH010000032.1:0-2964 GCA_044866955.1 Steroidobacteraceae bacterium
AGAGCAGACCGGTTTCGATCTGCGTAGCGGCAAGGTAGTTTACGAGTTGAACTTCGTGCGTCTTGTTCAGCGCCAGAACTGCCTTGTTCTCGATCAGGACGCTGTTCTGAATCAGCATGTCGGCGAAGAAGTCGCCGACCAATTTACCGTCATATCGAACCCGGATTCTCTTTTCGCAGTGCACATCCAGCCCCGCCTTGCTCAGCTCATGAGCAAGAGCGTTTCGATACACCGATTCGAGAAATCCCGGACCTAGCGCGCGGTGGACGCTGATGGCGCAGCCGATGATGGTCGCGTCAGTTCCTCATTTTCCATGACGATGACTTCCTTGTCTGTCTTCTCATCCTACCCAATCCTGTTCATCCTGTTCATCCTGTCCAATCTTCCGCGATGTCGATCAGCACCCGGTGCGGCAATCACGCAGCTCATCCAGGCACATCTTGTCGGATTCGCGTGCCTTGTCTTCGCAGTCTTGTCGACGTGATGCGATGTTGCCGTTCAGTTGCGTGCAGTCGTTGTATCGCAAAGCCATGCGGGCGAGGCATGCATCCCGGTCGTACGCACGGTCGCAGCGCGCCTGGCCGTAGAACGCGCAGCTCACGTTCAGATTGTTCGTATTCTGCAACCGGCCGCTGCCGCCGAACGCAACTGCGCGCATGCAGTCCTGCTTGCCGCGCCGATTCAAGCTCTTGCATTCGCCACTGTCGCGCTCGCATTGCGTGAGACATTCCTGGCGACGCGTATCGATCTGCGATGAACGATCGACGGCTGCGACTCGCGTCGGCGAGCTGGTCTGGACCGGCTTCTCCGCTGCACTCGCCGCGACCTGATTCCTCGAAGAGCCAGCGCTGTCGCTGCCGGTCGCAGCCGTACCTTTCGACGTTGCATCGCCGCCGGAAGGCGGTTCTTTGGGCGGCGGAGTATCGGACTGCGCTGTCGGCGGCGGCATCGCATCCGCGGCGCTCGGACCCGTCGCCGCCGTCGTGACCGCAGGCTCCTTCGGCACAGACTCCTTCTCCACGGCCGGTGTCTTCTCGGGCTGCGTCACGGCAACCTGCGTCGGCGGTGCAGCCGGCTTCATGAAGAAGTACGCACCGGTTGCCGCAGCCGCGACGCCCGCAGCGATCATCAGCAATCCGCCGATGCCGACGGCGACCTTGCGCTCCGGCCCGTCCATCTCTGCGAGCAGGTCTGCGAGTGCTGGAAAGCGATCTTCCGGCTTCGGCGACATGGCCCGCATCAGTGCGCGCGCGTAGCGCTTCGGCAGATCACGCCGCTCCGCTTCGAGCGGCTTGACCGCGCCAGTCGGCAACGTGCCGGCGAGCAGTTCGTACAACACGACGCCGAGCGAATACTGATCGGCGCGCCAGTCGACATCTTTGGCCGCGACGCGCTGCTCAGGCGCCATGTAGTACGCGGTGCCGAGCGTCATACCGGTCTGCGTCATGTGCACGCTGCTGTACGCACGCGCGATGCCGAAGTCCATCAGCTTCACCGTGCCGTCCTCGGAGATCCAGATGTTCTCGGGCTTGATGTCCCGATGCACGATGTAGCGATGCGCATAACGCAGCGCATCGATCAGCTGCCGCGCGATGTCCGTCACTTCCTCGATCGAGAACTGGCGCTTCTCGCGCTCGTAGGCCTCGATGCGATGGCGCAGGTTGTGGCCCTTCAGCCGCTCCATCGAGAAGTAGTAGTAGTTGCCGCTCTGGCCGACGTCGTACACCCGCACGATGTTCGGATGCGACAGGTTGCAGGACACTTTCGCTTCCGTGAGGAAGCGCTCTTTCGCGGCGGTGCTGAACAGCAGGTCCTGGCGCAGGACTTTGATCGCGACGTCTTCGTCCTTCAGGCGATCGCGCGCGGCGTAGACGTTGCCCATGCCGCCCTGTCCGAGGAGCGCGCCGATCTCGAGTCGGCTGGAGAGCACGGCGCCCGGTTCCATGCGCACCGCCGTATCGCCTTGCGGCATCGCTGCGGCGATCTCGGTGCCCGTGCGCATCACTGTCGCGGAGGAATCGTTCGCTGCCTGCGTGTAGCGTCCGGTTCCGGTAACGAACTCGTAGGACTCGACCAGCTGCGAAAGCTTGGTCTGACACTGGCCGCGCTCGGCGTCGGTCTGCGCCTTGATGAGCTGATCCTGGACGACCGAGAGGCGCTCGCCGTACACGCGCGCCACGGTGGCGACGTCTTCGCTACCCGATAGACCGAGATTTGCCAGTGCGGATTCTTTGTTCATTCTCCGCCCCTACCCCAATCGCCATCCCGCGACGAACCATCCTAGTCCAGCGTGATCGCCGGAATCCACAAAGTTGCCGCCAGCCCGCCGCCGGGTCGGTTCGCCAGCGAAATCCGCCCGCCGTGCGCCTCGATGACTTCGCGACATAAGGTCAGGCCGAGGCCCGCGCCCGACGGCTTGGTCGAATAGAACGGCAGCAGCGCATTGCGCAGGACTTCCTCGGACATGCCCGCACCGCGATCGAGCACCTGCACTCTCCAGCCCGCAGCATGCTCCTGCACTTGCAGCTCGATGCTGTCAGGCGGCGCACCCGCTTCCTTCGCGTTCTTCACCAGATTGATGATCACCTGCTCGATCTGCGCCGGATCGAACACGCCGGGCCGGGTCGGCGGCTCGCCCGCGAGCGTGAACGGCGTCGCTTCCTGCAGCGAGCGCAGGAAAGCGCGCCACGCGATCGGCTCGGGCTGCGGACGCGGCAGTTTCGCGAAGCGCGCATAGCCGTCGATGAAAGTGTGCAGGTGCTTGGCACGATCCTCGATCGTGCGGAAGATGCGTTCGAGCTGCGATGGATCGGGACGCTCGACGGTCAACCGGCCCGAGTGCGCGAGCGATGAGATGGGCGCGAGCGAGTTGTTCAGCTCGTGCGCGATCACGCGGATGACCTTCTTCCACGTCTCGACTTCCTGCCGCGCCAGCTCGCGCGTCATCTGCTTCAACAGGTACAG
>JBIOUH010000033.1:0-9711 GCA_044866955.1 Steroidobacteraceae bacterium
GGGCTCGAGCCCGACTTCCACCTCTCACCTCGCCTCCTCCACGGTCAGCGCCATGTGCACCAACCAGGCGCGAACTGCCTCCGCATCGGCGGGCGTCAGCACCGAAGCGAAGCCCACCATGCCTTTCTCCGCACGCGCGCCGTCGAGCACGATCGACTTGAAGGTCGCTGCATCGGCGATTGCCAGCGAGTAGCGCAGATCCGGCACTGACGTGACGCTGCGCGCGTTCGCGCCGTGGCACGCCGCGCAGATGCGATCGTAGTTGCGCTGTCCCGCTTCCACGTCGCCGGACGGATTCGCGCGCCGCAGATCGGGAATGACTCGTGCCACTTTCGCCTGCAGCGCCGGCAGCTCCGCTTTGCCGCCGATCTTGAACGCGACCACCCGGCCATATCCGCTGCGCTGCTGGTTGCCGCCCGCGAGCGCACCGCCCAGCGCAACCCCGCCGAGACCCGCGAGCGCCGCAACGTATTGCTCGCCATCCAGCTCGAACGTAACCGGCCCGCCCATGATCGCGTTCTGCGCGTCGTACGACCACAGCTTCGCACCGGTGTCCGCCGCGTACGCATTGAGATAGCCGTCGACCGAGCCCTGGAAGACGAGCTTGCCTGCGGTGGACAACGTACCGCCGTTACCCGCGCGCGGATACGCAACGCGCCATGCTTCCTGCTGGCGCACCGGATCCCACGCGATCAGGAACGCGCCGTGCGTGCTCTTCGCCGAGTCGGCGACAGTCTTCTCGTTGGCGGGATCGCGCGTCGGCGACAATCCCGTGTTCCAGATGCGATCGCGAAACTCGAACTTGTCGTCATGCTTGTAGTAGCTCGCCGCTTCCAGCGCCGGCAGATAGACCAGCCCGGTGAGCGGACTGAACGACATCGGATACCAGTTGTGCGCACCGACCGGACCGGGCGCGACCATCGCCGGCTCGCGCAGATAGCGCGCCTCGGGAATCATCGCGGGCCGCCCGGTCTTCGGATCGAGCCCGGTGGTCCACGTGACGTTGACGTAGTTCCTGGCGGAGATGAATTCGCCGGTGACGCGGTCGAGCACGTAGAAGAAACCGTTCTTCGGCGCCTGCATCACGACCTTGCGCGGCGTGCCGCCGATGGTCAGATCCGCGAGGATGATGGGCTGCGTGGCTGTGTAGTCCCACGATTCCGCGGGCGTGCTCTGGAAATGCCACACGTATTCGCCGGTGTCGGGTTTGAGCGCGAGGATCGATGACAGAAACAGGTTGTCGCCTTCGCCGTTGGAGCGAATGCGATGGTTCCAGGGACTGCCGTTGCCGACGCCGACGTACAGGATGTCGAGCTGCGGGTCGTACGCCATCGAATCCCAGACCGTGCCGCCGCCGCCGTACTTCCACCACTCACCGTGCCACGTCTTCGCGGCGCGCTCGAGCAGCGGGTTCTCGAAACCGTCCTGCGGATTGCCGGGCACCGTGTAGAAGCGCCAGACCATTTTGCCGGTGATGGCGTCGTATGCGGAGACGTAACCGCGCACACCCATCTCGCCGCCGCCGTTGCCGATGATGACCTTGCCCTTGATGACGCGCGGCGCGCCGGTGATCGTGTAACGCTTCTTCGGGTCCGTGGTCTGCACGGACCACAGCGTCTTGCCGCTCTGCATGTCCAGCGCGATCAATCGGCCGTCGAGCGTGCCGACGAAGACGCTGCGACCCCAGGCCGCGACGCCGCGATTCACCACGTCGCAGCAGGCATCGATCGCCTTGTCGCCCACGACACGCGGATCGAAGCGCCACTTTTCCTTGCCGGTGCGCGCGTCGAGCGCGAACACCTTGCTCCATGCGGAGGTGACGTACATCGTGCCGTCGACGACCAGCGGCGTCGCTTCCTGTCCGCGCCTGGTGTCGAGATCGAAGTACCACGCGAGCTGCAGATCCTTCACCGTACTCTGATCGATCGCGGCGAGCGGGCTGAATCGCTGCTCGTCGTACGTGCGGCCGTGGGTGAGCCAGTCTGCGCGATCTTGCGCAGCCTCGAGCAGGCGGCGCTCGTTCACCGGAGCCGCGAGAGCGGCCACACACACGAGCGCAGCGCTGCACCCGACGAGCGATCGTAAAAGCGACATGGATGATTTTCCCTTTTTGCTTTCAAGTATGCCGCCAAGTAGTTGAACAGACCACGAACAGAGGGTCTGTGAAAGCGAAATCACACACTTCTCTACCAACAAAGCGCAGCGATTATCGCGGGTTATTGTGTAAGCAGTTTGCGTGCCGCCTGCCGGCGACACTGTCGGACCGTGCAGACATTTTGCGTGCGCGGCAAAGCTTTTGTTAACTGCGCCCCGCCTCACAACTTAACTCCGTCGCATCGGCAAGCTCCATGCGTGCGATGGCCGACCAGGATCGAGTCAGGCAGAACGGAAGATACGTGTGCGGGTGCGAGCTGCGTCGTCTGAAGGGGCGTGCGCAGCGCCTTTTCTCGCCTCTGTAATGGGGAGCTTCATGTCGATGCATCTCTCGTCCGCGCGTGGGCTATGCCTGCGCGCAGCTGCTCTGATTCTTTCCGTCTTCGGTCTCGCTCTCGGTCCCATCGCCGCACAGGCTGCGAACAGCGCTCCGAAAATCTCGGGCGCGCCGCCGACTACGGCAACCGTCGGCTACTGGTACAACTTCGTCGCGACCGCCACCGATGCGGACGGCGACCCGCTCAAGTTCTCGATCGTAAACAAGCCGGCGTGGCTGGCATTCAACGCCACCAGCGGCCGCCTGTCGCAGGTGCCGACCAGCGCCAACGTCGGCACGTACAGCAACATCATCATCAAGGTGAGCGACGGCCACACGACGGTCGCGCTGCCGGCGTTCTCGATCGCGGTCAAGGCGACCAGCACCAATCACCCGCCGAAGATCACCGGCACGCCGACGACGACCGGCAAGGTCGGCGTCTCGTACAACTTCCTCCCCGCCGCCTCTGATCCAGATGGTGACCCCCTCCACTTCTCGGTCGTGAACAAGCCGGCGTGGATGACGTTCAACACAACGTCCGGCCGACTCTATGGGACACCGACCAGCGCGAACGTGGGCACGTTCTCAAGCATCATCATCCTGGTGACCGACAGCAAGGGCATGAGCGCATCGTTGCCGGGCTTCGCGATCACCGTCAGCGGTTCGAGCACCAGCAACACGGCGCCGACGATCAGCGGCACGCCGCCGAAATCGGTCGTCGCAGGTAGCCTGTATTCGTTCACGCCGACGGCGAAGGATGCAAACGGCGACACGCTGGCGTTCAGCATCACGAACAAGCCCGCATGGGCCACGTTCAGCACGACGACGGGCAAGCTGTCCGGCACGCCGAGCAGCGCGCAGACCGGGACGTATTCGAACATCGCCATCAAGGTGAGTGACAACAAGGGCGGCAGCGCCACGCTGCCGGCCTATGCGATCACGGTTTCGTCGGGCTCGACGGGCAACGGCTCGGCGACACTGAGCTGGACGCCGCCGACGACGAACTCGAACGGCACGGCCCTGACGAATCTCGCCGGCTACCGGATCTACTACGGCACCAGCGCGAATGCGATGAACCGGACGGTCCAGGTCGCAAATCCGGGCCTGTCGCGCTACGTTGTCGAGGACTTGTCGGCAGCAACGTGGTACTTCACGGTGCGCGCCTATACGACCGCAGGAGTGGAGAGCTCCGCATCCAACACTGCCAGCAAGACTGTGCAGTGACCGGCGGTGGCGGCGCAGGTCGGAGTCCGAGCCGGCGGCAGCGCCGGCGAAGACTTCGGTCTGCGCCGTTTTCTGTTTAGAACTTGGCCTCGATGCCGAAGCCCATGAAGTTGACGCCGCCCTTGGTCTCGGCGAACACGCCGAAGATGCTGGAGCGGTGCCAGACGATGAAGCCGACCGACAAATCCTCGATGCCGCCGCTGAACAGCGGCGCGAGCGAGTCGAACTGGCGCAGCGGCAGATCGACCGTCCACTCCAGGTAATTCATCAGCTTCTCGGAGTGGATGCCCTCGCCCTTCTTGGCGAAGTCGCGCTGCTCGCTCATCGGAATGCGATCGACGTAGCTCAGGCCCTCGCCGAGCCCGAGGTCGATGTGTTTCTGTGTCCACGGCAGGCGCAGGCGGTGGTTCGCCTTGATGAAGGCCGTCGCGCCGTAGCCGTCCGGCTGCAGGCCGCGCTCGTTGAACCATTGCACGCCGAGGTGCCAGGTCATCGGGATCGGCAGGCCGAACAGCGTGTCGCTCAGGTCGTGGCCCCACGTGGCGCCGACCAGGTAGTTGTTCTCCGGCGAGCGCTGGAAGTCGCCGGCGACGACCGTCACCAGGTCGGTCTCCGAAGACTTGGAGAAGTGCACGCGCAGGCGGGTGTGGCCGTCGTGGTCCTCCTCCGCATGAGCGACTCCGCCGAGCAGCACGGCGGATAGGGCAAGTGGCAGAATCGAAGCCTTCATGGGTCTCACGAGAGTCAAAGCGTATTGGGCGCGAAGCATAACTTGCTCGGACGTAGTGCTCACTACGGCAGAACCTGAAGGCCGGACGCCCGCCTGTCGGGCGGGTGCGACGGGCTGGTGCCGCGGCTGGTATGAGCAACGAGTGAGACCGGCCCGCGGATCCTGAACCTTTCGTGCTGGCTGCCGGCGGCGCCGGCTCGCCCGCGACCCGGGCGTGGTGCATGCTCGGCCCATGAAATTCCGCGATTTGACCCCGCTCGCCCTCGTTGCCGCGCTCGGCCTGGCCGGCGCCGCCCAGGCCGCCCCCAAGGCCCCGGAGTTCACGCATTCGAGCCAGGCCGAGTGGCTGAACTCGACCCCCCTGCGCCTCAGCCAGCTGCGCGGCAAGGTCGTGCTGATCGAGTTCTGGGCGTTCGAATGCGTCAACTGCCGCCGCACCCAGCCGTGGCTGCACGCGATCCAGCAGCGGTACGCGGACAAGGACTTCGTGATCGTCAGCGTGCACACGCCGGAGCTGCCCGAAGAGCGCTCGATCGCCAACGTGCGCACGGCCATCGCCGAGCAGCGCATCACCAACCCCGTGATGGTCGATGGCGACTACTCCTACTGGAAGGCAATGAAGAATCAGTACTGGCCGGCGTTTTATGTGATCGACAAGCGCGGCCGCATCGCCGCTCGCGCGATCGGCGAAATGCATGCGGGCGAGGCGCGCGCCAAAGAGCTGGAACAGGCGATCGAGGAGCAACTCGCCGCTGACGCTTCTTGACGTCGCTGTAGCGCGCGTTGCGGTAAACACGGCGCACAAGCAACTCAGCCGTCCGTCGAAAGTCGCGACTTTTTACGGACGAAAGTCGACAGGGCCTCGGCCGCCGACCATGAATTAGGGAGCCTAGCGATGCCCAGGGGATTCCCGACCCGCGCGGCGTACGCCGCCGTGGTCGCGCTCGTGTGTTCGATCGATTGCGCCGCCGCCCAGGAGCTGCGCGCCGATCACGCTGGCAAAGCCGTCTACGAGCAATACTGCGCCGCCTGCCGCGACCAGCCCGCGACACGCGCGCCGGCGCTAGCAGCACTTCAGCAGATGAGCGCGCAGACACTGCGCTTCACGCTTACCGAAGGAATCATGCGGCAGCAGGGCGCGGCGGTGCCGCGCGAGCAATTCGAGCGGCTCATCGGCTATCTGGCCGCTGTCGACTCCGGCGGTGACTGGGTCGCGGGCATGATGTGCAAGCCGGACCAGCGCGGCGTCGATCTCACTCAGCCGGTTGCGATGTCGATGGTCGGCGCCGACCCGCGCAACAGCCGGCGATTGAGCGCGCAACAATCGGGACTGACGAGCGCCGATCTGCGCAATCTCGAGCTCGCGTGGGCGATCGCGTTTCCGAAGACAGCCGGATTGCGCACGTCCGCCGCGATCGTCGGCTCGACGATGTTCTACGCGCCCGTGCCGACCGGCAAAGTGCTCGCGCTCGACACGCGCAGCGCGTGCGTGAAGTGGGCTTACGATGCCGAAGGACCGTTGCGCTCATCGCTGTCGTACGGCGATATCGGCGGCGGCCGGATGGCGCTCATCTTCGGCGACGCACGCGGCAACGTTCACACGGTCGATGCGAAGACCGGCGCGCAGATCTGGAAAGCGGATGCGCGTCACGAGACGTTCGGCGGCATCACCGGCGCGCCCGTGCTCGCGGGCAATCGCATCATCGTGCCGATTTCGGCCTCGGGCGTCGGACGCGGCGCCGATCCGAAGTACGAGTGTTGCGAAGGTCACGGCGACGTGGTCGCGCTCGACGCCGGCACGGGCAAGAAACTGTGGACCGCGCATACGATGCAGGACGCGAAGTACACCGGCAAAGTGAGCTCGACCGGCGTGAAGCAGCGCGGCCCGTCCGGCGCACCGATCTGGTCGACGCCCTCCATCGACGTGCAGCGCGGCCTCGTGTACGCCGGCAGCGGACAAGCCACGTCCCTGCCCGCCACCGACACGAGCGATGCAGTGCTCGCGATCGATCTCGCGAGCGGCGAGCTGAAGTGGAGCTTCCAGGCGCTCGCTCGCGATGTGTGGCATCTCGGTTGCCAGTTCGATCCGAGCAAGTCCGGTCCGAACTGCCCGAGCGCCGCCGACAGCGTGCTCAAGGATTACGACTTCGGCGCGGGTGTCGTGATCGGCAAGCGCCGCGACGGACGCGAAGTCCTGCTAGCCGGCCAGAAGTCGGGCGACCTGTGGGGCCTCGATCCGGACGCGAAAGGCAAAGTGCTGTGGCGGCAGACGTTCGGCATGGGCACGCCGCTGGGCGGCATCCACTGGGGTCTCGCAATCGACGACGAGCGCGTGTTCGCGGCGGTGAACGATCCGCAGCTCGGGGAGCCGGGCTTCGTGCCGCAGCCGGCGATGCACGCAGTCGCAATCGAAACCGGCAAAGTCCTGTGGAGCAAGCCGGTGCAGCCGGAGTGCGGCAACGGACGCCAGCAGCGCTTCCCGCTCTGCAATGAGCGCTACGGTCTCTCCGCAGCGCCGCTCGTGATCGACAAGTCCGTCGTCGCGGGCGCGGTCGACGGCCGCTTGTACATCTACGACGCCGCGAGCGGCGACATCATCTGGCAATACGACACGCTGCGCGACTTCCCGACGTTGAACGGCATCGAAGGCAAGGGCGGCAGCATCGAAAGCCAGTCGGTATTCGCAGGCGCCGGGATGTTGTTCGTCGGCTCGGGTTACGGTCAGTTCAGCCAGGCGGCCGGCAACGTGCTGCTCGCATTCAGACCGAAGGGCAAGTGATGCGCCGGCCGCCGCGCATCTTCGCCGCGATCGTTCTGCTCGTGGCGATCGCGTTCCTGTATGGCGGTGTGCGGCTGCTAGCGGTCGGCGGCTCCTTCTACTACGCACTGGCCGGCCTCGCGTTGCTCTCGTCGGCGATTCTGCTCTGGCGCGGCAACAGGCTCGGCTCGCACATCTATGGCGCGCTGCTCGCGGCGACATTGGCGTGGTCGTTGTACGAAGTGGGTACGGACCCGTGGGCACTTGCGCCGCGACTCGGATTTCTCAGCGTTCTCGGCGTGGCGCTGTTGCGAAGCGCCCGTAGCCGTTTGATCGCGGCCGCGAGTGCTCTGGCTGTGCTTGCAGTTGTCATCGTCGGGTCGCGCAACAGCGTGAGCGAAATTCCGCCGCGAAATCCGCTGAGCGCGCAAGGTTCGCCAGAGGCTGCCGGCGAGTGGCATCACTACGGCAACACCACGCACGGCACGCGCTACGCGCGCCTCGATCAGATCGATGCGTCCAACGTCGGCGGCCTGAAAGAGATATGGCACTACCGCACCGGCCGCACCGGTCAATTCAAGGCGACGCCGCTGCAAATCGGCGAGCTGCTGTACGTGTGCACGGCGATGAACGTCGTCGTGGCGCTCGATGCCGAGACGGGCGAGAAGCGCTGGGAGTTCGATCCGCAGATGAAGATTGCTCCGGTCGGCTTCAACGGCACCTGTCGCGGAGTCAGTTACTACCGCGCGCCCGATGGCTACAGCGGCGAGTGTCCGGCGCGCATCATCATGGGCACGACCGACGCGCGCCTCATCGCGATCGATGCAGCGAGCGGCGCGCGCTGCGCCGGTTTCGGCAACGACGGCGAAGTCGACCTGATGAAAGGCATCGGCGGGGCGAAGCCGAACATCTACCTGGTCACGACGCCGCCGCTGATCGCGCGCAACCTCGCAGTCGTCGGTACCCGCGTCGCAGATAACTTCGAGGTCGACGAGCCCTCGGGCGTCGTGCGCGCCTACGACGCGGTCACCGGCAAATTCGCGTGGGCCTGGGACATGGGACGGCCGGGCATCAACACGGAGCCTGCCGAAGGCGAGCAGTACACGCGCGGCACGCCGAACGTGTGGACGCTGATGAGCTACGACGACGCGCTCGGGCTCATCTACGCTCCGACCGGCAACAGCACGCCGGACTTCTTCGGCGCACATCGCACCGAAGCTTCGGAGAAGTATGCGAGCTCGATCGTCGCGCTCGACGTCGCCGACGGCTCGGTGCGCTGGAGCTTCCAGACGGTGCATCACGACGTCTGGGACTACGATGTGCCATCGCAGCCCACGCTCGTCGACCTGCCGCAGACCGACGGCACGATCGTTCCCGCGCTCGTGCAGCCTACCAAGCGAGGCGAGTTGTTCCTGCTCGATCGACGCACCGGCGCGCCGCTCGCGGACGTCGAAGAGCGGCCCGTGCCGCAGGGCCCGGTCGAGCACGAATGGCTCGCCAGGACGCAACCGTTCTCGACCGGCATGCCGCGCTTCCGGCCCGACGTCAGCGAAGCCGACATGTGGGGCCTCACGCCGTTCGACCAGATGTGGTGCCGGCGCGAGTTCCGCAAGATGCGTTATGAAGGCCACTTCACGCCGCCCTCGATCGAAGGCACGTTCGTGTTTCCCGGCAACGCCGGCGGCTTCAACTGGGGCGGCGTCGCCGTCGACGAAGATCGTCAGCTGCTGGTCGCGACGCCGCTGATCATGGGCAGCCGTCTCGCGCTGATTCCGCGCGACCTGGTGCCGAAGGATCTGAAACGTTATCTGCAGCTCGGCACGCCGTACGCTGCCGACATCCGCATGTTCATGTCGCCGCTGCAGGTGCCGTGCGTGCGTCCGCCCTATGGGCGCATCGCCGTCATCGATCTGCAGACTCGGCAGATCGTCTGGAACAAGCCGCTCGGCACGACGAACGAGAGCGGCCCGCTGGGCCAGAAGATCGGCCTGCGCTTGCCGATGGGCGTGCCGCTCGCTGCGGGCTCGATCGTCACGCAGGGCGGCCTGATCATCTTCGGCGGCGGAATGGATCGCTACCTTCGTGCGTTCGACGTGACGACGGGCGATGAGCTGTGGCGCGACTATCTGCCGGCGCCGGCACAAGCGACGCCGATGAGTTATCTCTCACCGCGCACGCAGCGGCAGATCGTGGTGATCGCGGTGCCGGGCGCGAGCCGCTTCGGCATGGCGGAGTCGGACGACAAGTCGCCGCCCGATCCGCTCGGCGGTCACATCATCGCTTACGCTCTGCCGCCCCGGTAGTCACGCCCGCAGGCAAGTCGTCGCGCACGGTGTCGCGACGCTCGCACTCGGACTTGTCTATGCCGCGCAGCTGCGAGCAATCACGCTGGTTCGCAAGGACGCCGGCCGATGCGACACGGATGCGGTTGCGCGCAGTGGGAGCGACCGGATTGCCGGCGGGAGCGGCCGTAGAATTTGCCGGACGCGGATTCGCGGGACCCGAGGACATCGTCTGCCCGGCCGCGAA
>JBIOUH010000034.1:0-31971 GCA_044866955.1 Steroidobacteraceae bacterium
GCGGCAGGCGCGCCGGCGCGCCTGCGCCTCGGGGATCAGCGTGGGATCCGCGGTGCAGGCGTCGCCACAGTACCGGCGGGAGGGCCGCCGGGCTGTAAAGAATCGTGGAGGGTGAAGGAGTTAGCGCTGTTCGCGACGCCGGGAGCCCCGCTCAGGGCTCCGCGTCCGAGGCGTCGCTGATGCCTTCGAACAGCGCCGTCGTCAGATAGCGCTCGCCGGTATCCGGGAGCATGGCCAGAATGACCGAGCCCTTCGATGCCTTCTGGGCGACCTTCAGTGCCGCCGCGAATGTGCCGCCCGAGGAGATGCCGCAGAAGATGCCTTCCTTCGCCGCGAGCGCGCGGGAGGTCTGGATCGCTTCAGCGTCCTCGACCGTCAGCAGCTCATCCGCCACCGAGCGGTTCAGCACTGCCGGGATGAAGTCCGGGGTCCAGCCCTGGATCTTGTGCGGCTTGAACTCCGCGCCGCCGAGCAGGGAGGCCCCGGCCGGCTCGGTCACGACGACGCGCGTGTCGGGACGCGCCTTCTTGATGATCTCGCCGGCGCCCGTCAGCGTGCCGCCCGTGCCCCAGCCCGTCACCCAGAAGTCGAGCCGCTTGCCCGCGAAGTCGCGCAGGATTTCCGGGCCGGTGGTGTTGCGGTGGTACTCGGGATTCGCCTGGTTCTCGAACTGCCGCGCCAGGAACCAGCCGTGCTTGCGCGACAGCTCCTCGGCCTTGCGCACCATGCCGCTGCCGCGCTCGGCCGCAGGCGTCAGGATCACTTTGGCGCCGAGCATGCGCATGATCTTGCGGCGCTCGACCGAGAAGCTCTCGGCCATCACCGCGACGAACGGATAGCCCTTCGCCGCGCACACCATCGCCAGCGCGATGCCCGTGTTGCCGGAGGTCGCTTCGACCACCGTCTGCCCCGGCTCCAGCGTGCCGCGCCGCTCGGCGTCCTCGATGATCGCGATCGCGAGGCGGTCCTTCACCGACGAGAGCGGATTGAAGAACTCGCACTTCACGTACATCTCGACGTGGGCGGGGGCGAGCCGGTTGATGCGGACGACCGGCGTGCGGCCGATCGTGGCGAGGATGCTGTCGTAGATCATGTCGATACCCGATAACCAGAAAAGTGGGGCGGAAAGGCCGCGAGAGTGCGCGCGGGGCCGCGAGACCGTCAACTGCCCGAATTGCCTCTTCCCGGCGATCCGGACGCGCGGCATGTGGCTGCGGACGAGTGGCGCATCGTCGCGGGTCGGCCTCGTTGTTGCACCGCCAAATGAGCGTCGCTACAGTACCCGGCGGCTCTCGACGCTCCGGGACGTGCGACACATGAGCGAAGAACGACTCATCAAGAAGTACGCGAACCGGCGCCTGTACGACGCCTCGCAGAGCCGCCACATCACCCTCGACGACATCCGCAACCTCGTGGTCGCCGGCGTGCGCGTGAAGGTGGTCGAGGACAAGACCCACGAGGACATCACGCGGCTGATCCTGCTGCAGGTCATCGCCGACCAGGAACAGTTCGGGCGACCGATCCTCTCGACCGCGTTGCTCGAGACGCTGATCCGCTTCTACGGCAATTCGTTGCAGACCTTCCTGAGCGCCTACCTGGAGAAGAGTGTCGAAAACTTCATCCACGAGCAGGAGGCTGCGCTCGCCGCCCGGAACGAAGCCGACAGCAGATAGTTTCTCCCTCCATGCGCATCTGCTTCGTCGCTTCCGAGGTGGCGCCGCTCGCGAAGACCGGCGGGCTCGCCGACGTCGCCGGCGTGCTGCCGCGTCATCTGCACGACCTCGGTCACGACATTCGCGTGATCATGCCGCTGTACTCGAGCATCGGTACTGCAGCGCTGCAGATGGTGCCGGTCGACGGCGCGCAGCATGTCGACCTGCGGCTCGGCGCACATCTTTATCAGTACTCGCTGTACGAGACGCGTCTGCCCGGCTCCGCCGTGCCGCTGTACTTCGTGCACTGCCCGGCCGTCTACGATCGACCGACGATCTACACGATCGGACCCGACGAGCATCTGCGGTTCCTGGTGTTGCAGCGAGCCGCGCTCGACGGCTGCCAGCGCCTGAAATTCGCACCGGACATCGTCCACTGCAACGACTGGCACACGGCGCTGATGCCGATGCTGCTCAAGACCGTGTACGCGTGGGACACATTGTTTCGCACGACGCGCAGTGTGCTGTCGATTCACAACATAGGGTATCAAGGCTGGTTCGACGCCTCGACGACGTACGACGTCGGCGGCAACGTGTGGGATCTGCTCGCGCCGGAGACGCGCGCGGGCGGCGGTTTCAACTGGCTGCGCGAAGGCGTGCGCAACGCCGACGCGGTCACCACCGTCAGCCCGACCTACGCGATGGAGATCACCACGCCGCTCGGCGGGCACGGTCTCGACGGCGCGCTGCGCGCACGCGCCGATGCGGTCGTCGGCATTCTCAACGGCGTCGATTACACGGAATGGAATCCTGCGACCGACCGCTATCTCAAACATCACTATTCGCTGCAGCACCTGACAGGCAAGGGAGAAACCAAGGCCGCGTTCCTCGATTGGCTGAACCTGAATGTCGACGCGACGGCGCCGCTGCTCGGGATGGTGACGCGCCTGACGGTGCAGAAGGGCATCGACCTGCTGTTCGACGTGCTGCCCGAGATCATCGGCACGCGCGATCTGTCCCTGGTCGCGCTCGGCAGCGGCGAGCAGCGCTATGAGCGCTTCTTCGAGGGCCTGCAGCAGCGCTTCCCGGATCGCGTCGTGTTCCATCGCGGCTACAGCGAGGAGCTGGCGCATCTGATCGAAGCGGCCAGCGATATGTTCCTGATGCCGTCGCTATACGAGCCGTGCGGGCTCAATCAGATGTACAGCCTGAAGTACGGCACGGTGCCGATCGTGCGCCGTACCGGCGGGCTCGCCGACTCCGTGCAGCAGTGGAATCCGGCGACGCGCGAGGGCACCGGGATCGTGTTCAACGATTACGATGCGGCAGGCGTGCGCTGGGCGCTGCACACCGCGCTGGATCTGTTCAGGGACCGCGACGGCTGGCTGCAGATGATGCGCAACGCAATGGCGCAGGATTTCTCGTGGGAGAAGCAGAGCCGCGAATACGTCCGTTTGTACGAGAGGCTGGTGGAATAGGCTGTAGAGCGTAGGCTGTAGGTCAGAAATGAGAGCGCTCTTCTCTGGCTACAGCCTACAACCTACAGCCTCTCCTACTTCATGATTCCCAGGCTCACCGTGCCGCTCTCCTGGAACGGAATCGTCTTCGCCATGCTGATGTCCGTGAGCACCTTGCCCTCGAACACGTACTGCACCTGATCGCGGCCGTTGAGCCGTGACATCAGCCGGGCGATGCCGCTGACGAAGTTCGTGCGCACGATCATGTCGAACTCGGTCTCGCCCTTCGCGGGCACCGTGAACGGCTTGTTGCTGACGCCTTCGGCGAAGCTGTCGCCTTCCAGGAACAGCTTGTAGTCGATGCCGCGGACCGGCAGCTCGCGGTCGTTCGGATTCTCCACGTGCATGCGCACCATGAACTGCTGGTTGAAGATGTCCGCCGACGTCATCGCGACGCGCACCAGCGTGACCTGCGGCACTTCGATCTTGGGGCCGAGCGCGCTGCAGGCCGCGAGACACAGCACGAGCACGCCCAGCGCGGCGCCAAAGGAACGTTTCATCCCAGCTCCCGATTCGCGTCCATCAGGACGCGAATGGTCGCCGAGCGGCCCTGTTTGCGCAAAACTATTTTCGCAGGCGCGCGGCCATGTCGCGGGTCACGAGCGCCACGCCGTTCTCGCTGATGTAGAAGCGTCGGGCGTCGTCCTCGCGGTTGACGCCGATCTGCGTGCCCGGCGGCACGACTGCGCCGGTATCGACGATCGCGCGCTTGATGACACTGCCCGCGCCCACGCGCACGTCCGGGAAAACCACCGCGCGCTCGATGTAGCTGCGCTCATCGACGCGCACGTTGGAGAACAGCAGGCTCTGGTTCACGTGCGCGCCGGAAATGATGCAGCCGCCGGAGACCATCGAGTTCACGGCCATGCCGCGCCGCCCGTCCTCGTCGAGCACGAACTTCGCCGGCGGATACTGCCGCTGGTAGGTCCAGATCGGCCAGGCTTCGTCGTAGATGTTGAGCTCGGGATCGACGTGCACCAGCTCCATGTTCGCTTCGTAGAAAGCGTCGACGGTGCCGACGTCGCGCCAGTAATGCTGCACGCGCGTGTTGGTGTCGGTGAACGGGTACGCGAACACCTTCAGCGAGCCGAGCGCGGCGGGAATGATGTTGCGGCCGAAGTCGTGATTGGTATCGGGCCGCTTCGCGTCCTCTTCCAGCAGCCGGTACAGCAGGTTCGCCCCGAAAACGTAGATGCCCATCGAGCCGAGCGCGTACTGCTCGCGGCCGGGGATGCCCGCTGGCTCTTTCGGCTTCTCCGAGAACTTGGTGATGCGGTAGTCGGTGTCGACGCTCATCACGCCGAAAGCCGTTGCCTGCTCGCGCGGCACTTCGACGACGCCGACGGTGATGTCGGCGCGTTTCTCCACGTGCGCGGCGAGCATCGGGCCGTAGTCCATCTTGTAGATGTGATCGCCGGCCAGCACCAGCACGTGCCGGGGATGATGCAGGCGGATGATCTGCAGGTTCTGATAGAGCGAGTCGGCGGTGCCGCGGTACCAGAAGTTGCCCATCTGCTGCTGCGCCGGGATCACTTCGACGAACTCGTCGAACTCGCCGCGCAGATACCCCCAGCCGCGCTGGATGTGCTGGATCAGCGAGTGCGCCTTGTACTGCGACATGACCGAGATGCGACGGATGCCGGAGTTGACGCAGTTCGACAGCACGAAGTCGATGATGCGGAACTTGCCGCCGAACGGCGTCGCCGGCTTGCAGCGATGATCGGTCAGGTGCTTGAGGCGCTCGCCGCGGCCGCCGGCCATGATGACCGCGAGCGTGTGCCGCGTGATGCGGCTGACGTAACGCCGGACCGGGACTCGTCTCTGCAGCGTCGATGCGCCGTTCTTCGTGCGCGCAGGCGTTGGTCTTTCTTGCATGTCAGGAGCTCTCGTATCCCGTGCAACCGGATCGACCCGGATCGCCATGGTAGCCGACCGCGGGACCGCAGACCGACCGGCCTGCCTGCCTGCGCGCTTGCCTGATGGGCGAGCCTTCGGCATTGTGGAACAAGCCTCTTGCCCGCATCCCGGTTCCTGCCCGACAGCAGAATGTACATGCTCGTCCGAACGCCCCGTAGCCTGATCCTCCTGTGCATGCTTGCGACTGTCTTCGCCTGCAAAGTCCATGCACAGGCACCACCGTCCGGCCACGACGCGCCCGCACAGGCGACTTCTCCCGCGAAATGCCTGCCTGCAGGCAACGGTTACCTGCGGGCACGGCTGTCGGGCGCTTTGAGCACCGAGCTGAATTGGGGCAACGACGGCACGGAATGCACTGGCGCCGTGCGGCCGACCGACGGCGGCATCCGCATGCGGTTCAGCCGGCCGGAGGGCCAGGGCAAGCTGGTGCTGGTGTTCGGCATCGCGCAACTCCCCGAGGGACGGGCGGCGCGGAACCTGCCGGTGAACGTCACGCTGATCCGCGAAGGCGCGGGCCAGTTCTTCAGCACGCAAGGCGATGACAAATGCACACTCGACTCCGTGACCCAGGACGTGATCGTCGGCATTCCGCGCCGCTCACGCTCGTACCAGGTCACGGCGCGCGGTTTCTGCACAGAGCCGGCGCGAGCGGTACGCGGCAAAGGCGCGATACTATTGTCGCGCTTCGATTATTCGGGACGCGTCGACTTCGAGAGCGAGGATACGCAGACCGACGACATCCTGACGGCAGGCAAGAAATGAAACGAGCTCGGGTTTTCGCGGCCCTCGCGGCTGTCTTTTTGTGGCTGAGCGGTCCGGCGCAGGCCGATGCCGGCCCCAACAACGGCGCGCAGCAGCTCGATCGGCTGTTCTCCCGCTCGACGCTGCAGATCGCGACCTCTGACGCCAAGCTGCACAAGATCGACATCTGGGTCGCGGACAACGACGTGCGCCGCATGCGCGGCCTGATGTTCGTCGAGGATCTCGCCGACGATGCCGGCATGCTGTTCGTCTATCCGCAGTCGCAGGAAGTCGGCATCTGGATGAAGAACACACCCTTGTCGCTGGACATTCTGTTCGTGAAAGCCGACGGCCGCGTCCACCGCGTCTTCGAGAACGCCAAGCCGCAGTCCCTGGATACGATTCCCTCCGACGGGCCGGTGCTGGCGGTGATCGAGCTCAAAGCCGGCAGCGCGGCGCGCCTGAATATCCGGCCCGGCGCGCAGGTCATCCACCCGGCATTCCGCTTGAACTAGCCTCCTGCAGCTGGAACCAGCAGTTGAACGCGACGGTGATGCGCTCTGCGTCGCCCTCGTACGGCTTCACGTCGTGCAGCACCCACGACGGGAACAGCACCAGCTGACCGGCCTCCAGATCGATCTGCCGCACGCCGGATGCAAAAGCGCCGCGCATGCTGGTGTTCGCAGCGTCCAGATACATGTTGGACGCGAGCAGCGGGTTGACGAACGTCAGCAAGCCGCTGCCGCGCTGGCCAGGGTCGACGCAATACACGCCGGACCATGACGCGTTCGGATGGTTGTGCAGACCGAAGAAGCCGCCACGCCGCGTGACGTGAAACCACGCGTCCGAGTAGATCAGCAGCCGGCTGCGCATGGCGTCGTCGTAGCCGTTCACGTCGCAGACCAGCTTGATCAGGTGCCGCCAGCAGAATTCCTTGAGTTGCTGCAGGCAGCGCTCCTGCGAGCGGAACAACCCGAAGTTGCTCTCGAACACCTGGCTGTTACGTTGCGTGAGCGGCCGGGGGTTTACGTGCTCGCCGCCAGCTTCACTGCGGGTCAGCAACAACGTGCGCAACTCCTGGTTGAGCGCAGCGCTGGTGTCGAGCCTGGCGAATCCGAACGGAACGGCGAAGAACGGCAGGATGTCTGCCATGGTCAGCGCACCCGCGTGACTGCAGTCGCGCGACTGCCGACGATCAGCCGATGCGAGCCGAGCGTGCCCGCCAGAATCGTCACCGGATCGCCGATGCCGATCGGCAAATACGCGCCCACTTCTTTCTGCGCCCACACTTGCCCGTTGTCGAGCGTAAACACCAGCTCGCCGCGCGCTCGCTTCTCGATGGCGGTGATCTTCGCGGTGAGACGCTGCGGCGTAGTGTCCTGCTTCGAGCCGTCAGCTTCGCGATTGCGCGCCAGCTCGCTGCCGGGCACGCCGAAAGTGTTGTCCGCAGGTGCGGCCGGCGCAGCTGCGCGATCGAAGCACGCGAGTCGTCGCGCGTCGTCCTGCTCGCGCGTGCACGCAGCGATGCGCGCCGACAAATCGTCGGCCAGCGCAGGTTGAAAAGCCGCTGCCGCCAGCAATGCCGCAGTCAGTGTCCAGTGTTTCGCATTCATAGTCGGTTGCCCTTCAGGAACTCCCAGGCGCTGCGGTTCACTTCGGCAGCGACCTCTGAATACTCGTGACGATGTCCGGGAATGACGGTCACGCTGACGCGATGGCCCGTCTGCTCCAGCGCCTTCTGCGTCTTGCGCACGGCGAACAGCGGAAAGAATTCGTCCCGGTCGCCGATGAAGATCGCGATCGGAATCTTGCGACGCGCATAGGGCACGGCGCGAAACTCGCTTGCCGTGCGCCACGCACCCGCATGGACTGCAGTCGCGGCGAACAGCTCCGACGCCACCATGGACAGCGTCAGCGAATACACAGCGCCGCCGGAGCTGCCGAACAGATAGATGCGATTGCGATCGATCGCGTGTTTCGCAGCCACATCGTCAATGACCGCGCGAATGAAGTCCGGTCCGTCTGCACGCAGTTGCCAGGCTTCGCGCCGGCGCGCATCCGGTCCCACGAGCACGATGCCCTCCTCTTCCGCAGTCGGGATCCACCAGCTGACGATCGCAGCGCCGCTGCCGAACGAACCGTGCAACAGCACGACGAGCGGCGCACCCGACGCAGCGGCAGTGGACGGCGCGAACAGCGCATAGTTGCGCTTCAGGCCTGCGAACTCGAAGGATTCCTGCGACGCCTTGTCGACGACATCCGCACGCGCGCTGCCGGCGAGCAGCGACACCAGGATCGCAAGGAGGGAGAAAACTGCAGGCACGATCGTCTGCGCACAAAAGGACAATGAAGGCCTGCCGCATTGTCGATCATGCGACGCACGCTTGCTAGACTGCCGCACAGTCGTCGCGGGAGATTCGATTGAGCGTTTCGCAGGCAGCCAGCGAGGTCGGCGAGCTGATCTCGCAAGCTGAGCGAGCGCTCGCAAGCGGTGATCGCGCGCGCGCCGACGCGTTGCTCCTGCGCGTCAAGTCCATCGATCCCGAGCATCCCGCGATCCTCAACGAAGCGGCCCTGCACGAATTGCGCAGCGGCAATGCAGCTGCCGCCCGCGAGATGCTGGAGCGCGCGATCGCGCGCGACGGTTCCAACACGCGCCTGTTGATGAACCTGGCGGGAGCGCTGCGGCGGCTCGGACTTGCCGATGATGAAATGCGGATCATCGGACGCGTGCTGACGGTAGAGCCGCGACATCTGTTTGCGTTGTTGCAGAAAGCGACTTTGTTGGAATCGCAAGGAAAGTCGCGTGCTGCCGCCAAGGTGTATCACAACGCGCTGCAGACGATTCCTGCGGGCACGAGCGTCCCGGGCGCATTGCGCGGGCTGATCGATAAGGCCATCGAGGCTACGAAAGCCAACGACGCGGCGCTGAACGCGTACCTCGCCGAGCGGCTGCATGAATTGCGCGTGCGTCATGCCGACGCGGAGCAGGACCGCTTCGACCACTGCGTCGACGGCTTCTTCGGCCGCCGCCAGATCTTCACGCCGCGGCCGACCTTCCTGCATTTCCCGCAACTGCCGGCGCGCGAGTTCTATCCACGCGCGCAATTTCCGTGGCTCGATCGGGTCGAAGCGGCGACTGCGGAAATTCGCGAGGAATTCGCGCGCGTGTTCGCCGCAGACGCCGCCAGCCTCGAGCCGTACGTTGCGTATCCGCAAGGCGTGCCGCTCGATCAATGGGCCGAGCTCAATCATTCGCGACGCTGGAGCGTCTTCTACCTGTGGCGCGACGGCAAGCCGGTCGAGGATCACCTGCAGCGCTGCCCGCGAACCGCGCAGCTGATCTCGACGCTGCCGCTGCTCGATATCGCCGGCTACGCCCCGACGGTCTTCTTCTCGATTCTCGACGCGAGGTCGCACATTCCCGCGCACACCGGCGTCACCAACACGCGCGTCATCGTGCACCTGCCGCTCATCATTCCGCCGGGCTGCCGCTTCCGCGTCGGCTCGCAGACTCGCGAATGGCGCGCCGGAGAAGCGTGGGCATTCGATGACACGATCGAGCACGAAGCCTGGAATGACAGCGAGGTGCCGCGCGCGATCCTCATCTTCGATGTCTGGAACCCGTACCTCAGCGCAGCCGAGCGCGACATGGTGAGCGCCATGGTCACCGGCATCGCGCGCTACTACGGCGACTCAGCGCCGCTCGTCGAGAACAACTGATGCGGGCCCGTTGCAGCTCGATGCTCGTGTTCGCCGCAACTCTGCTTGCAGCCGGCATCGCGCAGGCAGCCGCGGATGCGGTGCCGCCGGCGCTGCGCGCGTGCGCCAACGTGAAGAAGAATTCCGAACGGCTGGCCTGCTACGACCAGACGATCGAGCGCCTGTCAGCGGATTCCACGGCTGCGGACGGCGCGGTGAAGCCCTCTGCTGAAGCGAGCTTCGGCGCGTCGAGCATCCGCAGCAACGAGCCGGCGCGGACGATCGAGCGGGAAGAGCTGACTGCGGTGAGCGCACACGTCACCGCGTTGAGCCGCGACGCTGCCGGCGCACTCGTCATCAATCTCGACAACGGTCAACAGTGGCTGCAGACGAGCGGCACGAGCGCGCCGCTGCTGGAAGTCGGTCACGAAGTCACGATCACGCGCGCGGCGTTGAATTCGTTTCGCCTGTCGACGCCGAGCGGCCGCATCCTCAAAGTTCGGCGCATCTTGTAGGTCGGGCCGCTCCAGCGCATCCTGCGCCCGCGCCATTCGCGCATCCCTGCGCAGCAGCTTCAGCCCGACTCTTAGATTTCCCACTCCGGTTTCTTGCCGCCGCCGTAGGCGTCGATCGCTTCGAACAGCGAGACGACCAGCGCGCGCTCCTCCTGCGAGAGCTCCGGGCGCCACACGTCGAACAACAGGATCACGCGCGTCTCGGCGCTGCGATTCCACGCTTCGTGCTCGATCGTGTCGTCGAACAGCCAGGCCTGTCCCTTGCGCCAGTCGCGAAGCTCGTTGCCGACCCGGAACGTACATTGCGCCGGCACGATGAGCGGCAAGTGACAAATCAACCGCGTGTTGACCAGGCCATTGTGCGGCGGAATGTGGGCGCCGGGCCGCAACAGCGAGAACAGAATCGACGGCGAGCGGTTCGACACGCGGGCGAGCGGCACGTCCTGCAACGCCTGCATCGTGCGCGGACAGCGCGTCGCGTTCTCGGCGACGACCTCGCCGTTCTTCCACAGATAGAAGGCGCTCCACGCCGGATTGTTGACCATGCCCGCCTGCTCGTTCGGCGGACGATTGGCTTTGGGCTGCACGTACGGCGCGAACGAGGTGGGCTGCTGCATCACGGCTTGCAGCTCGGCAGCGATTGCATCCGTCTCGCGTTCCAGTGCATCGAGCCACGGGAACTGCCCGCGACCGTAGAACTGGATCTGCGGCAGCCCCGGGAAGTAGTAGTAGCGCGGCTCCTGCAGGTAGATCCGCCTCTTGCCGAGGACGATGTCCAGCGACTGCGCGAAGCGCTCGCTGCTGGTGGCACGATCGAAGCCGCGAGCCGCCAGCTGGTTGACGATGTAGTCCTGGTACTGACTGGCGTAGCGCTCGTACATCGCGCGCGCCCGCTGCACGTCCGGCAGGAGTTCCGGCGGCACCTGCTGCGCAGGGCCGGCGGCCCGCAACGCCGCCAGGTAAAACGACGAGGCCGACCGCGCGTCGCCGGCAGTCGCCAGATGATCCGCCTTGAGAATGAGGGCGCGAACGTTGCGCGGCTCGGCCGCGAGCACCCTGTCGATCTCGTTGATGTTCATGAGCGTGATTGCGCAGCCGCGCGGCGCCGCATTATGACCCATGACCGGGCGATAGTGGGGACGCTATAGTGGAGCCACGCAGTCGACATCGGGTTTTCGTCAACATGCAGCTGTATTCCCATGGGTGAGAATCCGGCCGGCCTTAACAAGGCGGCTATGCAGGCGCTGGCGGCCGGCGATGTCGCCACGGCGCAGGCGCTGCTGTTGCGGCTGGTCGCCGCGGACCCCGCCAGCATTCCCGGCTGGCTGAATCTCGCCGCGGTCCGGCGCCGGCTGAACGACGCCGACGGCGCGTTCGCCGCGCTGCGCGAGGTCATGCGGATCGAGCCGAGAAACTTCCCGGCGCTGTTGATGAGCGCAACGCTGCTGGAGCGCGAAGGCCGAATGAAGGCGGCGGCCAGTGCCTACGGAGCGGCCCTTTCCAACGCGCCGCCGGACCAGTATCTGGACGAGCCCACGCGCCAGGCGCTCGCCCATGCGCGCGAAATCCACGGCCGGCACACAGGCGAGCTGCACGATTTCATCCGCGCGCACATCAGCGACACGCAGAGCCAGTGCGGACCGGCCGAGCAGCGGCGCATCGAGGCGTTCATCGCGACGACGCTGCGGATCCGCAAGCGCTACCAGCAGGAGCCGCTCGAGTACTACTTCCCGGGCCTGCCGGCGATCGAATTCTACGAGCGCGCGGAGTTTCCGTGGCTGGAAGAGCTGGAGGCCGCGACCGAGCCGATGCAGCGCGAGCTGGCGGCGATCCTGCGCGAGGATCAGGCCGCGTTCGCGCCGTACATTCATTACGACGACCACATGCCGCTCGACCAGTGGCGCGAGCTGAATCATTCGCCGCGCTGGAGCGCGTTTCATTTCTACGAGAAGGGCCAGCCGATCGCAGAACGCTGCAACCGCGCGCCGGCGACGATGCAGGCTCTGTCGAGGCTGCCGCAGGCGCAGGTGCCGTTGCGCTCGCCCTCCGCGCTGTTCTCCGTGCTCCAGCCGCACACGCGTATCCCGCCGCACACCGGCGTCGCCAATTTCCGGCTGGTCGTGCATTTGCCGCTGATCGTGCCGCCCGACTGCGGCTTCCGCGTCGGCGGCGAGACCCGCCAGTGGTGCATCGGCGAAGCCTGGGTGTTCGACGACACGATCGAGCACGAGGCCTGGAACGACAGCGACCAGACCCGAATCATTTTCATCTGCGACGTGTGGAGCCCAAGGCTGTCGGCGCAGGAGCGGGCGGCGATCGGCGAGGTGATCGCGGCGACCGACGCCTTCAACGGCACGCAGCCGAGCTCGAGCGTGTAGCCTGGCAGGAATAGCAAGGGGGGAGATCCGTGCTGCTGAAGATTCGCAATTTGCTGACGCCGCAGGAGATCGCGCGCCTGACCGCGCTGAGCGGCGAGATCCGCTTCGTCGAGGGCCGCGCCAGCAACCCCGCCAACGAGACCAAGAACAACCTGCAGGCGGACACGAGCGATCCCAAGAACGCCGAGGTGTCGCAGCTGGTGAGCGGCGCTTTTGCGCGCTCGCGCGAGTTCATGGACTTCGCGCTGCCGAAGCGCGTAGCGCCGCCGCTCATGAGCCGCTACTCGCCGGGCATGAAGTACGGCGCGCACGCAGATGCCGCGCTCATTCCGTTGGCGAACACGCGGCTGCGCTCGGATGTCTCCTGCACCGTGTTCATCAGCGACCCCGGAAGCTACCAGGGCGGTGAGCTCTCGATCGTCGTCGGCAACCAGGCCATCGCCTTCAAGGGCGCGCCTGGCGAAGCGATCCTGTATCCGTCGACCACGCTGCACGAAGTCGTTCCCGTCCGCACCGGCGAGCGCCTGGTCGCAATCACGTTCATCGAAAGCTTCATCCCCGATCCGCATCAGCGCATGCAGGTCTACGAGCTGAACGAGATCGCGGCGCTCGAAGGCAACACGATGCGTTGGGAGAACCGCGTGCGGCTGGACGTCGTGCGCCAGAACCTGATGCGCATGTGGACGACCACGTAAGGCGCAAGCAGTCGAGCTATGGCCAGCGATCCGCAGGCTCTGCTGCGCAGCGCGGCGGCGCTGGAGAAGGCCGGGCGTCTCGCCGAGGCTGAAGACGCCTACGTGCGCGTGCTCGCGAGCTGGCCCGATCTGCCGGATACCTGGTACAACCTCGCGCTGCTGCAGCGACGCGCCGGGCGTTTCGACGCTGCGCTCGCCTCGTATCAGCAGGCACTCGATCGCGGCGTGTCGCAGCCTGAGGAAGTTCATCTCAACCGCGGCGTCATCTATTCCGACTGCCTGCGCCAGGACGACGCGGCGGAACGCGAGCTGCAGGCTGCGCTCGCGCTCAATCCCACGTACATCCCTGCCCTGCTCAATCTTGCGAACCTGCGCGAGGACTTCGGCAAGCACGCCGAGGCCAGCGCGCTCTACGAGAAGATTCTCGGCATCGACCCGCGCTGTCACACGGCATTGGCGCGTCATGCGGGCTTGCAAAAGATCGCGGGGCCGGATGATCCGCTCGTTACCCGCCTGCGCGCAGCGATCGCTGATGCGCACACAACGCCCGCGGATCGTGCCGAGCTTGGATTCGCGCTGGGGAAAGTGCTGGATTCGAGCAGTGCCTGGGACGCTGCGTTTGCCGCTTACGCCGCTGCGAATCGCGACAGCCGGCAGAGCGCTGCGCCCGGCACCGGCGTCTACGACGCCCGCGCGCACGAGCGTTTAGTCGACGAACTGATCGCAACGTTCAAGCCGGGGCAGGCGGCGGCTGCACGCCTGCCGCAATCGACGCGTCCATTGTTCATCTGCGGAATGTTCCGCTCCGGCTCGACGCTTGCGGAGCAGATCCTCGGCGCGCACTCGCGCGTCACGACTGGCGGCGAGCTCGCGTTTCTGCCGTCGTTGGTGCGCACCACGCTCGCGCCGTTTCCGTCCACGATGCGAGTCGTCACGCCGACCCGGCTGGAGCAACTCGCCGCAGGCTATCTCGACATGCTCGCGCGAGTGTTTCCGCGTGGCGACCGTGTCACGGACAAGCGGCCGGACAACTTCCTCTACATCGGCCTGATCAGGAGCCTGTTCCCGGACGCGAGGATCGTGCACACGCTGCGCGACCCGCTCGATAACTGCTTGTCGATCTACTTCCTGCATCTCGATCACACCATGAGCTACGCGCTCGATCTCGAGGACATCGCGCACTACTACGTGCAGTACCGTCGCTTGATAGCGCACTGGAAGACGCTGTACGGCGCGGACATCTTCGATCTCGACTACGACGCGCTGGTGCGCGAGCCCCGCCCGACGATCGAACGGCTGGCGGCGTTCAACGGTCTCGAATGGGAGGACACGCTCTTGTCGTTCGAGCAATCAGCGCGCGCGGTGAAGACCGCGAGCGTGTGGCAGGTGCGGGAGCCTCTCTATCAACGTTCATCAGGACGCTGGCGCAACTACGCGGGGCACATCGCATCGCTGCAGGCGCGTCTGCGTGAAGCTGGAATAGAAGCGGAGAACTAGAAAATCACGGCCCGAGCGGGCGCGTGCGGATCCACTGCGACAACACCCATTTCTCGCCGGACGTCGGCGGCATGCCGGCGTGCACGGTGTCGTAGTCGGGGCCGCCATCGGTATTGACATTGCTGAACAGCAGCGCGTCGCCGCGGCCGCCGCGATACTGCCAATCGAGCCGCGGGAACTGCGTCGCGCCGCCTTCGTAGCCTGCGTTGAGGTAGATCAGAAACGTCGCGGCCCGCTGGCCGCGCGCTGCCAGCTCGCGCGCCAGCTCCGGTGTCTTCGCCTCGATGAAGTCCGCATGCAGCGCGAACTGCTCGCCGGGCGAATAGTGCAGGATCTTTGCAATCTCGAAATGCGTGACCGCGGCGCCGCACGCCGCCGCGATGCGATCGCGGATCAGACTGAGGGCGACGTCTGCATTGAAGATCGTGAGCGACATCTCGCGATTGGTGCGCGTCTCCGCGACCTGGGCCGTGGCGCTGCCGCGATAGACCTTCGCGCGTTGCAGGCCGCCGCCCGCGCGGCCGATCAGCCACTGACATTCGTCTTCAGTCGCAAAGCGCTCGAACACTGCAATCCGCGGTCGCTCGAACACCACGCGCGCGCTGGGTGCGGATCGCAGCGCCGCGACGTCGATCTTTCCGCGCAGGGCCGCGGCATCCGTACGCGGATCGCGCGCGAGGAGCTGCAACTCGTGCAACGCAGAGGTCCAGCCAAGCTGAGCGGCACGCACGAGATGATCGAGTGCCGTCTCGACGTTGCGCGCTTGACCAACGCCCCAGGCAGCACAAACCGCAAGAAGCGCCGCGGCTTCACCGCCGCCCTGCGCGACTGCATCGCGCAGGGTCGCGATCGCCTTGTCCACCGACATCGGCACACCCTCGCCGATCAGCAACCGCTTGCCGAGCGCCGTGAGCGCGGCAGTGTCGCTCATCCGAGTCTCCTGTTCAGGACCGCGGCCACGGTGGGCTGCGATCCCGCAAGATTCTCGAGCCAGCGCAGGCCCGCGCCGATCTGCGCCGCATTGTTCTGCCGCGACTGACGCAGCAGCTCCCGACGCACCTGCGGCGAGTACTCGAAGTCCGGCGATTTGGAGTAGCGCGTCAGCACGGGGCTGCGCGCGATGTCTGCGAGCCAGCGCGACTCAAGCGGCAATTGAAAGTGCGCAGCGACGCGGCCGACTCCGCCGGCGACATCGCCCAGCAGCTCGTCGAAATCGAGCGCGAGAACGCGCGCACCGAGGCGTACGCCGGCGTCATGCTGATTCCAGGTTTCTGCGAGCCAGCTCAGCGCTGCGAGCTCTCCGATCGACAGCGCATGCAGCGGCGGCAGCGGCGTCGCGATGCGCGCCTGCAGCTGACGGATGCGCACCGGCCCGTGACCCCGCAGATCGATACCGGAGTTCTTGCCGGCCAGCAGCGTCGCAAGATACGGCTCAGCGGCGAGATTCAGGTAGACGGCACGCGCGCTGTCGTGTCGCTCCAGCAAGCGCGCAGCAATCCTGCAGGCGCTGCTGGTGGCCTTGAGAACGACTGTGTGCGTATTCGCGTATCCGCGGCTCCAGATCTTGAGCAGCACTTGCTCCAGCGCGTCGAAGTCGGGTGCGCTCAATAGAGACTCCGGCTGATTCAACACGTCGTGCGCGTCGGCAAGCGTTCGCAGCGGCAGCGGCTCGCGCAGAGGCAACACGCAGCCGCTCTCATCGAGCAAGCGGCTGAGTAGCGTCGAGCCGACGTGCCCGGTGTGGAAAATGAAATGCAGCGGCCTGGACGCGCTGATTGCCTGCGCCGCGTCCCGCACGCTCGCCATGCTGGTCCAGCCGCCTTTGGTGTCGGGCGTGAGGATGCGATCGTCGAGAAAGCTCGCAGCCCGGTACGCACCTTCGCTCAGCTGGACGAGCAACGCCGCGTCACGCGCCAGGTCGACCTTCTGCACGCAGACATCGGGCGAGGCAGCCAGGCCGCTGAGCATCAACGGATCCGCGAGACCTTGCTCGACCGGCCGTTCGGCGCGATCAGCGAGTACGAGCCCAGGGCGCCGCGCTCGATCTTCACCGTGTCGCCGGTCTTGAGCCTGACCTTCGAGCCGGTCTGGATCTCGCCCCACACCTGACCGTTGTCGAGCGTGACGACGAGCTCGCCATGCGGCTTGGCACCGAGGGCCGTGACGGTGCCCGTGAGCTCGCTCAGCTCCTCGTGCCTGTCCGGCTTGATGTCGCCGCGTGCACCGAACTTCGCTTCCGGCGTAGGAGCAGCTTTCGCAGTCTGAGATGCCGCCGCTGGCGTCGCAGCAGCTGCCGCCGCCGCAGCTGGCGCGGTCGCGGCCGCTGCCGTCGCTGCCGGGGCTGGCGGCACCTGGCGCAAGCCCGCGACCACCGAATCGAAACAACGCAAGCGTTGCGCATCGTCCGCTTCGTTCGCGCAGGCGAGCAATGCATCGGTCGTGCGGTCAGCCGCATTCGCCAGCGCCACGCCCGTGCCCGACAGCAAGATTGCCAACGCCGCCATCACACACCGCTTCATGCAAGGCCCTCTGATTTCATTTCGGTTTCGACAATCACACCCGCTGCGCTCAGCTGCGCGAGCACGCTGCGCAGCTCGGCAGGATCCGTGCTCGCATGACGCGCCAGCGCGTCTCCGAGCGAGAAGAGACGCTGCCGCAGAATCCACTCGACCGTCGGATGCGTCGCGCCGAGCGCGATCTCACCCTGATCCGTGACTGCGACATAGCCGCTGTCGCGCCGCACGACTTGCGCGCGTTTGCCGACCGAGTACCACGTCGGCGGCACCTGCGCAGGCAACTCGTATTCCACCCGTGTGTCGGCCAGACCGCGCTGATGGTTCAGCACATCCGTCGCAAAGGCCGGCGAGTTCATCACTGCCTTCACGCGCTCCGCCAGCGTCGCGAGCCGCTGGCGCAACTCCGCCGGATTGCGCGCATCCGGCAGGTACTGCCGGAACGGGCTTTCGATCGTGAGCGCGCTCTCCAGGAGCTTGAATACCGCCAGCCCGGTGGCCGGCGTGACTCCGAACGACACGTGGAGCGACGCCTGCGCACCGGTCAGTGCGTCGTGGTATTGACCGCGCGGCAGATAAAGAATGTCGCCGGGCTTCATGACGGCTTCGAACAGCAGCCGGCCGCGACTGGCGGTGAGCCATTTCTCGATCTCGTCGCCGGGCGGGAGCGGCGCGACCGGCGCATCGGCGCGCGACTCGTAGATGTGCCAGGTCTTCTCGCCTTCCATCTGCACTGCGAAGACATCATGCAGATCGAAATGCGTCTGGAACGCCTGCACGCCCTTGAACGAGCAATACACGTTCGCGGCGACGCGCGCGGCAAACTCGCGTTCGAGCAGCTGAGCGATCGCTGCGACTTCCGGGCACACGCGGTGAATGTGATTGGCGATCAGGCTCGCGCCGAGGCCGAGCAGCGCCTTGACCTTGGCGGGATCGGCGGGCGCCTTCGCGCCGGGACGCAGGTCGCTCGTGTTGCAGTAGTTCTCTCGTAGCGCGGGACGGCTCTTGTACGCAACCTTCAGCGTCTCCTCGTTCCAGTACGGCGTGATGCCGAGCACCTGGTTGAAGCGCTGCCAGCTCAGCACCGCCGGACCCGCCGCCTCGCGACGAATGTGGATCGGGCGCTTGCCGAAGTACTGCGCCCGAAAGGTGTGCGCGTCGAAGGGCGCGATGAATCCCGCGAAATCCGTCATGCCCGGCACGCTAGCATCGCCGCTGGGCGTAGTCACCAGCCGGCCGGCAAGAGCGAGCGTTGACACTCGCGACGCGGCAGTGTTCCCTTCGGCCCATGCAGCAGGATGAGGAGACCGGGCTTCCGGTGCGCGCAGGGCTGGACCCGACCGGCTTGTACCTGGCGCTGCGCCAGATCGGTCGCGACCAGCTGCAGGACGCCTTCATGCAGGAGACGATCGCCCGGGTTCCGGCCCCGGATCGGATCGTGCACGTCGCCCGGGACGACGCCCGGCCCGACCGCGAACGGGCGCCGGTCGGAATCGTCTTTCACGTCGCGCGCTGCGGCTCCACGCTCGTCTCGCAGTCGCTGAAGCGACTCGACGGCCTGGTCGTGTACGCCGAGCCGCAGCCCGTCAATGAGATCCTCGCGCCTCCGCATCGCTGGCCGCGCGCCGATATGGTTGCAGCGCTGCGCGCGCTCGGAGCCGCCTTCGCGCGGCACGCGCAAGGACGCTACGTCCTGAAGCTGAGCAGCTGGAACACTCTTTACTGCGACATCGTGACCGCAGCCTTTCCGGACACGCCGTGGGTGCTGAGTTTCCGCGACCCGGTCGAGGTGGGCGTGTCGCTGCTCGCGAGTCCGCCCGGATGGTTCCAGGGCACGACGGAGGCGGCGCGAGGCCTCGCCGCGTGTGTGGATCCTGAACGCGCCGGCAAATCGCCGGAAGAGTTCGTTGCGCGCGTCTACGGCGCATTCTGTGCAGCGGCGGCGGAGCTCGACGCGAGTCGGGGACGGCTGGTGCCGTACGAGTCCCTGCCCGCAGCGGTGTGGGACATCGTCGCGCCGCACTTCTCGCTCTCCGTCGATGACTCGCAACGGCAGCAGATCGCCGACGGGGCGCGACGCCACGCCAAAGCCGCAATCGGAGCTTCCGTGGAGTTCAAATCCGACGTGGCCAGCAAGCAGGACGCCGCGTCGGCGCAGTTGCGTCGGGCAATCGACTCGCTGGCCCGCCCGCAACTCGAACGCCTCCTGCGCCTGCACGCGGCTACAATGCGACAGTGAACACTGCAACTGTCGATCAGGGAATTCGGACCGCGCGCGAGCTGCTCCAGCGCGGCCGGGTGCAGGAGGCCGAGGCGCTTTCGCGGCAACTGAGTCGCGCGAGCCCGGGCATTGCCACGACCCTGCTGGCTTGCGAAGTCGAAGAGGCGCGCGGGGACTTCGTCCGCGGCCTGGACATCGCCAATGCCGCGCTGGCACGCGACGGCGAGCATCCGATCCTGCAATTCAAGCGCGCACAGATCCTGATGGAGCTGCGACGTCGCTCCGAGGCGTTCGTCGCCGCCGAGCGGGCGATCGAGCTCTCCCCGACGGATGCGGATTTGCTCGAGGCCGTCGCAGCGATGTACCTGCAGACGAACGACGCCCGCCGCGCGCAAGCGCTGCTCTACCGGGCGATCGAGCTGGCCCCCGACGCCCCGACGCTGCTCTACCGCGCGGCGCTCAGCCATTTTTATCTGAACGAGATCGAGCAGGCAGATGCGCTACTGGCCCGCGTGCTCGAGATCGCGCCGGGAAACGGGTATGCGTGGCACGTCCGCTCGCAGCTCGCAACGGCGAAGAGCGATGCCAACCACATTCCCGAGCTGCGGGCGGCGCTGGGGCGGCCACGCGCTCGCGAAATTGACGCGATGCTGACGGCTTTCGCCCTGGCGAAAGAGCTGGAGGACGTCGGCGAGTTTGCGCCGTCGTTCGCGACCTTGCTGCAGGCGAATCGCATCAAGCGCGGCACGCTGACGTACGACGTGCAGAACGACATCCGCTCGATGCAGAACGTGATGACGCATTACTCCGCGGAGGCGATGCAGACGCTGCGTGGCGGGGACGAAACGCCAGGCGCGATCTTCATCGTCGGCATGCCGCGCACCGGCACGACGCTCGTCGAGCGGATGCTCGGCAATCATTCGCAGGTCACGTCGGTCGGCGAGGCGGTGGATTTTCCGGAGGAAATGTCAGCGGGGGCGCGGGCGACGCACGCGCGCCTGGGATTGACGGATACGGATCTGCTGCGCGCTTCGTTGCAGATGGACTTCGGCGAAGTCGGCCGGCGCTACCTGGCTGCGGTCCGCGACCTGGCCGGCGGTGCGCGCTACACGATCGACAAGCTGCCGTTCAATTTCCGCTACTGCGGCCTGATCCACAAGGCGCTGCCGCAGGCCTCGATCATTCACCTGACGCGCGATCCGATGGATACGTGCTACGCGGTTTTCAAGACGCTGTTCATCAACGCGTATCACTTCTCCTACCAGCTGGAGGAGCTGGCGGAGTATTTCGTCGCCTACCGCCGCATGATGGACCATTGGCACGCCGTGATGCCCGGCGTGATCCTCGACGTTCGTTACGAAGATCTGGTCGCCACTCCGCAGGAACAGTGCGAGCGGCTGCTCGCGCACTGCGGACTCCCGTGGGAAGACCAGGTTCTGGATTTCCATCGCTCGACCAAGGCTTCCACGACCGCCAGCGCGGTGCAGGTGCGCAAGCCGATCTACCGGTCGTCGGTGCAGAAGTGGCGTAATTACACGCACGAGCTGCAGCCAGTACTGCGGCGGCTTGCCGATGCTGGTCTCGTCGACAGCGACGGCAATCCGTTGCGCTGAGCCGGGATGCCATGAAGCTCCAGTATCCGTTCATGCAGTTGCCCGTAGCGTTCGACGCGGCTGCGCTCGCTGCCGAAGTCGGCGCGATCGCGGAGTCCGCATGGCGCCCGCACCCACAGGGCTACCCCGGCAACGATGCTTTGACCCTGGTCACGACCGGCGGCGACCCGGACAGCGACGCCGTCGGCGGCGCAATGCGTCCGACGCCGCATCTCGAGCGTTGCCCTTATCTGCAGCAAGTGCTGTCCAGCATCGGCGCAACGTGGGGCCGCACGCGACTGATGCGGCTTTCCGGGCAGGCGGAAGTCACACCGCACGTCGACGTCAACTATTACTGGCGCGAGCGCGTGCGGGTGCACGTGCCGATCGTGACGCAACCCACGGTGCGTTTCACTTGCGGCGACGCCGAGATCAACATGCGCGCCGGCGAGTGCTGGCTGTTCGACACCTGGCGGATGCACAACGTCGTCAACGATCACTCGCTGCCGCGGATCCATCTCGTGGCCGACACGGTCGGCGGCGCGGGCTTCTGGCAGCTCGTTGCACGCGCACGCCCGCATATACGCGTGAGCGCAGACTGGCAGCCAACCTTCGTTGCAGCCGATCCGGGCGCGCGACCCTCGCTCGATTTCGAGTCCGAGAACATCCCGGAGGTCATGACGCCATGGGAGATGCGTGCGCACGTCGCCTTCGCGCTCAGCGAGGCGGTGGCGCACAGAAGCTTGCCGATGATCCAGCAGCGACTGCTGACCTTCGTGCGTGACTGGCATGGCCTGTGGTCTGCCCACGGCGTGCATCGCGATGGCTGGCCGAGCTACCGTAGGCTCCTCAATGCCGCGCGGCGCGATCTGCTGGCGCTCGGCGCGTCCGAGATCGGACTCGTCAACACTATCGGGCTGATGCAGGCGCTCGACGCCTGGGTCTTCCACGTCGCGCTTGCCGACAATCGCAGCGACAAGGACCCGGAGGTTCGGCAGCATCCAGGCGCAGCGCAACCCACGCCCCCGGCGCCCACGCCGGGCCGCGACCCGGTGTTCGATCGCCCTGTGTTCATCGTCAGTCCGCCGCGCTCGGGTTCGACAATGCTGTTCGAGACGCTGGCGCGCGCGCCGGGCGTGTTGACGATCGGCGATGAGAGTCATCAGCTCATCGAGGGCGTGCCGCTGCTCAGCCCGGAGGCGCGCGGATTCGAGTCCAACCGCCTGCTTGCGGCAGATGCGACGCCTGTCATGACGGAAACGCTCAGGCGCCGCTTCTACGAAGCGCTGCGCGACCGTAGCGGCCGGCGGCCACAGCCTGGCCAGCCGGTGCGGATGCTGGAGAAGACGCCGAAGAACTCGCTGCGCGTGCCGTTTCTCGCGCGCGTCTTTCCGGAGGCGCGCTTCCTCTACCTGTACCGCGATCCGCGCCAGGTGCTGTCGAGCATGATCGAAGCGTGGACGACCGGGCGGTTCCGGACGTATCCGCAACTGCCCGGCTGGACCGGGACACAGTGGTCGTTGTTGCTCGTGCCCGGCTGGCGCGAACTGATCGGGCGGCCGCTGCACGAGATCGTGGCGGCGCAATGGAATACAGCCACGCGGCTGCTGCTCGATGACCTCGAGACATTGCCGGCCGAACGGCTCACGATCACGCGCTACGACGCGCTGGTTGCCGATCCCGCAGCGGAGATCCGACGGTTGTGCGCAGCGACTGGGTTCGACTGGGATGAGCCCTCGCTCGCCCTGCGCTTGTCGAAGTACACGGTGTCAGCCCCCGACGCCGACAAATGGCGGCGACACGCCGCCGAGATCGAAGCCGTCCTGCCCTCGCTCGCCGAGCAGATCGCGCGAGTCGAGCGGCTGACGGCTCGCTGAAAAAACCCGCTCGAAAAAAAAGCGGCGGTCTCTTGCGAGACCGCCGCCAGTTTCCAACTCTCAGATCGTTATCAGAACGCGATCTGACCGCGCATGAAGATCCAGCGACCCAGGGCGTCGTAGGTCTGCGGGAACGTGTTGCCGTTACCCGTAGTACCGACGGCCGAGGTGATCGGCGGATCCTTGTCCAGCACGTTGTTGATACCCAGCAGGATCGAAGCCTTCTCCGTCACGGCCCAGTTGCCCGCGAGGTCGAAGTAGCTACGCGCGCCGAGCTCGTAGTCGATGTTGGTGGACGTCGCATCGACGATGTTCGTCACGCTGCCGTAGTAACGCCAGGTGAAGGACAGGTCGACATTCCACGGCGTCTCCCAACCCATACGGAAGTGATGCCGCCATTCCGGATTCGGAACGCCGCACAGCGCGCCGGAGTACTTGCCTTTGCACTCCGTCGGCTCCACGCCGCCCACGCCCGAGATGTAGGTCAGCTCATCCAGGTACGTACCGACCAGGTTGAAGCTCAACTCGCCCAGGCCACCCAGCTCGACGCCCGTGTAGCTCGCGCTCAGGTCCACGCCCTTGGTCTCGAGACCACCGATGTTGGTGTTGAGATCGATGACGTGACCAGTACCGCGCCACAGCGAGCCGTTGTCGTCACGCTGCACCAGCGCGCAGGACGCATCGTCGTGCCCGATGTAGCAGGCATTCAGAGTCGTATCCGCACCGACGACCGAGATCGTGTCGTCGATCGAGATGTCGAAGTAGTCGATCGACAACGCGAGGTGCGGCAGGAACCGCGGCTGAAGGATGACGCCGTACGTGTACGTATCCGACGTCTCGGGGATCAGGCTCGTGTCACCGCCCTGCAGGAAGTTGTACTGGCCCGCCGGGCTGTCCAACGACTTGCGACCCAGCTGGCCCACGGGGACACCGTGCGCCGTGCACTGGGCAGCCAGCGTCGGATCCAGCGTCGCCGGAATCGCCGGATCGTCCGTGTCCGGGTCAGGCGTGTTCAACGCCCAGCCGCACGGATCACCCGGCAGGTCGAACAGGTTGAAGCCCTGCGAGGTGAACAGCTCGACGACGTTCGCCGCACGCACCGCACGCTGATAGCTCGCGCGGAAGCGCACGTCTTGCACCGGCGCCCAGTCGCCACCGATCTTGTAGGTGTCGGTGGTGATCGGATCGTAGTCGCTGTTGCGATAGGCCAGTTCCAGTCCCAGCTGATCGGCGAACGGCGCATCCTGCACCAGGGGCAGACGCAATTCGGTGAACAGGTCGGTCACCTTGGTCGAACCCGAGATGCCGATCGTCGGGCCGCCCGCACCGGACAGCAGGAACTGCGACGTCGGATCGTCCGTCGTGTTCTTCAGGCTGTCGAAGCGCTTCTCGGCGCCGATCGCGATCTTGATGCTTTCCTGCGCCCAGGGGCTCTTGATGCCATAGGCACCCAGGTCGCCCGTGACCGTCGCGGAGTAGATCTCCTGCGTGATCTTGCCCTGCTGCAGGCCCGGCACTTGGATGTAGCCGAGAGCTTCGGGCGTCACGCCGCCGATCTGGAACGGGTTGTAGGGAATGCAGTTCGGGTCGGTGCCATCGATCACGGAACGGCAGACGGTGACACCGCTGGCTCCCGTGGCCGGATCACCATCCGCGAGACCGGAATCAACTGCGTCCATCGCGCGAACCAGGCGCGTCTTGTGGAAGTAGTTGTTCGCAGACTGGTCGGCAATGACGGCCGAGTACTGCACCGAGGCGTCGTAGTCCCAGTTCTCCGAGATCTGGCCGCGCACGCCCAGCAGGGCGCGGAACGACGAGTTCTCGAATCTCTGCTGACGTCCACCGCCTTCGACGTTACGCCGCGCGATGTACAGCGGAACGCTTCCGCCCGCAGCAGCAAGCGCGTCCGTGCAGCCGAGCGTCTCGAACTGCGAGGTGCCCGCCGCGCCACCGCGCGACAGGAACGGGTTATCGCAATTGATGGTGCCGGTGTCGAAGAAGTTGCCGCCCGGGGCGATCTGCGCAACCGACTCGTAGTCCGTGTACATCAGCTGCGTGTACACATCAGCGACTTCAGCCAGCTCGTAGTGACCCATCGCGCCGAGCACGTAGCGCGTGTCCGGACGCTGATAGTGGTTCTTCGGGCCGAAGTTGTAGAGGTCATCAGCCGTGAACGGACGGAACGTGTTGCCAGTCGCCGAGTCGATCGTGAATGCGCCCGTGCCGGCCTGGTAGAAGTATCCAGGATAGCTCGTGCCCGAGCCGCCGCACGCAAACGACGTCTTCGGGTTCGCGTTGAGCGAGCAGGCCGAGTAGTCGCGATCTCTCTGCAGCACTTCCTTGTTGTCGCGCACGCCGGCGTACGCGGTGATGTTGCCGCGGCCGTCTTCGGTGCTGACGCCCATCGTGACGTTGAATTCGCGGGCATTGCCGTCGGTCACGTTGTCATCGGGGAGCGCGAACTGCGTCGGGTTCGCTTGGCCCTTGGTGGCGATGACATCACGCAGCTTCACGGCGCCAGGGCCGCCGTAGTCGTTGTTGTGCTGGTAGAGGCCGTACATCGCATCGAACTGCACGCCCTCGAAGTCCTTCTTCATGATGAAGTTGACGACGCCGCCGATCGCGTCCGAACCGTACGCAGCGGATGCGCCGCCGGTCAGCACTTCGACGCGCTCGACCATCGCGGCCGGGATCTGGTTGAGGTCGGCTGCGGAGTTCGTCACACCGCCGTACGGCATACGGCGACCATCGACCAGCACCAGCGTGCGGGCCGAGCCCAGGCCGCGCAGGTTGACGGTCGCGGTTCCGGTGGAGCCGTTCGAAACGTTGGCATTCTGCGCAGCGAAGGCCTGCGGCAGCTGGTTCACCAGGTCTTCGACTCTCGTCACGCCCTGTACCGCAATGTCATCCGCCGTGACTTGCGTAACCGGGCTGGTGGTCTCGAGATTCGGTTGCGCAATGCGCGAACCGGTAACGACGACTTCCTGAATCGTCTGATCAGCTGCGAACGCGGGCCCTGCGGCAGCGGCCGCAGCGCTCGTCAGCAGCGCGTATCGAACCGCGCGCCGAATAGTGTTGCTCGTCGACATTGATAGCTCCTCCTGCGAGAGGTGTTTGATTTCGGACGGTTTGTTTCAGTCGCTGTTGCTGCAGCTACTGCAAACGCTCCCCTTCTTTGACCCAGGTGTGTTCAGTTCCCCGCACCCCCGGACCCAAGCGTGGTGTCGAGCATACAACTGCTCCTACCCGTTTGAAAGCTTCGTTGCTAATTCAGCACGGGCCTGGGGCCGCGGAAATCACGGGAAAGGCCCATTTTTCTCTGGCTTTGGAGCGCTACGTAGGCCTTTCATGTATACAGGCCACAACACGGCGACCCCCCTTTGTTGCGAACAAGGCACACCCATCGGGGGAGGGGACCCCATGGGAGCATGTTCGGACCGCCACGGAGCTGTTCTGGCCGGCTTTTCCGTTGCAGGGTGTGGACAATGTTAAAGGGCCGCGCAGCCCGCAAAAATTTGTCAGCACAGGCGCTTCATGCGCACGATCGGGTGTTGCACGCGCCCTGCAGCGAGCCGATTTGCGCAAAACGGCCCCGGCGGGGCCTCAGAAAGTGACGGTCAATCCGATGAACGCAGCATCGACGTCGGCCTTGCCGCCGCTGGTCTCGTCGCCGGCATCGAACACCCGCTCATACACCAGCCGCAGGTCATAGATCTCGAGGATCCGGCGGCCGATGCCGACGCTGGCATACATGTCGGTCGTGCTCTTTGAGCCCGAATCCGAGCCGCTGGTACCCAGTGGCGGCACGAAATCTTCGCCGTCCGCGCGGAAGGACAGCCGCAGGCGGTTACTCGCAAACAGCACGCCACCCCCGGCGGACAGCTCCCAGTCGCGAGTAAGCGGCCACGTGCCCAGTGCCGCGACTGTGAAGCCGCTGGTCTCGCTCTCGATTGTGGTGTTGAGAAAACCGCTGTCGAGTGGATACGTGCCAGTGGCTCGCGAGGTATAGGTCACGCTGCCGAGCTTCGAGTAGCCGGCCTCGAAGGCCAGGTAGCGATTCCAGCGGTAGCCGCCGATCACGGCGAAGGCAGTCTCGGTGTCGTCGAACGAGATCCGCTCGTCGACGGGCGTGAACAGGGCAACCTGCTGGAGGAGCTGGCTGAACTCGTCGTACGGGCCGCGCGGCACTTCCTTGGTGGCCTGGCCGACGTAGCCCCCGATGTAGAACCCCACTTCATTGGCCTGCGCGGCCTGCGAGGCTGCGGCGCACGCAGCAAGCAACACGATGATTCTCTTCTTCATCCCCCACCCCCGGATCGTTGGCCACGATTGCACTCTACGCACATCCGCGGCGTTGTTTGCCGTCCGATCGTGCTGCCCCGGCCGTACGTGCCGGAAAAGGTGCCCGCGGTTTAGTCCCATGCACCCAGGAGCGGCTGCGCAAAGCACGACTGGCGCGCCCCCGCCGCTAGTCGTAAAGCGTCGGACCCATCTCCACGGAAGCCTCTGATCGGGAACGGGACGCCCTCCTGCGAGGCAAACGACCATGTCCACTTTCACCCGCATCCTCGTCGTCGGCGCCACGGGCGCTCAGGGCGGTTCCGTCGCCCGCCACCTGCTGCAGGCCGGCTCGTATCGGGTGCGCTGTCTGACGCGCCATCCCGACTCGCCGGCCGCTCGCGAGTTCGCCCGCCTCGGCGCGGAGCTGGCCGAAGGCGACCTGAGCAACCCGGCTTCGCTGCGAGCCGCTCTGCGCGGCTGCGACGGCGCGTTCGGCGTCACCAATTACTGGGAGCACTTCGAGCGCGAGTACGACCACGGACGCAACTTCGTCGACGCCCTGCGCGCGACCGGTATACAGCACGCCGTAATCAGCACGCTGCCGCACGCCAAGATGCTTTCGGGCGGCCGGCTCGCCGTGCCCCATCTCGACACCAAGGGTCACATCGAGGAATACGCGCGCGGCGCGAACCTGCCCGCGACCTACGTGCACATCGCCTTCTACTACGAGAACTTCCTCAAGCACTTCCCGCCGCGCCGCCAGCCCAACGGTACCTATGTATTCGGCTTCCCCCAGGGCACCACACCGTTGGCAGCAGTCGCTGCCGAAGACGTGGGCGGCGTAGTCGCCGCCATCTTTGCCGAGTCGTTCTGGTATCGCGACAAGGTCGTCGGCATCGTCGGCGACGACCTGCGCTGCGACGAGTACGCGGAGAGCATGCATCGCGTGCTCGGCCGCTCCTTCGCCTACCGCTATGTCGCGCACGATGCATTCGCCGCGCTCGACTTCCCCGGCGCGCGCGATCTCGCCGACATGTTCGAGTTCAATCGCTGCTACGTGCCGAACCGGCGCGTCGACCTGTCGAAGTCGCGCGAGCTGTATCCGGAGATCCGTCCGTTCGAGCGCTGGCTGCGCGGCCACGTGCCCGCATTCGAGCGAGCACTAGCGAGCTGAGCGCTCTTTCAGGAACGCGCGCAGCACTTGCCCCGTGTGCGAGCTGCGCGCGGCGCGCGCCACGTCGTCCGGCGCGCCTTGCACGACCAGCCGTCCGCCCGCATCGCCGCCTTCGGGTCCGAGATCGATGATCCAGTCGGCTTCGGCGATCACATCGAGATCGTGCTCGATGACGACCACCGTATTGCCGGCGTCCACCAGCCGGTGCAGCACGCGGATCAGCTTCTCGACGTCGGCCATGTGCAAGCCGACCGTCGGCTCGTCGAGCACGTACAAAGTGCTATGCCCGTTGCCGTTCGGACGCGCGCCGGCGTAACTCACCTTCGACAGCTCGGTGACCAGCTTGATCCGCTGCGCCTCGCCGCCGGACAGCGTCGGACTTTGCTGCCCGAGCGTCAGGTAGCCGAGCCCGACATCCTGCAGCAGCCGCAACGAATGATGAATGCGCGGGTGCGCGGCGAAGAACTCGACCGCATCGTCGATGCTCATCTTGAGCACGTCGCCGGCGTTCTTGCCCTTGTACTCGACGGTGAGCGTGTCGTGATTGAAGCGGCGGCCGCCGCAGGTATCGCAGAGCACGCGCACGTCCGGCAGAAAGCTCATCTCGATGCGGCGCATCCCCTGCCCTTCGCAGCCTTCGCAGCGCCCGCCGGAGGTGTTGAAGGAGAAGCGCGACGCCGTGTAGCCGCGCATGCGCGCCTCGGGCGTCTCGGCGAATACGCGCCGGATCGCATCCCAGAAACCGACGTAGGTGGCCGGGCACGAGCGCGGCGTCTTGCCGATCGGCGCCTGGTCGACCTCCAGCACGCGGCCGACCTGTTCCCACCCGCGAATCTCGCGACAGCCCTGCCAGCGCACCTTTGCACCGCGACGCCGGCCCACCGCCGCGTGCAGGTTGTCGTGCAGGACATCGCGCGCCAGCGTCGATTTGCCCGATCCCGAGACGCCGGTGACGACGACGAGGCGGGCGAGCGGCACGCGGAACGATTGCCGCCGCAGGTTGTGCATCGAGGCGGCTTCGATCTTCAGCACCGGCGAGCGGCCATTCACGGCCCGTCGCTGCGCGATCGGATGTCGTAGCGGCTGCGCCAGCAGACGTCCCGTAACGGATTGCGCCGAGCGTTGCAGCTCATCCGCGGTACCGGCCGCGACGACTTGTCCGCCGCGCGTGCCCGCTCCGGGCCCGAGATCAATGACGTGATCGGCGCGCCGGATCGTGTCCTCGTCGTGCTCGACCACCAGCAACGAATTGCCCTTCGCCGCCAGGCGCGCGAGCGTATCGAGCAGAATGCGGTTGTCGCGCGGATGCAGACCGATCGTCGGCTCATCGAGGATGTAGCACACGCCCTGCAGGTTCGAGCCGAGCTGCGCGGCAAGCCTGATCCGCTGCGCTTCCCCGCCCGATAGCGTCGGCGCCGAGCGATCGAGCGCGAGGTAGCCGAGCCCGACTTCCTCGAGGAACGCCAGGCGCGAGTTGATTTCGGCCAGGACGTCGCGCGCGATGGCGATCTCGCGGCCCTGCAGCTTCAGCCCGGCGAACAGCCGGCGCATGCTGGAAACGGATCGTGCAGTCAGCGCCGCGATCGACTGCTTGCGGAATCGCACGTTGCGCGCGATCTCGTTCAGGCGTTCGCCCTCGCAGGCCGCGCAGACCTTTCCCGCGTCGGCGGCCTCGCTCCACCACCATTCCTCGCCGGTCTGCTCCTCGTCGAAGCCGCGCAGCTGCACGCCAGTGCCGAAACACTGTTCGCACCAGCCGTGCTTGGAGTTGAAGGAGAACAGGCGCGGATCGAGCTCGGCAAAGCTGCGGGCACACGACGGACAGGCACGTCGCGTGGAGAAAATCGCCGTGCGACCCTCTGCCTTTGCCACGTGAACGACGCCCTTGCCGAAGTCGAGCGCTGTCGTCAGAGCGGCACGCAACTCGCTCTCCGCACGCGCTGACACGGCGACGGTGGCGACGGGCAATTCAATCGTGTGCTCGTGGAAGCGCGACAGGCGCGGCCAGTTGTCCGTGGGGAGCAGCGCGCCGTCGACGCGCAGGTGCGCGTAACCCTTCTTGCCTGCCCACGCGGCGAGATCCGTGTAATAACCCTTGCGCGCGACGACGAGCGGCGCGAGCACGTCTATCTTCTTGCCGCGGTAATCCTTGAGGATGCGCGCGGCAATCGATTCGAACCTCTGCGGCTCGATCGGCACGTCGCAGTCCGGGCAGAACTGCGTGCCGAGCTTCACGTAAAGCAGGCGCAGGAAGTGATAGATCTCGGTCAGCGTCGCGACCGTACTCTTGCGCCCGCCGCGACTGGTGCGCTGCTCGATCGCGACCGTCGGCGGAATGCCGAAGATCGCATCGACGTCGGGCCGCGAAGCCGGCTGCACGAACTGGCGCGCGTAGGCGTTGAGCGATTCGAGGTAGCGGCGCTGCCCTTCGCCGAACACGATGTCGAAAGCGAGCGTCGACTTGCCAGAGCCCGACACACCGGTCACGACGGTGAGGCGATTGCGCGGCAGCTCGACGTTGATGTTCTTCAGGTTGTGCTCGCGCGCGCCATGGATGGAGATGGAAGTGGAAGAGGAAGCGGTTGGCGGTTGGCGGCTGGCGGTTAGTGCAGAGGCGCGCGCCTGCGCATGCTCTGGTTCGGCACCAACCGCTAACCGCCAACCGCTAACCGCTTCCTTCAATGCTTTGCCCGTATGCGAGCGTTCGATGTTCATCACCTCGCGCGGCGTGCCTTCGCAAACGATCTCACCGCCGGCGTCGCCGCCTTCGGGACCGAGATCGATCAGCCAGTCGGCGGCGGCGATCACGTCGAGGTTGTGCTCGATCACCAGCAGCGAGTGGCCCGCTTCGAGCAGGCGCCGGAACGCGCGCAGCAGTTTCGCGATGTCGTCGAAGTGCAGACCGGTCGTCGGCTCGTCGAACAGAAACAGTGTCCCCGGTACGCCGCTCTGCGCGCGCGGGCGCTCGTCGGCCTCCGCGAGATGTCCGGCGAGCTTCAGTCGTTGCGCCTCGCCGCCGGACAGCGTCGGCACGGGCTGGCCGAGCTTGAGGTAATCCAGGCCGACCTCGACCAGCGGCCGCAGCCGCGCCAGCACCTCGCGCTCGCCGGCGAAGAACTCGACTGCTTCGGAGACAGTCATGTCGAGCACGTCTGCGATGCTGCGTCCGCGCGTGGCGCCGCGATTCAGCGTGACCTCGAGGATCTCGGCGCGGTAGCGCCGGCCATTGCAATCGGCGCAGCGCAAGTACACGTCCGACAGGAATTGCATCTCGACGTGCTCGAAGCCGTTGCCCCCGCAGTTCGGACAACGGCCGCTGCCGGAGTTGAAGCTGAAAGTACCGAGGGTGTACCCGCGCTGTTTCGCGAGCGGCTCATCCGCGTACAGCTTGCGGATGGCGTCGAAGGCGCCGACGTAGCTCGCGGGATTCGAGCGCGTCGTGCGGCCGATGGGCGTCTGGTCGATCATGACGACATCGTCGACCAGCGCGTCGCCGATCAGGCCGCGATGCGTGCCCGGCGCTTCGGTCGAGCGGCCCTTGGCGCGTAGCAGCGCCGGGTGCAGCACATCCTGCACGAGCGTCGACTTTCCAGAGCCGGACACGCCGGTGACGCACACCAGGGCGTGCAGCGGGAAAGCCACGTCGATGTTGCGCAGGTTGTGCTCGGTGACGCCGGTGAGCTCCACGCGACTGCCCCT
>JBIOUH010000035.1:0-9846 GCA_044866955.1 Steroidobacteraceae bacterium
GATGCGCGGCGTCTGCTTGAACGGAGCGTCGACTGAGTACGCGTTACGGTCCTCGTAGACGTTGACGGTGCCGTACGCGCGAAAGTCGATGGGATCGGGACAGGCTGCAAAGGCGCCGTTGTAGAAATCCGGATACTTCACCTGCACGGCCAGCGCTTCCCAGCCGCCGGTCGAGCCGCCGTAAACGAAGCGCGACCAGCCCTGGCCGATCGCGCGATATTTCTTTTCGAGATACGGAATCAGCTCCTGCTGAATCGCATCCGCATACGGGCCGAGATTCTCCGAGTTCACCGCGTACGAATCGTCGTAGTACTGGTTCGCGTGCTGAATCTCGATCGCGATGACGCGCGGAAAGCCCGGGCTGGTCCAGTCCTTGTAGAACTGATAGGCGAATTCCTGCTCCAGGCGGTTGTAGCCGTCGAGCCGAAAGCGGTCGCTGTACTCCGGCTTGAGATCCGGATCCGGCGGCTCGGTGCGAAAGCCGCCGAAGTCGTCCGGGAAATGACCGTGATTGATCATGAGCGGATAGCGCGCCTTCGGATGCTCGGCCCAGCCTTTCGGCAGCAGCACGTGCGCGCCGAGATACATGGGCCGGCCCCAGAACTCGGTCAGTAGCTTGCTCTGGATGCGCTCGTGCCTCACCCACTCGGTATCCGCGGGCGGCTTGATCGGCTCGATGACTTTGTCGAGCACCAGGGCGACGGGCGCCGGATCCGCCGGATCGAACTTGATCTCCTGCACGGTGCTGTAGAGATTCCCGGGCGCGAGGCTCCAGTTCTGCCCTTCGCCGCGATCCATCGGCAGCTGCACGACGTGCCCATCCTTGCGATGGAACGTCTCATAACGGTGGAGCAACGCCTGCACGCGATACGTGCCGGCGGGAATGTCCGCCAGGCTCAACCGCGGATAGCCGAGAACTTTCGCGTCGAAGAGCTGGCGCTCGCTGCCTTTCCAGTTCGCGGCATCGATGCCGAAGACCTGCTGACTCTTCGTGCCCACCTCGATCTGCTGCCGCGGCTCTTTGCTCGCGTCGACCGATAGCAGCAGCAGGAGTCTCCCATTGAGCGGCTCGCGAGCGTGATCCGGCGCCAGCGTGACAGCAAACGACGCCGCCCGAGCGCAAGCGATGCTGAAGCAAGCGATGAGCCAGAACGCGCACGAGCGCCGGACCATGACCTTCATCGGACCCCCGACCGTGTTTGCAGTGGGCGGGGATGATATCAGCGGCCAACCATGCTCGCCTGGATGTACGCGACCACCTCACCGCATACGGCATCGAACGAGCTCGCGGCGTCGATGACCGTTGCATTGCTCGGCCACTCCAATGCCTCCAGCTGACTGTGCAGCATGCCGGCCTTCATGAAGTGCTGCGGGCGTTCGGCGAGACGCTGTTGCAGGATCGAAGTATCCGCGTTCAGCAGAAGGAAGTGAGTCGGCTCCGGGACCCGTGCGCGCAACAGGTCGCGCACGAATCTCCTGAGAGCGGAGCACGCGACCACCGCGTCGCGCTTCGGCTGGCGCGCGTTGATTCCTTGCGCCAGCGCCTCGATCCACGGCACCCGGTCCTCGTCCGTGAGCGGCGTGCCCCCGGCCATCTTTTGTACGTTTGACTGTGGGTGAAAATCGTCGCCTTCGATGAAGGTCAGCTCGAGCACCTCGGCCACGCGACGGCCCACCGCCGTCTTGCCGGCGCCTGCGACTCCCATGAGAACGAATACAGTCATTGGATAAGATATAACCGACGCGCACTGCAAAAGGCGACCGCAGTTGAAGCCACCCGTCGAACCCATGCTCGCCAAGCTCGCCGATCAGGTGCCGGTCGGAGACTATCTATACGAACCGAAATGGGATGGGTTCCGCGCAATCGCGTTCCGCAGCCAGGACGACCTGTACCTGCAGAGCCGCGACTCGCGGCCGCTGGATCGGTACTTCCCGGAGCTGCACGACGCGCTGCTCGAACGTCTGCCCCAGGATTGCGTGGTCGACGGCGAGATCGTGATCGCGACCGAGCATGGCCTCGACTTCGACGCTCTGCAGCTGCGTCTGCACCCGGCGGCATCGCGCGTCACGAAGCTCGCGAAGGAAACACCCTCCTCGTTCGTCGCGTTCGACGTGCTCGAAGTCGGCGGACGCGATCTCAGGGGCGAGCCGCAGGCCGTGCGTCGTAGTGCACTGGAGAAACTCCTCGACGGCGTGAAGCCGCCGGTGCACATCACGCCGGTCACACGCGACCGCGCAGTTGCACTCGACTGGCTGACGCGCTTTGAAGGAGCAGGATTGGACGGCGTGATCGCCAAACCGGAGTCCGCCCCGTATCAGCCGGGCAAGCGCGCGATGATCAAGATCAAGCACGCGCGCACGGCTGACTGCGTCGTCGCTGGATTTCGCTGGCACAAGACAGGTCGGGACGTCGTGGGCTCGCTCCTGCTGGGCTTGTACGACGACAATGGAATGCTCCAGCACGTCGGCGTCACCTCCTCGTTCACGATGGCGGTGCGCAGGCAACTCGCAAAGGAGCTCGAGCCGCTGCGCAAGAACGCCATGGACGAGCATCCCTGGCGCGAGTGGGCCGGCGCCGCGGGCGAATCGAGCCGCATGCCCGGCGCGCAGAGCCGCTGGAGCGCGGGCAAGGATCTGTCGTGGGAACCCCTGCGCATCGAGCGCGTGTGCGAGGTCAAGTACGATCACATGCAGGGCGATCGCTTCCGTCACGCAGCCATCTTCCTGCGCTGGCGGCCAGACAAGCAGCCGCAGGATTGCCGCTACGACCAGCTCGAAGTCACCCAACCTTACGAGCTCGGGAAAATCTTCTCGTCGGGATCGAGCGGCTCTTGAGCGGGCCGCAGCTCTTCGGGCACATGCTGGAGATTGACGCGAATGCGCGTCCAGGTGCTGTAGCGCCCGCGCATGGCGTCGACTAACACGTCCGCCGGCTGCAGGTGCGCAGCGGCCTGCGGATGTCGCGTTTTCCAGCGCTCCATGCCCGCCAGCGCATCCTCTTTGCGTCGCGCACGTCCGATCTCGATCAGCGGCACCTTCGATTGGCGTCTGGATGATTTGCGCTTCGACGGCTGCACGCGAGGCGGCTCCGCCGCCTGCTTCCGATAGTGCGGTGGCCACGGGGCATCGCCCATGCCCTGGCGCTCGGACAGTTCGAGCAGGCCTGCGAGCGAGCCTGCATGTCGATCGATCTCCGCGTGCAGATCTCCCAGCTTCCCGAAGCGCGCCGGCATGGAAGCGAGCGTGAAGTCCGCGGGATCGCAGTCGTGAACCTCGCTCCAGCTCAGCGGCGCCGAGACTCGCGCATCGGGCCGCGGCCGCACCGAGTAAGCAGAGGCGACGGTGCGATCCTTGGCGTTCTGGTTGTAGTCGACGAACACGCCCTGGCGCTCTTCCTTCCACCACTTGCTGGTCGCCAGCTGCGGCGCCCGCTTCTCGACTTCGCGTGCCAGGGCGAGCGCGGCGCGACGCACTTCGTCGAAGTCCCAGCGCTGCTCGATGCGCACGACGATGTGAATGCCGCGCGAGCCCGATGTCTTCGGCCATCCGACGAGCTGGAAATCCTGCAGCACCGCGCGGGCCACCTCGGCAACTTGCTGGACCTGTTGCCACGTCACGCCAGGCACCGGATCGAGGTCGACGCGCAGCTCGTCGGGATGTTCGAGATCTTCGGCGCGCACCGGATGCGGATGCAGCTCCAGACAAGCGAGATTGGCGAGCCACGCCAGTGCAGCCGCATCGCGCGGCACGACTTCTTCTGCGACGCGACCCGACGGAAAGCGCAGCTCGATGACGTCGATCCAGTCCGGCCGCGCCTTCGGTGCGCGCTTCTGGTAGAAGTGCTCGCCTTCGATGCCGTCTGGATAGCGCACGAGCATGTTCGGCCGCCCACCCGCGCCACGCAGCGCTCCGTCCGCGACCGCGATGTAATAGTGCGCAAGGTCGAGCTTGGTGTACCCGGGCTGCGGGAACAACACCTTCTGCGGATTGGAGATCGCGACTTCCCGCCCGCCGACGTCGAGGATTTCTGCTTCGCGCTCACTGCCCATACAGAGCAGCGAAGATACCGCACTTGCTTTCTGCCCGGGAGCGCGGAGGAGGAGAAGACACGAGAATATCTCTCGCCAAGATCGCCAAGATCGCCAAGGAAGAGAAGAATTTGTACGTTTCAGAGCTCAGAACTTCCGAACTCGCACGCTCCGACTCTTACCTTGGCGATCTTGGCGATCTTGGCGAGAGTCATTTCTTCTGTTCGAATCCGACGGCGGACGCGCATCTCCGCATACGCCGCTGTGATTGCACGCTCCGAGATCCAGCTATCTACAGGCGAAGCTTTCGCTCGACTCCGCCTTGCCCGTGCCGTCCCAGTGCGCGGTCTGCGGATACGGGCATAGCGGCCGCGTCGTCTTCACGCCCTTCGCCGGGTCGTCGTCGACATACTTCGTCGCCACGATCTGCTTCGGCGCCACGCCCTCCTCCACCCACTTCTGGAGCGCGAGCAAGGTATCGTGGCCGGCATCCGCCGGCGGCAGCGGGCCGAGATTGCCGAAGGCATTCGGGCCGGGACCGAAGCCGCAGTGTAGAACGCCGGGCGCCATGAACAGGCGATAGAACTCCTGCGTCTTGCTGACGCCGCCGGACTGCCTCACGACGCCGTCGTAGTACTTCGTCGACATCGCAGGCGGGATCGAGCCGTCCAGCAGGCCGTGATAGTGAATAAGCTTGCCACCGCGGCGATTGAATTCGCCGAGATCGGTCTTCGACGCATCCATCAGCGCGCCGAGCTTGGCGCGCGCAGTCTCGAGACCCTTCGTGAAATCGTACGTGCGGTAGTCCCAATCGGGCTGCTCGAACACGAAGCCGCCGAAATAGCCGGTCGCGAACATGATCTGCAGGCTCTGCCCCGGCGCCGCGCCGAACGCGTACTGGCGCACGCCGCCGCCCATCGCCGCCGTCTCATTCTCGCCTGACGGCACATAGCCCAGGCTGTAGAGCTTCTTCAGTGCTGTCACTTGCGGTCCAGTCAGACATTGCGACTCGTCGCCGCCGCTTTTGCACGCGAGTACTTGTGGATCGAAGTTGCACCTGTCCGGCGCGGAGACCAGGCCATCTTTCACGCCATCGCGCGCATCGCATGCGTCGAGCGCCGCCTGCTGAATCATCGGCAGCTTGGCCGGCGGGATGAAGCTCGCAGGATCCTTGTGGAGCGCCTGCCCGCTGACGAGGAAGCCGTTCAACAGATCGGTCCAGTAGTGCGCCGGTGCGCCGGCGACGATGCCGTCGAAGTCCTGTGGAAAGCGCTGCGCCTCGATCAAGGCTTCGCGTCCGCCTTCGGAGCAGCCGAAGAAATACGCGTGCTTCGCTGCGTTGTCGTAGTACTTCGCCGTGATCTTCTTGCCGATATCGCTCAACAGATGGACGGCACGCTCGGCGTGGTCGCGCACCTTCTCCGGCTGGCCGATCGCCCAGCGTCCATCGATCGGGCTTCCAGTGTGACCATTATCGGTCGATGCCGTGGCATGACCGCGTTCGACCATTTGTCCGAGCAGCTGATGGAAGATGACGCCGGCGAGACCGCCGTTGCCGACCTGCACGTAGCGGCCGCTCCAGTTCTTCTCCGGCAACCACACTTCGAAGCCGATGCGCGATTGCGGCGTCGGCGTCGCGTGGCCGACGACGCGGCAGAACGCCGGGAGATTGCTGAGCGTCGTGCCGAGCGAAGTCGCAAACGTGCCCGAGCGCTCCGGCGCAGCGCTGTCGATGACGACGCCTTCCATCGTGAAGGTCTTCATCTGCTCGCAGGCGCCGGTTGCATCGTCCGTCGCATGGGCCAGCGTTGCCGCCGACATCAAGAGGGCGAGAGCGATGCAGTTTTTCATTATGAGGACACCTGGGTGGCCGGACCGAGCGCGCGCTGATCGCGAGTGCGCTCCCACAAGACAATGCCCGCGCCCAGCGCCAGACACAAGGCGATGGAGAGGAAGCTCAGGGCAAAGCTGCCGGTACGCTCCTTGACGAAGCCGATGACCGTCGGCCCGACGAAGCCGCCGACGTTGCCGAGCGAATTGATCAGTGCGATTGCGCCAGCGGCAGCAGCTCCGTGCAAGCCGCGGCTCGCAAGCGCCCAGAACGCCGGTAGCGCTGCATAGATGCCGACGGCCGCAAGACACAGCGCGCCGAAGATCGACACCGGATGGATCAGCCAACCGCCGACCGCGAGCGCCAGCGCCGCGAATGCTGGCGGCAGGGCAACATGCAACGCTCTCTCACCTGTCGCATCGGAATGTCGTCCCCAGAACACGAGAGCAATGCACGCGAGCGCGTACGGAATCGTCGTGACTGCGCCGACCTGCAAGGTCGTGAGCTTGCCCAAGGAAGCGATGATCTGCGGCAACCAGAAGCTGAAGCCGTAGAGGCCGAACAGCACGCAGAAGTAGACGAGCCCGTAGCGCCAGACCCGCGGCAGCAGCAGCGCTTGCCTCAAGCTATGCGTGTGGCCGCCGTGCTCCGAGGCTTCGGATGCAAGCCGGCTTTGCAGCCACACCTTCTCGATCCTGGACAGCCACGCGACGTCGCCCGGCCTATCCGGCAGGAACCGCAGCACGGCGAACCCGAGCACGATCGTCGGAACGGCCTCACACAGGAACATCCATTGCCAGCCGTGCAGCCCGGCGCCTTCAATGCCGAGCAGCCACGTCGAAAGCGGTGCGCCGATCACGCTCGACAACGGCAGCGCGATCATGAAGAGCGCGATGATGCGTGCGCGATCCTGCGACGGAAACCAGCACGTCAGGTAGTAGATGATGCCCGGAAAGAAACCCGCCTCCGCGACGCCGAGCAGGAAGCGCACGACGTAGAAGCTGGTCGGTCCCTGGATGAACGCCATCGACGCGGAGAGCACGCCCCAGCTCAGCATGATGCGCGCGATCCAGATGCGCGCGCCGAAGCGCTCGAGCAAAACGTTGCTCGGCACTTCGAAGGCGACGTAGCCGACGAAGAAGATGCCGGCGCCGAGGCCGAAGACCGCCGACGACAAGCCGAGATCCACGTTCATCGTGAGCGCCGCGAAGCCGACATTCACGCGATCGAGGAAGGCAAAGAAGTAGAGCACACCCAACAGCGGGATCAGTCGCCACGCTGCTTTGCGTACGACTTCGCTGCCGGGCGCGCTCGCCCCCTCCGCCGCCATGCCCATCTCTTAGAACTCGTACTGCAGCCGCACGCCGACCTTGCGCTCGGTGCCCAGGATGCCCAGATCCTGGTTCAGCAGACCGAGCGCCTGGAGCAGCGAGCCATCGATGAACGACTCGAAGTACTTCTCATTGAACAGGTTGTTCGCGAACACGCTGGCGCTGAAGCCGTTGCGCTGGTACGTGACCGAAGTGTTCACGACGGTGTAGCTCTCGAGCATCGACGGCGTCGTCGGATCGAAGCTGGAGCCGGGCCGGCTGCCCTTGCCCACCACGCCCAGATTCCACGACACATCGCCCATGCCGACCGGCACTGTTACATCGGAGCTGATGGCCGCGTTCCAGTCGGGCTGGAACAGCAACCGGTCCGTCGCCAGCGGCGTGCCCGTGACTGCGAGCCAGCCGCTCTGGTCGGTGATGCGCGCGTGCATCAACGTGACGCTGCCGCTCAGCCTCCAAAGGTCGGTGACCTGCGCAGCCACCTCGGTCTCGAGGCCGTACGACTCGACGTCGCCGAGATTCAGGTCGATCGACACGAGCCCGCCGCCCGGGCCGATTGCGAGCGCATTCTGACCGATGAAGTCGGTGTAGTCGTTGTAGTAGACCGCGCTCGACACCATCCAGCGGCCGTCCGCCGAGCTGGCTTTGCCGCCGAGCTCGTAAGTCCACACCGTGTCGCCGTCGTACGTCGAAAACTCCGGCGGCACGCTGGCCGAGTTGAAACCGCCGCCGCGATAGCCTTTGGCGACGGAGCCGTAGAGCATCGCGTCCTTCGTCAGGAAGCGCGTCAGCGACACGCGCGGCTCGACTTCCGACGAGTCGATCTCGCGATGCGGATCGGTCAGCACGACGCCCGGCAAGCTCGAGATCGTGGTGAAGCTGTCCTGCTCGCGCTTCTCTTCGTCGAGGCGCACGCCCGCGGACAGCTCCCACTCTTCCGCGAAGCGCCACAGGCCGGTGGCGAAGATGGAATACGTGTCGCCGCTGCGATCGGAGAAGGTGTCCGCAGTCCGCGCCGCCGGCACGAGCGTCTGGCCGGACCGCGCATCCGACTCCTCGCGGCTGGCGAACAGGCCGATCAGCGTCGAGAACGTATCGCTGTAGGTCGTGTCGAAGCGCAGCTCGCCGGTGTAGGTATTGTCGGTGCCGGTGCCATTCGCGCGCACGATGTCGAGCGACAGGAAGTCGCCGTCGCTGACACCTTCCACCTCGCGCTTGTCGTAAGCGCCGATCGCGGTGACCTTGGTATTGAGCGAGCTCAGCGGGAACTCGATCTTCGCGTTCGCGCCGGAGTACTTGAAGTCCTGCCGGCCGATGACGTTCATGACCACGTTGTCGCGGTAGTCGGTCGGACCATTGACGTGGTTGTAGTTGGTCGACGGGCCGTCGAAGTCGAGGAAGTAGCCGTTCACCGTGAGGCGAACGTCGTCGCTCGCGTCCCACACGACCGAGGCGTCGACCTGGTCGCTGCTCGACTCATCGACTTTGCCGCCGATCAGCTTGTTGATGTAGAAGCCGTCCGCATCGCGCGAGGCAACTGCGATTTTCGCGCGCACGGAATCGCTCAGCGGGCCGCCGATGCGCGCGCCGAATTCCTGGCCGCTGTCCTGGTCGCTGTAGCCCGCGTAGGCCTTGCCCTCGAAGGTCTCGCTGGGCGGACGCGTGATGATATTGATGGCGCCGCCCAGCGTGTTCTTGCCGTACAGCGTGCCCTGCGGGCCGCGCAGCACTTCGATGCGCTGGATGTCGAGCGTCGGGTTGTTGACATAGGAGGTCTGCGGCGCATAGACGCCGTCCTGGAACACACCGACGCCGGGCTGTACGCCCGCTTGCAGCGCAGTGCCGATGCCGCGGATCGAGACGAACGCGCGGCCGACGCTGTCGGAGTTCACGTTCAGGCCCGGCACCGTCGGCGCCACGTCCGCGATCGATCGCAGACCGCTGCGGTCCATGGTGCTCTCGGTCACCGCAGTGATGGAGATCGGGACGTCGAGCAGCGACTCGTCGCGCTTACGCGCGGTCACCGTCACCTGCTCGATCGTGCCCGTGTCGACCGACTGAGCGGCCGCCGTCGCTGCAAACATCAGGGCGAAAAGAGCCCCTCCGGGCTGCACCCGGCTTTTGAACTCGCGCATGAACCCCCCGAAAAAGAAGTGTCAGGTCGTGTGGAAAACTTTCCCCGGATTCAGGATGTCGTGAGGATCCCAGGCCTCCTTGAGCCGCCGCATCAGCGCGACGACCGTCTCCCCGAACTCCGCGACCAGCTTGTCGCGTTTTCCCAAGCCAATGCCGTGCTCGCCGGTGCAGGTGCCGTCGAGGCGGTGCGCATGCTCGATCATCGCGTCATAGACGCGCTCCATGCGCTCGCGTTCCTCGGCGTTGCCAGGCTCGAGCAGGAACAGCACGTGAAAATTGCCGTCGCCGACGTGACCGACGATCGGTGCAATCAATCCAGCGGCGTCGATCTCGCGGCGCGTGGCCGCAACGCATTCTGCGAGGCTGGAGATCGGCACGCAGACGTCGGCGACCACGCATTCGCAGCCGGGACGCAGGCCCAGCGCGGCGAAGTAAGCGGCATGACGTGCGCGCCAGAGCTGACCGCGCCGCTGCTCGTCCGACGCCCAATCGAAACTGGTCGCGCCGTGCGAGCGCACCA
>JBIOUH010000036.1:0-73609 GCA_044866955.1 Steroidobacteraceae bacterium
AACTTCGTGCCGAGCGCATCCTGCGCCTTCCTGCGCAGGCGGTTGATCTCGCTGTGACCGACCTTGTAGCCGCACGCCTGGCCGGGCCACGCGCAGTAGCGATCGACTTCGCTCGTGACCTCGCCAAGGCTCGAGCCGTTCGTCGTCGCGAACCACTCGATCGCATGCTGACGTGTCCACTTCTTCACGTGCAGGCCGGTGTCTACGACAAGGCGGCAGGCGCGGAACGCGATCGACTGCAGATAGCCGAGACGGCCGACCGGATCGCCGTCATACACGCCGAGCTCTGCCGCGAGTTGCTCGGCATACAGCGCCCAGCCTTCCGAATACGCGTTGAATGCGAGCAGCGAGCGGAACAGGGGCAGCTTGAACGTGTACTCGCCCTGCCAGACGTGGCCGGGGATCGATTCGTGGTAGGACAGCGTCGCGAGGTTGTACGTCGTCCAGTTGTCCAGGTTGCCGAGGTTGATCCAGAACTTGCCCGGCACCTTGCCGTCGATCGTGCCCGGGCCGCCGTACGCGCCCGGCGCGCCCGGCTCGACTTCCGGCGCCATGCGCTTGATCTCCATGTTGCCGGGCACGAGCGTCGCGAACGCACGCGGCAGCCGCTTGCGGATATCCGCGATCCGCTTGTGCAGATAGTCCATGATCTGTTTGCGACCCTCATCGTTGTTCGGGAACTTGTACTTCGGATCTTTGCCGAGCGCGGTCATGCGCTCGCCGACCGTTCCCTGCGTCAGGCCTTGCTTCTTCAGGATGCCGTCCATCTCCGATTGCAGCTCGCGCAGCTGCTCCTGGCCCATCGCATGAATCTGCTCCGGCGTCATCGTCGTCGTCGTGCCGGCTTTGAGCGCCCATGCGTAGTACTGATCGCCGTGCGGCAGCTTCCACACGCCTGCGTCGCTGGTCGCACGCTTGCGATGTGCCTCGAGCTCGGCGATCTGTCGATCGAGAGCCGGTGCAACCTTGTCCGTCGCGATCTTCACGGCCTTCGTGGCATAGTCGCCGGGCATGTCCTTCGTGCGCTTCGCGAGCGAGGAGACGAGTGTCCAGTCTGCAATCTTGCCGCCGCGCGCCATCTTGATCTGCGACAGAGTCTTGTCGAGCAGGAAGTCCGGCGCGATCACGTTCTGCGCCGCTGCTGCTTTCAGGCGGCCGGTCTCGCCATCGAGCTGACCGGCATAACCTTCGAGCCGCGCCAGGTACGCGTCGGCGTCGGCAGGCGTCGAAACGGTGTGCTGCTCGTCGAGCATGCTCGGTATCTCGAGGAACGCGCCCGTGTTCTGTGCCACCACGTACGGCGCGTTGCGATAGGACCAGCTCGAATTGAGCAGCGCCGAGTCGCCGTACGGTTGAGCAAAGCCTTCGGCGGCGAATTCGTGCGCCGTGCGCACGACGTCGAGATCGATGCGCGTCGCCTCGCTGAGTTGCGATGCATCGATTGCTTTCAGCTTCTGGATCCGAGTTGCGACTCGCTTTGCGATCGCCTGTTGCCCGGCCGCAGAACGGTCGGCGACCTTCGCCTTCAATGCGGCGCGCTTGCCGTTATCGATGCCGAGGCTCGTAGCGGTTTCGGGATAGTCGGTGAGCAGGTCTTCGCCGATCTCGGTCAGCAACTTCTCGGCCGCGGCGTCGGCGTTGTCGGCGGCGCGTGCAGGCAGATTGGCCAGGGCAATCGCGGCACCGGTGCCTACAATGAAGTCGCGGCGGCTCGTGGTCATCGAATGTTCTCCTCGCGGCTGGCGAAATGTTGAGGGCGCCAATCATACGGACCGGGCGGTTTGCTACGCTACGGGCATGAGAAAAATAGCCACGGTTTGCCTGCTCCTGCTGCTCGCGACGGCTGCCTCGGCCGATGCGGTCGATACCTACCTCCGGACCGAGATGGCGAACCAGCGCATCCCCGGTGCCGCGGTCGCCGTGCTTCGCGACGGCAAGCCGATCTCGGTGCGGACACTCGGCGTAGCCAACATCGAGCTCAACACGCCGGTCACGCGCGACACCGTGTTCAAGATCGGCTCGGTCAGCAAGCAGTTCATCGCGACGGGCATCATGCTGCTCGTGCGCGACGGCAAGGTGCGCCTCGATGAGCCCGTCAAAACATATCTTGACGATGTGCCGGCCGCCTGGTCGGGCATCACGCTGCGCCATCTGCTGACGCACACCTCCGGGCTGGTACGGGAATCACCCGCGTTCGACGGGTTGAAAGTGCAGAGCGATGCCGACCTCATTCGCGCGGCGTACGACGTGCCGCTGCAGTCCGCGCCGGGGGAGAAGTGGTCGTACAGCAACCTGGGGTATTTCACGCTCGCCGAAGTCATCCACCGGATCTCGGGCCAGCCGTGGCCGCAGTTCATGAGCGAGCGCGTGTTCAAGCCGCTCGGCATGACTTCGACCCGAACCACGGATGCCCTCGACATCGTGCCGAAGCGCGCGAACGGCTATCTGTTTCGCGACAACGTCCAGCACAACGTCGAGCCGATGCTGGCGCTGCGTCCGAGCGGAGCGTTCCTTTCGACTCTCGCGGACCTGATGAAGTACGAGGCCGCGCTGCACGGCAACGCGCTGCTCTCGAAAGCTGAGCAGGCGCAGATGCAGGCGCCGATGCTGCTGACGGACGGCTCGTCGACGAACTACGGCCTCGGCTGGAACGTGGAGGAGTTTCGCGGTCATCGGCGCGTGCGTCACGGCGGATCGTTGCCGGGCTTTCGCGCCGACTTCAGTCGCTATGACGACGACTCGCTCGCAGTCATCGTGCTCGTCAACGCGGACAGCATTCGCACCGATGCGATGGCGCTGGAAGTCGCGAATCACTACATCCGCGGTCTGAGCCCGGATCGTCCGATCGTGAAGCTGCCTGCGGCGACACTGGAGGAGTACGCCGGGCGCTATTGGCTGGACGAGAACAGCTCGCTTGCGGTCGGTGTCGATGGCCCCGGCCTGAAACTGCAATTCAGCGAGGGCGGACCGCAGGTCCGCGTATTGCCGGAGAATCCGACTACGTTCTTCAACGCGAAGGACGAGAACTACGTCTTCACTAAGGAGAACGGCAAAGTCGCGCAGCTTGCAATCCGTAACGGCGGTGCGGAGACGGTCGCGATCAAGGTCGACCCAGCAGTTCAGGCAGCGATCGAACAACGCATCGCGCGCATCGAAAGCGACCTGTTGCCGGCAGTGCTGGTGAAGGGCGAGTCTCGTCAACCGGTGAAGCTGACGGACCAGATGAAGGGACTGCATGTTCCTGCCGTCAGCATCGCGGTGATCAACGACGGTCGGATCGAGTGGGCGCGCGCGTACGGCGTTACTCGTGTCGGCGGTCCGCCAGCGACGCCGGACACGCTGTTTCAAGCTGCTTCCATCAGCAAGCCGGTCAGCGCGCTCGCGGTCATGCAGCTGGTTCAGGAGGGCAAGCTGAATCTCGACGCAGACGTGAACGATTACCTGCGCAGCTGGCGCTTGCCGGCGAGCGACCTGACGAAAACGCAGAAGGTGACGCTGCGCCGACTGCTGAGTCACTCGGCGGGAATGACTGTTCACGGATTCGCTGGATATGCAGCTGGCGAGAAGGTGCCGACGCTGCTGGAAGTGCTGAACGGCGCAGCGCCGGCAAACAGTGCGCCGATCCGCGTGGATATCGTGCCGGGAACGCAGTGGCGCTACTCCGGAGGCGGATACGAAGTGATGCAGCAGCTGGTCGAGGACGTCACGCAGCAGCCATTTGCTCAGGTCATGGCCGGTCGTGTCCTGCGTCCGCTCGGAATGAGCAACAGCACCTTCCAGCAGCCGCTGCCTGCATCATCGATGTCGAGCGTCGCAACGCCGTACGATTCGGACGGCAAACCGATCGCAGGCGGTCCGCATGTGTATCCGGAGCAAGCTGCGGCGGCGTTGTGGACCACTCCTTCCGATCTCGCGCGGTACGTCATCGGCGTTCAGCGGGCTGCAGCGGGTGGCGAAGGGACCGTGCTGTCGCAGGAAAGTGTACGCACGATGCTGACCAGCGTGATTGCCAAGCAGGGAATCGGACCGTGGCTCGGCGGCACGGCGCCTCATGAATACTTCTCGCATGGGGGTGCGAACGAAGGTTATCGCTGCTTCTTCGTCGGCTATGTCAACGGCGATGGCGCGGTCGTCATGACGAGCGGCGACAACGGCGGCGATATCATGATGGCAGCCATGCGGTCGATCGCGGCCGCGTACGAGTGGCAGGACTTCGCGCCGGTGGAGCGAGTGCTCACGAAGGTCGATCCGGCCACGTTCGATCGCTACGTCGGCACCTACAAGTTCGACGACGGCGGCCCCGACATGACGGTCTGGCGCGACGGCGATCGCATGTATTCGCGAGTCAGCCACGCGCCGATCACCGGGTTGTTCCCGACCTCCGAGCGCGAGTACTTCCAGCGAGTAGGGTCGGCACGGTTCGAGTTCTTGCCGGACGCACTCATCTTGCATGAAAGCGAAGGCGACGACCGTCCGGCGAAGCGTCTACCTGCGGCCGAGAGCAAAAAAGCCGTGGCAGAGGCGCTCGCCGCCGCGCGGCGATTCAACGAGCAGCGAGCGGCGACAGGCGGGGAGGCGATGTTGCGACGGGTATTGTCCAGTGTAGCGAGCGGCAAGCCCGACTACGCAGCCATGACTGCAGACCAGGCCAAAGACGTCCGTAGCAACCTGCCGGAATTGCGCACGACCCTCGGCGCGCTCGGTGCACTCAAGGCCGTCCACTTCCAGAAAGTGCTCGACTCCGGTATCGATCAGTACGTCCTCGAGTTCGAGAAAGGGTCGGCGGATATCTGGATCGAGCTCGATGGGATCGGGCGCCTCAGCGGTGCGTGGCTGCAGCGCCGCTAGCGACGATCACTGACTCGCCGGCTTCGCATCGACGAGCTTCGGCTCGCGTGGCACCGCGGGGCTGCGGATCTCCTGCTGCATCGTCGGTCGTTGCCGGCGCTGACGCAATTCGACGCGTACCGGCCGGCCGCTGGAGATCGACTGCAGCATTGCCTCGATGATCCGCACATCCGCCAGACCTTCCTCGCCCGAAGGCTCCGGCTCGCGGCCTTTGAGCACGCAGTCCGAGAAGTACAGCAGCTCGGGAGCGAACTGGTCGCTCTTGCTGAACTTCTTCTTCGTCTCGCGCTCGCCGACCTTCAGGCGATAGGACAATCCGACCGCATACTCGTACGCGGGATCGAGCGTGACGCTGCCTTTCGTGCCGGTGATCGAATAAACCGCCTTGTCCGCCGCACCGAAGCTGCAGGTGAAGCTGGCGACCCGCTCATCCTTGAATCGCATGACGGCTGCGACGGTTTCGTCCACGTCGCGGAAGCGCGGATCCTTGCTGCGCGTGCCCGCAGCCCACACCTCCACCGGATCTTCGCCGAGGCAGTAGCGCGCTGCATTGATGCAGTAGATGCCGATGTCGTACAGCGGGCCGCCGCCTTTCTCCAACGGGGCGAGCCGGATGTTGTCGTCGCTCACCTGCATCGAAAAGTCGGACGTGAAAAAACGCAGCTCGCCGAGCTTGCCGGTCCGGGCGAGCTTCGCCACTTCCAGGTTCGCGCGCTCGAAATGCAGCCGGTAGGCGATCATCAGCTTGACGTTCGCCTCGCGGGTGGCGCGAATCATCTCCTCGCATTCGCTCGCGTTCACGGCCATCGGCTTCTCGCACAGAACGTGCAGACCGGCGCGGGCCGCCCGGATCGTGTACTCCTTGTGCAGCTCATTCGGCAACGCGATATAGACAGCATCGATTTCGCCGCTCGCGAACAGTTCATCCACGCCGTCGTAGCCGCAAGTCCGCTGCACGCGGTACCGACGGCCAAGCTGCTTCAGCTTCCTCTGCTCGCCCGAGACCAGCGCGGCCAGCGTGCTGTTGCGCTTCGCGTGCTTGAAGGCTGGCAATACCGCTGCCTGGGCGATATGTCCGAGGCCGATGACGGCGTATCGCACCGACTTGCCCTGGGAAGTTTTCCGACGAGAGCGGGGAGGGCGGCGCGCCATGACGATTCTCCGTTGCAGTGCTTCAGCTGGAGCAATGGCTCCGCGCGCGCAGCGGTTCCGCAGGTCTCAATCGCGAATGGTGATTTCGCCTTGCGCGGCGTGGCGGCGGTGCTCGGCGACGATGTCGAGGAACGTGCGGTCTGCCACCTCGAACGGCTGCATCCGGCCTTCGCCACCCCCGAACCCGTCGAGTTGCAGCCAGATCCCGACTTCGCCGACCGGCGGGTTCCTGAGCACCTCCGCGAGCTGCGCGCGCGGAATCTGCGCAATCCTCTCCTCGACAGTCCGCGCTGCCTTTTCCAGGTCCGCCAAGGTCCGCTCGGGATCCAGGTCGCCGTGATCGGCTACGTGATATTGATATCCCGTCGTCTGCACGAAGCGCTGGTCGAGCGCCTTCATGCGCGAGAGGTGCGGCTGCACTTGAGTCGTGACCATCTCCCAGAATTCATGCGCGCGGTCGTGGGGCACCGCGAAGTTCAGACTCACGATCGCTCTGTAGTAACCGCTGCGATCGGCGTCGTAGTTTTCGAGGCGGATCGGCTTGCCAGAGGACGTCACCCGAGCGGCAATCACGTGCCGTGGGGGCAGTTTTGCTGTTCGAGGCACCGCTGCCGACAATGCCTGCAGGAAGTCGACGAACTGCTTTTCCTTGTCCGCGCAGCGCGGGCCGCTCCACCCCAGTTCCTCGGGTTTCGGCGGCACAATCACCAGGTCGCGCTTCTGCAGCTGCGTCATGAGCTCGACCGGACGCTGCCACTGCGTCACCAGGCAAGCGCCACGAGCTTCGGCGAGCGACGCCGCAGTGCTGTCCGTGACGACGATGGATGTCGGCGAAGTGGCCGACGTGCGCTCGCGTGCGACGAACAGCAGCCTGCCATCTCGGGCCGCCGCCGCCTGCTGGATGTCGCTGATCTTCTGATCGGGCACGTAGCGGCGCAGCCAGGCAAGCTTGCCGTCGCGCTGGACCAGAGCCACGTAGCGTTGTCCGAGCATCCAGCCGGACAAGATGATGCCGTTCGGAGTACCGATCGCGGAGATGAACGCCGGCACGCGCACATCAGCCACGAGCTGCCCGGTGCGAACATCGAAATTGAGCAAGCGAGCCTTGCCCCAGTCGCCTGGCGACGCGGGGACCATCGGCAGCGTGATGAAGCCGGCGGCCGAGTAGATCGGCTCGCTGCTCGACTTCTGGGGCACGGACGTTTCCCAGCGCACACGGCCGTTGCGATCCATCGCGCACAACGTCCGGTCGTAGGGTCTCTTGACGAACGCCAGGCCGTCGTCGGTTGCAATGATCGTGGAATCCAGCCGCGCGATCGTCTGTGGCCATGCAATGTGTTCGCCCCTGGCGTCGATGCGCGTGACCCGATTGGCTGTCGAGCCCGTCTCGAAGACGTACAGGTCCTGGCCGTCGGGCGAGGCGTAAAGCTGCGCGCGCTCGAAGGGTGCGCTGACTGTGTAGATCACCTTCGGCTCAGCATTCGTAGCGTGCTCGAAGGCCACGATCTCCGCGAGCCGCCGCATGGCGAAGCCGTTTCGATAGGGGACGAGGAATTGCGAAGCGTCCCACGGTGTTTGCCAGCGTTCCTTGAGTGTTCCATCCGGGGCGAGCACGTGAACGACACTCAATGCGTCGCTGCGCGTCCGCAGGAGCAGGTCGCCGCGAGCCAGCGGAAAGAAATCCACGATCTCCGCCGCGGACGGCTGCTGCTCGAGCTCGTGCACGAGCAGCTCGGCTCGCACCGTACCGGCCCATACCATCAACGCCAGGACAGCCGCCCGCCCGAGCATGCGGCTCACTCTTCTATTCTTTTCGGCATGTCGTCGGCGCGCTGGCTGGCACGGAACTCGATGACGCGGAAGTCGGCGAGCCCGTGCTTGTGGAATGGATCCTCCTGGATCAGCGTTTCGATCTGCTGCCGCGACTTGCCCGCGGCGAGGATGATGCCGCCCTCGCGCGGAATCTTGCGGCCCGAGACCAGGAACGTGCCGTCCGCGTAGTACTTCTTCAGGAACCGGACGTGCGCCGCCATGTGCGCGTCGATTTCCTTGAGGTCCGCCTTATAGACGAGCTCGATGACGAACATAGCGCGAAGAGCTTGCATCAAACCGCCGCAAAGTTCTAGCGTTCGTCTCCCAGCCGGAGAACGGGAGACGCTATGGCCTGGCTGATGTTGATCGTGGCGGGAAGCTTCGAGGTGGTCTGGGCGATCGGCCTGAAATACGCCGAAGGCTTCACGCGCTTCTGGCCGAGCGTCATCACCATAGTCGCGATGCTCGTCAGCATCGTGCTGCTCGGCCTCGCGATGAAGTCGCTGCCGGTCGGCACGTCCTACGCGGTCTGGGTCGGCGTCGGCGCAGTCGGAACCGCGATCCTCGGCATCGTGCTGCTCGGGGAGTCGGCGAGCGCCGGTCGTCTCGCCAGCCTTGCGCTCATCGTGGCTGGCATCGTCGGGCTCAAGCTCGCGACTCCATGACGCGAGCGTTTACAGGTGTCGCGTTTCGGCGGGGGCCTTCTTCATGTCATCGTTGCGGCCATCGACGTACATGATCGGCAGCGCCGCGAGCTCCGCATCGGTGATGTTGTCGATGCAGCCCAGCATGATCGCGACCATCCCCTTGCCGTCCGGTCCGACATTGGAGCGCCCGAACGATTTCACGCCGCAGTTCCGGCAGAACAGATGGTGGATGCTCTTGCGGTTGAACTGGTAGTCGCTGAGCATCTCCTGGCCCTTCAGCAGGCGGAAGTCATCGCTGCCGATGCCCACCAGCCACGCGCGCGATTTGCTGCACATCGAGCAATTGCATCGAACGGTGCCCTTGCTCAGGTCGATGTCGGCTTCGTAGCTGACTGCGCCGCAGTGACAGCCGCCGGTGTAGGTCTTCTTCATCGCGCCTCTCCGTGATAGAGCTAGAATGGCTGCAGCATAACAAGAGGACAACCTCATGCGCCGCTGGATCCCGCTGCTGCTCGCGTTCCTGTCTTGCGCTGCGTTCGGACAGGCAACCGTCAATGGACCTGCGACCGCCAAGGCCGGCGCACCGGTCGAGGTCACGGTCGCGGGCTCGAAGAATCCGCGCGACTTCGTGACGATCGTCGAGAAGGGCAGTCGCGAGGGCGGGTACGGTCAGTATGAATATGTGGCGAAGCCCGGCGCGTTCAAATTGATCGCGCCGCCGAAAGCGGGCGACTACGAGATCCGGTTGTTGTCGGCCGACTCGCCGTATCCGACGCTCGCGCGCCGTCCGTTGCGCATCGATGCGGTCGAGGCGTCGCTCGATGCGCCGGCGCAGGTTGCTGCCGGTGCGAAGTTCTCCGTGAAATGGACGGGACCGAACAACGAGCGGGACTACATCGCATACGGCAATGCTGCGCGTCCCTACATCGCCTACGACTACACGCGGGCCGGTAGCCCGCTGCAACTGACGGCGCCGGACGAGCCCGGCCAGTACGAGCTGCGCTACTTCCTCGGCGCCGGCGACGCGATCATCGCCCGTCGACCGATCACCGTCGGTGCGGTTTCGGCTTCGGTGACGGCGCCGCAGAGCGCGGCCGCGGGATCGAAGATCAAGGTCACGTGGCAAGGCCCGAACAATGCGCGCGACTTCGTGACGATCGTCAAGGCCGGCACGGCGGAAAAGCAGTACGCGGCTTACGAGTACACGTCGAAGGGCAATACGCTCGAGCTGCGCGCGCCTGAGGCCGCCGGCGAATACGAAGTTCGCTACCTCACCGCCCAGACCTACGCCACGCTGGCGACGGCAAAGATGACGGTGACTGCAGTCACGGCTTCGCTCAAGGCGCCAGCGTCGGCGGTCGCCGGCAGCAGCTTCGCGGTGAACTGGCAAGGACCGAACAACGAACGCGACTACGTGACGATCGTGAAGAAGGGTGCGCGCGAAGGCGAGTACGACAACTATGAGTACACGGCTCGCGGCAATCCGGTGAAGGTGCTTGCGCCGGTCGAGCCGGGCGACTACGAAGTGCGCTACTCGACCGGCCAGTCGTACGCGACACTGGCGCGTGCTCCCATCACCATCACGCCGGCGAAGGAAGAGCCCGGCACGGTCGAGGTCGTGGCGGCGAGCGCGATGCCTGCGGGCAGCGCAGTCGAGATCATTCTCGATGCATCGGGCAGCATGCTGCAGAAAATCGGCAAGGAGCGTCGCATCGACATCGCACGTCAGACGCTCACCAAGCTCGTCACGACGACGATTCCGGCGGGTACGCCGTTCGCGTTCCGTGTCTTCGGTCGCATGGAGGACTCGTGCCAGTCCGATCTCGACGTGCCGCTCGGGCCGCTGAACGTGCAGGCGGTGAGCGCTAAGATCGCCTCGCTCGAGCCCAAGAACGGCGCGAAGACGGCCATCGGCGCGTCGCTCGAACAGGTCGCATCTGATCTGCGCACCGTGCAGGGCGAACGGCTCGTGATTCTCCTGACCGACGGCGAAGAAACCTGCGGCGGCGATCCGGCCGCTGCGATCGAGAAGCTCAAGAAGACGGGCACGAGCGTGCGCGTGAACATCGTCGGCCTCGCGATCGACGATCCGACATTGGCGGCGACGTTTCGTCATTGGGCGGACGCGGGCAGCGGCGCATATTTCGATGCGCAGGGCGCGGCGGCATTGAACGATGCGATGGCGAAGGCGATGCGGCCGGGATTCGAAGTCGTCGACTCGCAAGGTGCAGTGGTCGGCGAAGGACTCGCAGGCGGCGAGCCGGTGCGCGTGATGCCCGGTAACTACACCGTGCGGCTTGCTGGTCGCAAAGGCGCAGGGCAGAGCGTGACGGTGAAAGCGAAAGAGAAGGCGACGGTGAAGTTATAGCCCGCTTCAGACGCCGGTCCGAATCTCCAGGCGCGCATTGCGCTCTTGCACCCACGGCGCTGCATCTTCGAGCAGCGCGAAGATGTCGTGCGCCGAGCCCGAGTGGATGCGAACGACGATGCGGGTCGATGCCGGGGACGGCGGCCCGCATTCCTCCCGGAAGTGCTCCGAAGCCAGGTAGTTCAGGTAGCCGTCGATCTTCGTAAACAGACGGAACACCGAGCGCGGGCTCGCATCCAGTGGTGAGGCGATGACGATCACCTGGTCGGCGCCTCCACCGCGCTTGATGGCGTTGACGTCGATCACGTCCAGCCGCGGAATCGGGTGCGAATCGTCCTGCTGCGCAACGTCGATCGCGCGCATCGGTCCCGCGTCACGGCGAGCGAACAGCAATGATGTGATCGGGTAGGGCTCCGAACGAGTCAGCCTGGCAGCCATCTCGGCGAGGGACCAGACGGCCTGGGGCGAGTCGTCGACGCTCACTGCGAGTGTGTCGCGATCGGGGACAGCGACGAGCGATCGCGCGCCGACCTGCGGCTCCGCCCAGAAATCATCGAGCAGAATCTGCGAGGCCTCGAAGTTGCCGCCCACATTGACCATTGATGCCGCCGGAAACTGCTCGATCTGGCGCTGCGTAGACCGCGCCGCGAGATTGGCGAGCGCACGTCGGCGCAGATCCTCGCGCGACACGCCGATCTCGTCCGTGTCCTTGAGCGAGCAGTAGTAGAAACCTGCCTTGTACTCGGCGTAAGCAACGACCAGCTGCTCGTTGTAGTCCTCGATCCAGCTCGACGATGCGTCGTTGAGCGAGCCGACCCATTCGCGGTCCTTGATCATCGGGACCAGCTTGTCGGGATCGATCGGCTGCGCCTGCGCGCGTGCGGCGACCATTTGCAGCCAGCGCGCCACGATGTCGTCGAACTCGCGCGGCTGCCTGCAGAATTGATCGTAGGCGCGGCCGAGGTACAGGTTGTTGCGCGTGCCGTCCGGAAACACGACGTCGAGCTCGAGCTCGCCGGCGGGCGCGACCTGGGCCTCCGGAAATTTTTCCTGCACGGCGCGCAGGCAGCGTTCCAGGAACGCCTTCTTGTTGGTGCGACCGCGCCAGGGCAGGAGCATCATGCCGACAGCGTAATGAAAAAGGGCCCGCATCGAAACCGATGCGGGCCCTGCGTCGCTCCGGACGACGTCGAGGCTAGTGCTTCTTCCTGGTCACGGACTTCACCGCCGCTTCGGCATTTACGAAGCCGAAGCCGTCGAGCTGGCTGTAGCCCTTGCCGATCAGGTTGAAGAACCGGCCCTGGAACTGCCCGCCGCTCGAGAAGTTGCCGAAGAACGTAGCGCCGCCGAACGCGATGTTGCCGGACGGAATCTGCACGGCATCACCGAGCAGATCGACCGAGTTACCGGCCACTGCGCCGCGCTCGCCGAACTCATCCAGCTCGTCGCGATCCACGCCGAACGCCAGCCGGTCGCCGCTGCGGAACGCTCCCGCTGCGAACGCGAGATCCATCTGGAACCACTGGTCTGGCTCTGCTGGCGCTGGCGCTTGCTGCGAGAACGTCGCTGTGACATCGGCTGCGCTCAGACCCACAGTGTTACTGCCGATCGTGAACGGCGCTCCCGGTGCCGGCGCCGGTGTCGTCCGCGGGTCGAACACGATGCCAGGCGGAATTTCCGTCGGATTCGCCGTGCTGCCATTGATATGGAACGACAGCAGGTTCCCGACGCCGACCTGGCTCAGCGTGAACAGGTTCGGGTCGGTCGTGGCGACGCCCGCCCAATCTCCCTGCGCGCTGATCCCTAGCGCATTGCCGCGCGAGAGCGCGAAGCCCTGCGAGAAGTAGGGATCGAGGTCATGACGGAATGCGCTGTCCTGCAGAATCTTGCGCATCTTGTCCGGCTTGACCTTGCCCGGACCCCCGGCTGCATCGAGTACCAGGGCCGCGATTGCCGCTGCATGGGGAGCCGCTGCGCTGGTGCCGAAGAAGTTCGGGAAATCGTCGTCGTCGGTCGAGTCGTCCTCGATGAAGAACGTCGTATTGGCGCCGTCCATCGCCGCCATGTCGGGCTTCAGCCGGATCTCCGGCTTCTTGAAGCGCTTGTTGTTCTTGTCGAAATAGATCGTCGACGGCCCGGGCGAGGTGAAGAACTCCGGGACGAACGGCGGGAAGAACGGATACGCCGCCACGCCGTTGGCGCCACGCGCGGAGTTGTGACCGTACGTCACGGGATCGAGATAGCTGAAGTACTCCTGCGGATTCACGCCGCCGAAGCCGACGTAGCGGATGCGATCCGCGACGTTCTTGTTCTTCTTGTCAGGCACGTTGGCGCGGGAGATGACCATCTGCAGCGTCGTGCCCGGCAGGCCGCCGATCTCGAGCGGCCGGTTCGTGAACCGGTTCTGCTCTGCCAGCGCGCCGATGAACCGGCCATCGGGCAGGAAGAACAGCAGGTTGTAATCGCTCAGCACCTGCTCGGCGACCTCTACTTCCTGCACGCGATACAGGAAGTCGCCGAACTGGCCTTCTTCGAAGCTGTCGACGACGACCGTGTACGTGCCAGTCGTCGGCAGCTCGAGCGTCACGGACTCAGGATTGGTGCCCGTGTCCACGAACTGCAGCTCGTTGCCGTCCGGATCGATCAGCAACATCGTCAGGTCGGGATTCGGCGTTCCCGTCGTCGTATTGTCGGCGTCGACGAAGATCTCGACGATGTGGCCGGCCGTGCCGTTGAACGTGAAGGTCGTGTCGCCGTCTTCCGGCACCGTGCCCACGCCCGTGGCGATCGGATCGCCGACCGGCGTCGGCGGCTGCGGATCGAACGGCTCGTTCCACTGGAAGACCAGCGTGTTGCCGGCTGCGAACTGGATCGTCTGTGCGATATCGGTGGCGCTTGCCGGGTTGAAGTCGTGGAAGCCGCCTGCGTACAGCGCCGGATCGACTTGCGAGAAGTCGAGGTTCGTACCGGCCCACGACGCGGGAGCGCCCGGGACGATGCGTGGCACGGAGTCGTAGGCCTGCGTCGCCGGACGATTGCCCGCCGACGAGAAGTACGACACGCCCTTGGCGACGACCTGATCGACCGCCTGCGCGATGATGCCGTCCTGGAACATCGGCTCGTCCGGATAGATCACGTCGTCGACGATGACGTCCGCCTTGAAGCCTGCAACCGCATGCGGTGCGCCGGGCAATCCGGCCAGCGAGCGGATGTTGTCTGCGAAGTTGAGCTGACCGCCGTCCGCCGTCGCGAAGCCGATGCGCGCCTTCGGCGCCATGTCGTGGACGATCTGTGCCATCGCGCGGCCTTCGTCGATGTCGGTCGGATCGAGACCGTCCTGAAGCACGACCACGGGCTTCGAGTTGACGGGATTGCCGGGGCCGGGCAGGTCGCCGGTGGCGACGTCTTCCTCGGCACTGCCTTCGCCGAACGTGTTGTAGCTGTCAGAGAGCACGCCGACCGTGATGCCGGAGCCATCGACTCCGTTGGGCAGCTTGTCGACGCGATGCTGTACGACGCCCTGGCTGGTCGTTGCACCGACGTTGGTCACGCGCGGAGCGGAGGGCACCACTGCGAGCACGCCTTTCTTGCCGGCGACGCTCAGCAGTGCCGACGTCGGCACGTAAGCTTCGATCACGCCCTTGCGATAGGTCAGATCGGAAGCGATGACTTCGACGCCGGGGCTGCTGCGGAGGCTCTGAATGACTGCAGACGCCGGCACTTTGCCGTTGAGCGAGATGCGTACGAGCGCGCGGCCCGCTTCATCGAGCTTCACGGCCGGCCTGAAAGTCAGATCCTCCTGCGCGGTTGCTTTCGCCAGCGATTGCCGCGAGGCCGCCTGCGCGCGGACCGCGGGTGATGCGAGCTGATCGAGACCGCCGCCGAGATTGCGCACGGCGTCTTTCGCTTCGACCTGGGCAGGTGAACTCAACAGTGCTGCCATCGCGCACGCGAGAGCAGTTGCGCCCAGGCGCGAGCGATGAGCCCGCAGCCAGAGCAATCCCTCATGGCTTCTCATGCAATGTATCCCCGTATTTTTTTCCCGACCGACAGAAACGCCCACCGCGCGATGCGCGCGCGGATCGCTTCGTGGTTGCGGGAGACGTTGTCGCGTCCGACGAAAATCGGACGTCCCTTCACGTGAAAATCACGTTGGCCCGACGCTACCCCTTTAGTGGTAACGATTCAATACGCGAGCGCAACGACAACGTGACGAGCACTGCGTCGGAATTTTTTTCAATTCGTTGCACTCGTTGCGCGGACAGTCAGGTGTCCGTGTGTGAGTCCGCGTCGTCAAAAGACGTGTAAGTGCCTCGCGCCCTACGCGGGGTATTCACTTCGAATCGTCATGCCTTCCCCAAGAGCTCGTCGATCGCACGATGCGCCTGCTCGATCGCGACGTCGGTGTAGGCACCCATGCCGGCATCGGAGTTGGCGATCGCGATGTTGCCGGAACGCTGGCGACCGAGGAGGTTCGGCATCTCGTCCGGCGGCGTGTCGCCATCGATGAGGCTGTTGTATTCGGGCGCGTAGCCGTGCGGCCAGCGGTTGACGGCGATGCCCTCGATGTCGCGCGCGGGATCGAAGCCGCCGCCTCCGAGCGTTCGTCCGAGCTGGTCGCGAATGTTTCGCTCGAACGTTTCGAAAGGCGTCGCGAGCAGCTCCGCGCGACCGACTTTGTGCTGTTCGCGCTCCGACAGCCCGTGCTTTGCTGGCGTGCGCACCATGCGGATGAGGATCGGTTCGTCCGGCGAGCGCACGCTGGCGTATGCGCCGATATCGACCGCTTCGTTCAACTCGAAACTTGAAAAGTAGGAGCCTGGCGCGTCGACGCGCTGAATGCCGAGGCGCTGGAAGGCACGCCAGTTCCGTAGCGCGACGCTGACGTACACGAGCGGCGTCTTGATCAGCTGATGCAGCGCTGCCTTCTGCCGCTCCGGCAGCTCCGGGCAGAGATAAGGGATCATCGTGTTCCAGCACGCCAGCACACATCGCCGGGCAGTCGTCCGATGCAGCGCCCCGCCGCGCGAGTAGATCACTTCGACGCGATCGTTGCCGACGTTGCGAACGCGCACGACGGTGCTGTTGAGCCGAACTCGAGCGGGCGACTCCGATCGATCCAGTTTCGTGTAGTCGGCGACTGCCGTGACAATGTCGCGCGCATCGCGGCCGGGCATCGCATCCGGAATCAGCGAGCGCACCAGCAGTCGCGCGATCGATGCGTTGCCGTCGGGATAGTGGAAGGTGTCGGAGCCGCCGGTCGCTGCAAATCCCGCCGGCGTGAATCCCATGCGCGGGGCCTCGCCCGGCTCGAGCTTCAGTCCCTGGAATCCAGGGAACTGCGTCCCCCAGCAATCGAGCGCCGAGATTGCATCGATGCCGCAGCCCCACCAGCCGTCGGTCGCGTGCAGGTAGTAGGGGAGAACGCCGCGATCGGCTTTCGCGACTTCGAGCAGGTAGTGCTCATAGGAGATGCGCGACAATCGATCCTTCTTCTGAGCGGATGTCAGGCCCGGCAGATAGTCCTCGTCGCCGTGCTCGATCCGGAGAATGTCGTTGCGTACGTTCTGCGCGAGCGGCGTCTGCGCGAGGTAGGCCGCAGTCTCTTCGCGACTCTCCCCCTTGCGAACGACGAGGCGGTCGACGCCGAAAGTTTCGCGATCGAAGAACACGCCCCGGTGCAGGCCAAGCGATTCATACAGCGCCTTGTTCGTGCATGCCTCGTCGAGCGCTTTCGCGTCGATGCCCAGAGTGCGCATCAGATCGGCCGCGACCTTGCCGTACGGCCGCGGGCTTTCGATCATCAGCGTGCCGCCGTTCAACAGATGCATGCGGCCGTTGACGTGGAACTCGTTGCGCTTGGCGTGGCCGCCGAAGTCGTCGTGATTGTCGAGGACGAGCACACGGCCGCGCGGCGAACTGGCGCGGAAGAAGTGCGCGGCCGCGAGTCCGCTGATGCCGGCGCCGACCACGATCAGGTCGAACGACTCGCCGGTGTCGCCGATCTGACCGCTCGGCGATGCGGAATCGCGCAGCGCGTGCGCCGCTTCGAACGAACCCGGGTGACTGCCGCGCAGGCCGAGGCGGGTGGGCGGGTAGTAGCCGCGTCGATCCTGCTCCGCGATCTCCGCTGCCGCTGCAGCGAGCTCAGGCGCAAGTCCGCCAAGCAGCACGCCGCCCACGCCGATCGCCGCGCCTTGCAGGAAGTCGCGTCGCGCGATCGGTCGATCCATGCCGAGATCTTTGTCGGAGGGCTTCATGCGGCGGCAATTGTGAGGGAGCGCGCGTGCTCGCGCTATAGTTCGCGAATGGTGAAGCAGTGGGTGTGTCCGACATGCGGGACCGGCGTCGATTCGCTGCATTGTCCCGCTTGCGGAGAGAAGGCGCTGCAGCCGAAAGATCTCACCTTCCTGGGCCTGATGACCCAGGCCTTTCACTCCCTGAGCAGCATCGACAGCCGCCTGCTGCAATCGCTGAAGCTGCTGATCACGCGCCCGGGCGCGCTCACCAACGCGTACGTGCTGGGCCCACGCAAGCCGTATATCGGACCCTTCCAGCTGTTCCTGATCGTCAACGTCGCGTTCTTTGCGGTACAGGCGTTCGCCGACTCGCCGATCTTCTCGAACTCGCTCCATTCGCACATGTACGAGCAGGACTGGAGCCAGTTCGCGCGGAGCCTCGTGGACAGCAAGCTGGCGGCCAGGCACACGACGCTTGCGACTTACACGCCGGTTTTCGACCACGCAGTCGATGTGAACGCCCGCTCGCTCGTCATCCTGCTGGTGCTGCCGTTCACGTTGCTGTTGATCCCGTTGTTCGCGACCAGCCACCGGCCTTTCGTCACGCACCTGGTCTTCGCACTGCACCTGCTGGCATTCCTGCTGTTGTGCTCCTGCGCGCTGTTGCTGTTCACGCTTCTCGAGAAGGGGCTGGGAGGCCTGGGCCTGCGCTCGACGCCCGTGGATTGGGGATCGTTCGTAGTGCTGACGGGCGTCATCGCGACCTACTTGTACTTCGCCACGGGTGCCGTGTACGGAGCGTCGGGGCTGGTCCGGGCGCTGAAGGTAGCGCTGCTCGCGGTCGTCATCGCAGCGGCGGTGCCGGGCTATCGTTTCCTGATTTTCATGGTGACGCTGTACTACACGTGATTCTGCGGACGCGGAGCCGGACATGAGCACGTTACTGCGATGGGTGTGTGTCCTCTGTATTGGTGCTGCGCCCGTGCTCAGCGCCTTTGCGGGAGGAACAGCCGACCCACAGGAAGAGCAGTCGATCAAAGCTGTGCTGGCACGGTTCTACGAAGGCTGGAATACGCACGATGCCGACAAGATGGTGGCGGCGTACGCGGATGATATCGATCACATCAACGTGTTCGGCGAGTGGCACCAGGGCAAGGCGGCCATCAGGCAGGACATCGTGCAGCTGCACGCCGGTCCGGCGAAGAACAGTCGCAAGGACTATACGATCGAGAAGATGCGCTTCATCAAGCCGGACGTGGCGGTGGTCACGGTCCGCTCCGTGAGCGCGCTCGGCGGCAACATCGGCACGTACGTCATGACGAAGGACACGGGCAAATGGCTGGTCGTGAGCTTCACGAACGTGGTCTACAAGCTGCCCGAGAAGAAGTAGCCGGTCGTCGCCGACTCAGCAGCAGCGCGGTGACAACGTCGGGCAGGCCGTGCCGTTATCGAGAGCTCCGGAGCTGACGATCGGACCTGGTAATTCTCGCCGCGGCGGCGCCGAGCAGGACACGCGAGTAGGCCTTGTGGAAAGGCATCAGTGCGCCGAATGCGAGCCCGATCGATGGCGGGCCGGTCTTCTTGCGGACCGGCATGATGACGGTGCCGAAGTACAGACGCGTGTGAGTTGCGTCGAGCGCCGCAACCATCAGCCAGGATTTCGTCCGGCGCATGAAATCCACCAGCAGCACCTGATCGCGGGCCCGCGCATCGACCGTCCATGCAGCGAAGGCGTCGAGCTCGCCGCGCGACAGGCGGCGGGCCTCATCGTCGGTCGACGGCTTGGCTACAGTCCACTTCAATACGAATCGCTCGAGCTTGAATGCCCAGCTGGTGTAGAACGCCTCGACGTAAGCGGCGTGCGAGACCAGGAGTGGAACGTCGGTCGTGTAGCAATCCGCGGACGCGCCGCGCTCCCGATCCTCGTGGGGCAGCGCGTCGGGAGGCAGCTCGCGAGTGACGATCACTTGAGATCGAACATCGCGGGGAAATGCTCGGTCTTGATGTCGCGTTGCGCGGCCAGCGTCCCGAGGCGATGCAGGACCGTCATGTTGGCGGGAGAGTCCATGGCGCTCAGCGATTCGATCAGCGTCGGATCCGTCAACGCCGGATCGAGCTCCTGCACACTCGTCGCGCGCAGGTTGACGTTGTATCGGCGATAGGTGAGCGCAGCGACGCCAGTGAGCACATCGCCCTGCAGGTCGCCGACCTCGCGATTGATGCGACGGGCGGTCGGTCCATCCGACAACCATTGCAGCAGCATCTCCTGCAGCGTCGCCGAATCGTTCATGAGCGACAACAACGCATCCACCGCCTGCTTCGCTGCGAGGCTCGCATGCGTCACGGTGGGATCGGCGGCGCCCGTGCCGATCGACACCACCAGCAGCTTGTCCTCGCCGGTGGGCCAATGGAGCCGATAGCCGATCATCGTTGCGTACATCATCGCCATCAGCGCCGGGTTGTTGAACGGGCTGACGCCGCCATCGACGAACTCGCCCGTGACGGCCTTGGCGCCAGCAGAGCGCGCGATCGTGATCTGCTGCGAATCGAAGTAGGCGGGCGCGGCCGTAGAGGCACGCACCACCTGCCACAGCGGATAGTCGCCGTCGCCGACCACTCCGTTCGGACGCGCCGCGAAGTACACGCCGCGCGGGTTGTTCGAGATCGGCCAGGGACTGCCCGTGTCGAGGCGCTTGGTCATCACCAGCAGACCAGTCTTCAGCTCCGGGCCGCCGAGCGTCGTCTTCGCGCCGTACACCTTTTTCAGCTCTGCGATCAGCGTGGCGTCGTCATACTTCGCACGCAGCACACCTTGTCGCAGCAGCGAGCGGGTGAAGACCCGCTCGCCCAGCATCATGTAGCGGCTGCGGATCTCCTCGACTTTCCAGCCGAGCGCCAGCGTCGCCGCGATGATGGCGCCCGTCGAAGTGCCGGCGATCAGGTCGAAGTAGTGGCTGAGGCGGAAATCGTCGCCTGCACCATGGCGCGTGCGCAGGGTGTCCTCGATTGTCTGCAGCAGGCCGAGACTCAGAATCCCGCGCAGGCCGCCGCCGTCCAGCGCCAGGATGCGCTTCGGCTGCCCGTCGTTGGCCAGGTGTTGATCGCGGGTGCGGGTCGGGTAACTCATGGCCGTCTTCCGTTCAACTTGAAATCTGACGTTATCACGCTACGCTGCAACCCAAATGAGAATATTCCTCAGCTACGCGTCCGAAGATCGCGCTCGCATCGAGCCGATCCGGTTCGCGCTGGCGGAGCAGGGACACGACGTTTTCTACGATCGCGAGGATCTGAAACCCGGAGAGGCCTTCGACTCGAAGATCCGCGCGGCGATCGAGCGCTCCGACCTGTTCGTGTGTTTCCTGACGCCCCACACCGTCGACACCGGCAGCTACACGTTGAACGAGCTGGCGGTGGCCGAGCGAATGTGGCCCCTCGCCGACGGCCGCGTGCTTCCTGTGATCCTGGCTGACGTGCCGCGCCAGGACATTCCCGCTTACCTGAGGTCGGTCACGTGTCTCACGCCGGTCGGTAATGTGACGGCAAGCGTTTCGGACGCAGTGCATACGCTGGCGCAGATTCACAATCGCCGGCGCCTGCGCAAGATCGCAGTCTGGGCCGTTGCGATACTCATCCCCGTTGCGGCGGCGTCGTACTGGCTCGTGCAGCGTGCAGCAGTTTCGTCGAAGGACGGCGCGCCGCTCGTACGCATCGAAGGCGGCGCGTTCACGATGGGCGACGACGAGTTCTTCCCGCTGCGCGAGGTGTACGTCAACCCGTTCTATATCGATGGCGTCGAAGTCACGACCGAGCGCTACGCGAAGTTCCTCGCTGCCAACGGCTCACTCGCGCCCCCTGATGAATGGGACAGTCTCGACCTGGCGAAGCAAGGTCAGCTGCCCGTCGTCGGTGTTTCGTGGAATGACGCTCAGGCCTACTGTCAGTGGGCGGGCAAGCGTCTGCCGACGGAGGCGGAGTGGGAGAGAGCGGCACGCGACAGCGATCAGCGCAGGTATCCGTGGGGCAACGAAGAGCCGGGCGCAGGCCGTGCGGTGTACGGTCACAGAGCCGAGGATGCGTACGGCGGCGGCCTCGAACGCGTCGGCTCGCTGGAAGCCGGGCGCAGTCGCGAAGGCGTCTATGACCTGGAAGGTAACGTTTCGGAGTGGGTCAGCGACTGGTTCACCGAAACCTTCGCGGTCGATGACGTGCGCAATCCGAAAGGCCCGCCAACCGGTGAGAAGAAAGTGATTCGCGGCAGCGGCTGGCACGAGCCGGTCGAGCGCATCGGCGGCTCGCGTCGCTATCAAGCCTCGCCGGACAATCGTACGGATGACGTCGGCTTCCGCTGCGCCAAGGACGCGCCGGGCTGATCACTGCTGAGCGCGTCGTTCCTGCTCGCGCGCACCTTCGAGAATGTGGATCAGCGAGTAGTTCGCCTCGTGGCAGGCGTACTCGAGCACCGGCTCGTCACTACGCAGGAAATGCGATTCACCGGTCCACGGTTGCGTGTAGTAGGTCGGATCCTCGACCGTGAACGTGTAGTCGATCCTGTCCTGCGCGACACGGACGAAGCGCTCGGTGACGAGCGTTCGCGGGGACACCAGAAAGTTGCCCGAGATGCCGACCCGAAAACGATCACTCGGCGTGAAGCCGCGCGTCTCTGCGACGAGCGTGTCGCCTTCCCACCGGCCGATCGAGTCGCCGAGCCACGTGGTCACGACTGCTGGCATGCGCTTGGAATTCAGCCGGACGATGCGTGCCGTGTTGACGAACTCCGACGTGAATACGAACGAGTCGGAGGTCTGCACGATCTGATGCAGGTTGACGCCATTGCGGATCGACAGGATCGGCGGTTGCGTGGTCTGCGATCCCAGGCACCGCTCCGGAGAGGGCCGTTGCTCCGGGCCGTCCATCGCATTGAGCACGCTGGCCATCGCTTGCGCGAAGTGCTGCTTGTACAGCTCGTTGCCGGGAATCAGCCCATCCGGCGGATCGACGATGAGCGAGCTGCGCAGCTCGCCACGGATGCGCTCGAGGCTCAGCGGGTCGAAGTATTCGGTGGGCTCGGTCGGCTTGCTGCGGTCCTCCGCGCGTGCATCCAACGAGGCCAGCAGCTTCGCAGCCTGCCCCTCGTCGATGACGAGCGTCGTGAAGCCGGGCGGTCGTTCCAGCGGTGTGGAATTCGAGGCGATCCACACACCCTGCATGTCGGGCTGACCGTTATCGAGACGTGCCGGAATGTACGGACGCTCGACTGCTTCGGCTGCGCAGCTGAGGACAAGCAATACGATGCAGGTCGATAGACGCATGCAAGGCTCACGGCCTGGCGATGCGTTGAGAATACACCCTTACATGCGCGTGCTGGTCGCGACACGCGTGAGCAGAGGCGCGTTGATCGAGGCAACGGCTCGTGCAGTCGCGTCCTCGGTGCAGCTCTGACGTTGATCCCTGATGTTCGGCCGCATCAGGTCCGGGTTCGCCTGGATGCAGACCTTGCGGGCGGCAGACTGGATCCGGGTGAGCAACATTTCGGCGCCGAGCTCCGTCTCGAGGTTCAGGTCGTGGTAGCTCACGGGCTCCTGGACCATTATCCGCACGGGAGCAGTGGCGTGAGCCGTCATGGCGGCACCGCCGATCATCATCGTGGCGAGCGCTAGAGCAATCGTCTTCATTGCGGATCCTCAGAAAAGAGCGGTGCGCAGCCATCCTGCCGCGCACCGCATGCGGGGTCGTTACTGGTCGTTGCGAACGACGATCTGGCGGGCCGTGAGCAGCGGCGCGTTCACGTCATTGATGGCACGAGCGATCGCCTCTTTGGCGCACACCTGCAGCTCGTACTGCATCGCGAACGGCAGAATGATGGCGTGGTCCAGGCCGCAAACCTTGCGGGCAGCGGACTTGATGCGGTCGAGCAGAGTGGCTGCGTCCGCCTCGGTCGCCAGATTCAGGTCGGCATAGCTGACCACCTGCTGCTGCATGTTGCGGCGGACAGTAGTCGTGGCGTGAGCCATGCCGGCCAGCGAGACTGCCAGCAGGGCGGTGGCAGCAAGGACAAAGGTCTTCTTCATTTCTCGATCTCCAGTTCAAAGGGGCCGATGGTTGATGCAATAGCTTTGAGGCTGCGCAGTCTCCAGGCACCCCGTGAACGCGGCGGGCAGCGCGTCGTGAAAAAGGCGTGAACGTTGCAACCATTCCGTGTCGGAGCAACGCTTATTGTCCCAATGGGCAGTGCGCTTACTATCCGAAGTCATGAGCTTCAATCGTACCGTCGTACAGTGCGCGCTCATCGGCGCGTTTCTGGTCTTGCTGAGCGGCCTCCAGGCTGCGGTTGCTGAAACACGCAACGTGCTGCTGATCGTTGCCGATGACCAGGGACGCGACCTCGGCGTCTACGGCAATCCGGTCCTGCGCACGCCGAACCTCGATGCGCTGGCAGCTCGCGGCACGCTGTTCACCAATGCCTTCGCGACGGTGTCTTCGTGCAGCCCGAGTCGCTCGGTGATCTACACCGGGTTGTACTCGCACTCGAACGGCATGTATGGGCTGGCGCACGACGTGCACAACCAGCATCTGCTGCCGACGGTGCAGACCTTGCCGCAGTACCTGAAGGCTGCGGGCTATCGCACCGGGCTCGTCGGAAAGAAGCACATCCTTCCCGAGTCGGCGCTGCCTTTCGACGAAGAGCTGGCGCCGGAGCGTCCTGGCAACCGCGACGTCGCATTCATGGCAGGGGAGGCGCGCAAGTTCATCTCGCGGAGCGCCGGCAAGCCGTTTCTGCTGATCGTCGGCTACAGCGATCCGCATCGCGCGCCGGAGAACTTCGGCAACACGCAGACCTGGCCTCAGGTCGCGCGAGCAACCTACGATCCGGCGAAGGTGATCGTGCCGGCGCATTTGCCGGACTTGCCCGAAGTGCGCCGCGACCTGGCTCAGTACTACGAATCCGTCAGCCGGCTCGACAGCGGCATCGGGCTGTTGCTGGATGTCCTGCGGGACACGAAGCACGAAGGCGACACGCTGGTGATCTATCTGAGCGACAACGGCCGTGCTTTTCCCGGAGCCAAGACCACGCTCTACGATGAAGGCATCCACTTGCCGCTGATCGTGGCGTCACCGGCGCAGAGCAAGCGCGGTGTCGAGAACAACGCGATGGTCAGCTGGGTGGACATCACGCCGACGATTCTGGATTGGGCTCATGCATCTGCGTCGCGCGATCAGGGGCTCGCCGGCAGAACCCTTCTGCCGATTCTGGACCAGGTGGATCCACCGGGCTGGGATCGCGTGTTCGCATCGCACAGCTTTCATGAGATCCAGCAGTACTACCCCATGCGGGCGCTGCGCACGCGCGAGTACAAGTACATCCTCAACATCGCCGCGCCGCTGGAGTTTCCGATCGCGGGCGACATTGCGTCCTCGCCGACGTGGCAAGCGGTCGCTGCACGGCCGAGTGTCGGCCTCGGTGCGCGAACGGTGCAGGCGTTCCTGCATCGGCCCGCCGAGGAGCTCTACGATCTGCGCCAGGATCCGGCAGAGGTCCGGAATCTCGCTGACGATCCGGCGCACCGCGAGGTGCTGGAGCGCATGCGAGCGCAGATGACGCAGTTCCGCGCCGGGACGCACGATCCGTGGCTGCCGGGTCAGGCCACCGTCTTCGGGCATGAGGAGAAACACTGAAGCGATCGCTTCGTCGCGGCCGACACTCGCTTGGCCGCACCTCTCGCAACCATTGGTCGCGATGCGGGTCCATCGCCACCATGATGAATACTACGAAGCTGCTGCTGCCGCTGATTCCGCTGTTCCTGTTCGACCTGGCTCAGGGAGCCGGTGTGTGCACCCAGGCGCCGACCTCGATGCAGGCGGCCCGCATCCACGCCGCCGGCGGACCTGAGGCACTACGCATCGAATCCGTTGCCGTGCCGGCGCCCGCTGCCGGCGAGGTGCTGGTTCGAGTGCATTACGCGAGCGTCAATCCGGTCGACTGGAAGCTGCAGGAGGCCGGGCGGCTGTCGTTCCCCGCTATCCCGGGCGGAGACTTCTCCGGCGAGGTGATTGCGATCGGCACCGGTGTCACCGAATTTGCGTGCGGCGATCTGGTTGCCGGCGTAGTCAATCAGCGCGAGCGCGGCGGCAGCTACGCCGAATACCTGACGGTGCCGACGAGCGAAATCGTGCGCAAGCCCGCGGCGTACACGATGGCCGAGGCGGCCGCATATCCGACGGTCGCCATCGCGGCGTGGCGCTACCTGATTCAGGCTGCAGACGTGCAACGCGGCGAGCGGGTTCTCGTGCAAGGCGGCGCCGGCGGGACCGGCTCCGTCATCGTGCAGATCGCGAAGGCCAGGGGCGCATACGTCATCGCGACCGCATCGGCTCGCAATCACGAGTACCTGCGAGACATCGGCGCCGACGAGGTGATCGACTATCGCTCGACGCGGTTCGAGGACGTCGTGCGCAACGTCGACCTGGTCGTGGACACAGTTGGCGGCGAAACCTTGCTGCGTTCTGAACAAGTGCTGCGTGATGGCGGTCGCCTGGTCACGCTGGTCGGTTCCGTGCCGGCGCAGATCTGTGCGCGCGGGCGCGTCGTATGCCCGGCGACTCCGTCGTGGAACGTGAAGCAGGGACTCGAGGGTGTGGCGCCGCTGCTTGCGGCCGGCAAGGTGCGGATCAATATCGATGCCACCTATCCGCTGGCGGCAATCGTCAAGGCGCAGCAACACAATCGGGACGGCAGCACTCGCGGGAAGGTGGTCGTCGCCGTCGCCCGCGTCACTTCCTAGTCGAACGGCTGGTCGATCGAAGGCGGCGGCACGGAGAACCACTTCGGTCCTGACTCGGTCAGGTGAATGCAGTCCTCCAGTCGCACCCCGAAGCTGCCCGGAATGTAGATGCCGGGCTCATCCGAAAAACACATGCCCGGCGCCAGCGGCGTCTGCTCGCCGTGCACGAGATTGACCGGCTCGTGGCCATCCATGCCGATGCCGTGACCCGTGCGATGCGACGTACCCGGCAGCTTGTAGCCCGGACCATAGCCGGCCTTCTCGTAGGCCGCGCGCACCGCGTCGTCGACAGCGCCTGCCGGCGTCCCGACCTTCGCCGTTTCGAATGCGATCTGCTGGCCCCGATGCACCAGGTCCCACACGGTGCGCTGCTGCTTGCTCGCTTCGCCCATCACCATCGTGCGCGAAATGTCCGACTGATAACCCTCGACGCTGCAGCCGCAATCCAGGAGCACGATTTCGCCCGGTCGAACCTCTTGCGGCTTGCCGGTGCCGTGCGGATATGCGGCGGCCTCGCCGAGCAGAACGAGCGTGAATCCGGGAATCGCGCCGCGCTTCTCCATCGCGCCGGACATGATGTGGGCGATGTCGGCCGGCGTCATGCCGCGTGCAATCTGCGGGCCCGTTTCGCGATAGGCCGCGATCGTGATGTCCGACGCCGCTTGCATCAGCGCGATCTCGGCTGGAGATTTGATGACGCGGCAGGCACGCACGACGTCCGAATCACCGCGCGTTTCGACACCGAGCCGTCGCAGGCCGTCGAATGCGAAGAAGCGCGTTGTTTCTTCGACGCCGACGGGACCTTTGCCTGCACCGTGTGCTTTCAGCCAGTCGGCGAGCACCGCAAACGGACTTTCGTGCTCGTTCCAGACGCGCACATCGGCAGAAACCTTCAGGTTCTCGCGCACTGATGGCTCTTCGAATGCGGGCGTGACGAGGACCGGCTCACCTTCAGCAGGGATCAGAGCCGCAGTCAGCCGCTCGCTTCGCCACCACTGCACGCCCGTGAAATACACGAGCGAGCTGCCTGCTTCGACCAGCAGCGCCTTCAATCCCGCCGAGCGCATCAACTGTTGTGCCTTCGCGATTCGCTGCACGCGCTCGGCAGTGCTGATCGGCGGCGGCAACGAGCTCGGGCCTGCGCCCTTCGAAGCAGGGAACTTGGTTTGCGCGGCGAGCAAGGAAGGATTCAATCCAAACAGGCCGGCCGTCACCGCCATTCCCAGGAAAGCTCGTCGGTCAGGTCGCATCGTCACTCCAGCCTGGCAAGAATCTGCCTGAATCGAGGGTGATCGCGCAGCGGCGCGAGGTCGTTGTCGTTGAGGATCCACTCGCGATGGCCACGGCCCGTGGCCACGGCGCGGTCGAGGAAATCGAGCGCACGCTCGTACTCACCGCCGAGCGAGGCTGTGCAGGCAGCCGTGTACAGAGTCCGATAGTCGTCCGGCCGCATCGCGAGCGCGCGGTCCAGCAGTCGATTCGCTTCATCGCGGCGGCCGAGCAACATCAGCACGCCTGCTGCGTGATCGCTGGCGTAAGAGTCGTCCGGGTCGATGGCGAGCCGCCGCTCGAGCGCCTGCCACGAACGGTGCAGCGTGATGTGCTCGCGCTCCTTGTCCTGGATTGCCTGATACTCCTGCAATGCCAGAACGATGGGGCGATAGTCGTCGGGCTGGGAGTCAGCCGCCAGCTCGTACTCCTTTGCGGCAAGGGCGTGCTCGCCGCTAGCGGCCCAGTACTTGGCGAACCAGTAGTGCGCGTGGAAGTGTCGTGGCTCGAGCGCGATTGCACGCTCGAACGCTTGCTTTGCGGCCTCGAACTCGCGCAGCAGTTGCAGGGCGTTGCCACGAGAGACATGCGCGTCCGCGAGATTGGGTGCGAGCGCGACCGCGCGTTCGCTTGCGGCTACGGCATCCGCCGGCGTCAGGCCAGGAACATCCTGCCGCTGCCGAAACAACTGAGTGAGCGTATCCGCGAGCCCGGCGTGCGCATCGGCAAAAGAGGAATCCAGACGAATGGCTTCGCGAAACAGCTCGACAGCCGCGCGCAGCTCGGCTTCCTTCTCTTTGTTGAGCAGCTGACGACCGCGCAGGTAGTGCTCGTATGCCGCGGCGTGCTTCGTGCCGCGCCGTTCCAGGCGCGAGGAATCCGCCGCAAGCAGGTTGACGCGCAATGCGGCGACGACCTGACGCGCAATCTCTTCCTGGACCGCGAACACGTCTTCGAGCTTTCGATCGAACGTCTGCGACCACAGATTGAAGCCGTCGGCGACCTTGATGAGCTGCGCCGTGATCCGCAGCCTGCTGTCCGCCTTGCGCACGCTGCCGTGGAGGAAAGTCTGGACGTTCAGCAGCCGACCCACTTCGCGCGGGTCGGCGGCGCGATCCCGGACGCCGAAGGAGGCGAGGCGCGACGCGACTCGCAGACCGCTCAATGCACACAACGCATTGATGATTTCCTCCGCCATGCCTTCGCAGAAGTAATCCTGGTTCTTCTCCGGACTCATGTCGACGAAGGGCAGGATCGCCACGCCCGGCATCGGAGTCTTCGCTGCCTTGGCAGACGTGCGTGGTGCGATCAGGCGATCCGCGAGCAGCACCACGACCATCAGCGCCAGCAACACCAGCATCGAGTCGTTCGCCGGCCGATGCAGGACGAGGCGATCTGCCAGCAGCGCGAGCACGGCCAGCACCAGGATCACCGTGATGACCGCGTTGAGCTTGCCCGCATCGACGACGCGCCCGGCCGACGGGCCGTGCGAACGATTGGAGAACCACGCACCGATCAGCACCAGCGGCAGTCCAGCGGCGAGGGCATAGATGAGCCACGGCACCGTATGGTGGACGGGTGCGAAAGTTTCGCCGAGGACGGTCGCGACGTGGACGACGAGCCAGGCCAGGCCAAGGTACGCGGCCGTCACGCGGAAGACGTGCCGCTGTTTCAACCGATCGAGGAACTTGAATCCCAGCCCTTCGAGGTCGTGGCCGCTCATCCCCGTCTCATGCCGCTTTCTTGGGCCCCATTCTAGACGGATACTGCCGGCTGTGGATCACTCCTTCGATGTGCTGTTCAGCGTCGCTCTCGGCATCGGGCTGGCCGCGGCGACCGGCTTTCGGGTGTTCATCCCGCTGCTCGTCGCGGGCCTCGCGGCGCGCGCCGGCTGGTTGCCGCTGACCGAATCTTTTGCGTGGCTGCAGAGCACGCCGGCCCTCGCGGCATTGGGCACCGCCGCTGTGCTGGAGACGCTCGCTTTCTACATCCCCGGATTGGATCACCTGCTGGACGTGCTGGCGGGTCCGCTCGCCGTGATCGCCGGAGTAGTCGCGAGCGTTTCGGTGATGGTGGATGTGCCGCCGGAGATTCGGTGGCCGATCGCGGTCATCGCCGGTGGCGGCATCGCGGCGCTCACGAAAGGGACGACAGCCGTCGTACGCGCCAAGACCGCGGCGGTCACCGGCGGTCTGGGCAACCCCGTCGTGAGTACTGCCGAAACGGCAGGTGCTGCAACGGTCTCGATCCTCGCGATCATCGCCCCGTTGCTCTGCCTGTTTGTCGCGATCGTTATCGTCGTGTGGGCAGTCCGCCGCCTGCGCCGGTCGCGGGCCTCGCGCGGCTGAGCAATCCCGACCGAACCCCGACCTTCGTGACGACTCGGCGCGAAGCGCCTCCTATCGTTGCGCTCCAGAGAAAAGCAACCAGGAGTGTTCCGGGCGTGCGCGCCTGATCGGGTTCGCCTTCTTCGGCGTCCGCGGGCTCATCGAGTCGCACCACGTGGTCAAGACGATCGTGCAGCTCGACTACTTTCCGGGTGCCGTCACGGCGGTGCCGTTCGTCATCGTCGGCGGTTTGCCGGTACGGGCGGTGGTCAGGGAGTGGCGCAGTCCCGCTGCGTGCGCCTCCTTCTCGAGCGCCTCGTAGGCGCTGGCAAGGTCGTCGACGAGGGCTGGTTGCTGGTGCAGATCGACGCGATTGTCGAAGGCGTCTTGAGCGATCGGTGCAAACCGCTGAACTGCTGCCACCCAGGCGGACCAACTCGGCAGGGCGTGAGCCTTGCCGCCGTAGAGGCGATCGAGCTCGTCGATCAGATAATGCTGCGAGCGATCGATGCGCACGCCGGCTTTGTCTTTCGCCACGAAGATCGTGAGCGGCACGATCATATCGGCGAGATCGTCGGCAGCTGCGGGCACGGGTGCTGGCGGCCGTTCGTCGAAAGCAACGCGCGCGAGCAGCCACGGACGCGTGCCCACGAGACCGGTCGCAGGATCCGCCGGCACCCATTCTTTCGAACGCTCGTCGAGCACTTCGAGCCAGCGATGATCGTTGTAGCGACGGCCGAATACCGACATCCTCGGGCCGTTCTCCCTGACCTTCGCACGGGCGTTCGCTTCACGCTCGTCCGACGCGGGCTGCAGATTGATCTCGGCCACCCAGCGATAGGGAATGGCAGCAGGTCGCAGCAGGCGCTCGAGGACCGAAGAAAGGTCCGCGCAATTGCCGGCGCCGCGGGCCAGGATCTGCTCGGGCGTGCGTGACTGATAGTCGGTCGCGACCCATTCGAGGCGCGAGTTCATCCATGACACCAGTCGCTGGGTTCGCGTGATCGAGTCGCCCGTTCCAGCAACTCGGCGGGCAAGACTGTCGATGTCCGCGGCTGACGTCGGCAACGGCGCATCCGCCGACCACGCAGGAAAGCAAATGCAGCCGAGCAGGAGGAGCAGAACTCTGGAGCTGTGCATCATGGCCGATACTCTGAGCAACGCGCGTAACAAAACCATGCTCCTTCGGCAGGCGTCAAGGCACTCCGGTCGAGGTACCCTACGCACCAAGATCACCCCGAGGTGACGAGCTATGACGATCAATCCGACCTTCTATCGCAGCGTGGCGGTGTGCTCGATCCTGTCGGCCATCACGACGCTGGGCCTGATCTACCTGCCCGAGTTCTTCCAGCCCGCGGACGGCTTCGAAGGACGCATGAAGCGCGTCGACGATCCGGCCTATGTGCTGCGATCGTGGGTGTACCTGGTGCATCCGTTCATCACGTTCGCAGCGGCCCTCGGAGTGGCGTTGCGCATTCGCGCTCTGCGCTCCGTTGCTGCAATCATCGGCGTGGCAGGCTTCGCGCTCTGGGCGAGTAATGAAGCTCTGCAGCAGACGATGACGCTGTTCGCTTTCGACAAATGGCGCGCGGCTTACTTCGCGGCGGATGAGGCTACGCGTGCGATCATTCGCGCGAATACAGCGATGTACGATGGTCTGTGGGACGCGTTCTATTTCGTGCTGCTGCTCGGATTCTCGATCGGCAATTCGGCGCTGGGCATCGGGCTGCTGCGGGCGGGCGAGGGAGTTACCCGAGTCGTCGGCTGTTTCTTCCTGGCAGCTGTCGTGCTCACTGTGCTGACCAATATCGCCCCCGAGTTGCAGTGGTGGACGGTGCCGGGGCCGATCGCCGAATGGAGCTATCCGGCAATCCAGCCGCTCGGACGCACGCTGATCGGCCTATGGCTGTGGAGCGCGGCATACGAAGATGCGCCGTTGCCTACCCGATTCCGTCTTTCATTTGCGAGGTCGTCCTGATGCCGAGGATCGATATGGCCGCTGTTCCTGCACGCAAGGGGTCCGGTTATCCGCCGCCGTTCGGCGCGCCGTGTGCAACGCGTACGCGGCGGCGTTTGGGCGATGCGGGTGGCCTGCGCGATTTCGGCGTCAATCTCATGACCTTGCCGCCGGGCGGCTGGTCCAGCCAGCGTCACTGGCACAGCCACGAGGATGAATTCGTCTACGTGCTCGAAGGCGAGGTGACGTTGATCGAAGACGGCGGCGAGACTGTTTTGCGGGCCGGCGATTGCGCAGCGTTTCCCAAAGGGACGGGCAACGGGCATCACATGATCAACAGATCGGCCGCCATGGCCGTGTACCTGGAAGTGGGATCGCGCAACCCGCTGGATCTCACGACCTGTTCCGACATAGATATGAAGAGCGCCAACGCCGACGGGCGGTTCGTCCACAAGGATGGCACGCCTTACGCCGGGTCATAGCAGCGCTCATCGAGGTGACACATCATGCCGAAGATCGACATCGCCGCCATCGCGGCACGCAAGGGATCAGCGTACCCGCCGCCGTTCGATGCGCCCTGTGCCGCACGCGTGAGGCGGCGCGTCGGCGATGCGGGCGGGCTCAACGACTTCGGCGTCAACCTCATGACCTTGCCGCCGGGCGGCTGGTCCAGCCAGCGTCACTGGCACAGCCACGAGGATGAATTCGTCTACGTGCTCGAAGGCGAGGTGACGCTTGTCGAAGATAACGGCGAGACGGTCTTGCGCGCAGGCGATTGCGCGGCGTTTCCGAAGGGGACCGGCAACGGCCATCAACTGATCAACAGATCGGCTGTACCGGCCGTTTTCCTGGACGTGGGCTCGCGCAATCCGCTGGATCGCTGCACCTACTCGGACATCGACATGAAGACCAACGCCGACGACCAGTACGTGCACAAGGACGGCAGGCCTTACGAACGCTAGCGGTTACCGCCGCAGCTCGCGGACGGCCTTCATCGTCTCCATATCGAGCGGCATCGACACGTGGTCATGGATCATCAGCCACTGGTCGTTCCGCTTCTCGAACCCGACAGTCACGCGCACCCAGTAGTCGGCCTTCTCGCCATTCGCTCGCGTTCCCCTCACGTGACTCAGGCTGTGACAGAACGCGACGCTGTCGCTGAGCGTGATGCGCAGATCATGGATCCCGTAGTCGATCGGTCCGGGCATCACGGCGAACCAGCGCTCGAAGTTCTTGCGGTAGTGAGCAGCATCCGGCACCTGGTGCGGCGGCATGAGGTCGAACGTGACCACGTCCGGTGCATAAAGCGCCATCAGCGCATTCAGATCCTTGGCCTGGAGCGCCCGGGTCCAGGCAGTGAGGCGCTCGCGGATCTCGGCTTCGTCCTGGGTTGTAGTCGGGGTCGTCGGCATATCGCTCTCCAATGCATGCGGACCGGAACAGGAACACGCTCCTGCGCATCAAACTCCGGGACCGGCAGAGGAGTTGCCATGCAACCATTGATCACGCTCGTCACGCTCGGCGTGGACGACCTGGAAAGATCGCTGCGCTTCTATCGCGACGGACTCGGCTTTCCGACGGAAGGGATCGTTGGCCAGCAGTTCGAGTATGGCGCCGTTGCGTTCTTTCAATTGCAGTCGGGGTTGCGACTCGCGCTCTGGCCGCGCAAGAGCATCGCGCACGATACGGGTTTGACGGTTGCGGCACGCAGTCCCACCGACTTCACTCTTGCGCACAATGTGCGCAGCAAAGATGAAGTCGATTCGGTCATGGCGCAGGTGAAAGCGGCCGGCGCCACGATCGTCAAGCCGGCGCACCAGACGTTCTGGGGCGGCTACACCGGCTATTTCCAGGACCCGGACGGCCACGTCTGGGAAGTGGCCTTCAATCCGCAATGGGTGGCGGAGCAGGAAGGTTAGGCGCTCGCCACCCGCCACAGATCGACGCCCGAGTATTTCAGGCGCATGCACCTGCCGTTGACGACCTCGCCGAAGCGGATCCACTCGGTGTTGGAAGGCTCGTCGCGCATGCGGAACCGATCGCCGTCGAGCTCGAGCGGCGTGCCATCGACCAGCAGCTTGCCCTTGAGGATGAACACGCGGATCGAGCCCATCCAGGGATCCTCGTTGCGGTAGTGACCGACGTAGCTGCGCCAGGCTTCCGGTACCTGGAACTGGCGCGGTCCGTCGTACGCGGCGGCGGTGTACCACGCGTCGCCGCAGCTCACTTCGACGACGGGCCCCTTCTCGCTCTTGCGGCCGAATATGAGTGGAAAACGGCTGACCGCCGGATCGCTGACCTGGAAGCGATCGGGTGCCGCGCCTGACTCCAGCGCAATTCGCTTGCCCGAGCGCACCAGGAACAGCTTCGTGCCTTCCCGCGCAAATTCCAGTTGCCCCTGCTCGCCGCTGAAGGTGCCGACGTAGTCGCCGGCGTTTGCGACCTCGAACTCCGAGTCCGGCGCCGGCGCGGCCGGCGGCTTCTTCTTCTCGGCATGGGCGCGCATGAGTTGCAGCCCATACTTCACGACGTCGTTCGGACGATAGCCCTGTTGCGCATTGATGGAGGCAAAGCCGCCGATGCCGGCTGCGATGTCGACTTGCAGCGCAGACATATAAGAGACCATGCCGCCGGTGTGTCGCAGCAGCGGATTGCCGTCGAGCTCGTCGACGGCGACGCCGTAGCCGTAACTTGCGGTCGGGCCGAATTCCTCGGCCTTGATATGTCGCTTCGAGAACAGCTCGAAGCTTTCCGGAGAAACGAGGGCGCCCCGCGGGCCGCGGCCGCGATTTGCGATCATCTGCACGTACGCACCCATGTCGCGTGCCGTCGCGGCGATGCAGCCTGCGCCGCTCGTGCTGACGATTTGCGGCGCCTCGCACAGCTCGCCATGTCGCGGGTAAGGACGGTCGCTCCAGACGGGCTGATAGCTTCTGGGCATGCGAGCGCGCATCGCGCAGTCGATCGCGGGCTCGCTGTGCGACATGCCGAGCGGCTTGAAGATGCGCTCACGAAAGATCTCGGGCAGCTCGCGACCGTCGAGCGTCCACGCGAGATAGCCGAGCAACGTGAAGGCCATGTTGTTGTAGTGGAACTGTTCGCCGGGCGCATAGGCGGCGAGGTGCCGCTCGGCAGGGTCGGACGGAAACGGTTCGGGCGCACCGGGCAGGCCCGACGTGTGCGTCAGCAGGTGATGTGTCGTGATCGGCGCGAACGCCGATTGAATGCGGAACCACGGCAGGTATTCGACGACCGGCTTGTTGAGATCGAGCTTGCCTTCCTCCCGCAATTGCAACAGGACGAGTGCGAGGAACGACTTCGTGATCGAGCCGATCTGAAACAGCTCATCGGCATCGAGCTTGCGTTGTCGATCGAGATCGCCGAAGCCGTACGTCGTGACCCGCTGCACGCCCTCGCGATCCGCGAGCACCAGTGTCATCCCCGGGCTGTTCATGTCGCGCATGAACTGCTCGACGAGGCGATCGAGCTCGGTGAACACGTCCGCATACTTCGACGCTGGCGAGGCGAGGCTTTCCTTGACCCAGAAGCCGCCGGCGGTGGCGGCCGCGCCGATCAGCGCTGCTTCGAGGACGTCGCGTCGGGTCAGGTGCATGGGTTCTCCCAATGATTGTTTTCGCCGGCTGCCGCTGCTATTCGAAGTCCCGGTTCACGATCGGGTACTCGCGCCAGTCTTTGAAATCGAAGTGCCACCACTCCGTTTCGTAGACGCTGAAGCCTTCATGCTCCATCGACCGTCGCAGCAACTCGCGATGGTCGCGCTCGGCTGGCGTGCCGCCCGTGTAGTTTGGGTACGCGCGCGGCGACATCTCATCGTAGACGCTCGGCATCGACACGGCTTTGCCGGTGCGCAGGTCATAGAGTGTCAGGTCGACCGCGCAACCGCGATTGTGTCGCGAGCCCTGGGCCGGATCGGCGACGAATTCGTGGAGCTTGGACGGTGTGGCTTCCCAGAAGACTTTCGTGACCCACCACGGCCGGTACGCGTCGTGGATCAGCAAGCCATATCCCTGGCTCGCGAGGGCGCGATGGACACGAACGAGCGCCTCGGCAGCGGGCCGTTGCAGATACGCCGCGGGGCGCGTGTAGACCGGCGTGCTGAGGAAGTTGTTGGTGGTCGCGTAGCGAATGTCGAGCTTGATCGTCGGGTCGAGCTTCGTGACCTCGACCAGATCGCTCTTGCGAAATTGCCCGGCTTCAGCCGGCGGCTGTGCCGCCAGTGCTTCTGCACGCAGTTCAGCTACCGGCCGTTGCGGGGTAATGCGGAAGACGCCGTCGCTGCCTACACCTTCGTGCGATTGCAAGGCGGCGTCCTGTGCGGAGGCTGCTCCAGCCAGGACACCTAGCAGGACCCATACGGTCAGTAGTCGCTTCATGTCCCTACTATAGCGACTGCGCCAGCGCGACGGCATCCGCGCCCGCCGGAAATCTCAGCTGCCCTGACGTGTCGTGCGCGGCCCGCCAGACCGCCTCGGCCACATCGGGCTCCGTCGTCACCGCGGTAGTCTGAGTGAGCTTTGCGAAGATGCGCTCGGCGAAGGGCGCGTACGCCGGCGGAATCAGTCCTGCCATGCGCGCACCCCCGTTCTCGGTGAAACGGGTGCTCGGGGCGTAGCCAGGCTCGACCAGCTTCACGGTCACGTTGAAAGCCTCGAGCTCGAATGCGAGTGAAGCGGTGAATCCTTCGATTGCCGTCTTGCTCGCCGTGTAAACGGCTACGAGAGGCATAGGCGCCAGCGTGGCGCTGGAGGTCACGTTGATCACCACGCCGGACTTGCGCGTGCGGAACTCGGGCAACACGGCTTGAGTCATGGCCATCACACCGATCGTATTGGTCTCGAACACTTCGCGCGTCGTCAGCAGCGGCGTGGCTTCGAAGGCGCCGAACAATCCGATGCCGGCGTTGTTGACGAGCACGTCGATCGGCCCGGCGGCCTCGATCGCTGCCGCGATGCTGGCCGGTTTCGTTACGTCGAGCGGCAGCACCCGCAGTTTCTCCGACCGCGGCAGAAGGTCCTGGCGCGGCGTGCGCATCGTGGCGATGACGTTCCAGCCTTTGGCGAGGAAGTGTCGGGCGGTCTCGAGGCCGTAGCCGGACGAGCAACCAGTAATCAGCACCGTCTTCATGAGCGTCTCCATCGAGGTTCGATGGAGCGAAACGATAGTGCTGGCTGGCAGGACTCTCTACAATCAAAAGTCCGTTTTTCGTTGGTGAGAGTCCGGCCATGGTCGATCCGCTCGCGGACATCATTTCGCTGCTGCGCCCGCGCACTGTGTTCTCGAAGGGCATCAGCGGGGCAGGCCGGTGGGGCGTGCGTTACACGGCTTTCGGTCAGCCGAGCTTCGCTACCGTGCTCGAAGGTCGCTGCCTGCTGGCGGTCGCTGGCCACGATGCCGTGACTCTGGAAGCGGGCGACTTCGTGCTTCTGCCGGCAACGCCGGGCTTCATCCTGTCGAGCTTCGAGCCGGCCAAGCCCGTGCTCATCGATGCGACAGCGGCAGCGTCGGCGGCGATCGGCGAAGTCCGGCATGGTCGCCGCGGGGGTCGTCCGGATGTGCGCTTGCTTGGCGGCTACTTCGCTTTTGAATCGGCCGATGCAGGGTTGCTGGTGTCGTTGCTGCCCGCGGTCGTGCACGTGCGCGGTGTGGAGCGGCTCTCGGCGCTGGTGAAGCTCGTCGGCGAGGAAGCGGGCGAGCGCAGGCCCGGACGTGAGCCGGTACTCGCGCGGCTCGTGGAATTGCTGCTCATCGAAGCATTGCGATCGAAACCGGCGGACAACGCGCCGCCCGGATTGCTGCGAGGAATGGCCGACGGGCGTATGGCAGCGGCCATGCGACACATCCACGGCGACCCGGCGCGTTCATGGACTGTCGCTCAGCTGGCGAAGAAAGTCGCGCTGTCCCGCTCGGCGTTCTTCGAGCGCTTCACTCGCACGGTCGGCTTGCCGCCGATGGAATATCTGCTGGCCTGGCGCATGGCGCTCGCGAAGGATCTGCTCCGTCGCGACGACAGCCTTGGATTGGCCGAGGTCGCCGAACGCGTCGGTTATGGTTCCGCAAGCACATTCAGCACTGCGTTCAGCCGACACGTAGGGCAGTCGCCGAGCCGCTACGCCCGCACTAGCGCCGCGCATATGCAGGTGGGGTGACACGCACCCAGAATTCGAGGATGCCGTTCTTCGGGTCCTTCGAAGCTCGGACGGAGACGTAAACGCCCTTGTCTGCGGCCCAGTTGTAGTTGACGACAGCAGGCTCCGAAGACGATTCCCAATATCGACCGAACATTGCCATCAGCTGGCCGAGCAGCTGCTCGCGCATGGCGTACGGCACGCCGAGGGCGACCGCGAGCACTTCGTTGTTCTTGCCGAGGTGGTACTGAACCCGCATGCCGCGTCGTTCGATGCCGAACAGCGGCTCGTCATCGTCGAGGATGTAGGTGCGATGCCCGGGAGACGTGGAAAAGTGCTGGTCCCCGCCGGGCCGCATCGCGATCAGGTCATCCAGCTTCGTTCCAAACGGGATGCCGCCCATTCCCGCCGCGAACTGATCGTCAATGTCGCCGGCGAATGCGGGTGTGGACAGGATCAGAGAAACGCAAGCTAGCGCTAGAGTACGCATGGCAACTCCTACCTATGCGTATCATTCGATGCAGCGACCATGGGTTGGTTCATTCGGAGTGAGCGGCAGTGGCGAAGAAGGCGAAGTCGGCCAAAATCGCAAAGCCGGTGCTTCTGACCGGCGGCAATCCGCAGATCGCGAAAGGCTACGGCGCTGCGCCGGTGAAGCAGTACATCGCGGCGATGCCCGGCTGGAAGCGCGCCATCGGGCGTCGGCTGGACCAGATCATCGAGCGCACGGTCCCCGGCGTGTACCAGGCCGTGAAATACAACGGGCCGCTCTACGGCATCGAAGGGCAGGGCTGGTTCATGGGTTTTTATTGCTTCACGAGCTACGTAAAAGTGACGTTCTTTCGCGGCAGGTCGCTGCGTCCAGTGCCGCCCGGCGAGTCGAAGCACAAGGAAGTTCGCTACTTCCACATCTGCGAAAACGACGCGCTCGACGAGGCGCAACTCGCCGACTGGATCGAGCAGGCGAGCCGGTTGCCGGGCGAGAAACTATGAGGAGAGCAACGATGGCCACCGAACGTCAGCCCTATCACGCGCACATCTATTTCGAGCCCGGCGAGCGCAGCGCCGCGAATCGACTGCGTCAGCGGCTGCTGCAATCCAAAGGCGTCGGAGAGTTTGCGAGCGTGCTCTTCGTCGGCGAGCTGCGCGACGAGCCCGTGGGCCCGCATCCGAAGGCTCAGTTCGAGATTCACTTCCGCGAGGATGCGGTCCCGCAGATCACGTCGCTGATCGAAGCGACCGGACTCACCGCGCTCGTGCATCCGCTGACCGACGATGATCTCGCCGATCACACGTCGCTCGGACAATGGATCGGCGCGCCACTGCCGCTGGACCTCTCCGTGCTCGATCCGCCCGGCATGAACAAGGGTGTTGCCCGCTTCGGCAAGTCGGATTTCTAGTGGCCCTTCCTGCGGGTCCATCGTACTGCGCGGATTCCGCCGACATAGCCGAGCCACGCAGCGCCGACGACGATGAGCAGGCCAGCGATGATCGACTCCACCCAGCCGAGGTCGCGCGCATCGGGTGTAACGCTTTTCTGGATTGCTAACGTTGCGAGAGTGACTGCGACGACAATCGCGGCGGCGCGTGCACCGCGTGCGGCATTTGCATTCCTGCCGATCGCCGCGGCGAGGGCTCCGGCGATCAAGCAGACAAACGACAACACGCCGCTGATGATGCTGAGCGTCAGCACGTCCTCGCCGCAGCCGTCGAAGACGATCGGTCGCTCGACAGGCCACAGGTCCGGGTACAGCGGATAGAACACGGACCAATCGCACATGCCCCAGCCGGATCGCGGGCGCGGCACAATGTAGTAGACGCCGAGCAAACCGATCGCTGTCCCGCACAGGAGACCGGGCACGTCCGCGAGCCCCAACTTGCCAACGCCGGTGGCGGTGTCTTGCGCATCGCTCGGCGCACTCGTTCGCGGCGCGTACAGGCTCCAGAGAAACGCGATGATCGCGAGGCAGGCCGCCGGCGCCAGAACAATGCTGAAGTAGGTGACCTCGCCAGGCCTCTCGATCGACTTCGCAATCGCCACGAAACCCATGAAGACGACTGCAGCGGCTCCCAGGCCGGCAGCGTCATAGCGACGATCCTTCGGCGAGGCATTGATGTAGGCGCCGTAGCGCCAGAGGCGCGAGCCCGTCAACCACACTCTCCACAGCGCGAACGCGGCGAGCACGCAGAGCACCGAAAGCAACGGTCCGAGCAGATACTTTCCCTGCGTGACACCGTCGAATCCCGCGATGACGCCAACGACGAAGTGCAGATAGCCAGCGGCTGTGCCCAACGCTGCGAGACCGAACACGGGCACCAGGAGCACGCGCAGCGCAAGCCGCTTCATGTCGGGTGTCGGGCCGCCGTCGACCGCAAAGCGAGTGCCTGCTGCAGCAAGGACCAGCAGGATGATGGAGAACATCCACGCCTGGATATGGGCGCCGATGAACTGAATCTTGAGCACGGGCAGAAGCACCGCAGCGCCCAGCAGTCCCCATGCTGCCCACGACTTGCGGAACCAGGCTCCTGGGAGGAAGGCGGCAGCGACGATCCCGGCAGCGATATCTGCCCGATATTGCGGCAGCATTGCTGAGTACGGGCAGCCGACTGCCCAGGACTGCAAGCGCACCCACAGGAAAGGCAACAGCACGACCCACACCGCCGTGACGATCACGATGATCCGGTGCTGATGGGTCTTCATGGAATCGCCGCCCGCAGCGCTCCTTGCCTTGTTGTACTCGTTTCCTCCTCAGTGGCCAGTATCTCGTGAATCTATGGCTATTGCGACTCGCGCAGGTACGGTGCGACGTTGTGCGCGATCTTCTCGAGCTCGGCCGGGCTCAACGCAATGCCCTTGCGGAAGGCGGCCCACGAGCCGCCCGGGTCGGGGTGATTGCCGAAGGCGGCGTCCGAGCCGTAGAGAATGCGATCGAGGCCGATCTGGCGAAGGCGATCCGCGACCACCTGGGCGAGCTCCGGGGTGTTCGCGACCAGCGCGGCGTCTGCAACATCGAAGTACAGGCGGCGCGTGGCAGGGCGTCGTGCCGCTACCGCTTCTGCATAGACGGCCAATGCGTCAGGCGCGAAATTGGCGCCGCCCCATAGATGAGCGATCTGGATCGGAACATCGGGTGCGGCCGGCAGCAGCTTCTCCAGGATTACATGCGCCTCGCGCGCACCGTAGGTATCGCTGTTGCGAACGTGCGCGACGATGGGCAGCCCGGCGCGATTGGCAGCCGCGAACACCTCGCGAATCCGGCGGACATGATCCGCATTCAGCAGATCGACGCGCGAATTGGCGAAGTGCAGTTTCAGTCCCTTGAAGCGCCTGTCGGCCGCGCAGTGGCGCAGGGTTTCAATGGCGGCATCGCTCACTGGATTGAGGGCGCAGAACGCGATCAGGCGATCCGGAAAGCGTGCGGCCTGCTCGGCCGTCCAGGTGTTCTCCGCCTGCATTGCTGCCGCAGACCTGGTCGAGGGCCGCGTCGGCGAATCGAACCAATAGCCGACGGAGAGCACGACTGCACGTTTGATGTGCGCAGCGTCCAGCATTGCCACCAGTTGCTGCGCATCGAGAGGCTCCGAGCGCGGCGGACCCGGGAAGATCGGATACTCCGTCGCGATTCGCCACTGATCGCCTTCGCGAACCAGTTCGATCATCGCGGAGCCGATGTGACGCCGCTCTGCGCCTTCGCCGCGTGAGTAATACGCAGCCAGGCGAATGCGGCGATCGTCGCCTGTGTAGGCAATGGGCGTGATCTGATAGGGCTTGGCGAAGCGGGTGCCGATGTACCTGGCGACCGCCTCGCGGCCGCGCAGCCACTCTTCGGCGTCATCATCCATCACTACTGCATCCGCACTGTAGATGTCCGCAAGCCGGGTCGGCTCGTTCCACGCGGCTTCGTGTTGCTGGAGAACCTGCGTGACTGCGGCCGGGATGTCGGCGGCAGTCCGCGGATTGTTGAGCAGCGCTGCGCCTTGCGGACTGAGCAGATGCTGGTGATGGTCCACGTCGGGCGCGAGCCCGTCGGACGTGTCGTTCGCGGTCTGCGCATGGCAGGTGCCCAGAACCGCGAATGCAAGTGCCAACCATCGCCATGAGCCCATGTCATCTCTCCCCTGGGGTATCTCTACAGACGTCGGAACTGCTGTTTCGTTACGGCTTGACACTCCTCACAGGCGGTAGCAACGTACGTCGAGAACAACGAGCACGGAAGTTGTCGGCATGCGTTATGTCGCGCTTGGGTTTCTCGCCCTCTTCCTGATCTCCGCAACAGCGCAGGCTGACGAGTGGCTGGAGGTCAGCAGCGATCACTTCGTCGTCTACAGCGACCAGGACGAAGTGGGAGTATTGGGCTTCTCCACGCGGCTCGAGCGCTTCCACGCCGCGATGGCGCACCTCTACAACAAGCAGCAGACCAAGCCGGGTCTGTCCAACCGCGTGACTGTGTTCGTGCTCTCCAGCACGGGCAAGGTGCGCAAAGTCTATGGCGCCAAGAACCGCTTCATGGCCGGCGTGTACATGCCGCGTGCGGGATCTTCCGTCGCGCTGATTCCCAGGGTGCGAGGCCCGTCGCGATACGAGATGTCGGGTGAAACGATTCTCTATCACGAATACGCCCATCATTTCATGACCGGGCTGAATGCCCGCGCTTACCCGCGCTGGTTCACCGAGGGCTTTGCGGAGTTCTTTTCCGGCGCGAAGTTCCGGGAAGACGGCAGCGTCGTGCTGGGTGCTCCGGCTACACATCGAAACAATGAGCTGGTGTACGCGCGCGAGGTGCCGATCCGGAAATTCCTCGACTTCGACGGCGGCGCCGATGAGCAGCAGTTCACCTACGATTCGTTCTACGGACAGAGCTGGATCCTGTTCCACTATCTGCAGATGGCGCCCGAACGCGCAGGCCAGCTGCTCAAATATCAGCGTGCGCTGGCGACCGGTCATTCCGCCCTGGACGCCGCCGAAAGCGTGTTCGGCGACCTGCAGAAGCTCGACAAGGATCTCGAGTACTACATGAAGCGCCACAGGCTGAGCGCCATGGTCATCGATCCGCCTTATCTCAGCATCGGCCAGATCAACGTGCGCAAGTTACGCAAAGGCGAGGCGGAGATGCTGCCGATCATGATCGAGTCGAAAGTCGGCGTGTCGCGCGAAGAGGCCCTGGAGCTGGTGCCGGATGCGCGCGAAGTCGCCGGCAGGTTTCCAGACGATCCCGCCGTGCTCTCGGCGCTCGCCGAAGCCGAGTTCGATGCCGGCAACGACGACGCGGCAATCGCCGCCGCCGACCGCGCTGTCGCCATCGACCCGAAGCAGATCAACGCGCACATCCAGAAAGGCTATGCTCTTGCTCACAAGGTGGAGAGCGGCGCGTTGCCGAAGGAATCCTGGCGCGACGTGCGCGCTCAGTTCATCAAGGCGAACGGCATCGACAACGACCACCCGATCCCGCTCGTGCAGTTCTATCTCACGTATCTGAAAGCGGGCGAGCGTCCGTCGAAGAATGCGATCACCGGTCTCGAATGGGCGATGACGCTCGCGCCGTTCGATCAGTCGTTGCGCTGGCTCGTTGCACAGGAGATGGTCTCCGATGAGCGCTACCAGGAAGCTGCGCAGACGCTGGTCCCGCTCGCGTACAGCCCGCACCCGGGCGAGCACACGGACAAGGCGCGCAAGCTTCTGAATGACGTCGAAGCCAGGCTGATGCGCAAGCCGGCGGACTCATCCAGCGAGTCCGCCGAGCCGCGATGACGACGCCACTCGAAGACTTTCTGGCGTGCAGTCGAGGCGTTTGAAGAAACGCCACGCTTACAAACGGCGGCTCCGCTCCTGCGCGATGACTTCCGTGTGTTCATGCAGAGCTTCTCAGTTCGTCCACCACGCGACGAATTCCTTGAAGCCGATGTAGCCGTCGCCCTCGGTGTCGGCGGCCTCGAAGTTGAGCTGACACTCGGCGCGGCTGACGTCGCCGTCGAGCTCTTCCAGCAACGCGCTGAATTCATCGGGATCGATGTAGCCGTCGCCGTTGCGATCGCAGGCCTCGAAGACCCTGCGCGACTCGGAAATGTCGATCTGCGTGTGTGTTGCCATGACCGCTCCTTCCATGGTGCTCAAGCTAGGGCCGGCTCGCTTAAAGTTGCCTGAACCGGCGGGATTTGACAGATTCTGAACTTTGCCCCCCGCAACGGTTCTCATGCAAACGGCCGGATTCAAAAGGAAGAGACATGTCGTTAGCGTTGTCGACGCTGCTCTACGAGTGGCGACGCTATCTGGCCGCAGTCATCGCACTCGCCGTTGCGGGGCTGCTCGTGCTCTCGATGGCCGGCATGTTCATGGGCATGGGCAAGACGTTTACCGCGACCATCGATCGCTCTCCGGCGGAAGTGATGGTGTTGCCGCCCCAGGCAGTCACGCTGTTCGCCAACAACGGCGGCCAGCCGCGCCGTATCATCCCGGGCCTGTATGCGCACCCGGACGTGGTCGAGGTCCAGCCCCTCAACGGTAACTTCGGATTCTGGTCGAACTTCCCCAAGGATGGACAGCCGCCGCAGGGAACGGGCGTGCAGGTCGTCGGGATCGAGCCGGTCGAAGGCTCCGTCACGCTGCCCAGTGATTTCAGCCCATCCGTCGTGGACGCGCTCAAGGAACCGTTCGCGGTCGTGGTCGACCGTTCCACGCTCGGCAAGCTCGGCGTGCAACTGGGCGACAAAGCCAAGATCAACGGCCGCACTGTAAGGGTTCGGGCGACGCTGCAGGGCTATCCGTCGATGTTCAACGCGATCGTGTTCATGTCGCGCCAGACAACCGAGCTGCTCGGGCTGAGCAACGCCGGACCCATGGTCGGTCCGCTGGCGGTGAAGATCCGCGACCCATTACGCGCGACGCAGGTGGCCGACGAGCTGAATATTCTGGGCAAGGGTCAATACAAGGCATGGCCGCGTGCGGAGTTGTCGCGTGTGAGCCGGCGCTCGATGCTCAAGGAAGGTGGGATCTCGGTGATGATCGGGTTCGCGGTCGTGATCGGTGCGTTCATCGGCGTCGTCATCACGTGGCAGACGCTGCAGGGCGCGATCCTCGCCAATCTCAAGGAGTTCGCGAGCCTGCGCGCGCTGGGCGTCTCGATGGGAAGTCTGCGGCGCATCGTCATGGAGCTCAGTCTCTGGGTCGGCTTTGCCGGACTGGTCCTGACGTCGATCATGACGGCGCTGGTATGGCTGCTCGCGGATCAGTTCGGCGTCCCGCTGGACTTTCCGTTGTTCATCGACATTCCCGTGGCTATCGCTCTGCCGCTGATCGCAGTCCTGTCGGGCGTGCTGTCGCTGCGCATCCTCACGCGAACCCAGCCGGTGGACCTGTTGCGATGAAAGGTGTGGCACTCGAGGCCCGCGGCCTCACGAAGTCGTACCTGATCGGCAAGAACCTGCAACCGGTGCTGCAGGGGGTGGACTTCAACGCCTATCACGGCCAGGTCACGATGGTGATGGGGCCGTCCGGATCGGGTAAGTCGACGCTGGTCGCCGCGCTCTCCGGTCTGCTGCGTCCGGACGCAGGCGAGGTCATCGCGCTCGGCGAAAGCCTCTGGCAGAAAAAGCGGCGAGAGATCGATCAATTCCGCCTGGATCATTGCGGCTTCATCTTTCAGGGCTTCAATCTGTTTCCGGCACTGGACGCAACTCAGCAGGTCATGCAAGTGCTCAAATACTGTGGAGTCGACAAGCAGGAGGCGCGCCGCCGGGCGGAGTCCACATTGCAATCCGTGGGACTGGGCGCGCGTCTCAACCAGCGGCCCGCCGAGCTCTCCGGCGGCGAGAACCAGCGCGTCGCCATTGCGCGCGCCCTGGCGAAAGCGCCCTCGCTGATCTTTGCCGACGAGCCGACCTCAGCGCTCGATTCCAAGAACGGTCAGGTCGTGATTCAACTGCTGCATGAGGCGGCCAAGGCGCGCGGGGCCGCGATCATCGTGGTCACCCACGATCCGCGGCTCGAGGTCCACGCCGACCGGCTCATTCGCATGGAGGACGGGCACATCTTGAGCGACCATATGATTTCATCGCCTCCCAACGTTCCATCCGCCGACTACGCAGGAGAGGGTCATGCGTGAGCGGCGTACTCGCTATGTTTCTCTCGCACTGGTCGTGCTGCTCCTCGGTGGAGCGCTCAGCGCATGCGACAGATTCAAGACCGGCGCCCCTGGCGTCGCTGCACCCGCCGCAACGGCGCCGCTTTCGCCTTACGCCACGATTGCCAACGGCAAGGTAGATATCGAGGGTGGCGTCATCGAAGTGGCAGCCCGCCGTCCGGGCGTCATCGCCGACGTGGTGGCGAAGGAGGGCGACGTCGTAACTAAAGGGCAAGTCCTCGCGCGACTCGAGGATCGGGACGCCGTCCTCGCCATCAACAGTGCCAAGGCCGCCGTGGCGCAGGCACGCAGCGAGCTCAAGCTGAGCGAAGCCAATCTGCAGACAGCCAGGCGCGAATATCAGCGACTGCAAAAGCTGCTCGCCTCCAATCTGGTGTCGGAGCAGCAACTCGACCAGGCGGCCGACAGTATCGTGACCGGCGAAGCGCAGCGGGGCATTCGCCAGGCAGCCATCGTCGCCGCGGAAGCCCGCCTCGCGGAGGCCGAGTACAACCTCGAGCTCACGGCCATTCGCGCGCCCATGAACGGCAAGATCATTCGCCGCTATGCCAACCCGGGCTCGGGCGCCTCGACCCTCAACGTCTCGACGATGTTCGATCTCGAGCCCGACATCGCGCACATCATTCGCTCGGAGATCGTCGAGAGCGCCATACCCGCAGTGTTCGTCGGGCAGACGGCGGAGATCGTGCCCGAGGCCGATCCGAGCGTGAAAGCGACCGGGCGGGTGTTGCGGATCGCGGCCACCTTCGGCGCACGCAAACTCAAATCCGACACGGCCAACGAAGCGAGCGACGAACGAGTCGTGGAAGTGGTCGTCTCCGCGGACAATGCTTCTTTCCTGATCGGCCAGCGCGTGCTGGTCAAATTCCTCAAGCCGGGCGGCCAGGCAGGCGAGGGGACCGCCCGCTAACCTCTCCTCGCCACAGGGCTCCCGCAAAAACGAGATTCAGCGCCAATCCGAGCACTCCCACTTCAGGACCGTAGAGGGTCGTGTTCTCGATGCCCAGTGCGCCGACTTTCGTGCCGTAACCGAAGAGTACATAGGCTCCGCCGTTCCACAGTCCGTGACTGACGCTGCTCACGACTATCGAACCGGAGATCGATCGCAGCAGGGCCCAGATCAGGCCGAGGACCGCGGCGTTGAGCATGAACACCGGGATTTGAGCAGCGGGCAGGTCGAAGCCAGTGTTCAGCGTGACAGCTGACAAGTGCCAGAGTGAAAACGCGAGGCTGCTCCATATGAGCGTTGCGTTGCGCGTAACGCCGGCCCGTTGCAGCGAGGCGATGAGCCATCCCCGGAAGAAGCCTTCCTCTGTGATCAGGGAGACCAGAACCGTGGAGAGCGAGAGGATCGCGAAATTGCGCGAGGCTTTGGCCCAATCGGTCTTCGAGAGGTCGAGCGCGCCCGTCGAGGCCGCGATGATCGCGATGGCTGACAGCACCAACACTGGATAGAGCAGCGCGAGGCCATAGGTGCGCGGCGGGCCCCAGACGAAGCCCAGGTCCTGCCGCCAATGCTTCTCCAGATACCAAAGCAGGAGCATCAGCGGACAGAGCGGCAGCGCACTGAACGCCGACAAGCCGCTGGCGTCCATGGCTGTGGTGATGGCTATCGATGCGAGTACGGCCAGCGTCGTTGTGGGTAGAGCCGATTTCATCGGCCTTGCGACGCGATGGCTGCGATCAAGGTTGCATCGTCAAAACAGGTGGCGGGCCGAACGCCCGCCACCGTCATCACTCTCTACGGAAGTCCAAACGCGTAGAGCTTGTTGTTGGGCGTTCCGAATCCAAAGTTGCTGTAACCCGAGCCCCAGTACACGATTCCATCGACGACCGCCGCGCCCGACAGGCACGAGCCGCCGCTGGGGAAACTCCAGAGCTGTGCGCCGTTCGCCGCGTTGAACGCGTACATATATCCGAGCGCATCGAGTGAGCACCCAAACACGATGCCGTTCGCACTACTGACCGGACCCGATGGGCCGCCGCCGAAGCCGGCGGGCGGATTGGGATCGACCTTTTGCCACAGGATCTGTCCGGTGGCAGCGTCGAGCGCGCTCCAAGCGCCATTCGCGGTCGGCGAGCCACCGAGCGGCGTCCACGGAATGAAGTTGCTGTTCGGATTCGACACGTACACGCGCGTGCCGTCGACCGCCGAGCCCCATTGCAGGCCGCCCGTCGTGCCGCCAGGTCCCGTCTGTGTGACCCAGGCCACCGCGCCGGTATCCGGGTCGAGCGCCCAATACTGACCGCTCTTTTGTCCGGCGCCGACCAACTCCCGCGTGCTGGACTTCAGCTTGAAGAGTGCGGGCGCCTGGCCGAAGTCGAAGTCCGGTCCCGACGGTTGCGGACAGAGGTCGCCATCGCCGAAGAAGGGGATGCAGTCAACCGTCCACGCATCGTAGGGAATCGCTCGCGTGGCCCAGCGAATGGCGCCGGTCCTGATGTCGAGCGCGAGGATCGTGTCGAAGAAGTCGTCCGCAGGCAGGCACGCCGCCTTGGCGACCGGGTCTTCGCCGGCGGCCGCAACGCAGTCCAGCACCGGCTGCGGAACCGAATAGTTGTTGCCGGTGGCGATGTAGACCTGTCTGCGCTTGGTATCGATGGCGGGCGAGCTCCCCCAGACAGCGTTGCCCGTGTATCCCACCGGCGCCATGATGGTCTTCCACAGGATCTGGCCGGTTGCAGCGTCGAGCGCCAGCATGCTGCCGCGGAATGACAGCTGATAGCCGGGCACGAGCGCGGCGAGCGCTTCCTCCTGAGATGCAACGCCTACATACACGCGTCCATCGAAGACTGTCGCTGCCTGCGTGATGATGGCTGCAAAGTGCGTGTCTGCCTGCGTCACCCACGCCACTGCACCCGTCGCTTTCTTCAGCGCGACTATCTTGCCGCCGGATGCGCCGCCCGGCACGAAGATCGATCCCTGCGTGCCGAAGATGATCTTGTCGTCAGTGACTGCAGGTGTTACTCGCGCCTTGTCGAAAGGTACGCCGGTGATGTCCGAGAGTTTCACCGTCCACTTCACTGCGCCGGTCGCCCGGTTTACTGCATAGACGTAGCCGGCCCAATCCGGGACATACACAGTGTCGCTATCGACAGCTGGCGTAGCGGAAACGTCGCCGTGAGTCGTGAGGGCCCACTTGACCTCGAGCCGGCTCACGTTCGCTGGAGTCAGGGTGTGTTCGGACGGCTGCGAGCGGGTGTTCTGTCGATCGCCTCCGGAAGAATTCCACTCGCTGCCCTGTCCTGCAAAAGCGCTTGTGTGAGCGCTCGCGGCGGCGAGCACTAGGATCGCGGATACGACTGGTCTGGGAATCATCGAAGGATCTCCCCGGTTGGTTGTGACTTCAACGAGTCGCCCGGCGTAGGTCGTGGTGCTCTTCGGGCGAAGCCGCAGCTCTGAACGAGAGGGGCTGGAGGGAGCTGAGGCGTCCTTCTTTTCGAAGCAGTGAGATTGCCAGAAGCGCGTTTACTTTGTTGTTAAATCCACAGGTGCGATGAGCATTGCATGCGCGTACATGCGCGTGCGCTTCCATCCAAAGTGGTAAGTCGGCGTATCAGGTGCCGGACATCCCGAAACGTTGCTGCAGCACACACGTGCTGACGACGAGGAGCACTGCACCTTCGAACGCCGGCCGCTCCTGCGGCGGCAGCTCTGCGACGTGCTTCATGAGACTGCGAGCACGGTGCGGTTCGAAGAACGGTTGCGACTCGATTGCAGACGAGTGCAGCACGTCCTGACAAAAGCCGGCCAGCGGGTCGTCGATGGTGCGCGCTGGCGGCGACATGAAGGGATGTTTCTGCCGATCGTAGATCTCGGGCAGCACGTAATCGCGCACCGCCTCGCGCAGCACGTGTTTCTCGCGCAGACCGCGGATCTTGTGGCGCACCGGTAGGTTGGCGCAGAACTCGGCAAGCCGATGATCGAGGAACGGCACGCGGCCTTCGATGGAGTGCGCCATCTCCATGCGATCGCCGAGATAGACGAGCACGTAGTTCGCGAGCTGCGTGCGGGCCCACAGATACAGCGCCTGGTTCACCGGATTGCGACCGCTCAGCCGACCGCGAACGTCGGTGACGTCCAGCAGGTCCGCGTACGCTCCGGCGGTCAGTTGACGGGTGCGATAGTCGTCCTTGAACAAGGGATGGACCTTGGCGGCAAGCGTGGAGAACGATTCGAAGAACGACGGCGTCCAGCCGAGCCGCTGCGCAATCATGTCGAGTCCGGGCGCGGGCTGGCCGGCGGGGCTCAACAGCCCGCGGGATGATTGGTTTCTCGCCGCCAGTTCTTCGAGCAGCCGTGCGGCCTCGGTCTGGTCGGCGGATTCATGCAGGATCAGATCGCGTCGGAACGGCGGATAGCCGGCAAGCATCTCGTCGGCGCCTTCGCCGGTCAGCACGACCTTGATGCCGGCGTCGCGCACTGCGCGCGAGAGTAGAAATTTGGCGACGCCGTGTCCGTTCATGACGAGCGTTTCGGCGTGCCACAGCGCATCGGAGAAGGAATCCGCAAGCTGCCGCTGAGTGACGGGCACCGGCACGAAGTTCGAGCCCGTCAGCTCGGCGGTGCGCTGGGCGAGCGAACGCTCGTCGTACATTTGCTCTTCGAAACAGACGGTGAAGGCGCGCAGCGGCCGCGACAATTTGCGCTGTGCGAAGCCGAGCACTGCGCACGAGTCGATGCCGCCGCTCAGGTACGTCGCCACTTCGACGTCGGCTACGAGTCGCTGCGAGACCGCGTCGTCGAACACTTCACGAAAGCCCTCGACGACCTCCTCATCGCTGCGTCGATCGGCCTCGAGCACGTCACGCGGCGGGTAGTTCATGTCCCAGTAGCTGCGCACGTCCACGTGGCCGTCGTGGGCAACTGCCGCGCATCCGGGCGGCACTGCGAAGATTCCCGCAAAGAGTGTGCGATGTGAGCCGAGCGCCTGGTGGCAGCTGGCGAAATATGCCTCGTGGTCCCAACGCGGTGTGACTCCCAGCGCGATCAGAGCTTTGATCTCCGATGCGAAGTACACATCGCGGCCGCAGACAGCGTAGAAGAGCGGCTTGATGCCGAAGCGGTCACGAATGCCGATGAGGCGGCGGCGGCGCTCATCGGCGATCACGATCGCGAACTCGCCGCGGAGCTCGTGCACGCATTCGAGGCCGCGACGCTCATATAAATGTAGAGCGATCTCGCTGTCGGAGTCCGTGGCAAACCTCGCGCCTGCGGCGCGCAAGCTATCGCGAATGGCGCGATAGCCGTAGAACTCGCCATTCACCACGCAGCGGATGTCACCGGCGGCGCTGGTCAGCGGCTGATCGCCGTTCTGCAAACCGATAATGCTGAGACGGGCATGACCGAGCGCCATGCGCCCGTCCGCGGACATCCACTGTGCGGACCGATCAGGTCCGCGATGACCGATGGTGCGGACTGCGGCCGCCAGCCGCTCGCTGGCAACCGGTGCTCCGTCCCGCAACGCTGCGACTATTCCGCACATTTCGATGCCTTTCCTCCTGTGCGCATGGTACGCCGCGCGCTGTCGTCAGTGACATTGGCTACTATTGCCCAATGAAAGACCAGCATTCGGGCTCCTGCCTGTGTGGCGCGGTTCGCTTCGAAGTCGACGGCGAATTCGAGCAGTTCTACCTGTGTCACTGCGAATACTGCCGCAAAGACACCGGATCGGCTCACGGCGCCAACCTGTTCTCGTCCGCGGCGACCCTGAAGTGGACTTCCGGAGAAGACAAAGTCAGGCAGTTCGACCTGCCGGGCACGAGACACAGCAAGGGCTTCTGCAGCATCTGCGGATCGGCGCTGCCGAAGGTTCAGATGAATGGCAAGCTGCTCGTCGTGCCTGCGGGAAGTTTGAACACGGAAGTGCGCATCAGGCCCGATGCACACATCTTTGTGTCGAGCAGGGCAGGGTGGGACCACGATCTGGAGAAAGTACCGGGCGTCGCAAAGTTGCCTGCCTGAAATCAGGACGATCGTGTCTTCAACGGCGCAGGCCAATCCCTGGTCGTGTCCGGTTGCACGGGCCGCTCCATGTGAGCGGACAGCACGATGTAACTGCGCGTGGTGATGACGCCCGGCACATCGTAGATGCGTGCTAGCAGCCCTTCGAGCGCGTGCGAGTTCTCGGTTCTGACTTTGAGCAACATGCAGGTGTCGCCGGCGACGCTGTGTACTTCTTCCACTTCCGGGAGCTCCGCGATCGCCAGGAGCTCGGGGGTTTTTCCCCAGCCGCGAACGTCGACGTGGACGAACGCGAGCAGCGGCTTGCCGATGGCGACGGGATCGAGCAACGCGGACGTCTGACGGATGACGCCGGTGCGTCTCATGCGTTTGACGCGCTCGTGAACGGCAGGAGCCGAGAGCCCGATGCGCTGACCAAGATCCGCATAGCTCACGTTCGCGTCGCGAACCAGGACGCCTAATATTTTTCGGTCGAAGGCATCGAGGTCGCGACTCTTCGGGCCGTTCGGCTGAACGGCGTTTGTATTTCGCTGCATATCGTGAAATCCGCTTGAACCAGAATGACGTTCGGGAATTATGGAAGTATGTCTAACGTCGATCAATCGGCTGAACAGGTGCTTTTCGTACATGGCGCGGGCGAAGGCGCTCATGCCGCAGACGCGAAGCTGGTCGCGAGTCTGCGAGAGCAGCTCGGCTCCGGCTACGAGGTGCGTTACCCGTTGATGCCGAACGAAAGCGATCCGGATTGCGCGACCTGGCAGCAATGCATTTCCAGCGAGCTGGCGATCATCGGCGACGACGCACTGTTGGTCGGTCATTCGATCGGCGCATCGGTGCTGATCAAGTTTCTCGCCGACGGTGATTTCAAGCACTCCGTCGCCGGCGTCTTTCTCATCGCCACTCCGTTCTGGCACGACCACGAGGTCTGGCGATGGAAGGAAGCAGAGTTGCCGAAGGATGTTGCCGACCGGCTGCCACGCGATCTTCCAGTGTTTCTGTACCACGGCCGCGAGGATGAGGTCGTTCCGTTCTCTCACCTGGCGATGTACGCCAAGGCGCTCGCGCACGCGACCATTCGTGCGCTGGACGGTCGCAATCACCAGGTGAATGACGATCTGAGCGAGGTGGCGGACGACATCAAGCGTGTGAGTGCGAAGGTGCAAAGATGAACCTGCCTGAAGTGGTTTCGCGAGATGCGTGGGATGCAGCGCGCAAGACGCTTCTCCTGAAAGAAAAAGAGATGACGCACGCGCGTGACGCTCTGAATGCTGAGCGTCGCCGCCTGCCAATGGTCAGAATCGAGAAGGACTATGTTTTCCAGGGCGCCGGCGGCACGGTGACTCTGTCGGATCTGTTCGAAGGGCGCCGCCAGCTCATCGTCTATCACATGATGTGGGTCAAGTGCCCTGGCTGTTCGCTGCTGGTCGACAACATCGGCCACCTCGCACACCTGCACGCTCGCGACACGACGCTCGTGGTTGTGTCACGGGCGCCGTGGCCGGAGCTCAAAGCGTTCAAAGAACGGATGGGTTGGACCGTCCCGTTCTTCTCGTCGCACGGCGGCGATTTCAACTATGACTTCCATGTCTCGGTCGGCGAGGGTATCGAACGTGAGGCGAGCGGGGTGAGTGTCTTCCTGCGCGACGGGAAGAGCATCTTCCACACGTACTCCACTTACGATCGCGGTACGGACATTCTCAACGGTACGCTGAACTATCTGGACCTCACGCCGTTCGGCCGGCAAGAGGATTGGGAAGAACCTCGCGGTCGCTCCAACTCATCCGCGAGCGGATGGTGGGAACTGCACGACGAGTATTGAGGCGTGCGGTCAGCGATGAATCTGCAGAAACGCAGCAGTGGCGTCGCGCGCGCGTGCTGCGATTTCACGTGAGCTCGGGCGTTCGGCGACGCCGAGCAGCAGGCTGACCAGCAGATTGCCCCACAGCAATCCGCCGAACTGTTCGGCAAGATCGGCAGGACGGCCCTCGAGAAGTCCAGCCTCCTGGGCCCGCGCCATGATCTGTCGCAAGGCGGCCCGACTCGCCTCGCGTCCCACGGAGTCGAGCGCCCGCGCCACTTCGGGCGCACGGACTGCATCGGCGATAGCCAATCGAAAAACCGTGATGACCGTTGGATCGGTGATCTCGCGGACTAGTTGCGTCCCGAAGGTGGTGAGGATCTGCGCGAGGGTCTCGCGATCGCGCGGCACGGGCAGATCGGCCGGTACCTTCAGGCGCGTGGCGCGCTCGCCGATGCAGGCGACGAGCATTTCCTGCTTATTGCCCACCACTGCGTACAGCTCGCGTTTTGAAACGCGCGCGCGTGTTGCGATCTCGAGCGTGCTGGTCGCTGCGTAACCGCTCTTCATGAACGCCGCGAACGCTGCATCGAGAATGCGCGAGCGCACGTCGCTGTCGTCGGTCATCAATCTTCCTCTTGACGGGCGGTACCGCATAGTACCAGACTGCAGGCGAATTGGTACCAACGGGTACCACAGCAGCGAATCGAGGATTGAACTCATGCCTGCGCAACTCTACTTTTTCGCGAGCATCGCTTTTGCCTTCGTTGCGTGGGGGGTCGTCGCGAAGCGCTACATCTGGCCGAAACTCCGCACGCTGCCGCGTGCCGAAGCGCTACGGCCGATTCTGATCCTGCACAGCTTCCGCTTCGTCGGCCTGGCATTCGTGGTCCCGGGCGTAGTGTCGGCGGATCTGCCGTCTGCGTTCGCGAATCCCGCCGCTTACGGCGACATCGTCGCTGCGACCCTTGCGTTGCTCTCACTGGCGACGTTGCAAAGCAGGGCAGGGATCGCGATCGCGTGGGTCTTCAACCTGTGGGGTTCATTCGATCTGTTGAGCGCGTTCTACCACGGTGGGATGGCCGGGCTGATGCCGGGGCAGCTGGGCGCCGCCTACTTCATTCCGACCTTCCTCGTGCCGCTGATGCTGGTCACGCACGCGCTGGGGTTCCGGATTCTGCTGCAACAGCAGCCGGCAGCCCGGCTGGCTACTCCACTCTTATCGTGACGACGTTGCTGAGCACGCCGAGCGGAAAAGCGCTGTGTCCTTGCAGCGTGTAGAGACCAGGCTCGCTGAACATGACGCTGCGCGCGCCGGGAGCGACGCCGGGCACGGGATCGGTGTTGAACATCACGTCGTCAACGGGCTCTACGCGCAACGCGAGATTCGCGGCTACTTCCTGTTCGAAGATCAGCGGCTCGAACAGCTTGATTTCATCGGGTCTGAGCTCGTCATGTTTCACCGGGTTCCACGGGCCGCTCCTGCGCATTGCGTTGACAGTGACCCATTCGCCGACCCGCGCAGTGGCCGGCGCCCTCAAGGTCACAATTGACGCGAAGCCTTCGGCTGGAACCCACAGGTAGCCATTGCGCGCGAGATTTCCTGCGTGGACGGAAGGGCTGTTGACGTCGCCAACGGACTGCGCGTTCCTGGGGCGGCCTGTGCCTCGTGGCGGCGGCGGAGACTTCTCTCTCGCGAGCAGCAGCTCCGCCGTTGCGACCTCGTTCTCGAACAGCCCGAAGAAATCCGCGGCGATCCAGTTCATCCCGGGATTCCACGACGACCAGCGTCCGGCGCGCCATTCGCCGCGCCCGTCGACGTCGCCGGGGTCGAGCAACCAGTATGAGGCGTCTGCGTCGCCGCTCACGAGCAGGCTGCGAGCACTCGGGAGATCGTCCTCGAAGATCGCGTCGTACAAGTCCCGCCCGACGTCGCGTAACCAGCCGAGCTGCTCGACAGGTCGAACGGCCCAGATGAAGTTTCCGACCACGCCGTGGCCGTTCGAGTGCAGATAGAAGGATCGCAACGAAGGAGGAAGACGCATTCCGAGTCGCGCTTCCTCGCGCGCGATCTGGGCGTCCGTTGCCGGCACGACGGGAGCGGGCGGCGGATCCGGGACGAACTGCTCTCCGCTGCGCCGTTGCCACTCTGCCTGGTCGCGGTGCCACTGTTGGCAGCGAGCCAGGAGTTGTTTCCAGTCAGACATCCGCGCGACTACCCTGATGAACGACAACTGCCGGCCGTGGGCACATGGCTCAAGACTTTGCCGGAAAGCGTGTCGGTCATCTTGCCCGCGTTCACTGCGAGCGTGCCATTGACCCAGAGATAAAGCACGCCCTCGGACAGCACGTTTGGGTGCAAGTAGTCAGCTTTGGGCAGATAACCCTCCGGATCGAGCACGACCACGTCGGCGAAGTAACCCACCCGCAGATAACCGCGATGCTCGAGGCCCAGGATGTCTGCCGTCGCGCCGGTCGAACGACGGATGAACTCGGCCGTTGTGAGCACATGTTCGCGCTGCACGTACTTGGCGTACTTCTCCGGAAACGTTGCGTACTGTCGCGGATGGCCGTCCGAGCCGTCGGATCCCGTGACGACCCAGGGCTGTCGCATCAGCAGCTTCACATCCTCTTCGCTCATATTGAAGGACGTCACGGAGTCCGACTGGTCATCGTCGGCCTCGCGGATGATTCGCAGGGCGGCATCGACAGGCTCGAGCTGCCACAGAGTCGCCATTGCCGCCAGGGTCCTGCCGCTCCACGGCCGACCGACTGAATTGAACAGCAAGGAATCCGCACCACCGCGGCGGCGCAGGTTCTCGAGCATCTCCGTGCGGATCCGCCGCGAGGTGGCTGCGTCATCCAAGCGCTCGAGCAACGCGGGCCTTCCGCCGTCCACGGACCAGCGCGGGAGGAGGGACGCTTGCAAGCTCGAACCTGAAGCGACGAATGGATACTGATTGGCCGTGACGTTCAGACCGCTCGCGCGAGCAGCCTCGATGATTGCAACGAGGTCCTTCGATTTGCCGTGCACGTCCACGCCGAGAGCCTTGAGATGAGAGATATGAACCGGCATGCCCGCTTGCCGCCCGATGTCGATCGCCTCGCGAGTGGAGTTGAGCAGGCCGATGCCATAAGAGGATTCATCTCGCTGGTGAGTGTCGTAGATGCCGCCGCGAATCGCCGCTTCGTGCGCCAGCTCCACGACCTCGTCGGTGGCGGCGAAACTCTGCGGCGCGTAGAACAGACCGGTGGAAAATCCGAACGCGCCTTCGCACATCGCCTTCGCGACAAGCCGGCGCATGCGTTCGAGCTCCTGCTTGCTCGGCGCTGGTGCTGCCTCGCCGAGTACGCTCTCTCGCACGCGCGAGAAACCCACATATGGCGCGAGGTTGGTACCGACGCCGCGCTCTTCGAACCACATCCGTTGGCTGGTTACTTCGGGATCACCGCCGCCGTCGACGCCAATCGCGATCGTGGTGACACCTTGCATGAGCCACGGTGCATTGCGCCGCTGCGCCCGATCCTGCGATCGGATGTAAGTGTCCGGATGGGTATGAGGATCGATGAAGCCGGGAGCGACGATCCTGCCGTGCGCGTCGATCGTGCGCTTGGCGTTGAAGCGTGCTGCGGCGTCGGTTCCGACATAGGTGATCGAGTCGCCAGTGAGGACGATGTCCAGGAGCCGCGGCTCGACGGCTTCGCCGGTGTGGACAGTGCCGCCGCGAATCAAGACGTCGGCAGGTTGGCGTGCGTCAGCGGCGTGCGCTGCGCCGGTGGCTAGGATCGAGGATGACAGTACGGCTGAGAGATGTTTCCAGTCCATCAGACGTTTCTTGCCACATTCTCTCTTACGTGTGCAAGGTGATACTCAGCGTGCTCGCGCATGTCGCCGCGGTCGATCTCCGCCGTACACAGCGTCGCGGTCTTGACGCTGACCATACTCTGACAGAGCCAAAGGAGCTCTGCATGGATTGAAGCTGTGAAGAAGGGCGCGGCTCGGGAATCCAGATGCGCCACGTCCCACTCGAGCGGACCGAGGCACGTGGTTTCGAAATCTATGAATGCAGGCTCGTTGTTGGCGAGCAGCACGTTGTAGGAGTGTGGCGAGCCGTGCAATACCACGAACCGGTCCGCAGGCGCCAGCTCATCCAGCCTGGCCTGCAATCGATCGAATGTCGTCATGAGTAGATCGCGGTCGACAGGATCGAGTGCAGACAGCGCGGCTCGATCCGCGAGGAGAGAGCGCACGACGCGCAGTTCCTGCTCGTATGAGGGAAGGCTTGACTTCAATGAAGGCGAGAGCCTGCTGAGCGAGGCATGCAAACCAGTCAGTGCAAGTGCCACGCGGTCGGGCGGAATCTCGGCTGTCCCAAGCTGGGCGTGGTAACGCCAGAAAGTCATCTCGAATCCACTGCAACGATGAACGACGGCTGGTACCTCCGATGCCGGCGACACAACAGGCGCGCCGAGTGCGACCAGTTCCTGCGCTACCTGCAGTTCGGTGAGCAGGCGCGAGTGGGCTTCCCGGCTTACTTTGGCAACGACATCAGCTGGACGCAGCCACGTGACCGCATTGTTCGTCGATCGCAGAGGGATTGCTTCTGCCACCGCGAGTCCGTGGTCCCGCGCCACATCGACCGCGATGGATATCGCCGTTTGCACGAGTGGTCACTGCACCACCGGCAACTCCACGGCGCTCGCGCTGTTTCCACCAAACCAAATGCTCTGCGTAGCCTTTCGATAGTCGCCGGGCTTGGCGTACATGATGTTTTCCACGTACGTCTGCGGATTGCGATCGTAGAGCGGGAACAGGCTCGACTGGATCTGCACCATGATGCGGTGACCCGGCAGGAACACGTGGTCGACGTTGGGCAGCGCCCAGCGATAGCGCTCCACACGACCTGACTTGAGCGGCGCCGGCGCAGCGAAGCTCTTCAGATAGCGTCCGCGAAAGATCTCGATCCCGATCGGCAGCTCGAGGCCCGCCATCCCGGGCTTTGCGCCTTGCGCGGCAGGCTCCGGAACGTCGTTGGGATAGACGTCGATCAACTTCACGACCCAGTCGCTGTCCGTGCCGCTGGTCGCAGCGAACAGATCGACCTGCGGCGCGCCCATGATGTGAACCGGCTTGTCGAGCGGCGCGGACTTCCAGGTCGCGACATCGGGGCGATCCGACACGAAACGCTGATCGCGGACCAGCCACGGCTTCCACTGCGTCGGGTCGTTCATGTCGATCGGGCGCGGAATGAACGGCACCGGGTGCGCGGGGTCGCTGACGTATTCGTAATGCCCGGGCGCTGTCGGACGCTGGAAAGTGACGGCGCCGTTGTCGGCCAGGTAGGCCGGCGTCGCAACACCCATCGGCCAGCGTGGCGAGCTCTCCCACTTGTTCACGCCGGTTGCATACGTGAGCACCGGCGGCGTGTGCGGATCGGGAGCGCCTTTCAGCCAATGATCGAAGAATGGCTTCACGTACTGCACGCGCCATTCGCGAGCCGTATCCCCGGTGAAGGTCACGCTGCCCAGGTCGTAACCGTAGTGATTCGCTCCCGAGTGACGCCACGGTCCGATCACGAGCGAGACCATGTCGTTGCGGGTGTCCTTCGGCTCGATCGCGCGATAGACGGCCGGCGCGCCATAGCTGTCTTCCTGATCCCATTGTCCGACTTCGAGCATCGTCGGCACTGTCAGCGGCTGGGCGGCGAGCCATTTGTCGACCGCCTGCAGCGACCAGAAGTCGGTATAGGCCGGGTTCTCGAGGAACTTGCGGACACCAGGATAGTGCTCGATGCCCAGTATCCTGGCGAAGTCCGCCATGGACCCGGCTTCCAGGTAACGCGTGTAGTCATCGCCGCCGCCGAGGGCGAACTCGCCGCCGCCTTCGGCCTTGTTGGTCGCCTGACCGACCGCGTAGTCGAACGAGCTCACGCGAAACGCGCCGTTGTGAAACCAGTCATCTCCCATCCAGCCGTCCACCATCGGGCTCTGCGGCACAGCTGCCTTCAGCGCGGGATGCGGATTGATCTCGGCCATCAATGTCGTGAAGCCGAGATAGGAACTGCCGATGACGCCGACTTTGCCGTTCGATTCGGGGACATTCTTCACCAGCCAGTCGATGGTGTCGTAGGCATCGGTCGACTCATCGATGCCGGTGTCGTTCAGCGGGCCTGCCAGCGGCCGGTTCATGATGTAGGCACCCTCGGAGCGATGCAGGCCGCGAATGTCCTGGTACACACGGATGTAGCCGTCTTCGACGAATTCGGCGTCCATCACTTCCAGGATGTCGACGATGCGCTGGCTCGCGACACGATGTGTCTCCTCATGAGCGTCATAAGGTGTGCGCGACAGCAGGATCGGGCCTTTGTCGGTTCCCTTCTTCATCACGACCACGGTGTAGAGCTTGGTGCCGTCGCGCATCGGCACCATCACTTCGCGACGGATGAAGTCAGCCGAAGGGAGTGTCTGTTCGTACTTGTCGACGACATCCGGCGTCATCGGCGTCACGCGTGACGAATCGTCCGCCACGCCGACGCTGGCGGTGAAAAGGAGCCCGGGCGCAACGAATGCAACAAAGCGAGTCAAGGAGGTTTTCATGGCGCGAGAGCCTACGTGCCGGTGAGTGGAGGCGCAAGTAAGCAGACGTTGCCAAGCTCAGTCTTCTGACTTCAGCGAGGACGCAATGAGCTTGCCGCACCAGTACGCCGCTCATGACCGCACGTCAGGGCTTGATCATCACCTTGATCGATTTGCGCTCGTTCATCGCGCGATAGCCGTCGGGAACACCGTCGAGATCCACAACTTTGTCGAAGACGCGGCCGGGCTGAATCCTGCCCTCCATGACATCGGGCAGGAGCTCTTCGATATAAGCGCGCACCGGCGCAGGACCGCCGGCGATCGTGACGTTGCGGAAGAAACTGGGTTGAGCTGCCGGGATCTGAGTGTGCTGAGGCACGCCGACGCGCCCCACGGCGCCGCCGGCTCGCACGACGCTGAGTGCCGTGAGCATCGCTTCATCGTGTCCGACGCACTCGAGCACCGAGTGGGCGCCGAGCCCGTTCGTAAGCTCTTTGACCCGGTCGATGGCGTCATTGCCGCGCTCGCTCACAACGTCCGTTGCACCGAACTCGCGCGCGAGTGAAATGCGATCGGGATGTCGACCGAGGATGATGACTCGCTCCGCGCCGAGCCTGCGCGCCGCGATCACGCCACACAGGCCGACTGCACCATCACCCACGATGGCCGCGATCTTCCCAGGAGCCACTTGCGCCGCCCGAGCTGCGTGATGACCAGTCCCCATGACGTCGGTGAGCGTGAGGAGCGAGGGCATGAGCTCGTGATCAGGCCCCACTGGAAGCTTGACGAGCGTTCCATCGGCCAACGGCACGCGAACAGCTTCTCCTTGACCGCCGTCCAGCTTCGTCCCGCCCCAGAATCCACCGTGGAGGCAGGACGTCTGCAGACCTTGTCGGCAAAACTCACAGGTACCGTCGGACCACGCAAACGGCGCGACGACGAGGTCTCCTTTCTCGACAGTGCGCACTGCAGCGCCGATCTCCTCGACTCTGCCGATGAATTCATGGCCCATGCGATTACCGGTCGCACTCGGTGCCATCGAGTTATACGGCCAGAGATCGCTGCCGCAGATGCAGGCGCGTGTCACTGTAACCAACGCATCGGTGGGCTCGAGCAGACGAGCATCGGGCACCTGCTCGACTCTGACGTCGTGAGCGGCGTACATCACGGTTGCGCGCATGGAGACTCCTGGTTCGACGGTTCACTGTTCGGAAAGGGCCCGGCAGGCGACGCAGTTCCGTCGCATTGCAGCCGCCATCTGTTAGCGAGCGCACAGACCGCCGCTCCAATCCCTGCTGAATAGTGTCAATGGCCTCGCGATTTCGCATCCGTGACCTGACGCTGGATACGGGCCGATGCCTGTTGCTGCGTGACGCCAAACCGATTCCGCTCGGTCGCCTCACCTATCGACTACTGCTTACGCTCGCGGAAGCTGCGCCCAACGTGGTGACCCACGATGAGCTCGCTCGTGCGATCTGGGGTGGACGATCAGTCAGCCCGGAGACGATCAGTCAGCGGATCAAACTGCTGCGAGACGCCCTGGCGGACGATCCTGCCAGTCCGCGCTATGTCGAAGGAGTTCGCGGCCAGGGTTACAGGCTGGTGCCGCGAGTCGAAGTCCTGCCGGACGAATCGCCAGCCTCTCATCGTCACAAGTGGCTAGTGCTGACAGGTGCGGCGCTCTCCCTCGCCGCCATCGCTGCGCTCGTACTCTGGATCATTGCGGCGCAGACGGACACGGTGCGCGAGAGATTTTCGGTCGCGGTACTTCCCTTCGAGAATCTGAGCCCAGGACGGGATCAGCAGTACCTGGCGGACGGTATCGCCGAGGAAATCATCAATTTGCTTTCCAGCGCCACGACGCTGCGCGTCATTGCACGCACGTCGTCCTTTTCTTTCCGCGGCACTGATGCTGATGTCGCGCGTATTTCCAAAACGCTTGGCGTAACGCACGTCCTCGAAGGCAGCGTGCGACGGGAAGGGGACAGGATCCGGGTGTCCGTCCGCCTCATAGACGCTTCGAACGGCAGTCGGTTGTGGTCGGAATCGTACGACCGCCCAGTGGGCGACGTGCTGGAGCTGGAAACGAATCTGGCCAGGTCGGTTGCCGCCGAACTCAAGGCAAATCTGCAGCTGCGGATCGACGTTCCCGCCAGGGGAGTGAACGTCGAAGCATATGACCTGTACCTGCGCGGTCAGCACGAGCTGCGAATGCGTGAATTTGGCAAGGGCGTGCGCTACCTCGAACAGGCCATCGCGATCGAGCCCGGGTTCATCCCGGCGTACTACAGCCTCGGCGCCGCGTACTGCGAGGAGATTGCCGAGGTGCGGGTTCCCATGGCGGAGAACCGAGCCAAGCTGCGCGAGATGGTCGGTCGTGGGCTGCGCCTGGCCCCAGACGATCCAGGCCTGCTCGCGTTCAGTGCGTTGGTGGCGCGGTATGACGGCGATATCAAGCTGGCGGAGCAGCGATTCGCGACCGCTCGGCACAAGGATCCCTCGAGCAGGATCTCTCAAGGGATGTACGCGTCGTTCAAGCTCGATCAGGGGTACCCGAAGGAGGCGCTCGAACTGACTCTTCGCATTCGCGAGATCGACTCGTTGAATCCAAACTCCTATGTCGGCGTCTGGTCCGACTACATGGACCTCGGAAATGCACACGAGGCCCTCGCAATGGCCGAGCGTTACCGGGAGATCGTCCCGCCGACAAACTCGATCGCGGACGGATTGATAGCGATGACGCAGTGGATTCTGCTGGGCGATCTTGCTGGGAGCATCGAGCACGCGCGCAGATACGCAGCTCCGAGCGAAGCGCAGGGCGAGAGCACACCGGGTTGGCTTCCGCTGCTGTATTACGACATCGGCGATTTGCAGACCGCCGATTCGCTGATGGAACGTGGACGATGGGCTGCGCGGAGTGAGTACGAGATGGTCGCGGTCGACGCCTATCGGCATCTGGTCCACGGCCAAATCGAAGAGGCCCGGCGACAGGCTGTTGCAACGCTCAGCGCGCCGAAGAAGATCTGGGGCGGCGACCAGGGCGATGTCATTCTGCTGCGGCTCGCGGTCGATGCGCTGCTCGCGAGGGGTGAGGCGCAGCGGGCCGTGGACTTCCTGGAGACGCTGGCGCCGGAGTACGCCGGATACAAGGCGCGCAAGGACATCGATCCGGCGGACTTTTCGCCCGCTCCGGTTCCGGTCAAGAGTGCGTGGTCATCGTTCGCAGCCCTCTATTTCGCCGACTATAGCCGCGCGTTGCGAGCGGCGGGCGATGAGGCGGGTGCGAACCAGATGCTGGCTCACCTGGAAGCGGTTCTGGAGCTGCGCCGAAAGCGGGGACTCTTCGTCGAAGAGCGCCACGCCGCGGAAGCCCTCGCGCTGCGCGGGCGCACAGAGGCGGCCCTTGATGCGCTCGAGAAGGCCGAACGCGATCGGTCCATCTACTATCGTTGGCATCTGGTGCTGCTGCAGAACGAAATCTTCGCAGGTTTTCGCGACCACCAGCGCTTCGTGGCGTTGGTCGAGCGGATCCAGGGCGACCTGAGCCGACAGCGCGAGCAGCTCAAAGCGGCGAAGGACTGAGCTGAACGCAATCTTTGAGCATTCTTGGGGCAAGCTTCATGCAGGCAGGCGGCGTCGTCACTAGCTTCGAAAGCCCGCAATACCGGGCTGTCTCGGAGTACGACGATGTTGCAAGCAAATTATTACCGCGCCGCCGAATGGCTGCTGTGCGGTGCCGCAGTCCTGACCTTGGCTGGCTGCAGCCTGATCACGCCAGAGTGGCATCCTGGGCGTGCATCAGCTTCTGAGTGTCCCACTCACACGATGCACGCTTGTGTGATCGACAATTACGGCAAGCGATGCGGATGTGCGTCAAAGCAAAGCGTGGAGACGATGGCGGGCGGTCATCAGTAGAGCAGGGCAGCTACAACATCGAGCGCACGACCCACTCGCCGGCGGTACCGACCAGCGACATCACTAGCGCGCCGCCGAGCGCCCAGCCGAAGCTATCGATCTTCAGGTGATCGGTGAGCTTGTCGGTGATGACGAGCAGGATCGCATTGATGATCCAGCGGGTGATGAATGCGAGCAGCCAGGCGATGCCGAGTGTCGCGACGGTGAACAGGGCAAACAGCAACCAGCCCAGCAGGAAGTTGAGCAGACCGAAGATCGCGGCAACGAGCAACGCACTCTTGGGACTCTTGACGTGAAAGCCCGGCAGGACGGCGTCCGTGACCCACACTGCAATGGACAGGATGAGCCAGGAGAGGATCAGGTTCATGCTTCATGCTCCTTGGCGGCGAACTCATTCCGGAGCTGGTCGTACTCGGCTTTCACCAGTTGGGCGAGGCGTGGGTCGACCCGGTGCAGTGATTCGAGCGCGTCGTGCACGCGCAGGATCTCATCCTCGCCCTCCGGAAGCTGTTCCGCCACCTGTGTCGACAGCGTCAGGGGCCGCTGTCCGGAGCCGCGCTTTTCCGCGATGCGCTCGCGGGCGCTCCTGTCGCCAGCCTGGACCTGCTGAAGCAACTGGGTGAGCTCTGCCATTCGTTCCGATGTCGGGTTTCACCGGCGGAATGCGTCCACCAGGGACACCTATATCGCATCGAAAGCCATCAGACAAACCAGGGGTGGACGCAATGATCAATCGTTATCGAACGATTGCCGAAAGATTACGCAAACCGCATGCAGTGCTGAGGCCAATGCGCGAGGTTCCTGGCGTGTTGTGAAGCCAACAGACAAACAAGGGGAACCATCATGATCCGCACCGCAGTCAAGTCTGTAGCCATGATCGCCGGGCTCGTGCTCCTGGGCTCCGGCGTCCTGCACGCCGAGGCCTTCGGGCCATCGAACGACAGGCGACACGGGGCTTCACGGCCCCATGTGAAGACGTACGCCACGGGCCTGAGCAGCCCGCGGGGCCTGACCTTCGGTCCGGACCGGAATCTATACGTGGCGGAGGCGGGCGTCGGCGGCGAGCTGGAGGCGACGGATGAGCCGGGTTGCGAGAAATTCGTCAATGTCTTCAGTCCCTACACCGCCGGCTACACCGGCCGCGTGATCCGCGTGTCGCGCAATGGCAGGAAGGAGGTAGTCGCCGACAACCTGCCCAGCATGACCGACAACTCCGGTGCCAGCTACGGCCCGACCGATGTCGCCTTCATCGGTCAGACGCTCTACGTGTTGATCGAGATGGGCGGCTGCTCGCATGGGCTGCCCGACAGCCCTGCGGCCATTCTTCGCGTCAACCGCAATGGCTCGACCACCAGTGTTGCCGACCTCAGCGCCTGGCATGCGGCGAACCCGCCGAACTTCATCAAGGACACCGACCCGGCGACCACCGACCAGGAGCCGGGCGGCGTGTTCCACTCGATGATCGCGATCGGCAAGTACCTGTACGTGGTCGAGACCAACCGCGGCTTCCTGCTGCGCGTGGATCCGCGGACCGGCGTGATCGAGAAGCTGTACGACATGACGATCGACAACCGTGAGCACAACCCGATCGTGATGACGGAGCGCGGCAAGAAATTCTTCGTCGGCACGTTCGGCGAGGACGGCGGGAAGTCCGAGCTCGCTGTGTTCGACAAGCACTTTTCCGCCTACACGCTGCCGTTCAGGACGCGCAACCCGATCGTCGGCCTGGCGTGGCACTGCGACGATCTCTATGGCGTCGAGATCTTCCCCTACGACAATCAATGGTCGACTGGCACCGCGAACCTCGTCGCGTTCGATCGCAGGACCGGCAAGCGCAAGCAGGTGCTGACCGGGTTCGCCAGCCTCCCGAACGGGCTCGTGGAAGGCCCCGACGGTGCGTTGTACACGTCGAACTGGGGCATTTCGTTCGCACCCGGCGACGGCCAGGTGCTGCGAATCGATCCGTAAAGGCTCGTCGAGGCACGTCTCACGAAAGTCGGTAGCCGCCGGCGACGACGGTGGCTATCGACTCTCGCCGCTCACTCTCAGCATGGCTCTGTGTGCAGCAACGCAGTTGAGCCTTCCCCATGCCAGCCGTCACCGGGCTGAACCACGTGGCCGTCATGACCGGCGATCTGGATCGGTTCATCGCCTTCTACACCACTGCCTTCGGCTTTGAAGTCGTATTCCATGAGAGCGAGCAAGGCATGAGGCACGCAGTGCTGCGCATCGGCGCGGAGTCATGGCTGCATCCGGTCGAAGTTCAGGGTAGTCAGCATGCCAGCGGCGACTCACCGATGTTTCAGCGCGGACATCTCGACCATCTGGCACTCACGGCGGCAAGTCGTGAAGCGTTCGAGGAAACTCGGCAGCGACTCATCGCTGCAGGCGTAAGCGATGGTGCCGTGGACGACCTTGGTGCGTACCACGCGCTCTGGTTTTCCGATCCGGATGGGATGCGCGGCGAGCTCGTCCTCATTGTCGATTCAACGCTGGAGGGGATCCACGCGCAGCGGCCACGGCATTGAAGGTCGCAACAGTGTGAACTGGCTCACAAGTGGCCGGCAGTCTGTCGTCGGGGAAGTTTCCACCATCGATGTACAGGTACCGGGCCCGAGGTTGTAACTACCTGGAACCAAAACAGTTACGGCACCTGGCATTGCACGTGCACATATTTGCCCAGGCGGAGCACATTACCCTTCAGGATTAAGGCAAATCATGAAACGTATCGCGATCGCATTCGGCCTGGCACTGGCGGCATCAGTCGCGCAGGCTGGCATCATTCAGAATGTGGAAGCTCCGGGCGTCTACACCAGTCAGGTTGGTGGCGTCACGACAGTCAATTGGAACGACGGCTCCTGTGGCGCGTACACGAGCTGCACGGGCAATGGGCGAATCCTGAGCGGCAGCGCTTCAGGTCTGTATGCAAGCCCGTATGGCATCTCCGACAACTACGTGACGGTTCCGTACTACTCGAGCAGCGGCAGCGTGACGCTGGCGACTCCGGGCAGCTACAACTACTTCGGCCTGTACTGGGGATCGCTGGACACCTACAACAGCATTTCCTTCTACAACGGCGGTTCCCTGGTTGGCACCTACGGCGGCGCCCAGATCTTCCCGCTGCTGGCGAACGGCGGGCAGGGCGACTGGGCCTCCAATCGCTACGTCAACTTCTTCTTCACCGCCGGCGACGCGTTCGATCACATCGTCCTGACCAGCACGAACTACGCGTTCGAGTCCGACAATCATGCGTTCGGCAACATCAAGGTGCCGGAACCGGGCTCGCTGGCGATGTTCGGGTTTGCGTTGCTGGGCTTGGGAGTTGCGGCGCGACGCCGCGTAGCAGCTCGCTAAGTCGATTCGCTTCGAGGTTTGAGAACAGCGCCCCGCCAGTCGGGGCGCTGTTCATTTTGAGCGGCGGATCAGCGCAGCGGTTTGCCGTTCGCGGTGAGCGCGCCGCCTTTGAATTCGATATGAGTGTGCAGCTGACCGTCCTTGCGAGTGACGAAGCCTTGCTGCTCGAATGCCGCGACTTGCCGACGCATCGCTTCGGCCTGGCCTGGACCTTCGTTACTGACCTCTGCCTTCTCGGTCGGCCCGGACCAGTCCTTGTTGAGCAGCGCCTCCGAGATCCATACGTCGGCATTCGCGACGATCTTGCCCATCAGCGCTGCGCGCGACTGCGGTGTCGCGAGGTCATCCTTGTGGAATCCAGGCAGTTCTGCGGTTCCCTTGATCCCGAACTCGCCCTCGGGTGCTGTGAACCCGATATGGTCGATGACGAGCTGTGGCGAGTGCTCCAGGAGCTGCGGAAGGAGTTCGGCGAACGCACCGTCCAGTCCGCGCAATGCAGTCGGATCGCTGATGCTGGACAGCCAGGCGTTCTGCATCTTGCGTGTCCACGCTCCGTAAGTCGGCCCATGCAGATGGTGCAAAGACACGTGGTATGTAGCGTCCGAGATTTCGTTCTGAAACCAGTGCAGCGTACCGATACCGAGCTTCATGACCATGTCGACGTACTGGCCGTCGGCCCGCACGTCGCTCGAGTAGCTGAGCTTTTGCAAGCGCATCGGCGTCTCAACGCCCTTTGCGCTGGTTTCGAGCGCTGCGATCTCGAAGTTCACCGTGCCGTCGTACAGCGCATCGAACACGCGCTCGCCATCGCAGGTCAGCTTCAACGTCTCGACCTTTACACTGACGCCGTCTGCGCCGGTCACGCTAAAGCCGGGCGAGGTCGCAGCGCAGCCGATCGAGCCCATGTGGCGGCCGACGGAAAAATCGCCGACGAAGCCTTGCCAGCCCAGTGTCGTTTTCTCGTCCTTGAAGTCGAATGCCGGGCTCGTCACGTGGCTGCTCGCGCCGCCCAACAAGCCGAGGAGCGTGGAGATCTCGACCGGCTCGCGCCCGGGCAGGAACTCGTCGAGCTTTGCGCGCACTTCCTTGCTCCAGACGAACTTCGTGTCGATGCGGGCCGTGCCCACGCCGGTGAAGCTGGGGAAAGGGCCGTGCTTCACGTCGTTGCGCAGCGTGAAGCGCATCGGCGGCGAGGCTTCGTCGTCGCTCTGCTGCTGCTCGGGCTGGCGCGACTTCTTGAGCTGATCGAAGAACGCACCATTGAGCTCGAACGTCACTTCCTCGACCGAGGAGAACACGCCAGGCGTGTACTTGCGCTCTGCCACCTTGGCTATGGCGAGTGGTTGCCTGGCGACCTCCTGTTCCCAGGTGTCGAAGCCCGAATGGACCGCGCGACCGAGAGCCCACGAGGCGCCGACATAGCCGACCACGAGCACCGACGCGGCGCTCGCGCCGATAATGGATTTGTTCACTGCTGAGTCCTCCCAGACTTCGCCGAGCTTCTTATGTTCATCATTCTGCGGGCGGTATCCGAACCTAGCCAATGCTAGTGGAAACATTCCCCGAGAATTGTCGTATGCGCCAACGCCGACACCAATTCGTGTACAGCGAACTCGGCGCCCTCGGAATCTACATTGGAAGCGACTGCAATGGCCAACCGCTTTTCAGGCTGAACGGCAAGCATCGCATACCAGTAGCCGTTTGAGCCTGTGTGACTCAGCAGCCGATGACCGCGCCACTGCTGAGTGAACCATCCCAGCGCAGCTGTTTCACCTCGATCAGTGTGCAGCAGCCGATAGGTTCCCGGCGACAAGTAATCATCGGCTTCGAATTCCCCAGCAGCGTGGCGGTAGCCGAACATCGCCAGGTCCTCCATGGTCATGTGAATCGCGCCTGCTGGCCCCGTCACTGCGGGAGTGTCAGCGCGTTCGCCTGGTTGTGTTGGCCGCGAGTGTCCGTCTGTGAACTCGTGCCCCACGGGAGCCTTCGAAGGATCTCCTCCTGCGGGTCTACCGAACCCGGCAGACTTCAAGCCGAGCGGGGCGAACACCTCTTTCTCAGCCAGGCTCTCCCAGGAGTCTCCTGTCAGCCGCTCCAGGAGAGCACCCATGATGATGTAGTTGCCGTTTGCATACTCGAGCTTGGCGCCGGGCGCCGCCAACGGCGCAGCGCTCAAGAGCAACTTTGCGAAGCTGCGCCGCTGATCGGGCAATGGGCGCATATCGCCACGAAACGTCTCGATCGCCTGAAGCTCAGGGGTCGTCCCGACTCCGCTGTGGTGACTCAGCAGGTCCTGAACTGTGACGCTCGCGTAAGAGCGATCGCCCGAAGCAAGCAGTTCTGGGCCGAGCTCTTCAAGAGTTGACGAGAATCGCAGGCGGCCGCGTTCCGCGAGTCTCGCAGTGAGCGTCGCGGTGATGGGCTTCGTTATCGATCCGATGTGCCAGGCATCGGAGTCGAGTGCCGGCTTTCCACCTTCAGCTCTCACACCTACCGTACCCTTGGCAACGACCTTTCCGCGCAGCACCACAGCTGCGGAAAGCGCTGGTACGTGGCTGCTCTGGCGAAGGGCGGATGCCTTTTTCACGAGCGCGCGAGACGTCAGTTCGCAGGTAGCGCTCTTTTGGGTTGCGTCTCCACTGTCAGCCGCGACAGCACACAGTGACGTGATGCCCAGGACAATCCCGAGACACTTGGCGCGGCTTCGCGGGCTCATTGACGATCCATCCGTCTACTATTCGCATAGTAGATTGCTGGACGGCTGTCACCGCTGTCAACTACGTGGACAGCAGGAGTAACGAGTCTGCAGAGGGTGCGTTCGCGTCACCGATCCTTCGCGGACCGTAACTTGATCTCGCCGTCACGCGCGTAGCGCTGCAAAAGTGACGTCTCATATATAAGGCGCACGAGCAGGCTCAGTTCCGGCACGAGGAGGGAACGCCTGTCAGGCGCGCTTTCCCTGCGGTCACGCTGACTTTTTGTGCTGATGCGCTGTGTTACAGTCGGCCCTGTTCCTCCCCAACTGGAAGAATCAAATTGCCGAGACCACCGAACTACAAGCAGGAAAAGCAGCGCCGCGAAGAACAGCAGAGGAAGAAAAACGAGGCGAAACAGCGCGAGATCGCTGAACGCAGGAAGCCTCCGGCTGGTCCGCAGCCTGCTGATCCGCAGCGACCTTGAAAACGCTGCACGGCCTGGCGAACCACGTGTCGCCCCCGGCCGAGCCTGCCGAGCAAGTCATTGCGGCGACCCGAAAGTGGCTCGAAAGAGCCGTTATAGGACTCCAGCTCTGTCCGTTCGCAGTAGCACCGCATCTGAACGATCGGGTGCGCTACTGCGTCAGCGTGCAACGCTCCGGCGTGGGGCTCCTGGAGGACCTGTCTGTCGAACTGCAGGCGTTGCAGGATGCAGATCCGCTGAAGTGCGAGACGACGCTCCTCATCCATCCCCAGGTGCTGACTGATTTTCGCGAGTACAACGATTTTCTCGACGCATGCGATGCCGCGATAGCCGAGCTGGGATTCGAGGGCGAGCTGCAGGTGGCGAGCTTTCATCCGCGATATCAATTCGCCGGCACCGGCGTGGAGGACATCGAGAACTATACGAACCGTTCTCCCTATCCGATGCTCCATCTGCTGCGCGAGGCGAGCGTCGCACGGGCGGTGGCGAATTTTCCTGAGATCGAGCGCATCGGCGCCACGAACCAGGAGACGCTGCGCCGGCTGGGCCACGAAGGGTGGCGGCAGCTGTGGATCGCCTGAAGTGAGTCAGCTGGCGATCGCCGCGAGTACATCGACTCCGACATCGTGCAGGCGCAAAGGTTTGCCGGAGAGGAACTGAGCGCAATTCTCACCCGCTGTCGGCATCGCCAGCAGGAATCCTTGAGCGTAGCGGCAACCCAGCTTGCGTAGCATCTCGAGCTGCGGCCAGGCTTCGACGCCCTCGACGATGATGCCGATGCGCAAATGCTTGGCCATCGCAAAGATCGCCGCAACGATGGCGTGATCGTTCGAGTCGCTCACCAGGTCACGGATGAAGCTGCGATCGATCTTCAGGTTGTCCACACGCAGTTGCTTCAGATAACCGAGGCTCGAGTAGCCCACCCCGAAGTCGTCGATCGAGATCCGCACCCCGAGGCTGCGCACATCGTTGATGACCGCTTCGCTCGATCTGCCCGTGTGATGATCGACCTTCTGCAACATCGCTCCTTCGGTCAGCTCGATCTGCAGCATGGACGGGGAGATCTCGTACGTCTGCGCGACCTCGACGATGAGCGCGCGCAGATCGCTGCGCATCAATTGACCCGCCGAAAGGTTGACCGCAACCGGTAGCAACGTGAGCTTCTGCTCGCGCCAGCGCGCCATGTCCGCTCCGACATGCCGCCACACGAACTGGCCTATCGGATCGATCAGCCCGGATTCCTCGGCCACGGGCAGGAACCTTCCCGGCGCAATGAATCCTTCCTCCGGGTCTTTCCAGCGAACGAGCGCTTCGAGTGCAACGACCAGTTGCGTTTCGATGTCGAGAATCGGTTGGTAGTGCACGTCGAACTGTCCGAGCTCGAGCGCCGCGCGCAGGCGCGCTTCCAGGTTCACCCGCTCGTGCAGCTTGCGATCCATGATCGGGCTGAAAATCTGGAAGTTGTTGCGGCCGCGGTCCTTGGCTTGATACATGGCGGTGTCGGAGTGACGCAGCAGCGCGCCGACGTCATCGCCGTCCCGCGGGTACATGCTGAGACCGATGCTGACCGAAGTGACAAGGGGCTTGTCGGCAACGACGAGCGGCACCTTGAGACTCGAAAGGATACGGGCCGCGGTGTCGTTTGCCTGTTCGATCGTCTTGATGCCGCTCAGGATCACTACGAACTCATCGCCGCCCATGCGCACGACGATGTCCTCGGCGCGCACCGACGCCTGAATACGCTGCGCGACTTCCTGCAGGAGCTTGTCGCCGACTTCGTGGCCGTGCGTATCGTTGATGTGTTTGAAGCGATCGAGATCGAGGAACAGCACCGCCAGCGGCGTTCGCGTCTTGCGCGCCTCGTCCATCGCCATGGGAAGGTGCGCGGCGAGAAAGAGTCGATTGGGCAGGCCCGTGAGCTGATCGTGGTGAGCGAGTCGATCCAGTCGCTGTTGATTGTCGAGCAGCTGCGCCTCGATCTTGCGTTGAATCGCGCGCCCGTGCTTGGCCTGTTCCAGAAACTCCTCGTGCTGCGACTCGCTCTGCTCCAACCTTGCCTTGAGAGCGCGTGTTCGACTGTGCATCACCGCCAGCGATGCGACGGTGACTGCAAGCGCGATCGAGAGGGTGACGATCAGCCAGATCAAGGCTGCGACTCAGATGAACGAGGTGCCCAATCCTGGCATTGACCGGCAGACATAAGAGGGGGCGTAGGACACAGTTCCGAGGCCCGGGCGCGCGCGATCGGCGAGCCAAACTCAGAAGGTGTGAAGCGGATTCGCGGCGTTTAACAAAACCCGGATCGTCGTCCAGCTGCGCCGGATGTCGGGTTTTGCCCGCGGAATGCGTCCAGTCAGGTACCACCAGCCACTGCGCGAGGCGCGCATCTGCTGGTTTTGCACCATCTCAGAGGAGGGGATATCGATGAAAACCGACACTCACGGTACAGCCTGGCGCAGCGCAAAGGTTCTCCTGGCGGGTGCCGCTTCTGCGATTCCCTGGATTTCACGCTCGAGTTGAGCGGCAGCTGCATCCACCACATCGACGGCCGGAGCGGCGTATTTTCCGATGCGGAAGGAGTATTCACGCTGTTCGACGTGATCACGAACGTGACGGGCGATCCGGTCACCGGCGCGTTCACGCCGGGTTCCGCGGCGAACAATTTGCTGTACTACGGCCGTATCCGGACGAGTGACCGGAAAGGGGCCGCAGCGGTTGAGGACAGCGATCAGGCGCAGTCGCGTGCTCTTGCGGCGGGAACTGTGGCAGTCAAGAAGTCTCGATCGGGTCGAGCCTGCTGACGCTCTTGCGGCGCGCTTCGATGGTCATGGCCGAAGGGGATATTCCTCCAGGCGAAGATTGTCGAAGCGTGCCTTGGCAAAACGACACGTCACGCCCACCCATACCTCGTTGCTGCGCGTATCGAGCTGCGCTGTCCGCACGGACCTGAATACCGCCTTGCCATTGACGTACACCGATGCGAACGGACCGTGTCGAATCAGTTCCACGGTGAACCACACCTTGCCGCCGAGCACCTGATGAGAGGCCGTGGCAACTCGTATCGACTGTCCCTGAATGACCTTGTTGAGATACGCCTCGCCGGTAGGCGCGAGCATCACTTCGTAGTAGTCGCCGTTC
>JBIOUH010000037.1:0-83011 GCA_044866955.1 Steroidobacteraceae bacterium
CTCGGGGACGGCGACGGGGTGGTGCAGTTCGATGCCGGCACCAAGGCGATGGTGAAGCAGAACAAGGCCGATCGCCAGCTGAATCAGCTCGCGACCGGAGGCGCTCGCAAGCAGTGCAAACGACAGCACGCTCGCAATGACGGCGATCGCGGGGCCGAGCGGCGCGACGAATCCCGCCGGCTGCACATCCGTGCGCCGGCGCAGCGCGATCAACGCGATGCATCCAGCGATGTAGACGACCATGCGTGTGCTGGTCGCAAGGGTGATCGCCGTCAAGAACGAGCTGGCCACAGTGGCCAGCCAGACGACCGCAGCACTCGCGAAAATCGCCACGTGCGGCGTCCGGAATCGTGGATGAACGCGCGCCAGCACGGCAGGCACGTCGCCTTGCTCCGCGAACGCGAACGGCAGGCGCGAGGTCGCAAGAAATCCGCTGTTCAGCGAGCCGAGCATGATCACGATTGCCCCGACGCCGATCACCGTCTCGCCCACAGGTCCCCAGAGCACGACCGCTGCATCGGCGAACGGCGCTTTGCTCGTTGCCAGCTCCGGCACCGCGCCGATGCAAACGATCTGTACACCTGCGTACAGGACGAGCACGATCAGCAGCGACGTCGCAACCGCGACCGGCACGTCGCGGCGCGGGTTGCGTGTCTCGCCCGCACTGACCAGTGCAGCCTCGAAACCCACGAACGCGAAGATGCCGAGCAGCATTGCGTCGCTGAAATCCCCGGCGGGCGGCAGTGCCGCGGGCGCGTCGGGCCAGGCGTTCACCGCCAGGATGCCAACCACGCCGAACACGAGCAGCAGCGACACCTTGAGCAGGGTCAGACCATTGCTGACGACCGTCGCCTGCCGGATGCCGAGCAGATTCACGAGCAGGATGCCGAGCACCACGGCCGAGACGATCACGATGCGCGGGCCTGGCCCTTGCAGCGCAGGCACGAGCCGCGCGACGTACACGACGAGCAGGTTGCAGATCGTCGCGAAAGTGAGCACTCGCGAGACCCAGTAGAGCCAGCCGACGATGAAGCCGGGCGTCGCACCGAACGCCGTCCGCGTGAAGAGATAGGGACCGCCGGTATGCGTGAAGCGGCTGCCGACTTCGGCGAAGCAGATCGCCACGATCGCGAGCAGCGCCGCGCACAGCACGAGCACGAGCACGCTGTACACGCTCGTGAGAGCGAACAACTTGGAGGGCAGGCCGAGGATGCCGGAGCCGATGGTGATGTTGACCATCAGCGCGACCAGGTCCCAGCGGCCGATGCCGCGGACGATTTCGTAGCCGGCGTTGCTTGGATTGCGCATCGGGCGATTGTAGCGAGGTATGCTGCTGCAGGTCGGCCTTCACGCCGACTCCGATCCGGAGGGCGTCATGCGTTACCCGCTGCCCGCACTGCTCGTCGTGTTGCTGTCCTTCAGCGCCGTCGCGGCCGAGAACGACACGTACCGGCTGATGAAAGTCGAACAGGATGTCCGCAACCTCGAGCGTCAGATCCAGACGCTCACGCGCGAGCTCGACGACCTGAGGCAGCAGCAATCGCGCGCTGGCGATCGCATCCCCTCAGCGCGCTCGTCCAGCGCACCGGCTGGAGCGAGCTCGACAGCCTGGCTCGAAGCGACTCGCTGGGAGCGCATCCGCGCTGGAATGAGCGAGCTCGAAGTCATCGGCGTGCTCGGACCGCCGACGTCGATGCGCCAGGATGGCGACACCCGCGTGCTGCTCTATGCGATGGAAATCGGCTCCGCGGCCTTCCTCGGCGGCAGCGTCGAGTTCCGCGACCGTGCCGTGACCGCGGTCAACAAGCCGGCGCTGAAGTAGGTCGGACCAGTCCCACTTCCGTAGTCGGGGTGAAGTGAAGCCCGGCCTACTTGATCTGGCTGACCACGCCCGTCACACCGTTGATGACGAACTGAATGCCGATGCAGATCAGCAGAAAACCCATGATGCGCACCATCGCGTTCATGCCGGTTGCGCCGAGCACTTTGTCCAGCCGCGTCGCCGCGCGCAGCACGACATAAGAGATCAACGCAGTGATCACGATGCCGATCGCGACCAGCACGTAGCCCACCACGATGTGCTCGCTCATCTGCACCGTCGTCGACATGCCGATGACGACTGCGATCGAGCCCGGTCCGGACAAGCTCGGCATTGCGAGCGGCGTGAACGAAATGTCGGCCTTGGCTTGCGCCTCGGCGCGCTCCTGGCCGGAGATCGCGGCCGACTCGGGGAACAGCATGCGGAAGCCGAGATAGCTCACGATCATGCCGCCGGCGATGCGCAGTCCCGGAATCGAAATGCCGAAGAAGTTCATGATCAGGCCGCCCGCGACCAGGAAGGCGGTGAGGATGCAGAACATGTAGATGCAGGCGCGGCGGATCTGGTCGTTGCGCTCCTGCTCGGTGAGGTCGGCGGTGATGCTCATCACGAGGCCGACAGCCGACAAAGGATTGACGATCGGTATCAGCGCACCGACCGTGCTCAGGACGTATGTCAGCCCCTCGACGAACCAGCTCATGAGCGCGAGTCCGTATTGCACAGCCGCTCGAAGCCGCTCGCGATGAACGGCGCCATGCGGTGGCCGATCGATTCGAAATCGCTCGACTTGCACAGCCCGTTCGACAGGCGATCGATACGTCCGGTCTGCGACAGCGACAGCGTGAGCGCGCCCGACAGGAAGTGATAGCTCCAGTAGAGATCCTCTTCCGCCGCGTCGGGCAGCGCTTTGCGCAGCGCGCGGATCAGGCGATGAATCACGGGATCGAAGGTGCGCGCCATGGTCTCGCCGCCCCACGCCGGCGTGTTGTTGACCTGCGCGATCAGCGCGAAGTAGTTGTGCCAGCGCGGGTCGCCCTGCGCCGCGCGCTCCAGGATCGGCTGCAGGAAAGCGTTGATGACGCCTTCGGCGGTGATCGCGCTGCCGGCTTCGCGTTCGTACACGTCGATCGACTCGATGCGCTCGCGGTTGATGATCTCGGCGCGGCGCGCGAACACCGCATCGAACAGCCCGCGCTTGGTGTCGAAGTAGTAGTGCAGCAGCGCGGTGTCGACCTTCGCGTCCTGCGCCACTTCGCGAATAGTCACGCCCCAGAAGCCGTGACGCGAGAAGTGATCTTCCGCGGCGTCGAGGATGCGCTCGCGCATGTCGGGCGTGGCGTCGTTCTTGAGCGGCCGACCGCGGCGCGCTCGGCGTTTAACGGGGCGTTTAACTGCCATGGTCGGTTCAGCTAATTTCATTGATTGATGAATATTTGACAGACGGGCGTTCGCGAGGCAAGCTCGGATTAATCATCAACCGATGAATAAATGCGCAGGCCACGCTCGCCGGCGCAGTGCAGGGGGTCTCGCCATGTCCAGTCATGCTTGCCGCGCCGCTATCCGCCTCGTTCTTGCCGCTGCCGCGGCGTGCAGCCTACCAGTGTCCGGGCCGGTCGTGGCTGCCGAACCGGGCGCCCAGGCCGGCACCATCGAGCAGGTCACCGTCACCGCCCGCCGGCGCGAGGAGAGCCTGCAGGACGTTCCGGTCGCGATCACCGCGCTGACCTCCGATCAGCTGCTGGAGCAGAACGTCCGCACGCTGGAGGACATGACTGCGTACGCGCCGAACATCAAGGTGAACGCCGGACGCGCGACCACCAGCACGATCAACGCGTATATCCGCGGCGTCGGCCAGAACGACCCGCTGTGGGGCTTCGAGCCCGGCGTCGGCATCTATCTCGATGATGTCTACATCGCCCGCCCGCAAGGCGCTCTGCTCGATGTCTACGACGTGGAGCGCATCGAAGTGCTGCGCGGGCCGCAAGGCACGCTGTACGGCAAGAACACGATCGCCGGCGCGATCAAGTACGTGACGCGCGACATCGCCACCGACGACCCTGCGCTCAACATTACGGCGACGGGCGGCAGCTACGACCAGCGCGACCTCAAAGTGAGCGGTTCCGCTCCGGTCGTGGCGGATCACCTTTACCTCGGCGCAGCGGTCGCGTACTTGCAGCGCGACGGCTACGGCAAGCTCGTCGACGACGGCACGCCGCGCGCCTTCAACCATGTCGGCCAGGATGTCTCGGACAAGGACGTGCTCGCGGCGCGCGCCAACGCGACGTTCGTGTGGGGCGAGAGCTCGAAACTGCGCGTGCTGGCGGACACGATCCAGGACAACTCGAACGCCGCCGGCGGCCAGCGCCTGAACAATCTGGTGCAGCCAGCGCTCGACGATCGCTACGATCAGCGTACCGACATGCCGGTCGACAAGGATCGCTTCATCGCCAAAGGCATGTCCGCAACCTACACGCAAGGCCTCACCGATGCGCTCGACTTGAAACTGGTCGGCGCCTATCGCGAGGGCGACGGCCGGCAGTTCATCGATTTCGAGGAGCTGAACGCCAACCTCTTCCAGGTCCCCGCGCAATACAGCGACAAGCAGGCCAGCGGCGAGGCGCAGCTCACTTACACGGGCGAGAAAGTCAAAGGCGTAGCCGGTGTGTATTACTTCGACGGCACGGCACGCGGCGCTTTCGACCTCTCGCTCGGCGCGAGCAGCTTCACGTCGCTGACCAAGGGCAGCGTCGACACCCAGAGCATCGCCATCTACGCCGACACGACCTGGACGCTGTCCGAGCGCTTGAATCTCAACGTCGGCGCGCGCTGGAACGAGGACGACAAAGATGCGACGGTCTTCGTCGCCCAGTATCTCGGGCGGCTGGAGGCGGACCAGACCTTCTTCGACCAGAACAATCTGCCGCCGGGATTCGTGATGCTGGGCTCGCCACAGACCGACTACACCAACAGCCGCACCTTCTCCAACGTCTCGCCGCGGCTCGGCTTCGACTACCGCGTCACCGACGACTTGCTGACCTACGTGAGCTACAGCGAAGGCTTCAAGAGCGGCGGCTTCGATATGCGCGGCAACCAGACCGCGAACCCGGACACGACCAAGGGCTACGACTCGGAGAGCGCTGACAACTTCGAGATCGGCATGAAGTCGAACTGGCTGGCCGACACGTTGCAGCTGAACTTCACGGTGTTCTACACGCCGTATCACGACGTGCAGCTCCCCAGCCAGCAGTTTCGGGACATCAACGGCATTCCCACTAACGTCACAGCGGTCCTCAACGCCGGCAAGGCGCTCAACAAGGGCGCAGAGCTCGAATCGATCTGGCAGCCGCTGCCAGCGCTGACGATGGTGCTCAATGTCGGCTACCTGGATGCGAAGTTCGAGGAGTTTCTCGTAGGGTGCACGCCGCCGGCGGATGGCTGCCACACGGACATCAGCTCGCTGAACGAGCCGATCAACGCGCCCGACTGGACCACGTTCCTCGGTGCGACTTACCGCTGGGAGCTCGGCGTGGGCGACCTCGCGGCGCACCTCGGCTATCAGTACCGCGGCAAGACGAAGGTCGCGAACACGACTCCGAGCATCACTGATCAGGATGCCTACGATGTGCTCGATCTCGGCGTCGCGTACACGACGTCGGACGGCGCGTGGCGTTTCGCGCTCGAAGGCAAGAACGTGCTCGACGAGGAATACCGGGTCGCGGGCTACGACTTCAGCCCCAACCTCACGACGCAGCACCTCAGCCAGATCGGCTTCTACGGCCCGCCGCGCACGTTCTCGGTCAGCGCGACTTATCGCTACTGAGTGTGTACAGCATTCTCGTCACCGGCGCCGCGAGCGGGATCGGGCTCGGGCTGACGCGGCACTTCGCCGCGCTCGGTCATCGCTTGATCGCGTGCGACCTGCAGCCGCTGGAGCTCGGCGGGCCGCTTCGCAAGCTCGCGTTCGACGTCGCCGACCCTGCGCAGATCGAACGCGCGCTGGCGAGCGTCGCGGACGATCCGCCGGACGTGTTGATCAACAACGCGGGGCTGCAATACGTCGCGCCGATCGAAGACTATCCGCCGGAGAGGTGGCAGCAGCTGATTGCAGTGATGCTCACGGGTGCTGCTTTGATGACGCGGGCCGCGCTGCCGGCGATGCGACGCAAAGGCTTCGGTCGCATCGTCAACATCGGCTCGATTCATGCGCTGGTCGCGTCGCCGTACAAGAGCGCATACGTCGCAGCGAAGCACGGCCTGGTCGGTTTCAGCAAGAGCGTGGCGCTGGAAACCCGCGAGTGCGACATCACGATCAACACGGTGTGCCCGAGCTACGTCAAGACGCCGCTGGTCGATACGCAGATCGAGGCGCTGGCCGTGCGCCACCAGCTGACGCAGGAGCAGGTGATCGAAGAGATCATGCTCGAGCCGATGCCGAAGCGGCAGTTCATCGGCCTCGACGAGCTGGCCGGCACGGTCGAATTCCTGCTGAGCCCGCCGGCGCGCAACATTACAGGTCAGTGCATCACGCTGGACGGCGGCTGGACGGCTCAGTGATCGTCAGGCTGAAGCCTGACCCACACCAATAGTCAGTGTTAGAGTCGCCCCCACAATTCGCAGGGGGGACCGCCATGCAAACGCGAAGAGATTTCATCGCGGCCGGGTCGCTGGCCGTGGGCGCAACGCTGCTGGCCGGGCATGCGCTCGGCGCGACGCCGAAGAAGAACCGCCGCATCGTGCTCGCCAACCGCCCGCAGGGCGAGCCGACGCCCGCCGATTTCCGCCTCGAGGAAGTACCGATCCCGGCGCTGAAGGACGGCGAGATCCTGATGCAGACCGTGTTCCTTTCGCTCGATCCGTATATGCGCGGCCGCATGAGCGAAGGCCCGTCGTACGCGGCCGCGACCGGGCTCAACGACGTAATGGTCGGCGGCACCGTGTCGCGAGTCGTCGCGAGCCGCAATCCGCAGTTCAAGGAAGGCGACATGGTGCTGTCGTACAGCGGCTGGCAGGAGTACCAGGTTTCGAACGGCAACGGCCTCAACAAGCTCGATCCGCGCATTCCGCGGCCTTCGTATGCGCTCGGCGTGCTCGGCATGCCGGGCATCACCGCCTACGTCGGCACGCTCGACATCGGCGAGCCGAAAGCCGGTGAGACGCTGGTGGTCGCCGCTGCGACCGGCGCAGTTGGCTCGGTCGTCGGGCAGATCGCGAAGATCAAGGGACTGCGTGCGGTCGGCATCGCAGGCGGCAAGGAGAAATGCGACTACGCGGTGAAGGAGCTGGGGTTCGATGCCTGCATCGATCATCGCGATGCGAACATGGCGGCGTTGCTGAAGGAAGCGTGCCCGAAAGGCATCGATGTCTACTTCGAGAACGTCGGCGGCGCAGTGTGGGATGCGGTACTGCCGCTGCTCAACGTGCACGCGCGCGTGCCGCTGTGCGGCCTGATCGCGCAATACAACGCGACCGGGCTGCCGCAGGGCCCGGATCGAAGCCCGCAGCTGATGGGCCTGCTGCTCATCAAGCAGATCAAGGTGCAGGGCTTCATCATCTCGAGCTACTACAATCGCTTCCCGGCGTTCGTGGCCGATATGAGCGAGTGGCTGCAGGCCGGCAAGATGAAGTACCGCGAAGACATCACGCGCGGGCTGGAGAACGCGCCGCAAGCGTTCATGGGACTGTTCAAGGGCAGCAACTTCGGCAAGCTGCTGGTGCAGGTCACGGAGTGAAGAGAGGCTGGAGCCAGAAGAAGAACCCTTCTTCCGGCCTCTGGCTACAGCCTGCGGCCTGCGGCCTCATCCAATGTCCCGCACCCACAAGATCACTCTTCTCATTGCGCTCTACTTCGCGCAGGGACTGCCGTTCGGGTTCTTCACGATCGTGGTGCCCGCGATGCTGCGGCAGAGCGGGCAATCGCTGAAGACGATCGCGCTGGCGAGCCTGTTGCTGACGCTGCCGTGGCTGCTGAAATTTCTGTGGGCACCGTTCATCGATCACCGCGGCACGCGCCGCAGCTGGTTGCTCACGCTGCAATTGTCGGGGCTCGTAGTTGCGGCGACGATCACGCAACTGCAGCTCGAAGGTAACTACGTCCTGCTGTTCGCCGCCGCGTTCGTGTTCAACATGATCGCGGCCACGCAGGACATCGCCACGGACGGGCTCGCCGTGCGCATGCTCGATGCCCGCGAGCTCGGCATAGCCAACGGCATCCAGGTCGGCGCTTATCGCGTCGGCATGATGTTCGGCGGCGGGCTGCTGCTCAAGGTCCTCACGCTGACGCACTGGAGCTTTGCATTCGCCGGAATGGCGGCGCTGCTCGCGCTCACCATCATCCCCGTGCTGCTGATGAAGGAGCCGGAGGAGGACGCGCGAGAGGTGCGGCAGACCACCGCACAGCTGTCGTTCGGCTGGCTGAAACGGTTGCTGACGCGCGGCATCCTGCTGCTGGCCGCTTTGATCTTCTGTTATCGCTTCGGCGATCAGATGCTGACCACGTTGCTGGTCCCCTTCCTGACGGACCGGGGGTTCGGGCTGGGCGACATGTCGCTGCTCAAGGGCGGCGTCGGCAATGCCATGAGCATCGTCGGCGCTTTCGCGGGCGGCTGGCTCGCGTTCACGGCCAGCCGGCGCAATGCATTGCTCATCAGCGGTGTCGGGCAGGTTGCATCGTTCATGCTCTACGTAATCGCGGCGCTCGGAGTGGGCGGCGTCGGCCTGCTATGGGCCGCGACGATTGCGGAAGGTGTGCTGGGCACGATGGCGACCGTCGCGTTGTTCGCGCTGATGATGGACGCATCGGATCCTGAGCATGCGGGAACCGACTACACGCTGCTGGCGTGCGTCGTACTGATCGTCGGCATGATCGCGAACTTCTGCGGCGGAGCACTTGCAGATGCGTTCGGCTACGCCACCGCGTTCACGACCGGCGCGGTGCTCGCGCTGGCCGGCTGCCTGACTCTGGTCTGGGCCCTGGATCGCTTTCAGTTCTCCGAGCGCGTCGCGCTCGCGTGGCGCACGCCGACGCAGTCGCGCGGCACTACACCATCGCCGACTTCGGCAACTGAATATTGAAGGTCGCGCCCTCGCCGGGCCGGCTCTGCGCCCACACTCGTCCGCCGATGCGCTCGACCGCCTTGCGCACCAGCGCGAGGCCGATGCCCGTCCCGGGATACTGGTCGTCGCGGTGCAGCCGCTGGAAGATCTTGAAGATGTGGTCGTGGTATTCCATCTCGAAGCCGATGCCGTTGTCGGCAATGCTGAGCACCACGCCCAGATCGCTGCGCAGCGCGAGCACCTGGATGTGCGGATGCGGACGGTCCCGCGTGTACTTCAACGCGTTCTCGAACAGATTGCGCAGCGCCAGCAGCAGGCCCTCCGCGTCGACCCGCAGCTTGATCGGCTCCACCTGCACTGTCAGGTCGATGTGACGGCGCTGGACTTCGTCCGCGTATTGCAGCAGGACCGAATCGATCAGCTCCGGCAATGCGACCACGCTGGATTGCAAGCCGCGCCGGTCGATGTGCGAGTACGCGAGCAGATCATCGATCAGCGTTGCCATCCGCAACGAGCCGTTGCGGATGCGCGAGAGATGCTCGCGGGCCTGCGGGCTCAACTGGCCGTCCATCTCCGCCTCGAACAAATGTGCAAAACCATTGATCGCGCGCAGCGGCGCTTTCAGGTCATGCGCGACTGCGTAAGAGAAGCCTTCGAGCTCGTCATAGGCGCGCTTCAGCTCGTTAGTGCGCTCACTCACGCGCTGCTCGAGCGCCGTGTTCAGTTCGCGGTAGCGGGCTTCGCTCAGCCGCAGCTCGACGTTCGCCGACTGCAGCTGCTCGTTGGTCGCCACGATCTTGCGGGTCAGCAGCTGCGATTCGTTCTGAATCCACGCCTCGCGCACGCCGAGGATGATCGCGAACAGGATGAACACCGTAGCAGCTGACAGAATTACGCGCGTGGTGAGCGAATTGGAGCTGCTTACAGCCACGACGACCATGATGATGAGCAGCAGAGCCGGGATGACGGCCTCGAGCCAGCGCTCATGCGCGAGAATTCCCTGCGGCGCTTCATGTTGATTGTGCTGACTCAGCCACACCTGCTCGCGCGCTGCGACCGCGATCAGCCCGAACATCACCAGCCAGCTCGCGTTGGTGAGATCGGCTGCACGATAGCTGCTGGTCAGCAGCGCCTGCGCATACACCAGATTCACGACTGCGTAGATGCTCGTGGCGAGCACGAGCAGCAGCATCGGCATCCAGCTCGAGCTCCAGCGATAAGTCCACAGTGCGTACAGCGCTGTCAGAAATGTCGCGGCGACGAGCAACGTATGAGCGATTGCAATCGCCAGGTAGAACCCGGGCATGCGAGTCTGCAGCGCCGGCTCGAGCGTGCCGAGCACGATCGTCATCAGCAGGCAACACGTGACGAGCCCGATGTTGCCAAGATGCTTGAAAGTGAACTGCGCCCGTTCGCGCGACTCGGGCATCTGCAGCACGGCAGCAATCGTGAACGGCGCGAACGCGCTGAAGAAAATCTGACCGACGCTCGGGAACGGAATGCCGACGGCCTCCACCAGCTGACTGTAGTTCCAGTGCAGCTGACCGATCAGCCAGCTGACGCAACCCAGGCCGAGCAGGAACCACGAGCGCCGGCGCGCCGGCTCGACGGTTCGCGCAGCCCACAGGCAGGCCCAGGCGGCGCAGGCCGAGGCCGCAGTCCAGGCGATATCGTTGATCCAGGTCGCGGCGCGCTCGGTGACGAGCAGAATCGCGATCAGATAGGCGACGATGCCGCCCACCCACGCGCACGTGGGCAGCCAGCGCCCACGCGCTTCGTTGACAGTGACCACACGTGCCGAGACCGATTCCATGGCGCGAAGTATATTGCACTGTCCACAGGGGCCGCTTGGGGAGAGTCGATGACGTCACTGTGCTTCCAGAGCGCACTGCACATCGCAGCGCAACTACGTAATCGCGAGATCGGCGCGGTGGAATGCCTCGAATATTTTCGTGCGCGCGTTGAGCGCCTGAATCCCGCGCTCAATGCCATCGTCGTGCTCGACTGGGAACGGGCTCGCGAGGGCGCGCGACAGGCGGACGACGCTCTGGCGCGCGGGCTGCCGTGCGGTCCGCTGCATGGCGTGCCGATGACGATCAAGGAGTCGTTCGACGTGGCCGGCCTGCCCACGACTTGGGGCGATCGCACGCTGAGCTACGTCGCCGAGCGCGACGACCTCGTGGTCGAGCGCGTCAAGGCGGCGGGCGCGGTGATCTTCGGCAAGACCAATGTGCCGTTCCGGCTGCTGGATTTTCAGTCATACAACGACATCTACGGCGTTACCAACAATCCGTGGGATCGCACGCGCACGCCGGGCGGATCTTCGGGCGGTGCCGCGGCAGCGCTTGCCGCTGGTCTGACAGGTCTCGAAGTCGGCAGCGACATCGGCGGCTCGATCCGCAATCCCGCGCACTACAGCGGCGTGTTCGGCCACAAGCCGACGTTCGACATCGTAGGCAGCGATCGGCTCGTTCGGCCGCCGCTTCTCGGCGGCAGCGATCTCGTCGTCGCGGGACCTTTGGCACGCAGCGCGGAAGATCTCGATCTCGCGCTGCGCCTGCTCGTCGGGCCCGGGAGATTGAATCGCGCCGTACACGTCGCATTGCCTGAGCCGCAGCGCAAGCTGCGCGAGTACCGCGTCGCGATCTGGCCAACCGACGAGAACGCGCCGGTGCAACGGGAAATCGCCGATCGCTGTCAGTCGCTTGGGCATCGACTCGCCGCGCTCGGCGTGAAGGTCTCGGATCAGGCGCGTCCGGATTTCGCCGCCGCGCACGCTGCATCTGTCTATCGCAGGTTGCTGAGTGCAGCGACGGACGCGGCCAACGACCTCACGCATCGCGACTGGCTGCAACTGCACGAGGAGCGCACGAAATTGCGACTCGCGTGGCGCGACTTCTTCCGCGAATGGGACGTGGTGGTGTGCCCGATCGCCGCGCGCGTCGCATTCGAGCACCAGCACGGCCCATATCGCGGCCGCAAGCTCGACATCGACGGCGTCGAGGCGCCGTATTTTCAGCAGCTGTTCTGGGCGGGACTGGCGACCTGCAGCTACTTGCCGGCGACGGTGTTTCCGACGGGGACCGGCACGCAGGGGTTGCCAATCGGGCTGCAGGCGATCGGCGATGTCTATGCCGATCTGCAAACCATCGAGTTCGCGCGGCTCGTTACGCAGGAATTCGGCGGGTTCCGGCCGCCCCCGGGCACGGACTGAGCCTGTCGAAATTATTGTTGAATCGGGTGCTGTGGCGTCCGATGCGCTGCGCGTAGTACAACTGTTCCACGGAATCCCTACAGGAGTGGATCGAATGGGCATCGCTGTACGAAGCGGTCTCGCGGGCGTTGCGCTCTGTGCATTGGCGGCGTGCGGGGGCGGCGGCGGCGGCGGACGAACCGTCGGTCCCGTCCCGAATCCCGGCGGCGGAACGTTCACGCCCGGCGTGTTCGCGCCGCGCGCAAACTTCGCCGGGCAATGCATCTCGCCGCGCGCCGGCACCAGCGATCGCGCCGGCTCTGCGTTCACCGAGAAGATGTTCCTCCGCTCCTGGACCAACGAGCTCTACCTCTGGTACGACGAAATCGCCGACGAAGATCCGAATCTCACGGCGGACGTGATTCAGTACTTCGAAACGAAGCTGAAAACGCAGCAGGTCACGCCCTCCGGCAACGCGAAGGACCGTTTTCATTTCGACATCGATACCGATACGTGGATCGCGCTGGCGCAATCCGGTCAGTCGATCGGCTACGGCGCCGAGTTCATGCTGTTCGGAGATGGCCGACCGCCGCGCAACAATGCCGTCGGCTATGTCGAGCCCGGCACTCCGGCGGCAATTGCCGGCGTGCAGCGGGGCATGGAGATCGTGACCATCAATGGCGTTGACTTCATCAACGAGAATACGCAGGCAGGCGTCAACATCATCGCCGAGGGGTTCAGCCCCTCGAGCACCGGCCAGACCTTCGACTTCGGCTTTCGGCCCGTGGGCGGCGGTGCGACGGTCAACATCCAACTGACGAGCGCCAACATCACTCATACACCAGTGCTCATCACGGACACTCTCGACAGGGGCGCCGACGGCAAGGTCGGCTACATCCTGTTCAACGATCACATCGCGACTGCGGAGGCTCAGCTGATCGATGCGGTGACCGCACTCAAGGCGGACGGCATCCAGGATCTGATCCTCGACATCCGTTACAACGGCGGCGGCTTTCTCGACATCGCGAACGAGCTCGCGTTCATGATCGCCGGGCCCACGCCGACGACGGGACAAATCTTCGAGCGGCTGGTGTTCAACAACAAGAACCCGACGCGCGACCCGATCAGCGGCGAGCTGCTGTCGCCGGGCACGTCGTTTCACACCACGGCTCTGGACGTCGGCCAGCTCGGCGATCCGGTCGCCGGCACGCCGCTGCCCCACCTCGACCTGAATCGCGTCTATGTCCTCACGGGCCCGAACACGTGCTCCGCGAGCGAATCGATCATCAACAGCCTGCGCGGCGTGAATGTGCAGGTGTTCCTGATCGGCTCGACGACCTGCGGCAAGCCGTACGGGTTCTATCCCCAGGACAACTGCGGCACGACCTATTTCTCGATTCAGTTCGAGGGCGTAAACGCGATGAGCGAGGGTAATTACCCGGACGGCTTCGCGGCGAGCAATCAGAGCGGCCCCAGCAGCATCAAGCTCGCGGGCTGCTCGGTTGCCGACGACCTCACCAAGCCGCTTGGCGACCCGACGGAAGGTCGGCTCGCGGCCGCGCTCGCGTTCCGCGCGAGCGGCAACGCAACGTGTCCGGCAGCGTCAGGGTTCGGACCCGGCGCGCAGCTGAAGCCGGGAATGGTGTCGATGGCGGCTGCGGACGGCAGGATGTTCAAGAACCCGTTCCGCGAGAACCGGGTGATGCGAGTGCACTAGAGGCTAGTGCGTCATCGCGTAGACGACGACGTTGACGCCGATCATGTAGGACTTGGTCGAGAACGTCTCGAAGTACCACTCGCCGTACGCCTCGCGCTCCCAGCCGTCGCCGACGTCGGTGTTGTGAGTCGCGAGCACCATGATGCGGCCGTCGTCGTCCACCCAGGCGCGCATCTCCGGCACGTCGAGCGAGCCTGCCGGAAACTTGTGCGCGTTCGCCGGTTCGGCAGTGCTCGCGCCGGGGCTCGCGAACGGCAGCGCCGGGATCTGCGGCATCCCATCGTTCAGATCGAACACCGTGTGGAAGATCGGATGGTCCGGCGTGAGCACGCGCCACTCGCGGCCGGGCAGCACCTTGCGCATCACTTCCGCGAACTGCTGCCACTCGGCGTCGCCCCAGAAATCGTCGCACCAGACGAACCCGCCGTTGGCGAGATAGTTGGCGAGCGCTGCGCGCTCTTCCTGGGACATGATCATGTAGCCCGGGTCGGACATGTAGAGCAGCGGAAAATCGCCGAGGTCCGGCGCAGTGAGCATGCGGCTGGAGGCGATCGGATTGACCGGGATGCGCGTCAGCTGCCCGAGGCGATGGCTGAAGTTGTCGTCGCCTTCCGGAAAATCCGTTTCCCAACGCGCCCACACGCGACTGTCGTAAGCGTAGTAGGCCTCGCCCATGCCGCCTTCGCTGTCGTAGATGATGCGCGCGAAGTTGAGCCGCGACAGATCGGCCGGCGTTCCGGCGCGGCCGCCGTCGCCCGTGATGAGGTTGGACGAGGCGATGGCGCCGAGCGAGAAGCAGACGATAGTCGCGGCGAGCGCGATACGCGTCTTCATTGATTACCCAGGCGCCGATAGTATTCGGCCACTGCCTCGCGATAATTCGGCGAATCCGGATCCGGCAGCGTGGCGCGCGCAGCGGCCGCCTCGCGCGACTTGGCCGTCGAGTTGAGCGCCTGCAGCTCGATCTGATCGATGAGCTTCAGCATCACGTCCGGCTGAGCAGCGAGTGGATCGCCGGCGAGGCGACGCAACTGCGTAGCCGCGCGACGCAGCGCCTCCAGCTCCTGCGGGCTGAGATCGCCGCGATTCATGCGGTTCGCCAGGTCGCGGATGCGCTCGCCGAGTCGCGCCGTCTGGCGCGCCAACGAGCCATTGCCGTTCTCGAATCCGCCGAAGGCAGCGCTCGGCGTATTTGGCGTCCACGCAGACAGCCCGCCGCGCGGCGCTCGACCGGAGCGCCCGTTGTCCGCCTCGCGCACGACGCCGCCCTGACCTTCGCGACCTTCCCGGCCCTGCTGGCTGTTCTGGCCGCGCTCGCCCTGCTGGCCCTCCTGACCTTGCTGGCCCTGCTGATCTTGCTGGTCCTGCTCGCCCTGCTGACCTTGCTGGCCCTGTTGACCTCGCAAGTCCTCCTGGCCCGGCTGGCCCGGCTGGCCGTTCTGATTCTGCGCGTCCTGCAAAGCGCGGCGTAGCTCGGCAACCTCGGCGAGCAGTGCATCTGCAGTCACATCTTCGCGCTTGCCCTTGCCTTCGTTCGCAGCCTGAGTCGCGGCTTCGCGCAGATCCTGCTCCAGTGTGTCGAGTGCGTCGGTCGTCAAGCCTTCGCGCGGCGCAGCTTCACGCGCGCGTCCGTAGTAAATCTCGGCCGCGCTCTTGTTCAGCCGATACATCAGGTCCGAGCCCTCGACGTCCTGGATGATGTCGCTGAGCCGCTGCGTGGTCTTCGGGTGATCCTTGCGGTTCTCGTGCACCGCGTTGCGCATGTCGCGCTCCAGGTTCGCCAGGTCCCCCGCCATCTGCTGCTTGGAGCGCACCAGGTCCTGCGCGCGCTTCGGATCGATGCCGCCGCGGCCGTTCTGCCCTTGCGGCGGTGTTTGCGACAGCGCTTCGTAAAGCTCGCTCTCGATGCGACGCTGCTCTTCGAGCATCTGCGCGCTGCGGTCGGCGAACTGCTCCAGCGTCTCGTCGAAATGCGAGGGTTCGGGACGATCGATCTGCTGCAAGGCGCGGCGCAGATTGCGACTCGCCTGCTCAGCCGCCTGTTGCGCGGACTGCTGAGCGGATTGCTGACCCGGGCTGGACTGCTGTCCCTGTTGCGGCTCGTTGCTGTTGCCGTTTGCCGATTGCTGCATGTCCTGCAGTGCCTTGTTGACGGATTCGAGAGCCTGCGAAAGCTGCTCGCGTTGACGCTCCTCGCGCTCGCGTGCCTGTCCGCTCGCACTGCCGCCGCGCGACGCCGCTTGCGAATCGCCTGATTGCTGTTGCTGCCGGTTCAGCTCTGCCAGCCGCCGGCGCAAATCCTCGGCCTCGCGACGCAGCTGCTCCTGCTTCCAGCGCTGCTCGGGCGTGCGCAGATCCTGCTGCCGCTCCTGCGCAAGCTGTTCCTGGCGCTCCGCCAGCTCCTTGAGCTTGCGGATCATCTCGTCGAGATCCTTCTGCATGTTGCGATTCGACAGCTGCGACTCGCTCTCGTACTGGCTCTTCTCGAGATCCATCTCGAGCTCGAACATCTCGGTGAAGTTGCGCGCGGTCTGCGAGCCGTCGCCGCCCGCATTGCTTTGCTGCATCGAAACCTGCACTTCACGGAATGCAGATTCGGCGCGCAGCAGCTGTTGCAGCGCCTGCTGCTCGAACGGCACTGCTTCGGCCAACTTGAAAGTGTTGAGATGCGTGACCGCCGGATCCATCACCGTCGCCGCAGCCTCGAGGCTCTCGACGAAAGTGCGGATGCGCTCGTCTTCATCGAGCGATGCGCGAGCACGCGTACGTTGCGCCAGCGTGCGCGCCTGCTGCGCGAGAGTCGCCTGCAGTTCCGCCAGCATCTCTGCGCTGTCCTCGCGCTGCTGCTGAGTTCGCTTGCCGCGCTCGTCATTGCGTTGCAGATTCCAGGTCGCGAGCAGAATCTCGCGCTGCCGCTCGGAGATCGCGCCCTGCTCGTCGGCCATGCCGCCGCCGCCGCTGTTGCCGCCCTGCGCCTGCAGGAAGCGGCGCTCGAACGGCTGCACCTGGACCATGAAGAGATCGGTCTGCACTGCCTCTTTGCGATCCTTCGCGACGGCGTAGTACGAGATGAGATCGCCGGGCACCAGCCGCTTGTCGGCGCTCTTCGCCTGCGCTGCGCCGAGCTGTTCCAGATCGAGAAGCTTCTCGCCATCGCTGCTCGTCCCGCCGCCGCCGACGGGCATGGATTGCCATTCGCCGCCGTTCACCGAGTAGCGCAACGACACGTCGCGCAGGCGGAAATCGTCTTCGGCGTGGATGCGCACCGGCACTTCTTCGATGCTGGTCGCCCGCCAGTCGCGGCCGGGCTTGCGGATCTCGATCGTCGGCTTCTCGTCGGGCACGACGTCGATCGTGTACTCGTCGCTGAGCGCGACGAACTCATTCGCGACGCGGGCGCCGATCTGGTAGCGCCCCGGCTTCTTCACCACGATCGCGCCGCTGCTCGTGCGACCCTGCTGCGCGAGCTCGCCGGTCTGGCCGTCGACGATCAGCGCCGGCGCATCGAGCGGCCCGTCGGCGACGACTTCGACTTTCACATTCGTGCCTTCGACCGCGCGAATGTCGCGCGAGCTGTCGTCGATTTTCGGATCGAGGCCCGTCCAGTCCGGATACTGATACGTAAGCTGCACGCGCTCGATGCGCGGCAGATCGACGACAGTCACGTTGTGCGCGACACTGCGCGTGCCTTCCGCGTCGACGTAGTACTGAAGCGGCGCACGTACTGCGTAGAGCCGGAACTCGAAGTGCGATTCCTGCCCATCGGCAGGCTGCATCGGCGCGCGCTCCCAGTCCTGTCGATCCGCAAAGCGCACGAAGACCTGCACGTCCTTGGGATGAAAGCCTTCGACCGCCGCGCGAATCGCGAGATCGCTGTTGCGTCGGACGGTCGCATTGCCCGGCGTCACGGTGATCTTGCGGATCGGCACGGCATTGCGCGGCAACTCCATGCCGAGCAGCAGGTGACGGCTGCCGAACCCCCAGTACGCAGGACCAGCGACCAGCAACGCCACGAGTGCGACCAGTGCGCTCCCGGCGATCAGCGCGCCGACTGCGATGCGACGTGAGGACATGATCTCATCTGTCGGCGTGCGCTCGGCAATCGCGGCGGCATCTGCCGCAAGCAAACTCAGCAGCGGCGTCGCTTGTCCCTGCGACTCGCGGCGCTTGCCATCGAGATACGTCCTGATGCGGCCATCCTCGTCCGGAAGCCGCTCTTCGAAAATATGCGCGCCCTCGTCACGCCCGAGTCGACGCAGCGGACGCCAGAGCAGAGCGACCACGACAGCGACGATCAGCGCGATGATCGCGATGCGACCGGTGATCGTGATCGCGGGCGAGAACTCCCGCTGCTGCAAGGTCCAGACGGTGAACGCGGTGATTGCGAGCACACCGCCGATCGCGACCGCGGCGGCGCGCGCATAGATGTGGGTGCGCAGGCGGGCCCGCAGCGAGTGCAGGTAACTTTCGAGTCGCTCTCGAGCGCTCATTTCGGCGTCTCCCGGCGAATCGCGAGGTAGCGATTCGCCAGCAACAGCTCGGCCAGCAGCAACGCTGCGGCGAGCCAAAGCACTGCGGGCCCGAGCGAACGCGGCTTCGCATCGGCGGTTGTCGGCGCGGCTGCAGCGACGCTCGGCGCAGCCTTGCGCATCTGCATCGCCTGCCAGCGTTGCACGTAAGTCGCAGCCAGCGGCGTCAGATCCGACTCGCGCGCATCGACGTTGACAGCCACCCAGCGGACGCCGTCGTTGCCGCGGATTTCGTAAAACCCGGTTTCGTCGGGAATCAGGCGATCCGCGGCCGTCGTCTGCGCCAGGCCGAGCACGCGCTCGCCCCGCGGATCGAATATCTGCCCGCCGCCGGCCGCGGTCAATCCGGTCAAAACGACCGAGCCGACGGTCGTGCTGACAGCGGAGGCGTCACCCCTCACCAGGTAGCGCGCAGCTTCGGCGATGAAGTGCACGAACAGCGGGTGAATCGCGAGATCGTTCCACTCACGCTCGACCGGCGCCGTCAGGACGAGCATGCGACCTGCTCCGATCGTGCGCTCGATCAGCAGCGGCGTGCCGTCTTCGTACGCGATCAGCACCTTGTCGTTGTCGCCGACCTCGACCCTGCGATATCGGAAGAACCGCACGGAGTGCCAGTCTCCCGCGTCGCGGAGCACCGGGTGCGTAGTCGCGATATCGCCGATCGTGGCGCCGCGCTGCTCCACCTCGCCGATGCTCCAGCCCTCGAGCAGCGCACCCGCTTCGACGGAAGATCCCGCCCCAAGCGTCGCGAGCACCGAGCCGCCGGCCCCGACGTATTCCTTGATCCGCCGTGCCTGAACATCGGAGAGCGCGCCGGTGTCGGCTATGACCAGCAACGAGTAGCTCGTCAGCGCGCCGCTGCCGATCGCAGCGGGCGGACGCTGTTCCATATTGAGCGTCGGCGCGGCGAGCGAGCCGATTGCGGCGGCGAAATACGAGACATCATCGGCACGCGAATCGGTCGCCACGAGCAACGCCTTCGGGTCTGCGTGCTCCAGCACCGCGTAGAAGCGATCGTCCTGCGGCAAGGCGTCCGCGGGCTCCAGCGAGACTTCGATCCGGTGCGACCCTGCCGAAAGCTTGAGATCGGAGAACATCACCTTGGCCGACGGACTGGCGACGGTCTGCGGCAAGTCGGGACCGAGCTGACCCCCCTCGCCTTCGACCGGAAGCGTTGCAACCGGCGCAGCGCTGCCGGGCAGCTCGACGCCGCGGCGTGCGTATTCCTTGCCGTCGATTGCGAGGATCACCTGGCGTTGCTGCGGCTTCGCAGACGCGCCGCGCACGGTGACTTCCAGCGAGCGTGTATCGACGGTCTTCAGCGATGCCCCCTGGATGAACACGTTTTCAGCGGCAGCATTGCCGACGTCGTGGAGCATGAGCTGCGTCTGCGGCGGCGGCTCGAGATCGGCAAACCGCAGCGGCGCAGCGCTCTGCTGCAAATCCGAAATCAGGTGCAACACGACCGGCGGCCGGGGCGAGCCCAGCCAGTTGTCCGCAGTGCTCATCGCGAGGCCGTAGTCCAGCCGCTCGATTCCAGGTTTCAGGCCGCGCAGCACGCCGCGGATCGCACCGGCCTGCGAGGCCGGAACGGAATTCTCGATGACCGAGACGCGGCGGCCTTCGGCGGTCGCGAGCATCACGCGATCCGACGAGTGCAGCCCGCCGAGAACCTTGTCGGCTTCGTCGAGCGCACGCTGCCAGCGCTCGCCGTGCTGCATCGACAATGATCTATCGATCACGATGGCGTGCAGACGCGCGTTCGCGTTGGCGACCGGTACGACGCGCTGGCTCAGCAGCGGGCCCGCAAAGGCCAGCGCGAGTGCAATCAGCAACAGAATGCGCAGCGACAGCAGCAACCAGTATCGCAACGTGCGTTTCGCAGTCCGCTGCGTCTCGCTCGCCTCGACGAACATCAACGACGCGAACGGATGTTGCGTCGGATTCGCGCGCGCCACCCGGTGCAGCCAGATCGGGACACCGACCGCCAGCAAGCCGAGCAGGAACAAGGGCGCGAGGAACATTCGTCAGCTCCTGCCCTCGCGGAACAGCAGATAGCGCCGCAAGGCGCGATCGAGCGGTTCGTCGGTGGAGATCAGCAATTGATGGGCGCCGACGTCGGCCGCCGCCTTGCGCAACGACGCGAGATGATTATTGAGGCGATCGCGATATTCGCCCGCGAGATACTCGGGGGCGACGTTGAGCGTGCGGTGTGTCTCGACGTCCTCGAGCAGCACCGACTCGCTCCAGTCCGGCTTCAGCTCGCGCGGGTCGAGCAGCTGGAACAGCATGATGTCGTGACCGTGATACGCGAGCGGCTGCACCGCTTTGCTCATCGCTGCCGGATCGCAGTAGAGATCGGAGATCACCGCGACGAGGCCGCGACGCTTCAGATGCTCACCGAAGCTGCGGAAGCATTCTTCGAGGTTCGTCCCGCGGCCAGCGGTCACGGCATCGATGGTGTGGATCATGCTCTGCAAGCTGCCGGCGCGGCTCGTGGCTGGACGGAACTGACGGATCTGCTCGTCGAACACGATCAGTCCGACCGGATCGTGCTGACGCGCGGCGAGATACGCGAGTGCGGCGGCGAGAAACTTGCCGTACTGCAACTTGCTGACGCCGCCGGAGCTGTAGTCCATCGACGCGCTCGCGTCGAGCAGGATCATCAGCCGCGTGTTGGTCTCGCCTTCGTAACGACGAATGTACGTGCGCTCGGTGCGCGCGTAGACGTTCCAGTCCACGAAGCGCGGGTCGTCGCCTTCGACGTACGCGCGATATTCCTTGAACTCCTGGCTGAAGCCGTAGTGCGGCGAGCGATGCAGTCCGGTGAGGAAACCCTCGACCGCCGTGCGCGCCACGAGCTCGAGGTTCGCAAGCCCCGCGAGCGTGGTCGGCGACAACAGGCGATTGAGAGCTGTAGAGCTCATCGATTGATGACCTCGCGCAGCACGTCGTCGACGGACTTGCTGTCCGACTCGGCCTGGTAGTTCGTGAGCACGCGATGACGCAGCACCGGCAACGCGAGCACGCGCAGATCCTCGCCCGTGACGTGATACCGGCCGGCCATCAGCGCGCGTGCCTTCGCGGCGAGACAGAGGAATTGCGTGGCGCGCACGCTGGCGCCGTAACGCACGTAGCGGCGCACGCCTTCCGGCGCACCCGATTCGTTGGGCCGCGTTGCGCGAATCAGCATCACCGCGTCCTCGCGAACCTCCGCCGACAGCGGCACCTGCCGCACCAGCCACTGGAACTGCATGATTTCCTCGGCCGTGGTGCACGCAGTGATCTCCGGCAGATCCATGCGCGAGGTGTTGCGATCCACGACTTCCATTTCGTCCGCGGGCGTCAGGTAGTCGAGCAGCACGTTGAACAGAAAGCGGTCGAGCTGCGCTTCCGGCAACGGGTAAGTCCCTTCCAGCTCGATCGGGTTCTGCGTCGCCAGCACGAAGAACGGCGGACTCAGCTGATGCGTCGTGCCACGCACAGTCACCGAGTGCTCCTGCATCGCTTCGAGCAATGCGGCCTGCGTCTTCGGCGGCGTGCGATTGACTTCGTCGGCGAGCAGCACGTTGGTGAAGATCGGCCCGGGCACGAACGTCCAGCGGCGATGACCGGTCGTGATGTCCTCTTCGATGATATCCGTGCCCGTGACGTCGGTCGGCATCAGGTCCGGCGTGAACTGGATGCGTTTGAACTTCAGTCCGAGCGCGGACGCGAGCGTGCGCACCAGCAGCGTCTTCGCGGTGCCGGGCATGCCGGTGATCAGGCAGTGACCGCCGACCAGCAGCGTCAACAGCAGATGATCGACCACGTCGTCCTGGCCGACGATGATCTTGCGGACTTCGGTGCGAATGGCGCCCAGCCGCGCGTGGAACGTCTCCACCTGCTGCTCCACTTCCGTCTCGCTGAGCTGTCGGCCTGCGGCGTCATTCATTTCTGGTTCGCTCCTCGACGATCTGCAGCAGGAATTCCTGCGCGGGTTTGTAATGCGGGGCGGCAGCGAGCGCATCGAGCACGTTGCGCCGACTGGCTGCGCGGTCGCCCAGCGCATACAGCGCGCGGGCAGCGCCCAAATAAGCTTGCGCCGGGTCGTGCTCGCGCAGCGCGAGCAGCACGCGGAATTCGCGCAACGAATCTTCGGCGCGATTTGCTGTCAGCAGGCGTTCGCCGAGCTGCGCGTGCTGATCGGGATTCAGCGGATCAGCGTAGTTCAGCGCCTGGATCACGGTCGTAGCGTCGTTGGCTCGCCCGGCTTCATCGAGCCAGCGCGCCAGCTCGCGGAACGCTGTCGGATCCCAGCCGCCGGCCTTGCGATACGCTTCGAGCGCAGCGATCGCTTCGGGGCGCTTGCCGCTCTTGTCGAGTGCGCGAGCCAGCAGCAGATACGGGCTGCCTGGGCCGGTGTGCTCCGGGTACAGCTCGACGGCGCGCTGCGCCGGCGCAATCGCGTCATTCCATTGTTCGTTCTGAATCGCCTTGCGCGCCGCAGAATACTGCGTCTGCCACTCGTTCATCCCCGCGAGCAGCGCGCCGTAGCGCGAGCGCACGAAGGCATCGAACTCCTTGTCGAAATCCGCCGGCTTCATCTTGAACGCGGACTCGACCGCTGCCGCGGTCGTGATGTTGCGATCGAACTGATGCAGCAGCAGTGACAGCCGCTCGAAGCCCCAGCGCTGTTCGATGAACAGACAGATCAGCCCGGCCTGCACGTACGAGACCTGCACCTGGTTCGGATAGCTCGGCCGGATGAAACCCGTGTCCAGATCGCTGACCGGCAGGAACTTGTCGTCGTTCACTGCTGTAAGCACATCGGGCGGCACCACCACACCCGGCGTCGGACCGGTGCGCCACTCCTCGAATACGGAAATGCCCTCGCTCAGCCAGCGCGGTACGCGATGATCGGTCGCTTCCAGCGTGAAGACGTGCGCGAGCTCGTGCCACAGCGTGCTGCCCCAGTGGAAGTCGCCGCTCGCACGCCCCGACGGGCTGTCCATAGCGACGAGATAACCGAACGTCACGCCGAGCAGGCCGATGCCCGGCAACGCCGCGACACGCACTGCGAAGTCGTCGTGATCGGGATAGAGCTCGACCGTCACCGGCTCCTGCAGCTTGAAGCCGTATCGCTGCGAGAACGTCGCGATGCCCCGCTGCACGAGATCGATCGCATACGGCTCCAGCACCGACGACTCGCTGCGATGCAGGCGCAAGCGCACGACATAGGTGTCGCCGGCAACTGCAACCGGCGTGGACGACACGTCGAACTCATCGATGCGATCCAGCAGACGCAGCGAGTTGACGGTGGTCGGGCTGTACGGATCGCCCGAATAGGCGGCTGTGAGTTGCTGCCGCGCTTCCTCGATCTCGCCAAGGCGCAGCAGATTCGAGCCGAGCTCAGCGTGCGCCGACCACAGATCGGGCTGAACTTCGACCGCGCGTCGCAGCAGCGCCGTCGCTTCGCGATAGCGGCGGCGCATGATTTCGAAGTGCGCCAGCTGCTCGTACACGGCGCCATAGCGCGGGTTGTATTCGAGCGCGCGCTTGATCCACTGCGACGGATCGCGATCGCGCGAGCTTTCCAGCGCAGCGCGCATGGCAAACACTTCCAGCGGCGGCAACTCCTGCCGGCGCGCCAGGTCGCCCGCACGGTCGAGCGCCTTTGCCGCCGGCTCGATCTGACCGGCTTCGAGCGCGAGCTGCGCGAGGAGCAGATGCACCTCGATCAGCTCGTCGTTCTCCTTCAGCACTTCCTCGAGCATCGGCCCGGCTTCGCCCTCGAAGCGCTCGGCCAGCACGCGCGCCAGGCCGATCTTCGCGTACACATCGTCCGGGAAGATCTTCAGCGCATCGCGGAACGTCTCGGCAGCATCGTTGTATTGATGCGTCTGCAGGAACAATCGCGCCCAGCGGACGCGCGGCTGCACTGCGCGCTGATTGGCTTTGACGATGTCGCGAAAGCTTTCATTCGCGCGCTTCAAATCGCCGAGCGCCCAGAATGCTTCCGCTTGCGTGACTGCGTTCGCCGAATTGACCAGCTGCGAATAACAGGTGCGGGCCTGCTCGGTGCGGCCGTGATTCTGATGATCGTCGCAGGCGCGCAGCTCGCTCGCGCGGCGCGGATCGTAGTCGATGGGTTGTGCGACGGCAGAACCCATCGCGAGCGCCAGCAGCGCCGCCACCCCAATGCGCAGCGCGAATCGCCTCATCGCGCCCCCTGCTTCGCGTCGATCTGCTTCTGCAGCAGCGCGAGCTTCACCAGCACGCCTTCGAGCTCGTCGTAGTACTGGTCCTGGTTGAGGGACGCCTTGCGCTCCTTGACGCCGTCGAGGTCGTGCTCGATCTGTCCGCGTTGCACGAGCATCGCTGCGACCTCAGGGTCCGAGCTGACGCTCGCGCTGCCGCCGAGGCGCGCGACCAGAAACGTCGTGTTCTCATCGGCAGCCATGCGCGCATGCTCGGTTGCCAGCGAGACGTCCGATTTGTAAGACGCGGCGACCTGGCGATTCGCGTAGTCGAAAGCTTCCGCGGCAGTCACGACCTGGTCCTTGTTGACGTCGGCGGCCTCGCCGTTGACAGCCTGCGCCCAGAATTGCGCGAAGCGCGTCGCGGTGCGCTCGCCGCCGCTCTTGGTCGCAGTGATGACGACACGCTCGGGACGCTTCCAGAGATCGATCGTCGCGCCGCTCGCGCTGGTCGCGTTCACGATCAGCTGCTGTTTCGCTGCGAGCTTGTCGAACAGCTGTGAAAGCTCTGAGCCGGTGATGTCCGTGCCGGGCAAATTGAAGCGATAGTCCTCGCCGTCGTACGTGCCGTGCCCGATCAGCACCACCGTCGCGCTGTCCGTCGCTTTGACCTTGCCGGCGAACGCCTCGAACTCGCGGCGCACCGCATCGCGACGCGCCTCATCGCCAGTCAGCACGACAACGTGCCCGGGCGCACCCGCGGCCTTCTCCGCCGCTTCGGCTATCGCGGTGGCCTGCTCGCGAAAGCGCTGCTCGTACTCAGGTTCGCCGCCGAGACCGGCGACGATGAAGGTGAACGGCGCCGCCGACGCAAGCGTCGGCAGCAGGGAAATGAGGAATGTCCCCATTACTGTCTTCACAAGCGGCCCCACCTCAGTCTCAACAGCCACTCACCGAGCTTGAGCGCGAGCAGCAGCAGAAACACGATGGGCAGGTTCCACAGATCGAGCGTCTGGCGCTCGATCACGCCGGCTTTCGAATACGGAATCGCGGCGGCGAGGCCATCCAGGTCGGTGAGCGGCCAGTAGCGGCCGCCGGTCATCGCAGCCAGTCGCTCCAGCGCGGCGCGATGCTGATACGTCGCGAAATGCTCGGCGACGCCGTCATTGCGCAACACGTGCGTAATCGCGCTGCCGACTTCGCGTCCGCCCTGGCGCGCAGTCATTTCGATGCGGTACAGCCCGGCCGCCGCGGCATCGACGTTGGCGACATATCGACCGTCACCTTGACCAGAAGGCTGCATGGGCTGTTGGAACGCCGGCTCGGTCTGCGGGGCTACCCGAAGTTCGACGCTGGCGTCGTTGATCGGTTCAAACCGCTCGTTGCGCACTTCCGCCACCAGCCGCACGTTGCGCTCGTCGTCGTAGGCCAGCCTTTCAGGCTCGATCGAGGCACGCGGCGGCGCCGTCGCGGAAATCGCGTGCAGCAGCTGACGCCAGAAAATCTCGTGGCTCTCGTCCTGCGGCGGCAGCCGCATCTGCCAGCGCAACGTGCTCGCCGTTGTGAGCATAAACGTGGCACCGCGCCCGTAGTGTTGCCACAGCAGAAGCGGCAGACGCGTGCGATCGGCGGTGCCTTCGAGGAGCACGATGGCGCCCGGCTTGAGCCGGCCCACGCTCTGGTAGTCGGCCAGCGCCGGCAGATTCTTCCAGCGGTCTGCGTTGCGACGCGCATCCGGATCGAAGCGCAGGATCGGCGACTGCAGCCCATAGAGCGTCGGTTGCGCCTGCAACGGCCGCTGCACCAGCGCGGTGACGCGTCCGCCTAGTTGCGCCGGCAACGTCTGCGCTAGCGCCGCGTTCTGCCACCCGCCCGCCGCGAGCCCGTGACGGCCCGCGAGCATCAGCACCGAGCCGCCGCGATGATCGACGAACTCTTTGAGCAACCGATGCTGCTCGGGCCGCAGGCTCGCAGCCTCGTAGCTGCCGATCACGATGGCGTCGTAGGCGTACAGCTCTGCCGGATTGGTCGGAAAGCCGTCGGCGAGCTCGCCGGAGGAATCGATACCCTGGCGGTAGTACTTGTTCGGCGTCGTGCGCACGACGCTTGCGACACGTAGCGCGCGGTCGCGCTCGGCAGCGCGCCGCAGGAACTTGTATTCCCAGCGCGGCTCGCCCTCCACGTACAGGATGCTGCGCCGGGCCGCCGGCACATCGACGACACGCGCGCGTGAGTTGTTGACGGTGTTGCGCTCGCCTTCGAGCGGATCGAGCGCGAAGCGCAGCTCGTGCGTGCCCGGCTCGCCGGCGGGCAGATCGATCGTCAGGCTCGTAGCATTCGAATCGCTCGGCAGCTGCACGTCGCGCGCGGCGATGAGCGCGTCGCGATCGTAAACACGCAGCCGCGTCGTAGCAGCGCCGGTGTGACGAATTCCAACTTGCGCGCTCACCGTCGAGCCGACCGGCGCGCGGGCCGGCAGCTCCAATCGCTCCAGCTCCAGATCGCCTTCGATCTGCTCCGGCCCGACACCGACCGTGTGAATCGGCACGCCGTAGGACGCCAGCTCGGTCAGGCGCTCTTCGCTGAGCGAGCCGCCGTTCTCGGCCCCGTCGCTGAACAAGACGACGCCGGCGAGCGGCACGCTGCCGGCGCTCTGCAACACCTGGACGAGCGAATCGCCAATGCGCGTCTGCGGGCCCGGCGCGGGAATTGCGTCCAGCGACTCGAGCGGCGTAGTGGTCTGCGCGAAGCTGAACAGGCGCACCTCGAACGTGTCCTCGAGCTTCGCGAGGGTGCCTTTCTGCAGCGCGGCCGCGACTTCCTGGAGCCGCGATTGGCTCGCCTCCTTGTCCGCGTACGCCATGCTGGAGGATGCGTCGATCGCCACCGCCAGCACGTTCTCGCGATCCCGGACGCGCTCGACGTTCAGCACCGGCCGCCACAGCAACGCCAGGATCACGGCCGCCAGCAGCCCCTGCAGGATTCCGACCGGCACCAGCAAACGCCATCCGAGCTGCCGCCTTCGCCACAGCGTCGCGACGATGAGGACGAAAGCCAGCAGGATCGAGGCAATGAGCAGCCACGACGGCCAGGCGCTCGCGAAAGCGAACTGGCCGGTTCGATAGGCCCACAACGGATGAGTAAACAGGAGCTCGAACATAGGGATGGCGTCGCACCACTAATAGAGAAGCCTTGCTCCTAGCGCAAGCGCAGAAAGTGCAAAGAAGCGCACCGCTCGCTGAACGGAACCCCGGCTGCGCTCATGCGTACTGACTTGACGGATAACGAGCGCTAAGAGGTTGAATTCAATGGCCGGCAGCAGCGGTTCCCTGCACGAGAACGAGCAATCCCTGAAGCCCGGGACCATCGATCGCCACCGCGCGATCGTCTCGATCATGGAGGAGCTGGAGGCGATCGACTGGTACGACCAGCGCGTCGACGCGGCCACCGATGAGCAGCTCAAGGGGCTGCTCGCGCACAACCGCGACGAGGAGAAGGAGCACGCGGCGATGATGCTGGAGTGGCTGCGGCGGCGGGATCCGAAGCTGAACGAGCACCTGCGCACCTACCTGTTCACGGAAGGATCGATCCTGGAGATCGAGGAAGAGGCCGAGGGCAAGGGCGGCGGCGAGTCGTCGGGCGACGGCAGCCTGGGAATCGGGAGCCTGCGCGCATGAACGATCTGCTTCGGGAGCACGCACCGATTTCGGCCGAGGCCTGGCGCGAGATCGACGCCGAGGCGACCCGTACGCTCAAGACGTTGCTGGCGGCTCGCCGGCTGGTGGACTTCAACGGACCCTTAGGCTGGGAGGCCACGTGCATTCCGACCGGGCGCACGGAGAAACTGTCGCCGGCCTTGCAGGAAGGAGCAGTCTCGCGGTTGCGCTCTTCGCTTCCGTTGATGGAGCTGCGCGTACCCTTCGAGGTCGCGCGCGAGGAATTGGACGCGATCGGCCGCGGCGCGCGCGACGCCGACCTCGATCCGGTGCGGAACGCCGCGCGAGCGGCGGCGATCGCCGAGGACCGCGCCATCTTCCGCGGCTACGCCCCTGCGGGCATTGAGGGCATTTTCGAAGCATCGTCGGGCCAGAGCCTGTCCATCCCCTCCGACTACGGCGCGTATCCGGACGTGGTCGCGGAAGCGACGCACCGGTTGCGCAGCGAAGGTGTCAGCGGCCCGTACGGCATCGCGCTCGGTCCCCGCTGCTACACCGGGCTCACGCGCAGCACGTTGCGCGGCTACCCGGTCATCAATCATGTGCGCGAGCTGCTCGACGGCCCGATCGTGTGGGCGCCCGCGGCGGACGGCGCGGTCGTGATGAGCCTGCGCGGCGGCGATTTCGAGTTGACGGTCGGTCAGGACTTTTCCGTCGGGTACCTGGATCACACCGGGACATCGGTTTTGCTCTACCTGCAGGAAACGCTGACGTTCCGGGTACTGACCGAGCAGGCGGCCGTGCCGCTGATCTACCCGGCGGCCCACACTTCCTGACCTTTGATTAAGGTAACTTGGGCCCTCAGTCCGCTGCGTTGCAGTCAGACTCAGGATGAACACAGGAGGAATAGAGTTGAGTGCAACGGAGCTGGATCGTCGCAGCGGTAACGAACGCCGAACAATGACCCTCGCTGCGTATTGGCATGGAGCGCGTTATCCGCGCCGGCGCGCCGGACGCCGCGCCACCGATCATCTTGCCGTCGTCGACTGGCACTCACCGCGGCTACTGATTCCTGCGTTCGCAATCCTCTGCCTGTGCGTGCTCGACGCCGTGCTCACCGTGATGCTGATGAAGCATGGCGCCGTCGAGCTCAACCCGGTGATGGCGTGGTTTCTGCCGCAGAACCTGATGGCTTTCGCGCTGAGCAAGCTCGCGCTCACCGGCGGCGGACTGTGCGTGCTGGTCGCATGCAGCCGCATGCGGTTGTTCCGCAAAGTTCCGGGCGAGCTGGTGATCTACGCCGTGCTCGCCATCTATGTCTGGCTGATTTCCTACGAGCTGCGGCTGCTGGAGCTGGCCGCGACCAGCGCCCACTGAGGGCTGATCAACCTGAGCCTTGCGCAAGGTTCACGGTGCCGTAACCGCCCGCATACAGGCGCAGCGCGAAGTACGTCCACGCTGACAGGGTGCCGCTGACCACGGCCGTGACGAAGTTCGTGTGATCGATCAGGCCCGCGGCGAGCGCCACGCAGCCGAGCATCGATAGAGTCGCCTGACCCAGGCGCAATTCCCACCGATCGACGTACTGCATGAGCGGCGACGCATAGCGCGCGATGCGCGTGCGATGGGGATCGAAGCCGAACAGGCGCGACAACGCGATGTAACTCGCGACCCCTACCATGCTCCAGAAGGCTACCCGCCAGAGCTCGACCGGCTTGCCGGTGAGACTGCCGTAGATGATTGCCGCCAGGAGAAACAGAGCGCACGCCGTCAAGGCGTGCAACTTGCGCGTGTTCATGGTCGGATCCGAAATGTTGTTGGAAATATGCTGCCCCTGGGGGCATCAAAGCGCAGCGACTCTGCCAGTTCTGTGACGCAACTCCAAGATTAGGACACACGACGACGCTAGTCAGAGACAGCTCGCACGGCGACGCGTCCGCGCGTAAAAGATCTCCTACAAATGTGAGAGGAATGCCGACTCCATGACCGTCCTCCGGCGCTCGCTGGTTGCTCTCGGCATCGCCGCGATGCTGCCGACCGTCGTGTTCGCCGCTGTCACCGTCTTCCACATGCTGCGGCTGGAGCGTGAGCGCGTCACCGACGCGGCGCTCACGCAGAGCCAGGTCGTGATGACGCTGGTGGACACGCAGCTGCAACGTCATTTCGCCGCGCTCGACGTGCTCTCCAGCTCGATCTACTTCGAGACCGGGGATTGGGCGGAGTTCTATCGGCGGGTGCAGCGGTTGCTGGCGGTCAATCGGCTGTGGGAATCGATCGCGCTGATCGATGCACAACGTCGCCTGGAGATATTCGACCTGAGCCGGCCGTTCGACGAGTCCAGCCCTGTTCCGGCCGTGCACGAGGACTCCTTGCAACGCCTGATCACGACGGGCACGCACGTCGTCGGCAACATCGAGAGTCGCGAGCATCCGGTCGTCTGGCTCTACGTTCCGGTTCGCAGCGGCGGCAAACTCACGCATGCGATTGCCGCGAGTCTCAAGCTGCGCGTCTTCCAGGATCTGCTGACGGCCTATACCACGCCGGGCTCGACTGCCGCCATCGTCGATGCCGACGGTACTTTCATTGCGCGCACGCTCGACTACCCCGAACGCGAGAGCTACTCGGCTTATCATGTCTCGTCACTGTCGGGATGGTCGACGCACCTGACCGTTGCGGCGGCGAGCGTCGATACGCCGACGCGCTGGTCGTTCGTCGCCGCAGGCATCGCCGCGCTCGGCGGGCTGGTGCTCGGCGGCTTTCTCGTGATGCTCGTGCTGCGCGACACGGCGGAGCGGCGGCGCGCCGAAGAGATGCTGCGCCAGTCGCAAAAGATGGAAGCGATCGGCCAGCTCACCGGCGGCATCGCGCACGACTTCAACAATCTGCTGACGGCGATCATCGGCAACCTCGACATGATGCGCACGCGCGCCGCCGGAAACGAAAGGCTGCAGCGCATGGCCGACAACGCACTCGAAGCCGCCCGCAAGGGAGCGAAGCTGGCGTCGCAGCTGCTCGCGTTCTCACGCAGTCAGCGCCTGAATGTCGAGTCGGTGGACCTTGCGCAGCTGTTGAATGGCATGAGCGGATTGTTGTCGCAGTCGGTCGGTCCAGGCGTGCGCGTCGATCTGCGGATCGACGAGGATGCGCGTTACGCGATCAGCGATGCCAATCAGCTCGAGCTTGCGCTGCTCAATCTCGCGGTAAACGCACGGGATGCGATGCCGGGCGGCGGCACGCTCACGATCCGCGGGCAAGTCGTCACAGACGGCGACAAGCTGCCGCAAGTGGAATTGTCGGTTGCCGATACTGGCTCGGGTATGACGGAGGATGTGCGCTCGCGTGCGATCGAGCCGTTCTTTACGACCAAGCCGACCGGTGTGGGCACCGGCCTCGGCCTGTCGCAGGTCTACGGCGTCGTGCGCGAATCCGGCGGCACGCTGGCGATCGACAGCGTGCCCGGACGCGGCACGACGGTGCGCTTGCTCCTCCAGGTCGGCACTCCGCCCGCCGCGCGGAGCGACGAAGGTTCGCAATCGCCGCCAACCGTGTCCGGGGCTCGGCCGCGCGACCAGACTCGCGTGCTGGTCGTCGACGACGATCGTCTGGTCCGACGCCTCATGACGGACGGCCTGCGCAGCCTGCAATACCAGGTTACCGCCTGCGAGAACGGCGAGCAGGCGCTCGCAACGCTGGATCGCGAGCGCTTCGATCTGCTGCTCGTCGATTTCGCGATGCCCGGCATGAACGGCGCCGAAGTGGCGAGCACGGCGCAGAACCGTCAGCCGGGCATCAAGGTGCTGATGGTTTCGGGCTATGCCGACAGCGCCGCGGTCGAAGCGGCGCTCGGCAGCGCACGCCTGCTGCGCAAGCCTTTCGACGTCGCCGAGCTCGGCGCGGCGGTGGCCGAGACGCTGGCCGATGTAAGATGACGCATGCCCTACACCACTCGCCAATCGGCCGAGAACGTCGTTCTCGATCCGCCGACGCCGCCTGATGCGGCAGTCATCTGGTTGCACGGTCTCGGCGCGGACGGTTTCGACTTCGTGCCGATCGTCGAAGAGCTGCACCTGCCGCCCACGATGGCAGTGCGCTTCATATTTCCGCATGCGCGGCCGCGAGCGGTCACGATCAACAACGGCTTCGTCATGCGCGCCTGGTACGACATCACCGGGCTCGGCGCGGACAGGAAAGAGGACGAGACCGGCATTCGCGAATCCGCGGACGTCGTGCGGGGCTACATGGATCAGGAGAACGCCGGCGGCATCGCCAGCGAGCGGATCGTGATCGCGGGTTTCTCGCAGGGGGGTGCGATTGCGTTCCAGGCAGCGCTGCGCTATCCGACGCGACTCGCCGGCGTAATGGCGCTCTCTACTTATCTGCCGCTGCGGGAGTCCCTGGCTGCGGAAGGCACGCCCGCGAACAAGGATGTGCCGATCCTGATGTGTCATGGCGTTCGTGACCCGATGGTGCCGGCGACGCTCGGCCAGGCATCGCGCGATGCTCTGCAGAGCCTGGGTTACAAAGTCGAATGGAAGACGTACCCGATGGAGCACTCCGTGTGCATGGAAGAAGTGCTCGACATCTCGAAGTGGCTGCAGGCGCGGTTGGAGTCAAGAGCATGAATATGAGCATCGGGCCTCTGGTCTCGCTGATAGCCGGCATTCTGATTCTGATCGTGCCGCGGCTGCTGAACTACATCGTCGCGGTCTATCTCATCATCATCGGGCTGCTCGGTCTGTTCGGGCCGCTGCGTCTTTGAGCGCGCGCGGCCGCTACGCCGCCGCTTACGCCCGCCTGCCCCGTAACGCGCGCGGCGCACTTTGGATGCTTGCGTCCGCCATCACGTTCACCGTGATGACGATGCTGATCAAGTATCTCGGTAACGATTACTCGCCGGCACTGCAGACGTTTTATCGCCAGCTCGCCGGTTTGATCGTGCTGCTGCCCGTGATCCTGCCGAACCCGCGCCAGGTGTTTCGCACCACGCGTCCCGGAATCCTGCTGTTCAGATCGGGAGCCGGCACGATAGGAATGATCCTCGCGTTTTACGCGTACCAGAAGCTGCCGCTCGCCGATGCGAACGCGTTGTCCTTCACGCGCACGCTGTGGCTCGTGCCACTTGCGGCTTTTGTGTTGAAGGAAACGATTGGCGCGCGACGCGTGTCGGCGACGGTCGTCGGTTTCCTCGGCGCGCTGCTGATGCTTCAGCCGCAAGCGCAGGGCGAAGCCGGATGGCCGGCCGCTGCCGCGCTCGCGTCCTCGTTGCTGTTCGCGTTCACCGTCACGGGCATGAAGGTCATGACCCGCGACCACTCGACGCTGACGTTGATGGCGTGGTCAGCGGTACTCGGCTTCGTGCTCGCGATCCCGCCGGCGCTGTTCGTCTGGCGCTGGCCGAGCCTGCGCGACTTCGCGCTGCTGTGCGCGATGGGCGTGCTCGGCACGATCACGCAAGCGTGCTACATCAACGGCATGGCCGAAGGCGACGCGGCCGCGATGGCGCCGATCGACTACACGCGCCTGGTCTTCGCCGTGATCCTCGGCTACGTGCTGTTCCACGACATTCCCAACGCCATGACGATGCTTGGCGCGGGCATCGTCATGGCTTCCACCATCTACATCACGCTCCGCGAGGCGCGGCTCGGCAAGCCGGAGCCGTCGCCGGAGCGCGTCGACTAGCTTTGTCGGCAGGCTAAAGCCTGACCCACTCAAGTAGCCGGCGCTGGATCGAAGGTGTGGCTCGGGCTTCAGCCCGACTTCCGCGCCAACCGAATCCTCGGCTCCGCCGCGTGCAGTGAGCTCAGCTTCGCATCGTTCACTTCCGCTACGGCCGAATTCAGCGCCTTGTCGAAGCAGGCCGCGTACAGGTCGCGGGTTCTCAGCTCATGGCTGTCGTAGCTGTTGCAGACTTTCTGCGACGCGTACCTCAGTCGTGCGTAGAGTCGTGCGGTGTCCGACGACGACGCCAGGTCGAGATCGGAGTAGTTGACCACGGTGCTGGCCGCGTCGCGCTCCTTCGCAGCAGCGATGTCAGCGATCAGCGAGGCGGCCGCGATGGCGAGCACGGCGCCGACGACGTGGAGCGGTGCGAGTCGCGATTGATGCATCAACATGACGAATCTCCTCGGGGCATGGACTGCATGACTTGCGATGCGTCCGCCGCGACGATGGTTGCAGCGGACAGCATCTTTTGAACACGACACGCGAGGAGTGCTCCGTCGCTTCGTCGCGTCCTGCAATCGCTTTGACGTTCTCGCAAGAAATGCGTTAGCCGGACAGTCGCGGACACAAGTCGCACCAAGAGCCGCGGCCGCACATAACGCATACCTTGCGACGAAGCGTGCCCGCTGCGCGACGAGTTGATGGACGTTGCAGCCACCCTTGCTTAGAGTGCCGGCATGACCCTCATGCAACTCAACAAGAACAGAAATCTGACGTTCTGGTCCCTGCACGCGCTGGGCTGGAGCGCCTATGCGATTTCGCAGTACCTGGGCGCGCTGCTCTACGGCAAGGCCGTCGCCTACAACAAGGTGATCGCGATCGCGGCGGTCAGCGGCTTTTTGCTGAGCTCCTGGCTGCGGTACCTGTGCCGCTGGCTGTGGAACAAGCCGCCGGCCGTGATGATCGGCATCGGCATATTGAGCGCATATGCGACCGCGCTCCTGTGGCGGCCGCCGATCTACTGGGCGTATCACACGTACTTCGATCACGAGTGGATGGGTGAGGAGACCCACTGGTTCGACTACTTCGGCGGCGCGCTCAGTGCGACGTATCTGATGGTGTGCTGGATCGGCTTGTACTTCGGATTCCGGTATTACGAGTCGATGCAGGCTCAGCGCGAGGCGGCGTTGAGATCGTCGGCGCTGGCGCAGGAGGCGCAGCTCAAGATGCTGCGCTACCAGCTCAACCCGCACTTTCTCTTCAATACGCTGAATGCGATCTCGACGCTGATCCTGGACAACCGGAATCAGGTTGCGAACTCCGCGGTCACCGGACTGTCAGAGTTCCTGCGTTACACGCTCGATCAGGACCCGATGAAGAAGGTGACCGTGGCGCAGGAGCTCGACGCTTTGAACCTGTACCTCAACATCGAGAAGATGAGATTCGGGCAGCGCCTGACCATCGAGTTCGCGATCGACGAGAACGCGACCATGATGCTGATGCCGAGCCTGCTGCTGCAGCCGCTGATCGAGAATGCGATCAAGTACGCGGTGTCGCCGCGGGAACAGGGAGGCAAGATCCGCATCGGCGGGCATGTGACCGGAGGGATGCTGCAGCTCGAGGTGGCGGACGACGGGCCGGGTATGGTCAACGCAGCGCGACTGACGAATGGTCGCGGCGTCGGTATCCGTAATACTTGTGAGCGACTGCAGGTCCTCTATGGTGAGCGCGGCAAGGTGCAGGTCACCAACACCGAGCCGGGACTGCGCGTCGCGCTGACGTTTCCGGCGGAGAGCGGTGCGGCTCCCGCTTGATTGAAGTCGAGTCGAACGGGGATAGCATGAGCGACAGGCCGATCCGGGCGATCATCGTCGACGACGAAGAGCTCGCTCGTCGAGGGATCGAGATCCGGTTGGGTGCGTACACCGATGTCGAGATCGTGGCGCACTGTGCGAATGGCCGCGAGGCTCTCGAAGCGGTTGCGCAAGAGAAACCGGATCTGATGTTTCTGGATATTCAGATGCCTGGCATGTCGGGCTTCGATGTGCTCGCGCGATTGCCGCACGACGCGCTTCCGATGATTGTGTTCGTCACTGCGTACGACCGCTTCGCGCTGGATGCGTTCGAGGCACAGGCGCTGGATTATCTGCTGAAGCCGATCAACGACACCCGGTTTGGTCAGGCGCTGGAGAGAGTGAGGAGTTTCTGGCGGCAGAAGTCCGCGATCGCTCAGCGCGACAAGTTGATGGAGCTGATTGCGGCGACGAAGGGAAGCGGGTCGCTGGATGAGGAGGAGATTCAGAGGCAACTCGCCGCGGCGGTTGGCCCGGAGTATCCGGAAGTGCTGCCGATTCGTGATGACCATGGGACGGTGAGATTGGATGTGTCGAAGATCGATTGGATCGATGCGGCCGGTGACTACATGTGTGTCCATGCGGATGGCCGCACTTACGTGCTCAGAGAGACGATGAAGTCGCTGGAGGCGATTCTGGATCCGAAGATCTTCCAGCGCGTGCATCGGTCGACGATCGTGAATATTCAGCGAGTGCGCAGGTTGCGGCCGCATACGAACGGGGAGTATTTCCTGACCCTGGATGATGGGCAGGAGATCAAGCTCAGCAGGTCGTACAGGGATCGGGTGGATCAGTTGCTGCAGCGGAGGTAGCGAGCGGCTGAAAAACCGCACGCCCGCGTGCCGGCAGCCCATGCGGTCGCAGCCTGGAAGCATGGCGCAGTTCATACACCTCTTCGATGAGACTAATGCAGCCCGCATCAGGCGTGGCGGCATTCGGATCGCCAAGGCGAGCTGGCGACGCCTCAACGGCGTTTTCCTCTTTCCGCTGACGGAGAACTTCGTCGTCAACCATCAGTGGATGCGCGAACTCCGACGCAGGAGAGGACAGGTCATATTGGCCGCTCGCATCCGAATCGATGACGCGGAACACGTGCTCCTCGGCAAATACAACGAGCCGCACATGCAGGTGCGCGCGGCCGAGGCCATTGGAATCGTCCGAAAGCACACCGACCCCATGGGTCTGCAAGTCATCCTGCCCAGATCAGTGAAGCCGGGAGAGATCGAGTCCGTCTACCGACCTCCGAAGATCATCGGCTGGAGGTTCTATCCCGGGGCACGTGGACGTCGTCCTTGTGGGTGTCCTTACTGTCAGAGGGGCGAGCCCTTTGGAAAGCGCATTCGGAGCGCGTAACGCCCGCTTAACCGGTCAGTGGCACAGTCTCCAGGCGTCCAACGATCACTTGCATCGAGCGAGACAAGGGCTGGCAATCACCCTTGGAGAGTCGCTCAGCTTCGCGGAAAACTCGCCTTTAAATGCTCCACGAGCGCCCGCCCAAAGTACGCCTGCGGGTTCGACGCCGTCTTCTTCTCCTTTTTCTCCCGCTCAGCGATCTCCGCTGACGCCTTCTGGAAGGCCGTCTGCAGATCCGTCGCCGCCGGTATGGAATCGCGATAGAACGCTTCGCCAAAGTACGTGAGATCTCGATCGTCGGAACATCCGAACGACGTGCGATCGGCAGCAGCCGCCGCAATGATGATCGTATTCTCATCGCGCAGCGGCGCGATGAACTTCCCGGCGTAGCATGCCGACACGACAATGACTCGCCACTTGATCCGTGACTCGCGCAGCGCGGCCGCGAGATCGTCCACCGACAAATCATTCATGGTGTGCATGCCATTGCTCACCATGATCGCGCCGTCGCTGGAGCCGTGCGACGAAAGCGACAGGAACAACACATCGCTATCCAATCTCATGCGAGCTGCGATGCCGTTGAGGGCGTAACGCAGCGCCGTCGGAGTTGCGAGCGGCAGCGTTTCCAGGTCACGCTGATCGTTGACGAGCAGCACTGAGCGCTGCGCGCTGCCGAACTTCTCTGCAAAGACCTTCCGGGCCAGCGAGATCTCGCTCGCGAAGACGTGCTGCTCGCCCTGGCCGGCGAAGCCGACGAAGAATGCGGCGGCAGGAAGATCGGCGGGGCGCTGCAAGGCGGCTACGGCCGCGTCGATGCGCTTCGGCTGCGCATACATGAGCGCCTCTGACCGTTTCATCTGGGTCCAGTAGTCCGAGCTGTCTTCGTCGGCCTCTTCGGCGTACCAGAAGCTTCCGCTGAACCACAACGCGTTCGTCGCCCACACACCCACGAACAGAATCACCGCGAACGCTCGGGCTGCTCGCGATTGTCGAGTCCCCGTCAACGACCAAAGCGTGCGCGACACGTAGAACGCTGCATAGAACACGATCGCGAGCGAGACGAAGAAAGCCCAGTCGTGTCGCACCACCCACTGCTCCCTGGCAATGTCGAGCAGCACAAAGACGGGCAGGAAAGCAGCCGTCAGCACGAGGACGCGTTCGTAGGGAACTCGCGGCTGCGAAAGTCGACTCGCAGCCCACACGGCCACGAGCAGGATCACCGCGTACCACGACCACGTGAGCACGGCCGGCGGATAAAAGGTCGCGTCTGCACCTGCGCTCCATCGATCGGCTGCTAACCACAGCGCAATGCCGACTAGCGGGAACAGCAACAGGAATCGAGTCGGAGTCGTCAGATCGTTGGCATCGGGCTTACGGCCGAGCAAGAGCGCGCCGTACGCACGCATGAAACGCGGCAGAGGACGCGATTCCTGCGACGCGGGCCCCTGCGTGGCTTGCGGAGCTTCCGGCGGAAGAAATGCAGCCTCACTCGTGCTCTGCCGCTGTCCGTTTCGCAGTGCTTCGATTGTTTCGCGGAACTGTGCGACATCGAGCCCTTCCGGCAGATCGCGCAAGGGCACGATGAGCGCCGCCACGCGATCCAGCCACACGAACAGGTGCTCGTTGGTCCATTCGAGATCCCGGACGATGCTCCAGTCGTAGCGTGCGGCCGCACCAGTTTTGGCGACGTCGATACCTGCCGTGCTGATCTCGATCGAGCAAGGGCCGAGCACGTGACCGTCAGGATCGGGTACGGAGGACCGCTTCGCGTGCTGCGCGCTGTAGAACGATCCGACCGAAACAAAGAGGATGCCCGCGAGCAAGCTGAGCATCGACAACGGCTTGCCCAGATAATCAGCAAGCACCGCGGCTGCGACGATGATCCCGGCGCCGAGCAGGAATCCCACGAGCTGAGTGGGTCGCCCGTGGAAAATGCGCTGTGCCCACTGAGCCTGATACGCCCGCCAATCGGCGAGCGTCAGTGACGTCTTGATCTCGACTCTGTCCATCGTCCCGTCAGGTCCGTCCGTTTCTGTAGCCGTTGGGCACGGCAGGCGAGTGTGCCTGCGCTGCAGGCGGACCGCCGTGATCCAGGTCTGCATTCCGCGCGGCGTGCCCACGTAAATTCCGAAACTGCGTGTCGCCCGTGATCGGATCAAGCTTGCGACCGACTGCGGAGTCGGTAGAACTCACCACAACGCGACAACGGAAGCCGCTGTGTCGGTCAAGCTGTCCAGGGTCCCTTTGTCATCCGGCGGTCCGTTCCCCCGGTACGCGGTCGCTGTATCCCTCGCCCTCGTCGCAGTCGTAGTAGAAGCCGGCATCCAGGCCTTCGTCGCGTGGCTCGACCCTGCAGGCGGCCACCCGTTCTCTGCGTACCCGGCCCTGCTCGCGGCAATTCTTCTGAGCGCGCTGTACTGCGGGCGCGGGCCGGCATTGGTGTGCCTCGCTATCTGCACGGTGCTGTCTCTCTACTTTCTCGTCGAGCCGGCATACTCGTTTCGCATCGAAACACCAGCCATGCGCGTGCAGTTCGTGCTGCGTGTGGCGATGGGGCTGGTCATCTGCCTGGTCGGTCTCGACCGGCGGATCGTGCGCGAGAGCCTGAAAGACAGCGCCCAGCGCACGCAGCTCATCGTCGACACCGCGCTCGACGCGGTGATCGCGATCAATCGCCAGGGTGCGATCACTGAATGGAACCCGCAGGCCGAGGCAATGTTCGGCTGGCAACGAGCGGAGGCTATCGGACGCGAGCTGGCAGAGCTCGTTATTCCCGAGCCCTATCGCGAGCCTCATCGGCGCGGGATGCGCCGTCTGCTCGAAACCGGCGTCGCGAATGTCCTCGACAAGCGCATCGAGCTGACGGCGATCCGCCGCGACGGCGCCGAATTTCCCATCGAGTTGTCGATCACGCGCATCCAGTACGCCGGCGACGAGTACTTCAGCGGATTCGTGCGCGACATCTCCGCGCGCCGAGCTGCCGAGGCGGAGTTGCGCGCCAGCGAAGCACGGCTGCGCACGCTCGCCGAGTCGCTGCCGAACCTGGTCTGGACTTGCCGCGCCGATGGCTGGTGCGACTACCTGAGCCGCCAATGGATCGAATACACCGGTCGCCCGGAGCAGGAGCAATTGGGCGCAGGCTGGGCGGAGCAGCTGCATCCGGACGATCGTCCGCACGTCGAACGGGAATGGGCGGCAGCGGTGCTGCACAAGACGGCGTACGACATCGAGTTCCGCATACGCAGGCACGACGGCGTGTACCGGTGGTTCAAGACGCGCGCGATTCCTCTGCTGGACAGCCGCGGTCAGGTGGTCAAGTGGTTCGGCTCGAACACCGATATCGAGGACTACAAGTTCGCGGAAATCCGCATGCGCACGCAGCTGGAGCGGCTCGACCTGCTGGACCGCACGACGCGCGCTATCGGCAGCCGGCTCGACGCGCACAGCATCCTGCAAATCGTCGTGCGCAGCCTGGAGGATCACCTGGCCGTCGATCTCGCTTGTGTGTGCCTGACCAACACCGACAAATCGGCGCTCACTGTGAGTTGCATAGGCGCACGCAGCGTGCAGACCGCAAGACAGATCGGCATGCTCGAAGAAGCGCGCATCGACCCGACAGAGAATGGCTTGGGCCGCTGCATGCGAGGCTCCGTCGTCTATGAACCGGACCTCGTGAGTGTCGAGTCCCCGTTCGCGCAGCGCATGGCGAGCAGCGGACTCAACAGCGTCGTGTTCGCACCGATCGCCGTAGAGGGCTCCGTGTTCGGCGTGCTAATCGCCGCCTCGCGCACGCCCCAACGGTTCTCGAGCAGTGATTGCGAATTTCTGCGCCAGCTCAGCGAGCATCTCGCATTAGCCATTCAGCAGGCAGAGCTGTTCACGTCGCTCGAGCGTGCATACGACGACATTCGCAGCACGCAAAAGGAGATGCTGCAGCATGAGCGCCTGCGAGCGCTGGGGCAGATGGCGAGCGGGATTGCTCACGACATCAACAACGCGCTGTCTCCTGCGGCACTTTACGTCCAGCTGCTGCTGGAGCGTGAGACGAGCCTGAGCGGGCACATGCGCCAGCAGCTTGGGATCGTGGAGCAAGCGATTCACGACGTCTCGCACACGGTTGCACGCGTGCGCGAGTTCTACCGTCCGCAGCAATCTCACAGCGAAGAGGCGCCCGTGAGCATCAATCGCTTGCTGGAGCAGGTGATCCAGCTCACGCGTGCGCGATGGCTCGACATGCCGCAGGAGCGCGGCATCGTGATCCAGATGCAGCGGGATTTTTCGCCAGTCACACCGGACGTCATGGGCGTGGAGAGCGAGATCCGCGATGCCGTCACCAACCTGATCCTGAATGCGGTGGATGCGATGCCCGCGGGCGGCACCGTGACGGTGCGATCGCGTGCTGCCGGGAGCAGCGTCGCCCTCACCGCCGTGGAAGTTGTCGACAACGGCATCGGCATGGACGAGCAGGCGCGCGCGCGCTGCCTGGAGCCGTTCTTTACCACCAAGGGTGAGCGCGGAACCGGGCTGGGTCTGGCAATGGTCTACGGCACAGTGCAACGGCATCGCGGCGAGATCGAAATCGAGAGCCGGCCGGGTCAGGGAACGACGGTACGCCTGCTGTTCCAGGCTTTGAGCAACCCCGGAATACAGACAGCCGTCGCGGCCGAGGCGCAGCGCGTCCGGCCGCTGCGTATCCTGCTGGTCGACGACGATCCACTCGTGCTCGAGGCGTGCAAGAGCGTGCTGGAGAAGGACGGCCACGCGGTAGTCACGGCCGAAGGCGGCGCGGCCGGCATCGATACCTTTTGTCAGGCGTGCGCGGGGACGGAGCGGTTCGATCTGGTCGTGACCGATCTGGGCATGCCGCACGTCGATGGCAGGCAGGTCGCAGCCGCAGTGAAGGCGGTGGAGCCGCATCGACCCGTGATCATGCTCACCGGCTGGGGTCACCGGCTGCGCGCGGAAGACGAGATCCCGGAGTTCGTGGACCGGGTGCTCGGCAAGCCGCCGAAGCTCCAGGACCTGCGGACCGCCCTGATCGAGTTGACGAGCCGCGGCGGCGCCGTCGAGCCCTCCTCGCCCAAGGTGTGATCTCGAGAAAACGAGGAGACGAGAGCGGGGTTCTCTCGCCTCCTCGGACTCCCCAGACGCTATTTGCGCGTCGGAGGCAGCGCGGCGCTGATCGACGAAACTTCGTCGACACCAGCTTTCTTGCAGATCGGATGCGAAAAGTCCGCCTGTGCGCTCGGCACCGAAACGATGCCCTGGTAGTTGATGTTGTCATCGCCGCGCACGCTGACGCCGCCGGGCACGAAGTCGAGGCCCATGCGCGCACGCGTCCGCCACGCGATGTTGTGATCGGCGCACGAGGTGTCGCCGCTCACGCCGATCGCGCCGATCAGCTGCTTGCGCGAGTTGTACAGCGCGAGACCGCCGCCGAACACGTTCACGCCGCCGATGCGCTGACCGACCATCGGATCGTCGTCCTGGCCGAACTCGCTCGCCGGTCCCTGGTACGCGGCGTCCGTGTTGACCGGATTGCTGTGCTGCAGACCGTACAGTGAGCCGCCCGGCTGCACCGCTGCCCAGAGGTTCGCGGTCGAGAGCGACAGGTTCGGCAGGCTGAAGGCGTTCGCGGTGTTGGCCTTCTGCGCAGCAATCACGCGGCTGCCGGGCCACTGCTTGCCGCGGTCCGTACCCGTGAAAGCAACGGCGCAGACGATGCCGTCGCGATTGACGACTGCGCCCCACATGTCGAGGTCGAAGCCGCCGTTGTCCTGGCCGCGCGCGCTCACAAGCGCGTTGCGCAGGGCGTCGTGACCTGGAAGGCCGGCGCACGCGCCGGTCGACGTGAGAGCGGAAGCGTCGCTCGATCGATCTGCACCGCGGGCGGCGCCCGCAGCAATGGCCAGCGTCACGGCGATGCCGGCAATCAGAACTGAACCAATCAAACCTCGACTCATGATGAATTCTCCCGGGGGTGTGTATGAAGGTTGTCTTGTGACCATGAAGCTGCGAATCAAACCATCGGTCATGGGGCGATCCTCGGCGAACAACGACACCCTCTAGAACGCAGACCGACCCGCATCCCTGACAGGTCCTGGCGGTGCAACCCCGTTGCGAAATCAAGCGTCGAACCTGTCACCTTCCAGGCAGGATTTGCGTTCGAATGAACAAAGACTCTCGGGGACACCCATGGCCCACGCTTCCCTCTTCCACCCAGCGGGCGCAAACTCCGCTCCGGCGTTGTGGAGTCTGCGGGTGACTCACGTGACGACCGCGAATGGCGATCTCTTCACCGATCTCTACGCGCAGCTCCGTCAGATCGCGCAAAGCGCGCTCCGCCGCAGCGGGCCGTACCTGACGGTCAGCCCCACGACGCTGCTGCACGAGGCGTATCTCAAGATCTCGGATCGCGACGCGCTGGCCTTTCCCGATCGCGTTCGGTTCATGGCATATGCGTCGCGTGCGATGCGCAGGCTCGTCATCGACTTCGTTCGCGAGCGGCGCGCTTTGAAGCGCGGTGCGGGATTCGAGATCACCTCGATGCCGACCGAGGCGGGCGAGCTGGCCGGCGATTCGCTCGAGCTCCAGCGCATCAGCGACGCGCTCGATGAGCTCGCCACCGTGAACGAGACGCTCGCGGAACTGGTCGATCTGCATTTCTTCTGCGGCTTCTCCTTCGCCGAAATCGCGGCTCTGCTCAACATCTCGGAGCGCACGGTGATGCGCGACTGGAACAAGGCCCGCCTCTATCTGCACGACGTGTTGCGCGAGCCGTGAAAAGTCGCTTCGACAAGGCGCGTTGGGAGAAGCTCAGCCCTCTGCTGGATGAGCTGCTGGTGCTCGACGCACCCGCGCGCGCGGAACGCATCGAGGAGCTGCGTCGCAACGGTCACGCGGACGCCGCTGATCTGGCCGACCTGGTGGCGCAGTACGCCGAGATGGATCGCGAGGGATTTCTGGCGGATCCGGTGGTGCGCCCCGTACAGGAGCCGGGTCTGCAGGGTCAGGTCATTGGCAGCTACACGCTCGACAGTCTGCTTGGACAGGGCGGCATGGGCACCGTGTGGCTCGCCCATCGCAGCGACGGCCGCTACGAAGCGCACGTCGCAGTGAAGCTGCTCAACCCGGCTTTGCTGGGACCCGGCGGCATCGAGCGCTTTCGTCGCGAGGGGCAGGCGCTCGGCCGTCTGACGCATCCGAACATCGCGCGACTGATCGACGCAGGCGTCACGCAGTCGGGCCAGCCCTATCTGGTCATCGACTACGTCGCAGGCGAGTCGATCACGAAGTACTGCGATGTGCGGCAACTCGATGCGACGGGGCGCGTGCGGCTGTTTCTCGCCGTCCTCGCGGCCATTGCTCATGCACACGCGAAGTTCATTCTTCATCGCGACATCAAGCCGTCGAACATCCTCGTGACGGCCGAGGGGCAGGTGAAGCTTCTCGACTTCGGCATCGCCAAGCTTCTCGACGACAGCACCGAGGCGACGCCGATGTCGGATCTCACGCGTCTTGGCGCCTATGCGTTCACGCCCGAGTACGCGGCCCCGGAGCAGGTCCACGGCAGCGAAGTGACGACGGCTACCGACGTCTATTCGCTCGGCGCATTGCTCTATGTCCTTCTGACCGGACGACATCCGACTGTCGGGGCGGGGCGCACGCCGCTCGAACGTCTGCGCGCGATCGTCGACACGGAGCCCTTGCGCCCCAGCGAGGCCGCCGGAGCGCGCGCTCTGCGAGGCGACCTCGACAATATCGTGCTCAAGGCGCTGAAGAAGAATCCTGCGGAGCGCTATCCCAACGTCGAAGCTCTCGCGGAAGATCTGCGCCGCTATCTGAGCCACGAGCCTGTGAGCGCGCGGCCCGATTCGCTGGGGTATCGCGCGGGCAAGTTCATCATGCGCAACAGGCTGGCGGTCGGCGCCGCGGCAATCGTCCTCGCGACAATCGTGGCCGGTGCCGGAGTGTCGATCTGGCAGGCGGTGGAGGCGACCCGGCAGCGCGACCGCGCACTGTCGCTCTCAGCTCGCAACCTGGCCGTGATCGATTTCGTCAACGGCATGCTCACGGAAGTCGCGCCGGCGGAGCAGCCGGTTCGCGTCGCCGATCTCATCGAGCGCAGCAAGTCGATCCTCATCAGAGAGGACGACATTCCGGAGCACCGCGCTGCCATTCTCAGCATGCTCTCCTCTTACTATCTCAGCTCGGGCAAGCCGGCGCAGGCGCAGGACATGCTCACGCGTGCGCGCGATCTCACCGCAGCAACGACGGATGCGGACCTGCGAGCGCTGGTTCTTTGCGAAAGCGCCTATGCGGCCTCGCTGCTCGGCCGTCCCGACGATGCTCGCGTGCTCATCGAGCAGGGTTTGACTATGAGCGCCGGTACCGACTCGGAAATCCAGTGCCTGCGCAATCGCGGTTACATCGCGCAGAACACCAACGATGCGCAAGGAGCGCTCGACTACGCTCTGCGTGCGCAGGCGCGCCTGCGCGCATCGCCGATCCCGAAACCGGATACGGAGGCGGAAATACTGGCCGACATCGCTGCCGCACACTACCTGGCCGGCCGCAACGGCGACGCCGAACGGTTCTATGCGCAGGCCCTCGCCAAGATGACCGAGATCGGCCGCGGCGAGAGTCCCAGTGTCTTCTTCCTGCGCAACAACTGGGGCGCTGCGAGCAATTCAGCCGGCGACACGCGCCGCGCGCTCGAACAGTACGACGAGGCGCTGCGAATTGCCGTGCAGCGTTCGATCGGCGGCGAGCCCCCGCCCTACCTGCTCCTCAATCGCGCATCGGCGCTCTCGACCCTCGCGCGCTTCCCCGAAGCACTCGAGGCGTACCGTGTAGCGATCGAATCGGCGACGCGGGCGGGTAACGCTGGCGTGCGCGTCGGCGCCGTTGCGTACCGCGCCGGCACTTACCTCTTGATGGGCGACATCGACCGCGCCGAGCGGGAGCTGGCCGATGTGACGCCTGAAGTCGGCAAGTCCGTTCCGGCGGACAGCGTCCCCGCGATGATCATCATGCAGGTGCAGGCTCGCATCCAGGCCGCGCGCGGCCGTTTCCCCGAGGCTATCGCAGGCCTGACGAAGATCATCGAGTTCTACGACGGCCGGAGCATGGCCGTCGCGCCGCTGGTGCGGGCACTGAACTTTCGTGCGGAGGCGCACCTCGGCAAGGGCGATACGGATGCAGCACTCGCGGACGCCCGCCGTGCGCTCGAAGTCTCGCGCCGGCTGCAGGGCGACAAGCCCTGGTCCAGCCTCAGTGGTCTCAGTTTGCTGTCGATTGCGCATATACAGGAGAGACGCGGTGACCCCGAGGCTGCCCGGGCAGCGGCGCGCGAGGCGGTGCCGCATCTCAAAGAGACACTTGGTCCAGAACATCCGGACACCCGACGAGCGGAGCAACTATGGAAACCAGTCTGACTTATGAAATTGCCGGCGGCAGCGTCGCGCTCTGGCTCGATGAGGCCGGGGCAATCATGCTGAAGGTCCGCGAGCCTGTTGGCGAGGGCGTGCATCTTGCCGAGCACGAAGCGGTTGGCCTGGCCGCACTGCTGATGCGCCTGACCATGGAGCCTGTCGGCGGAACCTGAGCGAGTGCGGGACGTTTCGGACTCGGGCTACAGGAGTCGGCCATGCTGCGTCTCGTCTCGCTGGTTGCGATCGGCGCTCTGTCCGTTGGCGCATGCACGATGGTCCGGGTCAACGATGACGACACGTCGACCATCGAGCACAAAGGCGGCGTAGAGACCGGAAGGGATCTCGCCAATCGCGCCTGCCGTCGCGCCGGCCAGAACAGCGCCGAAGTCATCTCGACCGTGAACAAGAATCCGGAGAATCCGCCGGAGACGGGCAAGCAGGTCACGACGTTTCGCTGCAAGAGCAGCTAGTTCTCGCTGACGGTCGACGCGCGTTTACTCACGGATACTGCGCCCCGAGCGCGTTCACTTCCGCGGCGTCGAGTTGCGCCTCGATCCAGTGAAAGGCGTCATCGCCGATCTCGTCCTTCGACCGCATTTCCAGCAACGCCGCGCGCTGCGCGGTGACGATGCGTGCTCGCAGCGAGTCGTATTCTCCAACCTCGTTGAGGTCCTGGCGCACCTCGCCTTGCTCGGTCAGCTGCGATTCCAATTCGCGGCGAATGACGTCCGCCTCCGGCGACTGATCCGCATCGAGCAGGTGCAGGCCGGTATGCACGAGGCGCTCGCAGGCTATCCGCACTTCGTGATCGACCGTATCGTCGTCGCGCAGGTTCAACAGGCGAATCAGCGGCCGCAGCGTCAGACCTTGCAGCACCAGCGTCCCTACCACGACGCTGAAGGCCGTCAGCACAATCAGATCGCGGTTCGGAAAGCCGCTGGGCAATGCATAAGCAGCGGCGAGCGTGACGATTCCGCGCATGCCGCACCAGCTCACGACCAGTGAGCCGCGGGCAGTCGGAGTCTTCGTGCCCGGCCAGTCGCCGGCGCCGAACCAGCGCACCTTCAGCAGCGCCACTGCCGAATAGCTGAACACCCACACGAATCGCGCGGCCACGACGATGCCCAGCACGATCGCCGCGATCGCGAAGTACTCGAACCGTTGTTCGGGTGCGAGCGGGGCCAGGATCGGCCGCAGCTGCAGGCCGATGAGCACGAACGCAAGTACGTTGAGCACGAATACCGCCAGGTCCCATACGGCGTATGACGGGATGCGGTTGCGCGCAGGAACCAGGCGTGGCGCGTCGCGCGCGACCGTGATCGCGAAGACGACGACAGTCACGATCGCGGAAAGATGCAGATGCTCGGCGAGAATCCACACCCCGAAGGTGCCGGCAAACTGCAGCACGATCGAGCTCGGAATATCCTTCATCCCGATCGCGAACTTCAGGAACACCCGCGCGATCAGATACCCCGCGACGACACTGCCGACGATCGACAACAGCGAAATCGGTACGACGGTCGTGAGCTCGAGTCCGCCCGATACCACAGCCAGCACAGCGATGCGATAGATCAGCAGTGCGCTGGCGTCGTTGAGCAGACTCTCGCCTTCCAGGATCACGAGCAAGCGATGCGGCAGACGCAGCTGCTTCAGAACCGCACTGGCCGCCGCAGCGTCTGGCGGTGCAACGATCGCGCCGAGGGCAATGGCCGCTGCCCAGGGCATACCCGGCACCAGCTCGTGCGCAGTCCAGGCGACCGCGGCCGTGGTGATACCGACCGCGGCGAGGACGAGACAGGTGATGGGAATCCAGTTCGCGCGCAGATCGCGCACGGACGTGTCGTATGCGGCGTCGAGCAGTACGGGGGCTACGAACAGCGCGAGCGTCAGCTCGGGGTCGAGCTCGAACTTCGGCGCCGTCGGCAGCAAGGCGAGCGCAACGCCGCCGAGCGCCAGCAGCGATGGGTACGGCACGCTGATCCTGCGGGCGAGCGCGGTCAACGCAACCGCGCCCACCAGCAGCACGAGGATCCACTGAAAGATTTCCATCGCTGGCGGCACCTGCTGGAGATGCCGCATGGTAGCCGAACAGCGGGGGGTACTAGGGCGCCTTGTTCACTTCGACCGCAGCGCGGACCAGCTTCTTGAACGCGTCCGCATCGATCGCATCGCCTTCGCGGAAGTCAATCGCCCGCCGCGTGTTGCCATCGAGGCTGGAATTGAACAGACCCTCCGGGTCCTTCACCTTGGCCCCCTTCGCGAACGTCAGCTTCACGTGGGATTTGTAAGTCTCGCCGGTGCAGACGATCCCGTCGTGCGACCACACCGGGACGTTCCACTTCCATTCCTCGACGACCTTCGGATCCGCCTCCTTGATCAGCTTGCGCAGGCGCGTGAGCGTCTTGCCACGCCAGTCGCCCATTTCCTTGATGCGCGCGTCGATCTTCTTCGAAGGCGTCTCGCCCTGCGTGGGATTCTTGTTCATGATGCCTGCAGCTCCTTCTTCATGTTCTTGCGCGCGCGGTACTTTGCGGTGTACGGCAGCGCGAACATATACAGCCCCGTGAACAGCAGGAACGCGAGCGGGGCCAGCGGCGAATAGGTTATCCACGGCGGCGGCGTGCCCTGCGACAGCGCGACGAAATTGGCGATGACGGTCACCGTGAAGACGATGGACAGCCAGCGATGAATCTGCCGGATCCAGCTGCTCATTTGAGCCTCCTTAGAGCGCTTCGAACTGCCTTGCATATTCTTTCTGCAGGTGCTGCCAGCCTTCGAACTTCATGGTGTCCATGCCGACCATGCGTCCGATCGGATCGCCTGCGAGGAACCGATCCATGACGTCGAAGCAGATGTGCCAGCCCGCGGCGCCCCACGAGATGTAGCGGCGATCGATGTTGTGCCAGAGCGTGAGTCGCGTGCCTTTGCCCTGGGGCTCCAGCTGCCACTTGAGGTCGGCGTCGCCCCAGCTGTACTGGAGCAGCTTCGGCGCCTCGGCGCGCTTGACGACTGTCTCGGAACACTGCGCCTGCGGAGCGCTGACTGTCGTGAGCCTGACCGTTCCGGTGCTGGCGAGACTCCGATCGGCATCGAACGGCGCCCACTCGCGCAGCTGCGCGGGGTCGGTCAATGCTTCCCACACCTTCGCCGGCGGATGACGCAGCTCGCGCACTAGAACGAGCGTCCAGTTGTCACCCTCCTTGTGAATGTCCGCGCCCGCGGCCGGGCCGGGCTGATACTTTTCGCGGCTGGTCATCGCTTCTTCCCCTTCGACTTGCGACGTGACGCTTGCGGGCGCGGCGCCTGATTCATGCGGTCGAGATGACGCTCGAGCGCATCGAGATGCGCCGACCAGTAACGACGGAACGGTGCGAGCCAGGCGTCGATTTCCATGAGAGGCTCCGGGCGGATGCGATACACGCGCCGCTGTGCATCGACGCGCGACTCGACGAAGCCCGCCTCGCGCAACACCCGCAGGTGCTTGGAGACCGAAGGCTGCGGCATGCGCAGGTGCTCTTCGATGTCGCCGACGGACTGCTCGGCGGAGGCCAGCAGGCTCAGTATTGCGCGCCGGCTCGGTTCGGCAATGATCGAGAATGTGGATTCCATGGCAAGTATATACTCCGCGAGGCATATATCTGTCAAGGCACATTCAAAGCACCGCGGTTCCTGCGGGCGTCGAGGTTATGTGAGATGCGAAGCGTGATCGCGCCCACAATTCCTGCGCCTGCGCGCCGAACCGTGCATACGCCGCCGCGGGCGGGTTGCCCGTTCGGCTACGCTGCCTCACGGAGGATTGAACACATGGCCCGACGGGAAATGAGCGGCAAGGAGCTCCTCGACCAGCTGTACCGCGGCTTGGATACCGTGCCCGCTGTCGAGACCGAACTGGACGCTCACGAATTGCTGGGACTCGGACCTTCCGAGGACGACGCGCCGACGCCGAAAAAGGCGAAGCCGCGAGCAGCTGCACGCGCGCAGCGGGTGCGCGCGCCGCTGCTGATTCTGTGTGGAATCGCCGCGGCCGGCACGATCGCCGCGGCTGTGCTCCATCAATCCGAACCGGACTTCGATCCGGGCGAGCTGGTCGTCAGTTTGCCGCCGCCGCCGCCGCTGCCCATCGAGATGGTGAGCCTGGCGCCCGCGGCACCGGAGGTCGTGCTGAGGAACCCGTTCGATCCGAGCGAGAAATTCACGTTCCCGCCGGGCACCAGCAAGGCCGAGGCTCGCGAGCAAATGGCGAACCTGCTGCTGGAGCGCGCGATAGGTCGCAAGGCACACGTGCAGAAGACTCGCAAGCTGGCGTCGGACCGGAAAGCACCCGCCAGCGGCCGCGGCTCGTAGACTCACCACTTCTCGCCGAAGGGCCGTACCTCGATCTCGAACGTCCACGCCGAGCGTGGCTGCTGCGCCAGCCACACGGCGCTCGCAGCCATTTCTTCCGGCTCGAGAAAGAAGCTGTCGGGCTTGTCCGCCATCGCTTTGCGCGTCCGGGGCAGATCCACCACTGCGTCGACCACGATCAGCGCAACGTGGATGCCGGCAGGCCCCAGGGTGCGAGCCATCGACTCGGCGAGGCTGCGCTGGGCGGCCTTGGCGGGAGCGAACGCGGCAGTCTTCGGTCCTCCGCGTCGTGAAGCAGTCGCGCCGATGAAAATGATGGCGCCGGATCCTGCTGCCTTCATTGCAGGGATCACCTCGCGGCTGACTGCGAGCGCACCGTAAGCGTTCACGCGCCAGGCGGCCTCGAATGACTCGAGGCTGATGCTCTCGACGTCGCCCCAGACGCCGGATCCGGCGTTGTAGACCACAGTCGTCGGGTCGCCGAGCTCGGATCTGATTCTGGCGAAGGTCTGCGCCACCGACTTCGCATCGGCAACATCGCACGCATAAGCTCGCGCGTCGGGCAACGTGGCTGCAAGCTTCGTCGTAAATTCCGTCTGCCGCGCCAGCAGCGCCAAAGTCATCCCTGTTTTCGCGAACGCTCGCGCCAGCGCTGCACCGTTGCCCTCGCCGACTCCGACGATCACGCCGACAGCTGTGCTCATATCGATCTCCTCATCATCTATTTACGCCGGAAAGATTGGCGTATCCGGCGTGGCTTCCCGAACGTGCACCAGCCACAACTGCGACTGGCACGCCGTGCAATAGAGCAAGGCGTGCGGCGGATCCTCGCCCGTGCGATCGCGCGAGTACCATTCCTGATACTCGACGCTCGCGGGCACAGTGAACCGTCGCGAGAGCGCTTCCATGTCGATGCAGCATGGCGCACCAGCCGCGCCTCGTTGTCCCGACTGAACGCGCAGGCCCGCGCGACGCATCGCAAGCTCGAAAGGTGCGAGATGCTCGCAGCAGGCGGTGGCGTCCGGATCGCTTTCGTAAGCAGCAAGGCTCTCGTTATATTCTGCCACTACGTCGCGCTGCTCATTGCGCAGGCGAATGGCGCGTCGTTGCCAGGCTGCACGCAGAACGATAGTCAATGTTGCAATCAGCACCAGCGCAGCCGGCAACAGACCCTCGTTGAGCCCGTTCGGCGCCGGCTGATCATGCAGCCAGAATCCCACTGCGAGCGCGACCCAGATGCCCGAGCCGACGCCCGCCATGATGAGCAGCACCAGGCGCCGCTGCGCTGACAGAGCAGGCGCCGGTCGTTGCACAAGGGGTTGCGCTGGCGGGTTGCTCATTGGCCGGCTGGGTGCCGGCTGCTCGCTTGCAGCGTCGCGCGTGCGCGAATGGCCGAAGAGCTTCCCGAGGAGCACGCCCAAACCGAGCGGCACTGCCAAAGCCATGAGGGCCATCAGCGAGAACCCGCCGATCGCGCCGAGCGTGTTGCTGCCGACCACACTGGCGAACAGCAGCAGCAGCAGCGGCACGCCGAGAACGACTCCGATGATCTTGATCACGAGCTTGCGCGTAGCCCGCGTTCTTCCTTCGAACCACCATCCGAGCGCCACGCCCATGGCCACAGTTGCAATCAATGCGAACGTGTCGTTCATGTCATTTGAATTCGACGGCGCCCTTCGGACACTGCAGCGACAACCGCAGCGCAGTCGACTTCGCTTCTGCCACGTCGATTCGCAGATCCAGAGCGCTGCGCAGGTGGTCGAGATTCGTCAGATGCGGGCCAGCGACTCGCCATTGCTGCAATCTGCAGCCAGTCGGCGACGTAGTGGAGGGATGCGCGCTCTGCGGTGACCACACGATGAAGAACGGGGCTTCCTCGAACCCTTCCTCGAGGCCGAAGGTTTGCCACGAAAGCTTCGTGCCCACCGGTGTCGTGCGCGAGCCCGCGCTCGACTCGGTAACTGCCATCCCGGCGGAGGTCAGGCGATTGCGAAGCTGAGTGCTGTCCTTCGATGACACGGCCCAGCCGATGGGCGTCAGCGAGTGCAGCTGCTCGAGACCTTCATATTCCTTCGGCGGCGCGACGCCCGGCTGCACGGCCAGAATCTCGAGGTACGTGCCTTCGCCCAGCGAGACCAGTGCGTTGTGAGTGCCACGCGGATGCTTGCCGCCCTGGACCGGCCGCACCCCGGTCACCTTCTCGAACTGCGCCATCCCGCGATCGAGATCGTCGATGCCGAGCAGGATGTGATCGACCTGCGCGACGGGCGGGGCGGCACTCGCCAACCCGGAGCACAGAAGGATCAAAAAGCCTGTGACCAGTCTCATGGCGGCTTCTCCGGTAGACTCCAGGAACCGGGACACGACAATAGTAGAACCGTCGATGGCGCCGCGCACTCTCTGGTTGCTCGCGACATTCGCGCTGCTCACTGCGTGCATGCATCCGCGCGCGATTGAAGCGCCCGCGGACGTGCAGCTCACGCCTTTGGAGACCATCTCGACCGTCAAGGCACGGCTGCTGCTGACTCTCGCCGGGGTCGATGGCATTCCAGTCACCAGCGCCGTCGATTGCTATCGCATGCAGTACACCGTCGGCTCGGGAAGCAATGCGGTTCGGTTGAGCGGACTTCTGGCGCTGCCTCGCGATGCGGTACCTCGCCGCCTGGTCAGCTTTCAGCACGGCACGAGCACGACCCGCACAGCCGTGCCGTCGCAACTCGACGGCACGGGTATTGCGGCCGCAATCGCATTCGCCGGCAACGGTTACGCCCTGATCGCGCCGGACTATCCGGGCCTCGGCGAGTCCGAAGGACGACATCCCTACTACGTTGCCGACTCCATCGGACCCGCGGTGACCGCCATGATCGAAGCGAGTCAGCGAGTGCAAGGTGTGCCGGGCGGTCCGGTGTTTCTGTCGGGATTCTCGGAAGGCGGCTGGGCGAGTCTCGCGGCGCTGCGGATTCTCGAAGCTGACGGCAAGCGCGTGCTCGGCTCCGCGCAAGTGGCCGGCGCCTACGATCTGCGGCATGTATCGCTGCCGGCAGCGCTGAAAGGCGGTGCGCGATCTCACTCACTCTATCTGGCTTACGCCGCGTGGGGACAAGCTGCCTACTACGGCCATCCGCTCGACAGCGTGCTCACATCCGAGTACGCGACGACGGTCGAGCGCTTGTTCGCGGGCGCGAAGCCGAAGGAAATCCTGGCGACGCTACCGCAGGATCCGCGCAAGATGTTCAGCCAGGCGTTCCTCGATGCGTTCGATCGCGACCAGGCGCACTGGTATCTCGAATCGTTCGCAGCGAACAGTCTGGTCGACGTCACTCCGCGCGCGCCCGTTCGGCTGTACTATGGATCGAAGGATCTGGACGTGGTGCCGGAAGAGGCGCTGGCCGCAGCTCGGGCGATGCGTGCGCGACAAGCAGATGTCACGGCGATCGACGTCGGCCCGGTCGGACACGATCCGTCCATGCTGGCCGCAGCGCCGCTGATTCTCGCGTGGCTTACTGAGCTGGATAGAGTGCAACCATGAAAACTGCAGCCCTGCTCGCCCTCGCTCTCGCATCCATAGCTCTGGCCGCGGATCCCGAATCGGAAACGCGGAAATCGGTCGCGGGCTTCAGCGGCATGCTGATCGTCACGCCTGACAAGGACTGGCAGACGAAGTGGAATACGTCGCCGCAATCGATTCCTTACGTCTCCAGCGGATCGACGGTCAGGAAGGGCGGCGAGTTGTACGTGCTCACGATGTTCAGCAACCCGCAGCTGGACGCGTCCGGCGCCGCCAGCATTACCATGGACATCGATGTGATCCGGCCGGACGGCAAGTCCTCGTCGCACGCCGAGAATGCAGTGTGCGTTCAGGGAAAGGTCGACCCGAGGAGTCTGCATCTGTGCAAGCAGGTGGTGGAGTACGTCGATGAGCCCGCCGATCCCGCCGGCAAGTGGTCCGTCCGCGTCGTCCTCAAGGACGATGTGCGCAAGGTCAGCATTCCGCTGTCGATGGAGTTCGTGGTCGTCGACGATCGGACCAGGGTCTGACCCATGAGATACCCCCTCCTCGTTCTAGCGATGTTTCTTGCCACTGCCGGCTGCACGCATGCGCCCCAGCACGCGGCCGATGCGCAGCCGACGACGGTCGACATTCAGGGCGCCGGCGAGTGGAAACGCTCACCGCACATGCATGCGTACTACGAAGAAACCGTCGCGACGTTCAAGAACGGAACGGACATCGACGTCGATGCCTATGAAGCCCGGTCGTTCGGGATCTTCCGCGAATTCGCCCGCGCCAATGGCATGAACGAAGCCGCGATGCTCGATCATCTGAAGCTCATCCCGCGCCAGGTGGTCGGCATCGTCAAAGAGAATCCGGCGGTCCTGAACAGCTACGATGCGTTCTGGGCCGCACTCGCCGGACCCGACTGACAGCAACAAGACCGGGGGACTCATGACTCATCGTTCGCGGCTTGCCGCCGCCTCCTTGCTCGTCTCATTGACGGCCGGCGCTGCTGCGCATGCCGACGGCATCCGGCCGGACCAGGCCGCCTTCCGCGAGATCTACCAGGAGCTGGTCGAGACCAACACGTCGCTCTCGGCAGGCAGCTGCACTTTGGCTGCGGAGAAAATGGCCGCGCGCCTGCGCACGGCCGGTTATCCCGACAGCGACCTGCATCTGTTCGCGACACCCGATCATCCGAAGGAGGGCGGACTCGTCGCGATTCTGCCGGGCACCGATCCCAAGGCGCGCGCGATTCTGCTGCTCGCCCACATCGATGTCGTCGAAGCGAAGCGTGAAGACTGGGAGCGCGATCCGTTCAAGCTCGTCGAGGAGAACGGCTACTTCTACGCGCGCGGCTCGCTCGACGACAAGTCGATGGCCGCCACCTGGGTGGACACGCTGATCCGCCTGCGCGGTGAGCGCACGAAGCCGCGACGCACGATCAAGATGGCGCTGACCTGCGGCGAAGAGACGAGCGGCGCGTTCAACGGCGCCGAGTATCTCGCGAAGGAGAAGCGCGACCTGATCGACGCCGCCTTCGCATTGAACGAAGGCGCGTGGGGCATGCTCGATGAGTCGGGCAAGCGCGTCATGATGGGCGTGCAGGCGGGCGAGAAGACCTCGCAGAACTTCCGTCTCGAAGTAACGAATCCGGGCGGTCACAGTTCGCGCCCGGTGAAGAACAATGCGATCTATCACCTCGCGGCGGCCCTCACGCGAATCGAGCACTACGATTTCCCGATCAAGCTCAACGACACGACGCGCACGTACTTCACGCGCATGGCCAGCATCGTCGGCGGCGAGACGGGCGCTGCGATGACGAAGCTGGTGGCGGATCCGACGGATGCGGCCGCCATCGCCAAGGTGACAGAGGATCCGACTTTCAACGGCATGCTGCACACGACGTGCGTCGCGACGACGCTGGACGCCGGTCATGCAACCAACGCTTTGCCGCAGCGAGCGCGTGCGAACGTGAACTGCCGCATCTATCCCGGTGAATCCGTGGACAGCGTGCTGCAGGTGCTGCAGAAGGTCGTCGACGATCCGGAAGTGAAGGCCTCGACGCTGGAGACCCGCGGCCCGCCGTCAGTGGTGCCGCCGCTGACGCGCGAGATCATGGGACCGATCGAAAAGGTGTCGGCGCGCTTCTATCCCAACGTGCCCGTGATTCCGCTGCTGCAGCCGGGCGCGACGGATGGTCAATTTCTGAGCACGTCCGGCATCCCGACGTACGGGGTCAACGGCCTCTTCATGGATCCCGACCTCGGCTTCATCCACGGGCTCAACGAGCGCGTGCGCGTGCAGTCGCTGTACGACGGGCGCGACTTCCTTTATGAGCTGGTGAAGATCTACGCGGCGCAACGCTGAGACGGAGGGCCTCGATGCGATGCTTCGTACACCGGGACGCTGAAGCGGTGGGCACTTGCCGGGGCTGCAGCAAAGGCGTGTGCGCCGAGTGCGTCGTGGACCTGGGACATTCGATCTCGTGCCGAGGCAGCTGCGAAACCAAGGCTCGAATGCTGCACTCGCAGTCCATGCAGAGCGGAGTGCTGCTGCGGGCACAGCGCAGAAACCGGTTCTTTGCCCCTGCGCTGTTCCTCGTGATGGGCGTCGCGATCCTGCTTTTCGCGGGCGGTGGCAGCTCGGCCTTGAACTACGGAACCGTCATGGGCGGCGGCTTCATCGTCTTCGGCATCGTTCTGGCCGTGATTCAGCAGCGCTACGCGCGGGAGCTCGATCGCAGCGACCAGCCTCCGCGTCAGCGCTAGAACCAGTAATCCGCCACGCACTTCCCGTCGCGGGGCAGGTCGGTGAAGGTGTCCAGTCCGTCGAAGTGATCGATCGGGATCTTCGCTACCGCTTGCGGCTCCGCGAGCCGCAGGTTGACCGCGATGCGCCGGCGTCCCTCCTTGTCGACGTCCTGTCCCCGCCAGAATGCGACGCAGCCGCACGTCGGGCAGAAGTTGAAACTGAGCGCGTTGCCGCGAATGAACGGCTGCGCGGGCCCGGATACCTTGATGCCCTCGCCTTCGAAGTCGTATGCCCATAGCGTGCCGTAGCGGCGACAGGCCGTGCAGTTGCACGCTGTGGCGCCATCGGGCACGCCCTCGAAGGTCCATCGGACCGCACCGCAAAGACACGCACCCTGGATCATCTGAACGCTCCCCGATCGAGTTGCCGCCACGCCGCCGCTGATGGTATCTGCAAATCATGAACGCAGCGTCGCGAGTGGTGAATACGTTCGGCGCTCTCGTGCTCGCGCAGGCTGCGCACTCCACGGAGGAGTCCATCGGTCAGCTGTGGGTGTCGTTTCCTCCGGCTCGGTTCGTCTCCGGACTCGTCGCGACGAATCCCGAACACGGATTCGTGTTCCTGAACATCTGCATCGTCGCGCTCGGTGCCTGGTGCTACTTCTGGCCAGTGCGAAGACAGTGGCGCATCGCGACGCCGATCATCTGGTTGTGGACCGTCGTCGAGATGATCAACGGTGTGGTCCATCCGTCGTGGTCGATCCTCCAGCGCGGCTACACACCGGGCGTGATCACAGCACCGGTTCTCTTGGTGCTCGCGCTGTATCTCGCAACCCTGCAGCATCGCTCGTCGGGCGCCACGCGATGACACCGGCCGTGCGCGCTCTCACTGCCGGAGAGGCAAGACACGTCGCCACTGCCTCATAGCCCGGAGCGCCCGGATGCGGCGCGACGCGAACGGGAGGACTGTGATTCGCAGGACAGAGCAGGATTGCTTCATGCGGCCCGACCGCCGCGAGATCCAGGATCGCGGAAGAGCGCGTCATCAGGAACAGCGGGCGAGCGCCGGCGGCAGCGCGAGTTCGTAGCGTGGCGATCAGTGCTTTCTGCGTTGCTTCGTCGAGCCCCTCCTCGACCATGTCGACGACGATCGCAGAAGGTCCTGCCGCCTCCAGGCCGGCAAGGAGTGCGGTGAGCGTGTCGGCGGCTCCGGCCTGCAACCGCTCCAAACCCATAAACGATGCGCCGGGCAACGCCGCGGCCAGGCGCTGCGCGAACCGTGTTTTGCCGCTCCCGAGCGGGCCGACGAGGTAGGTGATCGGCTGGATGTCGGTGAGCTCGAAGCGCTCGCCTGCCCACGGCCACGGCAACTCGAAAGCCGCACTCAGCGCAGTCCCCGGCGTGCGACCAACGCGGAACGTGCGCACCCTGCCGATGATGCTTGCAAGTTTCTGCATCTGACTCACGAGCGCCTGCTCGTGGGCGGCCAATGCACTGTCGACGCTCGTCGGATCGCTCTCCAGGACGCTTGCAATCTGCGAGAGGCTCAGACCGAGCGCCCGCAAGCCGACGATCTGCGCGGCCCGATCGAGCACATCCGGACCGTAGGCTCGATAGCCTGCCGCCGTGCGTCCCGGCGCGAGCAGGCCGCGCTTCTCATACAGCCGCAGCGCCTTGATCGATATCCCAAGCCGCTGGGCAGCCTCGGAAGCGCTCAAGAAAGAAGCAGAAGCAATCACGAGCCACCTCTCAACGTGCGGACGCCGTCGTTATGCAGCCGGACCCAGGGGCCGGGTCAAGCCGCCGCGGGCTGTTTCGCCATCATTCGTGCATGCAGCAGGACGACGCCGAGAATGATCGCGACCCCCAGGTAGAACGGCCACGCGAGCTCGCGCTGCTCGTTGAGCAGCACGATTGCGAGCACGATCGCGTACACCGGCTCGAGGTTCAGCGCCAGCGCCGTCGAGAACGCACTCAGGTGCCGCATCGCGACCAGTCCGAGGGTGAAAGGCAGCAAGGTGCAGCCAAGTGCGAGCGCCAGCAGGAACAGGCCGTCGCGCTGCGAGGGAAGTGCGAACATCGCGTCACTGCCGAGCACCAACGCGCCGACGCACGTCAGGAATAGCGCGCCCGAGATCATCTCGATGCCAGTCACAGTCAGCGCCTCGGCGCGACTGATGTACCGCTTGTTCAGCGCGCCGAAGACGCAAAGGATCAGCACCGAGAGCACGCCGACCGCTATCCCGAGGCGCATCGCACTCGGCGTCCCGCCAATGACCAGCAGTACACCTGGAATCACCGCGAGGCCGAACAGCAGCTCGCGAGGATCGAACTTGCTCCGCACGATGAGCGGCTCGATGAACGCCATCAGCACCGACATGAGCGCCATGCACGTCGCGCCGACTGACGCATTCGAAAGCTTGATCGAGCCGTAGAAGGTCAGCCAATGCAGTGCGACCAGCACGCCGATGCCTGCATAGATCGCGATCTGTCGCAACGACAAGCCGCGCACGCCACGCCAGAACTTCGCAACCGCGAGCAACGCGACGCCCACGAGCGTCATGCGCCACCACACCAGCGGCAACGCAGGCAACGAGATGAGGCGGCCGAAGATGGCCGTGAAGCCCCACAGGACGACGCAGAAATGCAGCTGCAGCCAGGCGCGCGTACGCGCCGCCCGCACCGCCGGATCGATCAATAGGCTTTCGCCCACACCACGCGCTGCGGGCTCGGCCGGCCGGTGAACGGACAGGTGCCCGGCTCGCTCTTCTCCAGCGGGATGCACCGCACGGTCACACCAAGCTCGTTCTTGATGCGCTCTTCGACGGCCACTTCGCCGCTGAAGTGCGTGAGCGCGAAGCCGCCGTGGATCGGCGTCGGCGCGTTCTCGGGCACCTTCGGCGCGGTGAACCACGCGTAGAACTCTTCCTTGGTATCGATCAGGCGCGTGTATTGCTTGCGATATTCCTGCGCACGCGCGTAGAGGCTGTCATGGATCGATTGCAGCGTTGCTGCTATCGACGCGACGAACTCCGCGCGCGGCACGCTCTGCTTCTCTTTCGGCGTGCGATCGCGACGGGCGACGAACAGCGCATCTTTCTCCATGTCGCGCGGACCGATCTCGAGGCGCAGTGGCACACCCTTCTTGATCCAGTGCCACACCTTGTCGCCGCCGCGCTCGTCGCGCTCGTCGACGATGACGGAGATCGGCCGATCGACGAAGCGCTGCGCACGCAGCTCGCGCGCCACGTTGTTGCAGTATTCGAGCACGCGCGCCTTGTCGTCCTCGTTGCGCCAGATCGGCAGGATCGCGACCTGCACCGGCGCGACCTTCGGCGGCGCGACGAAGCCGTCGTCATCCGAGTGCGTCATGAGCATCGCGCCGATCAGGCGGGTCGAGCTGCCCCAGCTCGTGGTCCAGGCGTGCTGCTGCTCGCCGTTCTGATCGAGGAACTTGATGTCGCTCGCTTTCGCGAAGTTCTGCCCGAGAAAGTGACTGGTGCCGGCTTGCAGCGCCTTGCGATCCTGCATCATCGCTTCGATGCTGAAGGTCTGCACCGCGCCGGGGAAGCGCTCGCCGGCAGTCTTCTCGCCTTTGATCACGGGCACCGCAAGCCAGTCTTCTACAAAGGTTGCGTAGACGTCGAGCATGCGCATCGTTTCGAGCACTGCCTCCCCGGAGGTCGCGTGCGCGGTATGGCCTTCCTGCCACAGGAATTCGGTGGTGCGCAAGAACATGCGCGTGCGCATCTCCCAGCGGACGATGTTGCACCACTGATTGATGAGCAGCGGCAGGTCGCGATAGCTCTGCACCCAGCGCGCGAATGCGTCGCCGATGATCGTCTCGGACGTCGGACGCACGATCAGCGGCTCTTCGAGCTCACCGGCCGGTCGGAGCTTGCCGTCCGGACCCGCTTCGAGACGATGGTGCGTGACGACCGCGCATTCCTTGGCGAAGCCTTCGACGTGCGCGGCTTCCTTCTGCATGAAGGAGAGCGGAATGAACAGCGGAAAGTAGGCGTTCTGATGGCCCGTCGCCTTGAACATGTCGTCCAGCGCCCGCTGCATGTTCTCCCACAGCGCATAGCCCCACGGCTTGATGATCATGCAGCCGCGCACCGGCGAGTTCTCGGCCATGTCGGCGGCGCGCACGACCTGCTGATACCACTCGGCGTAGTTGTCCTCGCGGGTCGGGGAAATCGCAGTCTTGGGCTTTGCGGGGGCGTTCATCGCATCGGGTCCGGGCATTTGCGGCGGACGGCGATTAGAGCATGGCCGCAGAAGTGGGGGCTAGCTCCGGCGAGGTGCGGGGCCCGGGCCGCAGACGCCGAAGCCCCTCCCCCGGCCCGAACCCCACACCCGGTTCGAATCAGATCAGCTTGGTTTGCAGCCAGGCCTTGGCGAAGCGCAAGTCGCGAATGACCACCTCCGGCGCGAGGCGCAGCGCGGCGGCGGTCTGTTTGGTGGTAAGACCCGCGAAGTAGTGCAGGTCGATCATGGCGGCGGACATGGGGTCGAAGCGGTCGAGCCAGCCGAGCCATTCCACCAGATCCTGGACCTTGACCTCGCTGTCGCCGACGCGGTCGTTGCGGTTCGCCAGGCCGATGGCGATCTTGCGTGCGATGGGCGCTGCGAAGAGCAAGAACCGGGTCTCGTCCTCCACGCTGCAGTCCACGCCGAACAGCTTGCGGCAAACCCGTTTGAGCGCAGCCCCGGCTGGCATGGAGCCGGCACTTGCCAGATGCAGCAGCTCTTGCGTGATGCGCGGCCTCAGCTGGAGCCAGGCTGGATAGTTCGCGGGTGGCTCGATCGGCAGCGCTAGTGCCTCGCGCGTACCTTGGTCCGTGTCTGCGTCCGTGTCCATGACTGACATATGCTAGCGGCTTCTGGCTGGCAGACAGCGTATCCTAAATTGGGATATTCGCAAAGCAGGATTACAGATACGGGCCCGGACACGGAGCCCGCCACCTTGAAGTCCTTGCGCTCGGCTGAACATGTGCGCCTGACCCAGTACCTGGTCAATGCTCGCGACCGAGCTGGCATGACCCAACAACAACTGGCAGACAAACTGGGCAAACATCAGAGTTTCGTCGCGAAATACGAGGGCGGCGAACGCCGCATCGACGTCATCGAGTTCCTGCACATCGCCCGTGCGCTGGGATTCGACGCGTCGCGCGCGATCAGGTTTATCGAGAAGCGCTGATGTCGGGCTGAAGCCCGACCTACCTGGCGATCTTGGCAATCGCCAGGGCTAGTTTGTACGGCTCTGGCTCGTTCCTGTTCGTCAGCACCACCACCGTCAGGTGGCGTTGCGGAAAACGCACGATCACGTTGCGAAAGCCGACGGTCTCGCCGGAGTGCCACAGCGTCTCGCCAGTGATGCGCCAGCCGTAGCCGTATTCCACCTCGGGATCGTCGGTATGCGTGGCAGGCTTGAACGCAGCCTGCAGTGTCTTTTGCGGCAGCAGGCGGCCGTCGTAGAGCGCGGCATCCCACTTGGCCAGGTCGTCGATCGACGAATAAATGCCGCCATCGCCGAGCACCGCGCTGGTCTGGCTCTGATCGGTGCGAGTCCAGCGTCCCTGCTCTTCGGTATACCCGAACGCGCGGTTTGCGACGGTTGAAATGCCGTCCTCGTGCGCGACGGTGTCGTTCATGCCGAGCGGCTGGAAGATCCGCTCGCGCAGAAAGGTCGCGAATGTGCGCCCGGAAGCGCGCTCCACGATCAGCGCCAGGAGCGCATAGCCGCTGTTGCTGTAGCGGTAGTCGCCGCCGGGATGGAAGTACAGGCGATCCTGCGACTCGAGCAGCCTGAGCACGTCCGCATCGTGCAGTTGCGCCTTGAAGCTGTCCGGGATGACGTCTTCGTAGTCGATGAGTCCCGAGGTGTGAGTGAGCAGATGCCGGATCGTGATCGGCTCGGCCGCCTTCGGCAGCGTCGGCAGCCACTTGCGAACGGGATCCGTGAGCTTCAGCTTGCCCTCTTCGGCCAGCAGCAGAATCGACGCCGCGGTGAACTGCTTCGTCACGGAAGCAAGCCGGTAGTTCGTCGTAGCAGTTGCGGGCGTGTGCGTTTCGAGATCGGCGAAACCGTAGCCGGCGCGCACGATCGGCTGCCCGTCGCGCAGCACGAGCACGGCAGCACCCGGCACGTCGCCGGTGTAGTCGCGCATCAGCGCATCTATCTGCGGCTTCATCGTGCAATCGCCCACGCGCGTGAACGCGAGATCTTCATAGTCATAGCTGAAATCCGCTTCGGGATCGACCTTACTGAGCCGCAGCCCCATTGGTATGACCGGGGGAGTGGAGAAATCGAGCCAGGCCTCGGCGTCGATGCTGTCATCGCGCCAATCGACGAGCAATCGCTCGCCCGCCTGCATGACTTCGCCGTCGAGCTGCGGAGATTTGGCCGCGACGAGCCCGACGCCGTCCCCGCGCGGACAGATCGAGACTTCGCCGAACCATGGATCGCGATAGATGCCAAGCTTGCCGGCAAGCCTGGCTGCCGACGCTCGCGTTCGTGCGGGCGCCGGCGGTGGTGACCCCTGCGCTTCTTGCTGCCGCTCCTGCGCCAGCTCCGCAGCGTAGTCAGTCACTCGCCGGCGCTCGCCCGGGGCCGTAAACACTTTCACCAGCACCTCATTCAGCACGGTGCGCGCCTCGGAACCTTCGCCGTTGATCATGAACACGAAGCCGCTTTTCTTCTCCGGCAGCAGTGTGACCGCGGAGTACATGCCCGCGAGCGTGCCGGTGTGCGCGACGCGCAGCGCGCCATCGACATCGGAGATGCGCCAGCCGTACCCGTAAGCATTGAAGTGACTACCGTCCCAGCGGCGCTGGCGCGCCGACAGAGGCATCGGCATGTGCGGCGTCCACACGACCTGGCGCTGCGTCGGCGTGAGCCACTTCGAATCGGGATCCAGCCACGTCTGCATCCACTTCAGCATGTCGTCGAGGCTGCAGCGGATGCCGCCGGCGGGCCCCGAAGTGCTGACGGGAACGGTCCCGGGATCCTTGCGGATGACGACGTTGCGATCGCCATCGCGCATGTGAGGCTGAGCGACATTGCCGACGACGTCGCGCTCGAAACCGCCCGACTGGCAACGCGTCATCTGCAAAGGCTCGAACAGCTCGCGCTCGACGAGCTCCTCGTAAGACGTGCCGGCCGCGGCTGCCGCGACTTCGCCCGCGACGACGTACATCAGATTGTCGTAGTCGTAGTGCGAGCGAAAACTGTGCTCGGGCTGCAGATGCGCGAGGCCGGCGATGATGTCGGCCCGCGTGAAGAGATTCGGGTCCGGCCACAACATGAGATCGCCGGCGCCTTCGCGCAGGCCGCTGTTGTGCAACAGCAGATCGCGCACCTGGAACTCGCGCGTCACCCATGGATCGCGCATGCGGAACTGCGGCAGATAACGAGTGACCGGATCGTCCCAGCGCAGCTTGCCGGCATCGACGAGCCGCGCGAGCACGCCGGTCGTCATGGCCTTGCTGTTGGAGGCGATCTTGAACAGCGTGCCATTGTCGATCTTTTCGCCGGAGCCGGCGCTCGTCTCGCCGGCCGTGCGGGTGTAGATGACATTGCCGTCGCGCACGACGCCGAGCGCGAGGCCCGGCAGTCTGTAACGCGTGTAGACATCGTCGAACGCAGCGTCGATGGATCTCTCCATCGACGACTGCGTCGACTGCGCGCCCCTACCCGGGGGATAAGCAGAGCACGCGGCTACGCTGAGCGCTAGAGCTGTTGCTGCAATCTTGCGTGCGAACCCCATCCATCAAAAGTCCAGCTTGAAGGTCAGCAGGCCGTAGCGTGGGGCCTGGTAGTCCGTGCCGAGACCGTAGTCGACGTTCGTGAAGTTCGGATCCGTCGAGAACAGGCTCTCATCGACCGCCGTCGCGCGCTGCTGATTGAGGAGATTGTAGACGGCCAGCTTCACCTGGAGGTTCGCGACCGAGAACGCGTAATCGAACGTCACGTTCGCGCCCAGATCGAAGATCCACGGCGTACGTCCTTCCGAACCGCGCGTGCGCAGCTCGTAGGTGCGATCCGCGAAGCTCTCGGCATCGCAGTTCGCCACGCAGACGAAGAAGCTCTGGAAGCTGGTCTCGTCGAACGGGTTCTCTTCGCCGAAGGCGCTGATCGGACGGCCCGAGGAGGCGCTGAGCGTGCCGCCGACCGACCAGTGGTCGTTGAAGGCAAACGAGCCGCGCATCTTGATCTGATGCCGGCGATCGTTCGGCAGGTAGCCGTTCGCGCCGTAGTTGACCCAGGGATTGTCGAAGGCCTCGGTGCGGCCGGCATCCGCGAAGTTGGTGTCCGAGTTCACCGGTCCTTCGACGTTGCCGCGGCTATACGACAGCGTGTAGGTCGCGTTGAAGGACCACCGGTCGTCCCAGGCGCGATCGACCATGAACTCGAGCGCCGAGTACGAGCGTTTCGGCTTGTCCCAGCCGCGCTCGCCGACGAAGTTGCCGTCGCGATCGAACAGCGCCCAGCCTGCTTTCGAGGTATCGATGTTCACGAAGGCGTCATTCTCGCCGTCGCAGTTGGTGTCGGTGAAAACGCTGAGAGTCTCGCCGGGATTGCCCATCACGAAGCCGACGCCGGTCGGCTCGCCGCCGCAGAGGATGCCGTTCGACGTGATCTCCAGGTCGTCGATGGCGTTGTGCAGCTTGCGATAGATGCCGCGCACGCCCCATGACCACTTGTCGTCGATCATCGACTGGAAGCCGAGAATCAGCTCGTCCTGGTAGACCGGATCCATGTCGGCGTCGACTTCGCCGCGCAGGTCGCCGACGGTGCCGTCGCCCTGCGAGTCATCGACGGGGCCGACCTGCGCGCCCAGTCTCGGCCGCAGATACGTCTGGCCGTTGTGCTCGAATTCCTCGAAGCCATCGAACACGTAGAACGTGCGGCTGTCGAGGAAGCCGCCGGCCTGCTTGATGTTGATCACGTTGGCCACGGGCAGGAAGTAGCGTCCGGCATTACCGAACAGCTTCGTGCGGTTGTCGCCCTTCATGTCCCAGGAGAAGCCGACGCGCGGCGAGAGCATGTCGTCGATCTTGATGTAGCTGTCGCCATCGGAATTGCGGTTGTCGAACGCCTCCAGGCGCAGGCCGCCGTTCAGCACCAGGCGGTCCGTGACCGACCAGTTGTCCTCGAGGTAGTACGCGGAGTTGATCGACTCGAACTCGCCGTCGACCTCGTTGCTGCGCGTGCGGACGTATTCGGTGACGCCGGGCGGCAGCACGCCACCGTTCTCCAGCGTCGGGCTGCTGGCGGTGCGGATCTCGTACAGCAGCCGTTCGGGACCCGGATAGAACTGCTCGTGCTGGGACACGTTGGTTTCGTGGTCGAGGCCGAAGCGCAGCAGGTGGTCGCCGAGCTCCCATTCGAAGTCCAGGCGTGCAGCTTCACGAGTGTCGGTGCGTTCCGTGATGTTGGAGGTTCGCGAGCAGCCGACGTCGCCGGCGCCGTCGTCGCGCAGGTCGCGGATGCGCGCGCACTCGATGTCGTTGCCGGCGAGGCGCGAGAACTCGCGCTCGTTCTCGCCGTACATCACTTTCATCGACAGACCTTCGAGCAGATAGCCGGTGTAGGTCGCCGCCCAGTTCAGGCCGCCGTCGTCGCGAAACTCCCGGTCGACGAACTGCGTGCGCGAGCCGGTTGCCAGGTCGAAATCGAAGCTCTTGGTCGTGCGCTCGTTCTTGTCGGAGAACGCCAGCAGCTCGAGCAGGTGCCTGTCGCTGATCTGCCAGTCGACCTTCGCGCCCCAGAAGCCGTTGTCCTCCGTAGCATCGAAGAACGTGTCGGCCTCGTCGCTGGTGTTGACCGGCTGGTAGTCCCGCGCTTCATAGAGACCGAAGAAGAACAGCTTGTCGCGAACGATCGGGCCGGACGCGTACACCGTAGCGGTCGTCTGGTCGTACTCGTCATAGCTGCCGATCACCTGCGGGTTGCCGGAGCGATCGAAATGATCCTTCTTGTTGCTCTGCAGTGAGTGCGGCTCCCAGGTCACCTCGGTGCCGAACTCGAATTTGTTGGTGCCGGAACGCGTCACGGCGTTGATGACGCCGCCGGTGGTGCGGCCGAACTCAACTGAGTAGCCGCCGGTCTTGACCTGGAATTCCTTGTAGAACGCGTACGGGACCGTCGAGGCGCCGACGCGGTTGTAGAAGTCGGTGACGTTCAGGCCGTTGATGTAGACCGCGTTCTCCGCGATCGACGAGCCGCCGAACGAAACGCCGCAGATGCCGCTCAGGCACAGGTCGTCGTCGCCTTTGGTGAGGCCGGGCGCCAGCAGCGCGACCGAGAGGATGTCGCGCTCGACCGGCAACCGATCCAGCTCCTCGCGCGTGACGTTGGTCGCGGACTCGGTCGACTTCACGTCGACGGCCGTGACGATGCGCGTGCCGAGCACCTGGATCTCCTCCATGGAGATCGCGCCGACCGTCACGTCTGCAGTCGTTGCGTTGCCGAGCGAGACCGTGACGTCGGCGAGCTTGCCGAGCACCGCGCCATTCTTGGTCGCATTGACTTCGTACTTGCCGACCGGGAGGAACGGGAAGCGATAGTAGCCGTCCGCGTCCGCCTTCACGGTGCGGGTGAATCCCGTTTCGGGATTACGCACTGTGACTTCCGCCTCCGCGAGCGGTTTGTTGCTGCCGTCGACCAGGCGCCCGACCAGTGAGCCGTCGCCGCTGCCGGCATGGGCAGCACTCATCGGCAACGCAGTGGCCAGCGACATCCCCATCGCGACGTACATCGCGGCTTTCAAAACTCTGTTGCTCATACGACCTCCCGGCCCCCCAGTTGTAGATGTCATAAGACCTGCGCCTTGAATGCGTAATCCCACTTGTCGAAATACAGATTGCCGCCGCGCCATTCGACTTCGCCGCGCTGCAGATCAACGGTCTCCGAGCGGAAGTGCTGCTTGGCCGGCGTGAACGGCTGGCTGTAGTCGTCGTTGAAGGCGATGCGATACGCGTCGAGCCCGCCCAGGTAGAACATGTCGAGCTGCGCATCGCCAGCGTCGAGCCGGCCGAACGTCACGTCCATCGGCATCCAGCCGTACGGCGCGAGATACAGCCAGCCCCAGTCATGCAGGTTGTCGTAGTCGCCGTCGGAGAAGATCATTCCCGACTGCCAGCGCGCGGGAATGCCGTTGAGCCGCAGCAGCGTCATCAGCAGCAGGGTTTGCTGGCCGCAGTCCGCGTGACCGGCGTGCAGCGCGTAGTCGCTGATGTTTCTGATCGTCGAATATTCGAGCGCGCCGGCCCAGGGAATGCGATCGACGGCGAGGAACAGTTTCTCGGCGATGCGATACGGATTGCGCTCGTCGCCGACGACCTGGCGCGAGAACTTGCGCAAATCGTCGGTGAACACGATGTGTGGCGGCCGCTCGCCCAGGTAGGGCGCGAGCTCGCGCGTGGGCTCGACCGGTGTGACCTTCGCGGGGTCGACCGGATGATACTGGCCGAAGATCGTCAGTTCGTAAGTGACGGAGAACGTCGTCGGCTGGCCGGCGCGCGCGGGACGCTCGAAGTAAATGGTCCGCTGCAGCGTCGACTCGGGCGCGAGCGTGTGTTGCGCGGGCACGCTGGAGACATAGCGGACGTTTTCCTGCTGACCCGGCACCGCACGCGGGTAAGGCACCCACGCGCGAACCGTCTCACCCGCAGGCACCGCGTCGGCCTCGACCGTGAGCGACTGCGTGACGCGAACGCGCCGCGGCGCGACGCTCGTCTTGTGGCTCGCAAGCACGGCATCGCGAATCTCCCGGTGGTGGGGATGGGCTTTCTCGAGCGGCCCGTCGTTGAAAGGCATCTGCTTGGCGCGGCGCGCGCGGGCCTGCTCGCTGAGCCGGAAAAGATTCGACGGTGCGCGATTGAAGTAGCGCTTGCTGCCGTCGATCACGCGATGCTCGAGCAGGCCGGCCGCGTCCCAACTCGCAAATTCCTGCGGTCGCAGGTCGGGGATCTGCGAGCGGACGCGGTCCTGGGCTTGCGATTCGCTCAGCGAGAAATCGAGCTCGATGCGATGCATGCGCTCGGCTTCGAATTGGAGCGCGGTGCGCGCGTCAGCAGTCAGCGTGCTGCCAGCGAGCTCTTTGTCGATGGAGGCGCGGGCGGCTGTGAATTCACCGTGGTCGACGTGCGCGATGACATCGTTCAGCAGGACGTTATGTTCGCCCGTTTGCGCAGCGTCGTTGGCCCAGCACGCCACGCTGAACAGCAGCGGCGCCAGCAACAAGCGACGGAACGGCGCTCCTAACGGGGTGTGCACGTCGGATCTCACGCGCGGCCAGGTGATCGCTGTGTAACATGGCGGGGAGGGGTCGTCAATAATTTATTCTTGCCAGATTCAAGTAGAGAAGCGAATATTCGCGGGCCTCTGGGGAGGCATCTGCACCGCGCGCCGCGCCGGGGGGATGGATGATCGAGACGATGTGGCCCTACCTGGCGATCATGCTGCTCGCCGCGGGGCTATTTCCGTCGCTGGAGAGGCGCTATCAGTGGCGCTTCTTTTCTGTGCTCCCGCCGATCGTGCTCACGTATCTCTTCGTGACGGCGCTGGCAGTGGGCGGCCTGTGGTCCGGCACGGGCGAAGTGCGCGCCACGCAAAAGGCGCTGACCGACCACCTGCTGCCGATGCTGCTGTTCCTGTTCATGGTCACGTGCGACCTGCGCGCGATTCTAAAAGTCGGGCCGCGCGTGCTGGCCGTCTTTGCGTGCGCAATGCTGAGCATCCTGTTGTCGATCGTCATCGTGTACGCGCTGTTTCGCGGCGTGCTGCCGCAGGACGGCTGGAAGATGCTGGCCGCGCTCAGCGCGACCTGGACTGGCGGCTCGGCGAATCTCGTCGCAGTCGTGCAAGCGACCGATATGCCGCAGAACCTGCTGCCGCCGGTGCTGCTCGCCGATGCGCTGTGCTACTCGCTATGGGTCCTGGCGCTGCTGTCGACGGGCTCGTTCTCGACGCGCTTCAATCGCTGGACTCGCGCCGATGGCCGCACTTACCCGGAGTTGAAAGCGCCGACCGCGCAGCCTGCGGATCCCGGCGGCATTCTGCTGTGGCTCGGACTCGCGCTGTTTGTCGCGCTCGGCGTTCGCGCCCTGGCGCCGTCGTTGCCGGAAAGGGCGATGCTGACGCCGACTTCCTGGGTGGCGCTCATCGCAACCCTCGCGGGCCTGGTCGTTGCCCGCACTCCCCTCGCGAGAATTCCCGGGCCGGCGCCGCTCGCGAGCGCGCTGCTCGCCATGCTGGTCGCGACGCTCGGCTCGCAAAGCAATTTCCAGGGCATGGCAGCCGCGCCGCTATTCGTCCTGTGCGGCCTGCTGACGCTCGCAATTCACATCGGGCTGCTGGCGCTGGCCGCGCGCGTGTTCCGCTTCGATCTCTATTTGTGCGGCATTTCGTCGCTCGCGGGAATCGGCGGCGTTGCCTCGGCGCCGGTGCTTGCAGCGACGTACACGCCGATTCTCGTTCCCATTGCAGTGCTGCTCGCCATGCTCGGCCTGATCCTCGGCACCGGAATCGGCTTGTTCATGGCGCAAGTGCTGCGAGCCCTCGCGCCATGAAACACTCGATCGTCATTGCCGTCGCGATTCCCTTGCTCGCCGCGTGCGCCAGCTCGCCGCGGGCGCCGGAGATCCCTCCGCATGGCGTCATCGGCGTGACGGACGCGCAGCTCGATCCGCAGTACTGGGTTCGTCACGGTGCAAGCTCGCACATCGTGCTGGATGAAAGCGCGATCGAAGCGCAGAACGCAAAGCTGAAGCAGCTCGATCGTTCCGTGCACGACCTCGAAAAGCTGCCGCGCACGATGACGGCGAGCGAGGTGCGCGCGTGGATCGCCAAGATATCGGAGCGGCCGGAGGACCCGCTGTACGACGATCAGGGCAAGGCCGTGCCGGCCAATGCGCTCGACGCGCTCGAAGCAGATCTGAATCTCGCCGCGATTCCCGCGACTCAGGCGACCCGCTTCGGACTGGTCGTGCGCCGCGCCGCTCTGCGTACGTTCCCGACGATGTACCGGGTGTTCAGCGAGCCCGATGACGGAACGGACATCGATCGCTTCCAGGAGGACGCGCTGTTTGCCGGAACGCCCGTGGCAATCCTGCATCGCAGCCGCGACGGTCAGTGGCTGTTCGTCGTCAGTCCGCTGTATGCCGCGTGGATCGACGAGCGCTTCGTAGCCGAGGGCACGGCGGACGAGGTATTCGCTTACACGCGCAAGGAGCCCTACGTAGTCGTGACTGGCGCGCGGGCACACACTGTGTTCACTCCGGAGCGGCCGGAAGTCTCGGAGCTCGCGCTCGAGATGGGGCAGCGCCTGCCGCTGCTCACAGACTGGCCTGCCGACAAACCGGTGAACGGTCAGAGCGCCTACACGTCGTACGTCGTAGAGCTGCCGATGCGTTCGGTTGACGACGGCTCACTGCATTTCACGCCGGCGCTGCTGCAAAAGAACAGCGACGTCGCCGAGGACTATCTGCCGCTGACGCGCGCGAACCTGATCCGCCAGAGCTTCAAATTCCTCGGCGAGCGCTACGGCTGGGGCCACTCGTACAATTCGCGCGATTGCAGCGGCTTCGTCTCCGAGGTCTATCGCAGCTTCGGCGTGCAGCTGCCGCGGAACACGCGCGACCAGGGAGTGAGCCCGGCATTGAATCGCATCGCATTCAGCGCCGACGACGGCCATGCCAGGCGGCTCGCCGTGCTGCGCGAGGCGCAGGTGGGCGATCTGATCTATATCCCCGGGCACGTGATGATGGTGATCGGGCAGGACGGCGGCGGGCCGTACGTCATCCACGACACCACTGGAATCACCTATCGCGACGCCGAGGGCGTGCTCACCCGCGTGCATCTGAACGGCGTGTCGGTCACGCCGCTCGTGCCGCTGCTCGATGGCAAAGAAACCTCGCGGGTCGATCGCGTCTACAGCATCCAACGCATCCGCAAATGAGCCAATGAAATGAAAATCACGGATATCCGCTTCGGCATGCTGCGCGTCCCGCTGAAGACGCCGTTCAAGACAGCGCTGCGCACCGTCGACACGATCGAAGACATCATCATCACCGTGCACACCGACAGCGGCCATATCGGCTACGGCGAGGCGCCGGCCACCGCGGTGATCACCGGCGACACGCACGGCTCGATCATCGAGGCGATCCGCAAGTTCATCGCGCCGCGGCTGATCGGCGAGGACATTGCGAATCTGAATCGCATCACCCACCTGATCCAGACCGCGCTGGAGAAGAACTCCAGCGCCAAGGCCGCGGTCGAGATCGCGGTCTACGACCTGTTCGGGCAGCTCTACAAGGCACCGCTCTATAAGATGCTCGGCGGCGGCGATCCGGTGATCACGACGGACATCACGATCAGCGTCGACTACATCGACAAGATGGTCGCGGACTCGGTCGCCGCCGTGGACCGCGGCTTCGAGTCGCTGAAGATCAAGGTCGGCAAGGACATCGGCGTCGACATCGAGCGCGTGAAGGCGATCTATGCTGCCGTCGAAGGCCGCGCGTTGCTGCGGCTCGATGCGAATCAGGGCTGGACTGCGAAGCAGGCGGTGTTCGCACTGCAGACGCTGGAAGATGCCGGCGTGCGACTGGAGCTGGTCGAGCAGCCGGTCAAGGCGCAGGATCTGGAAGGCATGAAGTACGTCACCGAGCGCGTGCACACGCCGATCATGGCGGACGAAAGCGTGTTCGGTCCGACCGAAGTCATCGAGCTGATCCGCATGCGCGCGGCCGACATCATCAACATCAAGCTCATGAAGACCGGCGGACTGTCGAACGCAATCCAGATCGCCGACATCTGCGGCATGTATGAGATGGAATGCATGATCGGCTGCATGGTCGAGACCAGCGTCAGCGTCTCGGCAGCGGTCCACCTCGCAGTCGCGAAGGCGAATGTGATCACGAAGGTCGACCTGGACGGTCCGTCGCTGTGCCAGTTCAATCCCGTCGTCGGCGGCGTGACCTTCAACGAATCCGAGATCTCGGTGACGCAGGCTCCCGGCCTGGGCATCCGCGAGATCCGCGGCATGGAAGCGCTGGCCGCTGCCTGACGTCATGAGCTCGCTGCTCAAAATCCGCTCGGAGCGCGACCAGATGAGCGCCATCGAACGCCGCATCGCAGATTTCCTGCTCGAGAACGCTCACCTGCTGCGCGACTACTCGTCGCAGCAACTCGCCGATGCGCTGCGCATCAGTCAGTCGAGCGTGGTGAAGTTCAGCCAGAAGCTGGGGTTCAAGGGGTATCCGGATCTCAAGCTGTCGGTCGGCGAGGAGATTGCGCGGTCGAACGGCGGCAACGGCGGAGCCGCAGCGAAGGCAGAGAAGTCGGATCCGCATGCAGCACTGGCCGAAAGCTTGTGGCGCGCCAAGGCGAAGGCAGAGGAAGAGACGCGGCTGATCAATGCCCCCGACAAGATCGACGAGATCGCGGGGCTGATCGGCGCGGCGGGCAAAGTGTTTCTGATCGGGCTCGGCGAGGACAGCGTTTCTGCACAGGCGTTTGCCGCAAAGCTGTCGCTGCTGGGCTTCGTCGCGGTGTATCACGCAGATCCGGTGTTGATGAGCTCGGGTATTTCGACTGTCGCCGCGAAAGACGTGTTGCTCGTGTTCTCGGAGCACGGCAAGCAGCCGACGCTGTATCAGATCTGTCGGCAGTTCCGCGAGCGTCGCGGCAAGGTGATTTCAGTCACGCGCCACACGGCGAATCCGCTGCGTGCACACGCAGACGCGTCGTTGCTCGTGTCGGCGCACGACGAGCGTACGCACATTGAGCCGCTGCTGTATCAGTCAGCGCTCCAGCATCTGCTGGATCTGATCTTCGTGTTGCTGTGCGAGGAGAATGGCAGGCTGAAGCAGCTGGATGCGAACCTCGAGAGGATTCGGCACATCCAGGAGCCGTGAAGGGTCATTCCCGGACGGCGTCCACGACCGGCGCGTACTTCTCGTAGAAGATGCTCTTCTTCTGCAGCTCCTTCGCAAGCGCCTGGCGATCCTTCTCGTTGTTCGGCAGACCCAGCAGCGCATCTGCTGCCTTCTTCAAGGCGGCGACCGCGTCACGGTTGCGCGGGTGTACGTCATAGGCCTTGGCGTAAAACTCGACTGCCGAGACAGCCCCGTCGGTGATGTGATCGCGCTCGAAGAACTGCCACGCCTCGTTGCCCTGCGTCATGTTGCCCTTGAATTCTTCCTGTTTCGCGGCAGTCAATTGACCGAACGGAATCGCGGGGCTGGTCTCGAGATAGTTCTGATACCACAGATAGCCCGCGACCATCGCGAGCACGGCGGTCGCGGCGATCGTCGCCTTCTGCAGCGCCGTGACGCCGCGGAACAGCTTGAGGAACTCGGCGGCATTCTGCGGACGCCGCTTGCGCGCGAGCGACAGGCAGCTCTCGATCGCGCGCATCTCTTTGCGCTTCAGGCCTTTCAGCGGCGCAGGCTTGAGGCCGAGTTTGCGCGCTCCCGGCGCGCTGTGGCGCTGATACGGGTGATAGCCGGTGAGCAGCTCGTACGCAATGATGCCGAGCGCGTACATGTCATCGGCCGGATGCGGATCGACGCCGTCGATCATTTCGTCGGTCGCGTACGCTTCGGTGTATGCGCCGAGGCTGCCCGCGTCGAACACGTCGCGGCTCGCCTCCGTATTCATGCTCGGCACGGCGCGCGCGATACCGAAGTCGAGAATCTTGGGTGTGCCGTCCTCTGACACGAACACGTTGCCCGGCTTGAGATCCGAATGGACGATCCCTTTGCGATGCGCATACGCCAGACCTTCGGCGATGCCGCGAATGATCGGCAGCGCGATTTCGCGCTTGATGCCCTTGCCGCGCGCCTCGCGCGTCATGGAGTCGAGCGAGCGGCCTTGCAGCAGCTCCATCGTCATGTAGACCGCCTCGCCGTCGCGGTCGAAGTCGAACACGGTCACGACGTTCGGATGCGCGAGCGTCTGTGCCTTGCGCGCCTCGCGCTGCAGAGCCATGAACGCCTGCGGATGTCGCTGGAAATCCGCGTTCAGCACTTTCAGTGCAACGCGCGGATTCGGATCGCGCGCTTCTTCCTTGCGGCGATCGATCGCGCCGAACACGATGCCCATGCCGCCCTTGCCGAGCAGCGTCTCGAGCACGAAGCGCTTCTTGATGACGGAGCCCGGCTCCAGCGGACCGTGATGACCTTCGCCGGCGTCTTCGAGCGAGCCGACGAGGCGATTCGCCATCACTTTGGTCCCTTCCGGACCGGTGAGCGGCGGCGACTGCAGCGTCGGGGCGTACGCGGCCGGCCCGGGCGACTGCAACGTCGGTGCATACGCGCTCTGCGAAGTCGGCGGTGCTCCTTGTAACGTTCGCGCGGCCGTATCGGCGACCTGTTCGCGCGTCGTGCGGATCGTCGCGTCCGGATCGACCGGCGGCGGCATCGCTTCCGTCGGCGCGCGCAGGACTGTTTTCTCTGGTTCCTGTGCGGGCGACGCGGCAGGAGTCGGCGCAGCAGCAGCTTGGGGGACAGGACGAATGAGCGTCGCCTTGTGCGACGGCAGATGCTCGGTCTTCTCCTCCTTGCTCATTGCGCTTCGACCACCACGACCGTGACGTTGTCGCGCGCGCCTGCCTCCATGGTCGCGTCGATCAGCGCCTTCGCGCATTGCTGCACGTCTTCGCCCGCCATCAGCTCGGCGATGCGCTCATCGGGCAGCTCGCGCGTCAAGCCGTCGGAGCACAGCAGGTAGCGGTCGCCGAGGCGCACGCGATCGCGTCTCACATCGAGCAGCAGCGTGTCCTCGCCGCCGACGGCGCGCGTGATCGCGTGATCGGCTTCTTCGTTCGGTTGCTGCAGATTCAGCTCGGCCGCCCAGGTGTGATCGGTCGTGAGCTGCGTCAGGCGTCCATGGCGAAATCGGTAGATCCGGCTGTCGCCCGCCCACACGACCGCGCAAGCGGTGCGCTGGACGATGAAGACCGCGACAGTGCTGCCGCTGACCACGGGGTTGTGCTCGCGAATCGACGCCTGGTGCAGGCGCTCGTTGACCTCGGTCATACGCCGGCGGATCGCATCGATGGTCGCTTCGAGCGAGGTGGTTTCGTCCAGCTCCTGAAGGCCTTCGCACACCATGCGGCTCGCGACATCGCCGTCGCGGTAGCCGCCCATGCCGTCCGCAACCGCCCAGACGCCGCGCGCGCCGAGCTGCGCGAACGCATCCTGGTTCGCAGTGCGCACGCGGCCGGTATCGGTCGCCGCCTCCGAGACGTAGACCGGGTGAATGTCTTCCTCGACCAGAGTGTCTTCGAGTCCCAAGGTGTCCCCGCGTTGCTGCGTCACTTCTCGCGGCTGCGCGCCAATCCCTGCAGGCGGTCCAGCTGTTCCTCGTACGCCTTGGCAAACGCGTCGCCGAACAGCATGCGGAACGCGCCCTGCGCATCCTTGGCGAGATCGGTGTACTTGTCGCGATACAGGTCCCAGTAGCGCAGCTTGGCCGGCACGCCGAGGATCGAGCCCTTCTTGATCTGCCGGTCGAAGTCGTCCTGCAGGCGGTTCGGATCGAGCTGCGACAGCATCGACTCGAACGCCAGCCGCATCGCCGAGAGGAATGCCGCCTGGTGATCTCGCACGTCGCGGAAAGCATCCTCGAGCGCCGTCTCCGGATCCAGATACGCCGGGTTGTGCTTCACCAGCAGGTTGTGGAATGCGTCGTCGACGTTGGCGGAGAACTTCAGCGGATTGTTGTTCGCGACCTTGAACGTCGTGCCGCGCACGCGCAGCTCGTCCTTCATCCGCTCGCGCGCGCGCAGAACTTCCATCAGCCCGCCGACTGCAGCGCGCAACATGGCGCCGAGGACTTGCGCCGCTTCGCTCGAAGGGTCGAGCCCCTCGATGCCGGCGGCTGCGATCAGCGCTCTGAGCTGCTCGTCATCATCTCCCGAACGCTGCGAAGCGCGCGGCGGCGGAGGCGTACGCACAGGGCGTTCCGGGACCGACGGCGGAACGCGACGCGAGCCACGACCCTGCGCCGCGGGCCCCGCACGCGGCGGCTCGGGTTTGACGCGCTCCGGCAGCGCCGGCTTCGGACCCGACTCCATGTCGTTCATGCCGAACCATTGCGTGCCGGTCGGATGCTCTTCGTTGCTTGCCGCGCCGCGCTTCTTCACGAGGCTCGCGGTGCGATCCTCTTCGGGCGCCGGCTTCGGCGGCGGCGGAATCTCCCGCGTCGCGCCGCGCGACTTGTTGTGGCGCGCCTGCAGCAGCGCGAACGGATCGTTGTGGTGCTCGGCCTCGGGATCCTTCGCGAGCGAAACCCGGATCTGGTAGGCGTCGATGAACAGCACGTCGCCGTCGCGCAGCTGATGCGAGTCGCTGCGGGACAGGCGATGGTCCGGCGAGTTGATGAAGACGCCGTTGGTACTGGTGTCCTCGACGAAGTACTTGCCGTTCAAATAGCGAATGAGGGCGTGCCGGCCGGATACATAGGGATCCGGGAACACCCAGTCGTTGTCCGGCAGGCGGCCGATGGTGCCGCCGACGGCGTTGAAGACTTTGCGGCTGCCCGCGCCGAGGTCCTGCGCCTGCTCGCCAATGACTTCCAGCGTGAGGATCATGGAGAGGGTCTGCTCCCGCTGCCCGAGCCCTTATTGCCCCAAAAATAGATTATGGAAACAGTTCGAGCATCGCAGTATCGGGCAGGCGACCGCAAGAATAATGAGTACTATCGCCCACTTCCGACAGACTTTCGGCCACTGGACGACGGGCGGAGCAAGCACCATGACAGGCGGATCAAGACCCCGGGCAGTGCACCTTTTTGCGGCGGTGGCGGTGTGGTTTGCCGCGACGGCCTGGGGCGCCGAGCCCCAGGTGACTGAAGGATTCGTCAACGCCCCGGTGGCCGAGGTCTGGCGCCTGTTCACGACCTCAGACGGTTACCTGGCCACCGGCGCAACCCAGGCCGAAGTGCGGCTCGCGGTCGGCGGCGAGATCCGCAGCCACTACGACCCGAAGGGTCGGCTGGGCGACTCCGAAACCATCGTCAACGAGATCCTCGCCTATGAGCCGCAGCGCATGCTCGCGATCCGCATCAAGCAGGCGCCTGCGAGTTTCCCTCATCGCGACGCCATCGCCGGCACCTGGACCGTGATCTATTTCAATCCTGCCGGCGACATGACGCAGGTGCGCATCGTCGGCCTCGGTTACGACGATTCACCGGCCTCGCAGGCGATGCGAAAGTTCTTCGCCGAGGGCAACCGCTGGACGCTCGATCACATCGCCAAGCGCTACTGGCCCAAGTGCAAGCTGTGCGAGAAGGAAGGAAGCGGCTAGGCTTCGCCCATGGATCGCAAGTACATCGAAGCCGAGCACATCGTCGAGCGCTATCTGTCCGGCGATCTCACCGTGCGCGAGGCGCGCGAGTTCGAGCAGTACTGCCTCGATCATCCCGAAGCCCTGCGCGCGATGCCGATTCCGGTGCGGCTCAAAGCACGGCTGGCGCGGCGGCCGGCGCAGGACAGCGAGACCGGCGTGTTCAAGGCGATCCCTTCCAGCGCGACGCACGCGGCGATCGAAGTCTCGGAGGAAGGGTTCGACGTCGAAGAGGAAGAGCACCAGTACTCGCGCATGCCGGCAGTCGGCGGCAACCGCACGGTGCTGATCGGACTGGTGTTCGCGTTGCTCGCAGCCGTCGCGGGCGTGATCGCCTATGCGATGCAGGCGAATTCGCTGAGCAAGCAGGTCCGCACGCTGGAGCGCGAGGCGAAAGAGACGCAGATGCAGGCGGCCGGGAGCACGCGTGTCTATCGCACGCAGCTGGCTCGCAGCAAGCCGGCGGCGCCGACGCTCAATATCGGCTGGCTGATGCCGCCGCAGTGGATGGACGTCTACGTCGACGTCTCGGAAGGCAAGTACAACCAGTTCATGGTGACGATCGAGAAGGTCGACAGCGGCCTCGTCATGCAGTTGCGCCGCGTGGCGCGCGACTCCAATCGCGAGCTGCGCTTCACGCTGAACTCGTCGGCGTTCGGCCCGGGCGACTACCTCGTCCGCGTCGATGGCTACAACTGGCGCGGCCAGACGGAGAACGTCGGCTGGCTGATGTTGGGACTGGAATGAAGAAGGCTGTGGGCTCTAGGCTGTAGGCTTTAGCCGGAGTCGGAAAGAGAGTTCTTTTTTCTGGCTACAGCCTACTGGCTTCTTAGTGTCGCCACCGGCGGGTGATTCACGACCGAGCGCGTTGCGAGCGTCCCGCTCACGCCGACGAGCAGTGCGCCGGCCACCAGGCCGATCCCCCACACTGCAAAGCTGAACGTGTATTCCAGATTGAACAGCTTCGTCGCCAGGAAGTAGCCAGCGATCGTGGCGCCGACCGCCGCGAGCGTGCCCGACAATATTCCCAATGTCGTGAACTCCGCGGCGACGCCCTGCAGGACGACGCGTCGGCTCGCGCCGAGCGTGCGCAGCATCGCACTTTCGTAGCGACGCTCGTCGCGCGTCGACTGAATCGCCGCGAGCAGCACCGTAATCCCCGCTAGCAATGTGAAAGCGAATACGTACTGCACGGCCAGCGACGCCTTGTCCATTACGCCGCGCACCTGCGTCAGGATCGCATCCAGATCGATCGCCGTGACTTCCGGGAACTGCCGCGAGAAATCCAGCAGCATGCGGCGCTGCTCCTGCGCGATGTGAACGCTGGTGATGTACGTGCCGGTGCTGTCGTCGAGCGTGCCCGGCGAGAACACCATGAAGAAGTTCGGCCGGAACGAGTCCCACTGCACCTCGCGGAAGCTCGTCACCTTGGCGTCGACGATCTCGCCGGCGATGTCGTAGGTCAGCGTGTCGCCGATCTTCAGGCCGAGCGATCTCGCCAGCTCGATCTCTACCGAGACGCGCGGCCCGCCGCCGTCGCCTTCGCGCCACCACTCGCCGGCGACGATCTTGTTGTCGCGCTGCATGGCCTGCGCCCAGGTGAGGTTGGCCTCGCGCTCGAGGAAATCCTTGGCGCGCTCGTTGGTCAGGTTCAGCTGCGCCACCGGCGTTGCGTTGATCTGCGTCAGGCGCGCCCGAATCATCGGCACGAGCTGCGGTGGCTCGATCGCACGTTGCGCGAAGAAATCGCGGACGGCCGTGGTCTGGTCAGGGCGAATATTGATCATGAAATGGTTCGGCGCATTCGCCGGCAGGCTCGCGCGCCACTGATGCATGAGATCGTTGCGCACGACTGCGAGCAGCAACAGCACCATCAGGCCCAGGCCGAAGGCGACGATCTGGATAACGCTGTCGCGGCCGCGGCGCGCGATGTTCGCCATGCCATATCGCCACGAGACGCCGACGCTGCCGCGCAGGGTGCTCAGGCTGCGGACCAGCACCCAGCCCGCGGCGATCAGGACGACAAATGTTGCGGCCGTCGCTGCTGCGACGTAGCCGAGCAGTTTTTCATCGCGCACCAGCCAGAAGAGCAGCGCGCCGAGTGCCGCGAGCGCAGTGCCGTACACGACCGCGTAGCGCAGCGGCGGTGGTTCCAGGTTGCGGCGGAGTACGCGGGCCGGCGGCACCTTGCGCAATTGCAGAAGCGGCGGCAACGCGAAACCGATCAGGATCAGGATCGACGTCATCAGACCGAGCCAGCCCGCGCTCAGCGACGGACGCGGCAGCTCGCCGCGCACCAGGTCGCGCAGCAGATACGCGATCCCCTCCTGCGCCGCGTAGCCGATCAGCGCACCGCACACGCCGGCGATGATCGCAATCGCGAGCAGTTCGAACACGCTGATCGCGAGCACGAGCCGCTGCGCAGCGCCCATGCTCTTCATCAGCGCGACCGTATCGAGATGACGCGCGACGTAGCGGCGCGCGGCAATGGCGACAGCGATCGCGGCGAGCAGAATGGTGACGAGCGCGGACAGGTTCAGGAAGCGCCCCGCCCGGTCGACCGCCGAACGGATCTGCGGGCTCGCTTCGTCGACGTCGACCAGGCGCTGACCGGGCTTCTTGCGCACAGTCAGCTGCTGCTTGAAGGCGGCCACCGCCTGGCGCTCGCCTGCGAACAGCGCGGCGTAGTTGATGCGGCTGCCTTGCTGCGTGAGCTTGGTCGCCGGCACGTCTTCCAGACGCATCAGCAGTGTCGGCGCGAGATCGACGAACTGCGAGCCCTGGTCTGGACGATAATCGAGGACCTTGGTGACCTCGAGCTCGATCTGGCCGACGTGAATGCGATCGCCGACCCGTGCGTTGAGCTGGCCGAACACGCGCGGCTCGAGCCACGCTTCGCCCGGACCCGGCAGTTCGGTCGTTTCGTGCGCCGGACCGAAAGGCACGTCAGCGACTTTGAGGCGCCCGCGCAGCGGGTACTGCGCAGACACTGCGCGAATCGCAGTCAGCGCGCTGTCTTCGCCCTTGAGCACGACGCTCGGGAACGACGAAACTTCAGCCGTCTGCAGACCGGCGGCCTTGGCGAGATCGAAATACTCGCGGTCGAGCGGCGAGCGCGACTGCAAGCGCAGATCGGCAGCGAGCACTTCGCCCGCCTGCTGATCGACCGCCAGGCTCACGCGGCTCGTGAAGAAGCCGACGGCGGTGAGTGCGGAGACGGCAACGAGCAGTGCGAGCAGCAGCACCCGCAGCTCGCCCGACTTGCCATCGCGCAGGAGCGCCAGCAGCGCGAGCCTCAGTGCCTTCGTCACTTCGTCACTCCGTCACTCACGTCACCAGTCTTCCTGCTTCGATCTTGATGATGCGGCCGCAGCGTTTCGCGATGGCCTCATCGTGAGTGACGACGACCAGCGTCGTCTGCGTCGCGCGGTTCAGCTCGAACAACAGCTCGATGATGCGCTCACCCGTCACCGAATCGAGATTGCCGGTCGGCTCGTCCGCGAACAGCACCGCCGGCCGTGTCACGAACGCTCGTGCGATGGCGACACGCTGCTGCTCGCCGCCCGACAGCTGTCGCGGATAGTGCTCGCGACGCGGCGTGAGATTGACCTGCGCGAGGACTTCGGCCGCCGTATGGCGCGCGTTGCGCAGGCCGGCCAGCTCCAGCGGCAGCATCACGTTCTCAATCGCGGTCAGCGACGGAACCAGGTGAAAGCTCTGAAAGACGAAACCGACATGCCGCGCCCGCACCGCTGCGCGCCCGTCCTCGTCGAGCGCCGTCAGCTCGGCGCCGTTGAGCCAGACCCGCCCGGCGCTGGGCTCGTCGAGCCCGGCGAGCAGCGCCAGCAACGTCGATTTACCGGCGCCGGACGCACCGACGATGGCGACGGTTTCTCCGGCGGCGATCTGCAGGTCGACTTCTGCCAGAATGGTCAGCGTTCCTTCCGGGCTGCTAACCTTTTTTGTAACGCTTTCTGCTTTGAGGACCGGTTGCACAGTGTCTGAACTGGCCAAAGTTGTGGTGCTCGCCTGGGTAGGACTGATGCTGCCGCTGTCGGTTCACGCGGCGGCGTCGGAGCGGGAACCCGTCGTTCTCGTCGTCGGCGACAGCCTGAGCGCGGGCTACGGTGTCGCGGTGGACTCGACCTGGGTTGCACTGCTGCAGCAGCGTCTCGCTAAGCAAGGTTACGGTTACCGCGTAGTGAATGCCAGCATCAGCGGCGACACGACGGGAGGCGCGCGGACGCGCCTGCCGCGCGCGCTGGAGCTGCATAAACCGGCGGTCGTGATCCTGGAGCTCGGCGGCAACGATGGCCTGCGCGGCCTGCCGCTGCGCCAGGTGCGCGAGAACTTCCAGTTCCTGATCGAGCGCTCGAAGGACGCCGGCGCCCAGGTGGTCCTCATCGGCATGCGGATGCCGCCGAACTACGGCGCCGCCTATGCCGACGCATTTCATGCACTATATGGCGAGCTGGCGCGCCAGTACGGCACGCCGCTGGTCGGATTCTTTCTCGATGGGGTCGCGCTGGACGAGAACCTGATGCAGGCCGACGGCATCCATCCGACGGCCGCAGCCCAGCCGCGATTGCTCGACAATCTGTGGCCGGC
>JBIOUH010000038.1:0-56995 GCA_044866955.1 Steroidobacteraceae bacterium
CCTGCGGAAATCGTCGACGACCCGGTGCTGCTGAAGCAGTGGGGCGAGCAGGCGCTGGCGGCGGCGATCGAGGCAGCGAAGGTCAAGCAGCTGGCGGGCATCGAGCGCTCGCGCCACATGAAGCAGGCGCGCAAGAAGCAGCGCGAGGAGAAATGAGGAATGTCCCCATTTCTCAGCCGGCGAGCGCGAGCAGCGGCGCCAGCGCACGGATCGGCGCCGAGCAGGTAGTGCCCCGACACACGTAGGCGACGGTCCCGTCGAGCGCGCGCTTGTCCGCAATCGCCGACGGCAGCATGGCCGCATCCGCCTCGATGGCGAACACCAGCCGGGTCGGCGAGTACTTGCGTGCCAGTGCATCGCGCCAGTGCGCCGCTTCCTGTGCCGGGCCGCGGATGATCACGATTTCCGGCGGGTCGAGATGCTCGGCGAGCGCGACGAGCATCGACGCGTGCGCGTGCGGATAGTGCTGGAGCGGAGTCCACGCGGAACGCAGCGTCCGGGCAGCCGCGTCGAGGTAGCGCGTCTCGCCCAGCAACAGACCCAGGCGTGTGAGCGCCTGAGCAGCGACTGCGTTGCCGGCGGGCACGGCCTCGTCGCCGAACGACTTCGAGCGATGCATGAGCTGCTCGTGATCGTCCGCCGTGAAGTAGAAGCCGCCATGTTCGCTGTCGGCGAAATGCGCGAGCAGCGTGTCCGCAAGAGCGGTGGCCAGCTGCAGGTCGGAGCTGCGCCAGCGGGTCTGCAGCAGCTCGAGCAGTCCATCCAGCAGGAATGCGTAGTCGTCGAGATACGCGGGGAAACGCGACTGGCCGTCCTTGTGGACCGCGAGCAGCCGCCCGTCGCGCCACAATTGCTCGCGAATGAAATCGACCGCGCGCGTCGCGGACGCGGCGAGATCGGGACGTGCCAGCGCTCGCGCTGCGGTCGCCATACCCGCGATCGCAAGCCCGTTCCAGGATGTGAGCACCTTCTCGTCGCGTCCCGGCCAGACGCGCCGGTTGCGCTCGGCGAGCAGGATCCTGCGCGCTTCGTCGAGGCGACGGCGCAGCTCGGCTGCGTCGATGTCCAGCTCGGTCGCGATCTCGTCCTCGGGACGGTACGCGTGCAGGTGCCAGAGCCCTTCGAAGTTCGCGGGCTGATCGAGCCCGAAGCGCCTGGCGAAAGCTTCGTACGCCGTAGCAGGTACGAGTGCACGCACCTGCGCCGCATCCCAGACATAGAATTTGCCTTCGTGGCCTTCGGAGTCCGCATCCAGCGTCGACCAGTAGCCGCCGGAGGGCGCCTGCAGGTCGCGTACGATCCAGTCGGCAGTCTCGGCAGCGACGCGACGGAACAGCTCCTCGCCAGTCGCCAGCGCCGCATTCGCGTAGATGCGTAGCAGCTGACCGTTGTCGTACAGCATCTTTTCGAAGTGCGGGATCATCCAGTACTGATCCACCGAGTAGCGCGCGAAGCCGCCGCCGAGCTGGTCGTAGAGGCCGCCTTCCGCCATGCGCTGCAGCGTCAGCGTCGACATGTAGAGCGAATGCAGATCCGGTGTGTCGCTGGCCGCGGTCGCGCGCCATTGGCGCAGCAGGAAATCGAGGTTCGTCGGGTGCGGAAACTTCGGCGCACCGCCGAAGCCGCCGAAGTGTGAGTCGAACTCCTCGGCGAGTCTCGCGCGGGCTGCGGCGAGCGGTTCGAGCGTCAGCGGCTCATCGCCAGGAGCTGCGGGCGGCGACATTTCCGCGAAAGCCTGCTGCAAGGCTTCGCTCTGACGTGCGATGTCGTCGCGGTGCGTGCGGTAGAACTCGCTCACCCGGCGCAGCAGGTCAGTGAAAGCCGGCATCCCGTAGCGCGGCTCGTTCGGAAAGTAGGTGCCGCCGAAGAACGGGCGCTGCGTCTGCGGCGCCAGGAACATGGTCAGCGGCCAGCCGCCCGAGCGTTGCGTGAGCATCTGCTGCGCCAGCTGGTAGATCTTGTCGAGGTCGGGCCGTTCCTCGCGATCGACCTTGATGTTGACGAACAGCTCGTTCATGACCGCGGCGCTGGCGGCGTCTTCGAAAGACTCGTGCGCCATGACGTGACACCAGTGGCACGCCGAGTAGCCGATCGACAGCAGGATGGGCTTGTCCAGGCGGCGCGCCAGCTCCAGGGCTTCCTCGCCCCAGGGATACCAGTCGACCGGGTTGGCCGCGTGCTGCAGCAGGTACGGGCTGGTCTCGCCGGCGAGACGGTTGCGAAGGGTTGAGTGCATGGCCATGACGATGCTCGGCTAGAATGCGCGGCCCAATAGTAAGGCACCATGAGCGAAACCTCCGCACAACTCCCGGAGCTGCGCCTCAAGCGCGGCGAGGACCGACGGCTGTCGGCCGGTCACCTGTGGGTGTTTTCCAACGAGGTCGATACGGCGCGCACGCCGCTGACGGGCTTCGCGCCCGGAGCGCTGTGCCGCATCGTCTCCGAGCGCGACAAGTTTCTCGGCTACGCGTACGTCAATCCGCGCTCGCTGATCAGCGCCCGCATCCTCGGACGCGACCCGGAATATCCGCCCGGCAAGTCGCTCATCGTGCATCGCTTGCAGGTCGCGCAATCGCTGCGGCGCTCGCTGTACGAGCGGCCGTTCCATCGCCTGGTGTACGGCGAATCGGATGCGTTGCCGGGGCTGGTGCTCGACCGGTTCGGCGACGTCGTCGTCGGCCAGATTGCAACGGCGGGGATGGAAGCGATGCGCGCCGACGTCGAAGCAGCCGTGCGCAAAGCGATCGCGCCGGCAGCGATGCTTTGGAAGAACGATGCCGGTGTGCGCGAGCTCGAAGGCTTGCCCGCCTACGTCGCGCCGGCGTTCGGCGACGTGCCGGAGTCGGTGGAGGTGGAGGAGGGCGGCGTCACTTTCCGCATTCCGCTCGGCGGCGGGCAGAAGACCGGCTGGTTCTTCGACCAGGCCGCAAACCGGCTGGCGCTGCGCAAGTACGTCGGCGGTGCGCGCGTGCTCGACGTCTTCAGCTATCTGGGCGCATGGGGGCTGGGCGCGCTGCGGGCCGGCGCCACCGAAGTCACGTGCGTCGATTCGTCTGCTCCGGCGCTCGAAGGCCTGCAGGCCGCTGCCGCTGCGAATGGGCTGAAGCCCGCGACGCTGCGCGGCGATGCGTTCGACGTGATGGAGACATTGCACGCCGAGAAGCGCCGCTTCGACGTGGTCGTGATCGATCCGCCGGCGTTCATCAAGCGCAAGAAGGACATCCCCAAGGGCGAGGCGGCCTATCGCCGGCTCAATCAGCTCGCGATCCAGCTGCTGGAACGCGACGGCATCCTGGTGTCGTGCTCGTGCTCGTACCATCTCGAGCCGCAGCAGCTGCTGGCCGCGATCCAGCGCGGCGCACGTCATCTCGACCGCTTCGCGCAGGTCGTCGAGGTCGGCGGCCAGGCGCCGGACCATCCGATTCATCCGGCGATTCCCGAAACGCGCTATCTCAAGGCGTACTTCTGCCGCATCGTGCGCGACTGACGGTCGGCGCATGAGCGATTGCTATACTTGCGCGATGCTGGGCCGACAACAATGATTGCCTACCCCTCGATCGACCCCATCCTCGTCACCCTCGGTCCGTTCGGTCCCGTCGGTCCGTTCATGGTCCGCTGGTACGGACTCATGTACGTCATCGGCTTCGGCCTGGGATGGTGGCTCGGACGACGCCGCGCGTCGCAGCAGGGCTCGAGCTGGACGGCGACCGACGTCGACGACGTGATCTTCTTCGCCGCGCTCGGCGTCATCCTCGGCGGCCGGTTCGGCTACGTTCTGTTCTACGGCTTCACCGAATTCATGCGGGATCCGGTGATGCTGTTTCGGATCTGGGAAGGCGGCATGTCGTTTCACGGCGGCCTGCTCGGCGCGCTGGCATCCGTTGCAATATTTGCCCGACGCCGTCAGCGGCGCATCGCCGATGTCTTCGACTTCCTCGCGCCGCTCCCCGGGCCCGGCCTGCTAGCCGGGCGCATCGGCAACTTCATCAACGGCGAGTTATGGGGCAAGCCGACCGACGTGCCGTGGGGGTTCACTGTCGACCCGGCGGTGCTGCACCCGGCGCAGGCCGCCGAAGCGCATCGTCTGTGCGATCGCTTTCACGTGGATCCGTGCGTGCTGCACGTTCACGCTTCGCAACTGTACGAAGGGCTGCTCGAAGGCCTGGTGCTGTTCGTGATCCTGTGGGTGTTCACCGCGAAGCCACGGCCGCGGCTTGCGCCGTCCGGCCTGTTTCTGCTTTTCTATGGGTTGTTTCGTTTCGCCGTGGAATTCGTGCGCGTGCCGGACGAGAATCGCGGTTACCTGCTGCTCGACTGGGTGACCATGGGCCAGATCCTTTCGACGCCGATGATCCTCGGCGGCATCGTGCTGCTGGCGATCGCGTACAGCCGCCGACAGGCGAGCGGCAACCTGCAGGTGCAAACAAGCTGACATGCAGCAGTATCTCGATCTCCTGCGCCACATCCGCGAGCGCGGCACTCGCAAAGATGACCGCACCGGCACCGGCACGTTGTCCGTTTTCGGGCACCAGATGCGCTTCGATCTGTCGCAGGGTTTCCCGCTGCTGACGACCAAAAAGCTGCACTTGAAGTCGATCGTGTACGAGCTGCTGTGGTTCCTGAAGGGCGACACCAACGTGCGCTACCTGCGCGAGCACGGCGTGACGATCTGGGATGAGTGGGCCGACGACCGCGGCGAGCTCGGACCGATCTACGGCAGGCAGTGGCGCGCCTGGCCCGGGCCGGACGGCCGGCCGATCGACCAGATCAGCCGCACCATCGATCTGATCCGCCGCAACCCGGACTCGCGCCGCATCGTGGTCAACGCCTGGAACGTCGGCGAGCTGGAGCAGATGTCGCTGACGCCGTGCCATGCCTTGTTCCAGTTCTGGGTCGGCGACGGCAAGCTCTCGTGCCAGCTGTACCAGCGCAGCGCCGACGTGTTCCTCGGCGTGCCGTTCAACATCGCTTCTTATGCGCTGCTGACGCACATGTTCGCGCAGCAGTGCGACCTCGCTGCCGGCGACTTCATCTGGACCGGCGGCGACTGTCACCTGTACCTCAACCACCTCGAGCAGGCCGACGAGCAGTTGCGGCGCTCCCCGCTGCCGTTGCCGCGTCTCGCGCTCAAGCGCAAGCCGCCGTCGATTTTCGAGTACGAGTTCGAGGATTTCCAGCTCCTGAACTATCAGGCGCATCCCAGCATCAAGGCGCCGATCGCCGTCTGACGGTCCATGTCCACGAAGAAAAGTCGCAAGCAGAAGCGCGGCGGGCGCCGTGCGCCGCGCGAAGAGGAAGATTTCGTAACGCCGTCGATCGAGACGCGCGACTCCGGCATCCACGGCCGCGGCGTGTACGCGACCCGCGCGATCAAGAAGGGCACGCGCATTGTCGAGTATCTGGGCGAGCGCATTACGCACGCCGAAGCCGACCGGCGTTACGCGCGCAAGGGCGATGACGACGGCCATACGTTTCTGTTCATCGCCAGCCGGCGCACCGTCATCGACGCCGGCGTCAACGGCAATGCCGCGCGTTTCATCAATCACAGCTGCGATCCGAACTGCGAGACCGTGATCGAGAACGGCCGCGTGTTCATCGAGTCGATCCGCCGCATCAAGCCCGGCGAGGAGCTGGGATATGACTATCAGCTGACGTGGGAAAGCACCGACGACCCCGTCGAGCTGGCCCTGTACGCGTGCCGCTGCGGCGCGAAGCGCTGCCGTGGCACGATGCTCGACACCGAGCCCACCGACAAGAAATGATCTCCATCATCGTCGCGGTCGCGCAGAACGGTGTGATCGGCGCCGGCAACCGCCTGCCGTGGCATTTACCCGACGACCTGAAGCGTTTCAAGGCGCTGAGCATGGCCAAGCCGATAGTGATGGGCCGCCGCACCTTCGATTCGATCGGCAAGCCGCTGCCGGGACGCACCAACATCGTCGTATCGCGTCAGCCGGGACTCGCGATCGAAGGGACGATCGTGACGCCGTCGCTCGACGCCGCGCTGGTTGCGGCCGGCGCTGTGCCGGAAGTCGTGGTGATCGGCGGCGCGGAGATTTTTCGGCAGGTGCTGCCGCGCACCGAGGTGATTCACCTGACGCGCGTTCATGCGCGCGTCGCCGGCGACGTCGTGTTCCCCGAGCTCGATCCCGGCAAGTGGCGCGAGACGGCCGTGGAACACCACGCCGCCGATGAGCGTCATCAGTACGCTTTCACCTTCGTCACCTTGGAAAGAGTCGCGTCATGACGCGCTACAACTGTCTCCAGTGTCCGGGGTATTGCTGCAGCCACGCGCGCATTGCGGTGAGCGACTTCGACATCCAGCGCCTGGCGCGGCACTTCGGACTGACCGATGCCGAGGCGAAGGAGCGCTTCACGTACCGCTACCGCGCGGCGGACGCGGACGAGCAGGTTCTGCGGCATCACCAGGATCACATCTACAAGTCCGTGTGCCGCTTCTTCGACCGTGATGCGCGCTCCTGCACGGTGTACGCGGCCCGGCCGAACGTGTGCCGGCGCTATCCGTACGGCAAGGTCTGCGGCTATTACGAATTCCTGAAGTTCGAGCGGGAGCACCAAGGGGATGACGAATTCATTCCTTCTGCCTGATCGGAACAGAAGCGGTTGGCGGTTAGCTGTTAGCGGTTAGTGCAGAGGATCGTCACGTTGCGGCATCTCACCAACCGCCATCCGCCAACCGCTGACCGCTTCCTTTCTTCATGCGTCTGAACAAGTACATCAGCGAGACGGGCCTGTGCTCGCGTCGCGAGGCGGACGCGCGCATCGAGGCCGGGCGCGTGACGATCAACGGCGCGGTGGCGACGCTCGGCATGCAGGTCGCCGCCGGCGACGTCGTGTGCGTCGACGGCCGTCCGGTCGCCGCCGAGCAGCAGCACGTCTATCTCGCGCTCAACAAGCCGGTCGGGGTCATCTCGACGACGGAGCGCCACGTCGCCGGCAATATCCTCGACCTGGTCAAGTATCCGGAGCGCATCTTTCCGATCGGCCGCCTCGACAAGGACTCCGAAGGCCTGATCCTGCTGACCAACAACGGCGACATCGTCAACGAGATCCTGCGCAGCGAGAACGAGCACGAGAAGGAGTACGTGGTCACAGTCGACCGTCCTGTGACGGAAATATTCCTGGGAGGCATGGCGAGCGGCGTGCGCATCCTCGGCACCGTCACCAAGCCGTGCAAGGTCAAGCGCATCGGCGCCGCGACGTTTCGCATCGTGCTGACGCAGGGGCTGAACCGCCAGATCCGGCGCATGTGCTCGTTCTTCGGCTACAAGGTGCTGCGCCTGCAGCGCGTGCGCATCATCAACATCACGCTCGGCGACCTGCGGCCCGGCCAGTGGCGGCACCTGGAGCCTGTCGAAGTCCGCGGGCTGCTGCCGGACAAGCCGGATTTCAAGTTCTAGCTGCTGCGCAGGGATCCGCGAATGGCGCGCGCGCAGGATGCGCTGGAGCGGCCCGGCCTACGGTTCTATAGACCGGCGCGCGGCGCCCGCAGTACGCTGCGCGCCGTGGAATCCGACTACGACGTCAAGACCCGCGTAACCGGGCTCGAGCAGTTGAAGATGGGGCACTCCGGGCAGGGTTGCCTCGTCGTCATTCATGCGCCCCTGCAGGCCGATCTCGGCCGCCTGCACACGCTCGCCAAGGAAATCACCACGATCGGCCGCGGCCGCGACAACGACATCGTGCTGCCGAGCGACTGCGTTTCGCGCCGGCACACCCGCCTGGAGCTGCGCGACCAGCGCGTCTACGTGGTCGACCTGGCTTCGACCAACGGCACGTACGTGAACGACGATGCGCAGCCCGTGCGCGAACGGCCGCTGGAGCGCGGCGACCGGCTGCGTGTCGGCGACACGATTTTCAAGTACCTCTCGGGCTCGGACATCGAGGTGCAGTACCACGAGATCCTGTTCCGCATGACCGTCACGGACGGTCTCACCAACCTGTGCAATCGCAAGCAGCTCGACGCGACGCTGCAGGAAGAAATCCCGCGTGCGCGCCGCCACGCACGCGAGCTCGCGGTGCTCATGCTCGACATCGATCACTTCAAGAAGATCAACGACACCTACGGCCACCTGGCCGGCGACTCCGTGCTGCGTGGCCTCGCCGCGATCCTGCAGAAGCGGCTGCGGCCGAACGACCGCCTCGGGCGCTACGGCGGCGAGGAGTTCTGCGCGATCCTGCCGGAGACGGGACTGGCGAGCGCGGCAAAGATTGGTGAAGAGCTGCGCGCACTGGTGGAAGCGCACGCGTTCGTCGCCGATGATAAGCGCATCAGCGTGACGGTCTCGATCGGCGCCGGCGCTCTCGGCGACGACATGAGCATGGCCGACCTGTACCGGCGCGCCGACGAGATGCTCTACCAGGCGAAGCGCACGGGACGCAACAAGGTGTGTCACTGAAGATTCCGAGTGTTCCTGCGCTGCTGCTGGCGAGCTTCGCTGCGGCGGCGGCGGAGCAGGGCACCGAGGCTGCGATCGCGCAGTCGATCGCCGACTATCCGACGGGCGATTCCTGCCTGTTCTGTCATCGCGACGACATCGGCTCGAGCTGGCTCGACAACGCGCATGCGTGGACCACTCGGCCCGCCGGCTCGCCGCCGCAGGTCGGCCCGGCGCCGCCGGACGCGACGCACGTGATCGGCAAGGAGCACTTCCGCGCGCTCAAGCAGAACGGTTACGGCAAATTCTCGCTGCTGACGATCGGCGGCGGGATGTGGCAATCGAACGTCTTCGAGAAGCAATGCGCAGGCTGTCACACCACTGCCGTGAACCCGCAGACCGGCGAGTTCTCCAGCATCGGGCTCGATTGCTATGCCTGCCACGGCAACGTCCCGGAGGACCATGCGACGCGCAAAGGCACGGCGCTGTTGTCGCGCACGCGTCCGCATGCCGACCGGGAAGTGATTGCGATCTGCGGCTCGTGCCATCTGCGCGGCGGACACTCGAAGACGAGCGGCCGGCCGTACCCGCATGCATTCGTGGCCGGCGACGACCTGTTCGCGGATTTTCAGGTCGACCTGCAGCTCGACCGTAGAGCGCAGCTCGACAGCAGCGACTCACACGTCTACCTGAAGACGCGCGCGGTCATGCAGGGCGGCTCGGACAAGAGCTGCGTCGATTGCCATCGCATCCACGGACCCCCGGAGCCGCAGCCACGCGACAGCAAGCGCTTCAGCGAAGTGTGTCACTACTGATTATTCGACAGTCACCGACTTCGCGAGGTTACGTGGCTGATCGATGTTGCGATCTTTCGCGAGCGCGACGTGATACGCGAGCAGCTGCAACGGAATGTTCAGCAGCAGCGCATCCAGCTCCGGCTCCGACTTCGGCACTTCGATCAGACCCTGCACGGTCATCGGCAATGCATCGCCCGGCTGCGTGACGACGAACACTGGACCGCTGCGCGCGCGAATCTCTTCGATGGTCGAAATGTTCTTCGCGAACAGATCGTCGCGCGGCATCACCACGACCGTCGGCGACTGCGGACTGATCAGTGCGAGTGGCCCGTGCTTCAACTCCGAAGCCGGGTAAGCTTCAGCGTGCAAATAGCTGATTTCCTTTAACTTCAAAGCGCCTTCCTGGGCGACCGGCAGGCCGGCCGCGCGGCCCACGAAATAGGCGTCGCTCGCCTTCGCGATCTGCGCCGCCAGCGCAGCGATGTGCGGCTCCTGCGCGAGAATACTCTCGACCTGCGCGGGCAATGCTTCGAGCGCCTTGAGCAGTCGCGCACCGTGTGCCGTCGACAGGTCGTGAATGCGGCCGAGGTGAATCGCAAGCAGCGCGAACGCGACCACGGTGGACGTAAACGTCTTGGTCGCGACGACTGCGATCTCAGGACCCGCATGCAGATAGATGCCGCGACCGCATTCGCGCGCGACCGTGCTGCCGACGACATTGACGATGCCGAGGACGCGTCCGCCTTTGCGCTTCACTTCCTGGACGGCCGCGAGCGTGTCGAACGTCTCGCCCGACTGGCTCACCGCGATGTAGAGCGTGTCCTGTTCGACGACGGGATTGCGGTAGCGAAACTCCGAAGCAGGCTCTGCCTGCGCGGGTATGCGTGCGAGTTGTTCGATGAGATGCGCACCGGCGCAGCCCGCGATGTACGCGGAGCCGCAACCGAGAATCTTCACGCGACGAATCTCCAGCAACTCGCGGGCGGCCATCTCCACGCCGCCGAGATGCGTCGTTTGGAAGCGCGTGTCGAGGCGGCCGCTCAGCGTACGGCGGATCGCCTCCGGCTGCTCCGCGATCTCCTTGCGCATGTAGTGGGTGTAGCCGCTCTTGTCGAACGACTCGTCGGTCCACGCGATCGTGGAAGCCGTCTTCGCGGTCGCGCCGCCGTCGAGTGTCGAGGTTTCGAAACCATCCGCGCGCACTACTGCGAGCTCACCGTCGTCGAGGTGCACGACGCTCTGCGTGTGGCGTACCAGCGCCGCCGGATCCGAAGCGACGAACATCTCGCGCTCGCCGATGCCGAGCACGACCGGACTGCCGTTACGCGCAACCACGATCGATTCCGGACGTTGTGCGTCGAGCACCGCGAGGCCGTATGTTCCTGTCACGAGCCGCAGCGCGGCGCGCACCGAATCCTCGAGCTTGTCGGCCGGCATCGCCGCGATCAGGTGCGCGAGCACTTCGGAATCCGTGTCGGACTGGAACGAAACACCGCCGGCCTGCAGCTTCGAGCGCAGCTGCGCGGCGTTCTCGATGATGCCGTTGTGAACGATGGCGAAGCGGCCGGCGCCGTCGCAATGCGGATGCGCGTTGCGATCGCTCGGCTCGCCGTGCGTCGCCCAGCGCGTGTGCGCGATGCCCGGAGTGCCCTTCAGCTGCGCGGGCAGATGCCGCTCCAGGTCGCGGACCTTGCCCTTCGTCTTGTGCACGCTGAGCTTGTTGTTGCGCGCGCAGACGATGCCCGCCGAGTCATAGCCGCGATACTCCAGGCGATGCAGTCCTTCCATGAGGATCGGACCCGCATCGCGCTTGCCGACATAACCGACGATTCCACACATTCAGTCGCACTCCTAGCCGCTGGCGAAAGGCGTGGCTTTCGCTGCGCTTGCAATCGCGAAAAGTCGCCGAGGCGCTTTTCGCCTAGCCGTAGATCACTCGCCGGATCTGCCGCTCGGTGTAGGCGGGCGCGCGAAAGCGGCGCTGGCCCAGCTCGCTCGCGATCTGCATGAAGATCTCGCTGTTCGACCGGCCCTGCGCCTGCAGCGCCAGGTGGCGCCGACGGATGAAGTCGTCGACGGTCTCGTCGAGGAAGGCGAGCACCTCGCTGACGACCCGGGCGGCTTCGGCAGGGCTCAGTCGACTCGAGCGGACGAGGTACGCGACCAGCTCGCCGAGTTCGGTCTGATCCGGCATGGGCGCGCAGTCTGCCTCGTCGGGGGTCATAGGCCCAACAATCCTGCCCGAATTCGGGCAGGAAATCAGTCCTGACCGGCAGTCGGCTGCTGCAACAAGCGCTGGAGGGTGGTCACCGCCTCGGTCAAGGCCGCCCGTTCGGTGGCGCTCGCGCCTTCGAGCAACTGGGTGAGCTGGCGGAGGCGGCGTGCGCGGCCTTCGAGGAGCAGCTTGCGGCCCTTCGCAGTCGCGCGGATTCGCACTGCACGCAGATCTCTCTTGTCCGTTGCGCGACGCGCAAGGCCCGCCGCTTCGAGCGCGTCGACGAGCCGCGCCATCGTCGGCGGCTTCACCTGCTCGGCCTTCGCGAGCTGCGCCAGCGAGATCGGTCCGCCGAAGACCAGCACGGACAACGCCGAGGCGCGCGGCCCTGACAATCCCATCTGATCGTCCGTGCGCCGCAACCGCCGCAACAGGTGGATCGCCACCGAGTGCAGCTGCTGTGCGAGGTCGGGAAGCGCGTCTTTACTCGTCACGTCGAAATAATTAGCATAGCTAACGAAACTCCAGCGAGCGGAGCACTGCCATGGTCGCCTTGAACCAGATCGGCCAGATCGCCATCACCGTCCGCGATTTGCCGCGCGCCGTCAACTTCTATCGCGACGTGCTCGGCATGCGGCACCTGTTCGACGCCGGCCCCAAGCTGAGCTTCTTCGATTGCGGCGGCGTGCGCCTGATGCTCGACATCCCCGAGCAGGCCGAGTTTCAGCACCCGCCCTCGATTCTCTACTACAGGGTCGACGACATCGGCGCGGCGCATCGCGAGCTCAAGGCGAAGGGCGTGCGCTTCGAGGATGAGCCGCACGTGATCGCGAAGCTGCCGAGCCATGACCTGTGGATGACCTTCGCGCGCGACAGCGAGAACAACATGTTTGCGCTGATGTCGGAAGTGACGCAGCGCTAGCGGCCCGCCTCGAACACGAGCAGGTGCTGCAGCGGGAGCGTGCGCACAGTCTTTACGTGCTTGAAACCTGCTGCCTGCATTTCGCGGCGCACCTGCCGCTCCGTCATCTTGTGCAGCGGCTTGATCGCCACCTCCGGATCCTCGGCTCGGTACTCGATCAGCGCGACGCGCCCGCCCCGCTTCAGCGCCGTGCGCACCTTCGTCATCATCTCGTAGGGATATTCGAGCTCGTGGTACACGTCGACCATGAAGAGCAGGTCGACGCTGCCCGGCGCGAGATTCGGATCCTGCGCGGAGCTGCGGACCGTTGCGACATTGCTGACGTGCTCGCGTTGGGCCCGCTGCGCGATCGCTTCCAGCATCTGCGGCTCGATGTCGATCGCCAGCACCTTGCCGCTGCGGCCGACCAGCGGCGCGATGCGGAAGCTGTAATAGCCGGAGCCTGCGCCGAGATCGGCGACAGTCTGTCCGGGCTCGATCCCGAGCGCGTCGATTGCGAGTTGCGGCTGCTCTTCGCCCGCGCGTTCGGGGCGCTCCAGCCACAGGATGCCGCCGGGTCCCATGACCTGGGCAATTTCGCGGCCGAGATAGAATTTGCCGATGCCGTCCGCATCGTGCACCGCGCGCAATTCGTAGCGCTGGCCGAGCGGGTCGGCGTGCGCGACCAGGGCGCACATCGAAAGCACTGCGATGAGAGCGGCTCGCATGGCCGCGGATTCTACGTCAGTGCTCGTGCCGGCTCAGGTACAGATAGATGTAGCTCGTCACGAACAACACGCAGACACAGCAGGCGAAAGCTATGCCTGACCCAGCCGCCAGCAGTGCGAAAAGGTCCACTGTTCCTGCGCGCGGCGCAGAGAGGGAGCTGAAGCCGCTTGCAACGGCGAGTGTCAGGACACTGACCAGCAGCCACCGCATCAGGTAGCCCGGCAGATGGACCCGCATGTCGCGGTTGTGCCGGTACGCGGCTGCACGAGCGTAGCGGTCGCCGCGCGTCGCGTCCTTGAGCAGCCAGAAAGGCCAGACGTAGCGGTACAGGACCTGGGAGAGCGGCGGGTCGACGGGGCTGACGCGGGAGACCATGCGAGGTAGATGTGCAGACTGCGCGGATAGTTCCGCAGCGCAATCCGTCAGACTTGCAGTGTGCCGCGCGCCAGCTCGATCACGTCGCCGCTGACGAAGATCTGCCCGTCGCCATCGACGTCGAGCAGCAGGGTCGAAGGACGGCCGGCGTACTCGCCTTGCGAGATCTCGAAGTGACTGGGGAGCCTGCGTCCGGTCGCAATCATCCAGCCGCCGAGATTGGCGGTCGCCGAGCCGGTTGCAGGATCTTCGAGCACCGCACTGCCGACCGGGAAGAAGAAGCGCGACAACAGCCGCTCGGGCTGCGCGAGCTCCGCGAAGACATAGGCCATGCTCTGTCCGTCCTCGTTCAAAACGTCGGCGAACGTGCTCGCGTCCGGGCGTACGTTGCGCACGGCGCGCTCGCTGGTCAGCGGCACGATCAGCTGCTCCTTGCCGGCCTTGACCCACAAGGGCTCGCGACCGATGTCGCTCTCGGTCAGTCCGAGCATCTTCGCCAGTTTCGCGCGCGACGCCTCGCATGCGCGCCAGCTCGGCGCGTTCGCCTGCAGCGTCCACCGATCACCTTTGGCCTTCACCGGAATGATGCCGGCCTGCATGTCGAGCTTCAGATCGTCGCCGCCGAGCCCGAGCGCGCGACAGACATGCGCAGTGCCGAGCGTGGGATGACCGGCGAACTGCATCTCATAGCTCGGCGTGAAAATTCGCACCTGCGCGGTTGCGCGCGAGGAAGGCAGCACGAATGTCGTCTCGGACAGATTGAACTGGCGCGCGAGCGCCTGCATCGTCGCCGTATCGAGCGACGTGGCGTTCTCGAACACGCACAGCGGATTGCCGGTGAGCCGTCCGGCGTTCTGGGTGAAGACGTTGACGATGCGAAATGCGAGCTCGTGCATGGCGGTGCGTCTCTGTGGGTCAGGCTTCAGCCTGGCACTACATGGATTCTAGTGAGTCGGCGCTGCACGCCAAGGCACAGTCGGGCGCGCTGCGAACAGCACAGCGCCGCCGGTTCGTGCTACTGCCCGATAGGCGCGAGCCGCTCGTCGATCAGGCGCTGTGCGGCCTGGAAATCGACAGCGGCGAGCGTGCTCACGTTGCGCGTCAGTTGCGCCAGTATCTTGTTCTGGATGCGGCCGCGCTCCATCGCTACCGCGTACGGAATCTCGTCGTGGAACATCACCATCGAGTAACGCGGCACGAAGCGCTTCGGAAAGCGGCGCTCCAGCTCCAGCGACAACGCACGCTGCAGATGAAACTGCGGATCGCGCACCGTGTCGCGCATTTCCAGGTAGTTCTCGATGGCCATGTCGGCGATCGCGTTCGTGTGCGGCCGGCGCTCCTGCTCGAAGCGCCGGAACGCGCGCGACCAGTCGCTCGCTGTGCCTAGCAATGCGACCAGCTCTCGACAGTCCTCGAACGCACAGTTCATGCCCTGGCCGTGAAACGGCGTGATCGCGTGCGCGGCGTCGCCGATCAGCAGCAGCTGATCTTCGATCGACCAGCGCTCGCAGCGCACTGTGCCCATGATGCCCGTGGGATGCTGCAGGAACTCGTCGGTCAGCGCCGGCAACAGCTCGCAGACGTCCGGGAAGTAGCGCTGGAAGAACTGCGCGACGCGCGCGGGCTCGGCCAGCGACGCGAAACTCTCTTCGCCCTGGTGCGGCAGGAACAGCGTGACGGTGAAACTACCGTCCAGATTGGGCAGTGCAATCAGCATGAAGCCGCCGCGCGGCCAGACGTGCAGCGCGTGCTTGTCGATCTGGTGAGCGCCGCCTGCGCCGGGCGGCAAACGCAGCTCCTTGTAGCCGTGTCTCAGCAGCTCCTCGGAGCTCGGCACGTCCAGCTCGCTGACGAGTGCACGGCGCACGACCGAGCCCGCGCCATCGGCTGCAATCACACGCTGCAGCGGTGCTTCCTCGAGCCGGCCAGAGACTTCGTCGCGCAACACCAGCGTGCGATGGCGAATCTCCGCGCCGACTGCGGCCGTGCGGAAACGGATCTGCACGCCTGCGCGCTCTGCTGCATCGAGCAGAATGCGGTTGAGCTCGGGACGTGACACTGAGTAGATCACCTCGTGCGCGCCTTGACCGTAGGGCACGAAAGTGAGCGCGCCATCGACGGTGTGCAGCATGCGTCCCGGCATCGGGATGAGCAGCGGAGACACGCGATCCATGACGCCGGCGAGTTCCAGCGCGCGGATGCCGCGAGCCGCGAGAGCGAGATTGATCGATCGCCCGGCGGGAATCGTCGAGCTGCGCATGTCCGGCAGACGCTCGAAGATAAGAACCTCGTGACCACGACGCGCCAGCAACGTTGCGAGCAGCGTTCCGGCCAGGCCTGCGCCGACGACGGTGATCTGCTCGCGACGTTCGCTCGGGTGGGCGCTCATCGCAGCATCCGCCGCAGCGCCGCGACGAACTCCCAGACCTCGGCGAAGGTGTTGTAGAGGGGCACCGGCGCGACGCGAATCACGTCCGGCTCGCGCCAGTCGCCGGTGAAGCCTGCGGTCGCCAGCGCGTCGAATACCTCGCGCGCTTGCTTCGAAGTGCGTCGCAGACGCAGCGACAACTGGCAGCCGCGCGCTTCAGGATCGGCGGGCGTGAGGATCGTCACAGAGTCTGCAAGCTGCGCGCGTAACAACGACTCGAGGTAGCCGGTGAGCTGCACAGACTTGGCGCGCAATGCCGACATACCGGCGGCGTCGAACAGCGGCAGCGAAGCGAGCAGCGGCGCAGCGGCAAGAATCGGCAGGTTGGAAATTTGCCAGCCCTCCGCACCGGGCAGCGGCTGGATATCGTGCGGCATCTGAAAGCGGCTCGCCTTGTCGTGGCCCCACCAGCCGCCAAGCCGCACCAGGTTGAAGTCGCGCGCGTGACGCTCGTGCACGAAGCAGCCGCCGACTGCGCCGGGGCCGGCATTCAGATACTTGTAGTGACACCACACGGCGAAGTCTGCGCCGCAGTCGTGCAGCGCGAGCGGCACATTGCCGATGGCGTGCGCGAGATCGAAGCCGACGCGGCAGCCGGCGCGCTGGGCTGCGCGCGCGATCGCGTGCAGATCGAAGCTCTGTCCATTGAGAAACTGCACGCCGGGCAGCATCACGGTCGCAATCTGCGCGCCTTCGCGATCGATGAGCGCCAGCACGTCCTCGGTGCGAACGGCTTCTTCGCCCGGCCGCGGCCCGATTTCCAGCACCGCAGTCTGCGGATCGAAGCCGTGCAGCCGGGCTTGCGAAGCGACCGCATATCGGTCCGACGAGAACGCATGCTTCTCGATGAGGATCTTCGAGCGCTCGCGCGTCGGGCGATAGAAGCTCGCGAGCATCAGGTGCAGGTTCACCGTCAGCGTATTCATCGCGACTACTTCGAGTGGCTGCGCGCCGACCAGTCTCGCGAGCGACGGCGCGAAGCGCTCGTGGTAGCTCAGCCACGGACGCGCGGATTCGAAATGGCCGTCCACTGCGCGCCGCGCCCAGCTGTCCAGCTCTTCCTGCACGACGCTGCCGACCGCCTTCGGCTGCAATCCGAGCGAATGGCCGCAGAAGTAGACGTGCTCGGTGCCGTCGGCGCGAGTCGGGATGCGGAAGGCGTCCCGCAGCTTCGCGAGCGGGTCGGCGCGATCCTGGCTTTCGGCGAAGGAGCGATCGGACGGGACGTTCATACGGGCGTCAGGGGCAGCAGGATCGGCCGGCTCGGGGCTGCATCCGCAACGAACGGCGCGACCTGCAAGTTCAACAGATAGGGCCCGTCCGCGATGGAATCGTCGATGAAGGCCAGCTCCGTGACCGTCGCAGTTGGCCGGGTCGCCTGCGCCGCGCTCGTGGCGGCCGGCGCGAGGCCCCAGAAAATGCGATGTGTGGTCAATTGCGCATCGTCGCCGCGATCCAGAGAGGGCAGGTCGACGACGAGCGCGGCGATGCCGTTGCTGACGATCCAGTGCATGGCTTCTGTATCGAAGTATGGGGCAGGCGTGCGGTCGTAATTGCGTTCCAGCTTGCTGCGCGAATTCGGCTGCGTGCGCATGACCAGAGCGCGGTAGTCAGACAACTGATGCGGACCGACCGCCGCGGTGAGCGCTTCGCGCGTGATGAGGGGCGCGGAGCCTACTGATATGAGCAGCGCCGGACTGAAGTGTTCCGCGCTGAGCTCGCGAACGTTCAGCCGCTCCGCGGTTACGTGGCCGATGCACTCGGTATGCGTGCCGTTGCAATGAGGGGTCAGCGTGTGAGTCGAGCAGTTGCAACTGCCGCCGCGGCGTACATCGCCGACGAACGAGCCCGCGGCCACCACAGATTCGGAGGCCGGCGAGGCGCCGAAGAAAGTGGGTTGCGCGGCATCGAACGCCAGCGGAATCGAGATGTCGTGTCCTTTGGCGCCGATGCGCCAGCGGCGACCGGCAATCTCGACCGTGAACACGGGCGTCGGGCTCGCCACGCTGCGCTCGTCGTCAGCGCTTGTGCGCGACGGTGCCGCACGCCTGACACGTGCGATTCTGCAGCGAGTGGTAGAAGCGGTCGAAGATTGGCGGCAATTGCGTTTCGATGTCGCTGACGTGCAGATACTCGGCGTACAGCGGGTACTGGCAGTGCTCGCAGTACCAGAGGAAGCCGTCCTGCTCTTCGGGCTTGCGCTGTCGCTCGATCACCAGGCCGACCGTGTTTGCCGGACGCTGCGGCGAGTGCGGCACACGCGGCGGCAGCAGCAGCACTTCGCCGGCGTGGATCGGAATGTCGACGCGGCCGCGATCCTGCATGGTCCGTAGCGTCATCGTGCCTTCGAGCTGATAGAAGAACTCCTCGCCCGGGTCCTCGTGGTAGTCGCTGCGGGCGTTCGGCCCGCCGACCACCATGATGATGAACTCGGAGTGCGGGAACACGCGACGGTTGCCCACCGGCGGTTTCAGAAACTCGCGATGCTGATCGATCCACTGCTGCAGGTTGAATGCTTTGAGCGCGTTCATGATGCCTCGCCGACCGCGCCGGGCCACGCGGCCCAGCCCGCGCAGTATAGCGGCCCTGCGCTTGCGTTCGGAACGGCCCTCCGCGATGCTGTCGGCATGAGAAGCGAAGGGAATCCGCTGCGCTTCGTGCTAGTCGCACTGCTGTGTGCGTTGCCTGGATTATTGGCTGCGGCCCGTGCGGCGGAGGAGGCCGCTCCCGAGCCGGTGCAGGCCATCTGGAAGGACCAGGAGTTCGCGTTCTTCTTCCAGAGCCAGACGACTTTCTATGCGTGCTCCAGCCTCGAAGCGAAGCTGGAGCGCATCCTCAAGCTCCTCGGCGCAACCGCTGCGCGGGTGAGGGTGCGCTCAGTCGATTGTCAGAGCCCCGGGCGGATCGTGCGCATGCCGCGCATCATCATCAACGTGCACGCGCCGGTCGAGGCCACGCCGGAGGCTTACGCGGAGCGCGAGAAGAACAAGAGCACGCGCGAGCTCGCGGCGCGGGTTCGCGGCGAGAAGGAAGATCCCGAAACGCTCGCGGCGTTTCCGGCGCAGTGGAAGCGCGTGTCGTTGAGTCGCGGCAAGGCCAACCTGGAGCCGGGCGACTGCGAGCTGATCGATGAGCTGCGTCGCAAGGTGTTGCCGAAGCTCTCGGTGCGCCTCGTCAAGGACAACACCCACTGCACACCGCACCAGGTGACGCTTGGCCAGCCGCAGCTCGAAATCGAAGCGCTGGTGGCGATGCCGAAGCCGGACGAGAAGGAGAAGAAATGAGTCGGGCTAAAGCCCGACCTGCAGCGATCAGCAGGTAGGACTTTAGTCCGACCCCTTCTCGATACTGAGCCCGGACGAGGTGCACGGGACGAACACCGGTGCGGCACGCTGATCGAGCCGGATGGCGCACAGCTTCTCGCCCCACACGCAACCGGTATCGATACTGAGCACTCCGTCGCCGTCGTGATAGCCCAGCGCCGACCAGTGACCGCAGACGATCTGCAGGTCGCGTGATCGCCGCTGCGGCACGCGGAACCACGGGACCACTCCCTTCGGCGCAGACGCGATCTGACCTTTGAACTTCAGCTCCAGGGTCCCATCGGTGCGGCAGAAGCGCAGTCGCGTCAGGCAGTTCGTGATGAAGCGCAGGCGGTCGACTCCGCGCAGATCGTCCGACCAGCGGTTCGGCCGGTCGCCGTACATGTGCGTGAACAACTCGAGACAACGCGCGTCGTCGCGCAACGCGTGCTCCAGTTCGTGCGCACACGATTGCGCCGTCGCCAGGTCCCACTGCGGCGGCAAGCCAGCGTGAATCATCGTGTAGCCGAGCGTCGCATCGTGATGAAGCAGCGGCTGCGAGCGCAGCCACCTCAGGAGCTCGTCGCGGTCCGGCGCGTGGAGGATCGGCCCGAGCGTGTCCTGCGGCTTGACGCGTTCGTTCGGCGCCAGGGCAACCGCGAGCAGATGCAGATCGTGATTGCCGAGTACCGTGATCGCAGCGGGGCCGAGGCGTTTCACGAGTCGCAGCACATCCAGAGAGCGGGGGCCGCGATTGACGAGATCGCCGGTGAGCCACAGACGGTCGCGCGCTGGATCGAAGCGCAGCTGCGCGAGCAGCGCCTCGAATTCGTCGCAACAACCCTGGATGTCGCCGATGGCGTAGGTGGCCATCCGCTTCTTCTCAGTGCAGCAGCCCCGGCATCGCCAGCGTGAAGGGCGCGATCGGCGCGTCGAAATGCGCGCCGTCGTCCGCGAGCATCTGGTAGCTGCCCTGCATCGCGCCGACCGGTGTCTCGAGCACTGCGCCGCTGGAATAGCGGAAACCCTGGCCGGGCAGGAGATAGGGCTGCTCGCCGACCACACCTTCACCGCGCACTTCCTTGACCTTGCCGTTCGCGTCGGTAATCACCCAGTGGCGGGTGAGCAGGCGCGCCGGCACCTGGCCCTCGTTACGGATGGTGATCGTGTAAGAAAAGGCGTAGTGGCCTTCTTCGGGCTTGGATTGCTCGCCGACATAGTTGGCGCTGACGTCGACGCGGATCTTGTGCACGCGCGCCGTTTCCGCCGTCGCCTGCGCCGCGACGTCGGCAGCGGTCGCCGTTTCCCCGCTGTTCTTTTCAGTTCTTTCGGTCATGGCACTCGGCAGTAGCGTGGTTGCACGGATTCTAGCAGCCTCGCGCCTCAGCGCTTTCCTGAAAAAAACGCAGCCGGGCGTAAAGCCGGCTGACATTACAAGGTCAGTGCAGTCGCACGGCGAGCACGTCGCAGGGCGCCGCGTGCAGGATCGTGTCCTCGGTGAAGTTGAGCAGGATCGCCAGGCCGTGGCGCTCGCGGCTGCCGAGCACGATCAGGTCCGCGCCGAGCTTCTGCGCCGTGCGGATGATCTCGGCCTTGATGCCGCCGGTCTCGACCAGCTGGCGCGAGTCGTTCAGCGACAGTGTGGCCGCGAGCTCGGCGAGGCGCTTGCGTGCGCGCTCGACCAGCTCGCTCTCGATCTGCACCGTGGGCAGCAGCGCCTCGCCCATCGGCTCGACCGGCACGTACTCGACGACGTGCAGCAGCGTGATCTCCGAGCGGTAGCAGGCTGCGATGGCCTTCGCCCGCTCGCCGACGACCTGGCTGTCGTCGGACAGATCGACGACGAGCAGAATTTTCTTGTAGTCAGGCATCGCGCGCTCCATGGAAGCCGATGCAAGGCGGTGCGCATAGTGCGAACGCCTCGCAGTCGAAGTCAATACTGGCCCGGACTCTCAATCGGGTCGGGGGCTGACCTTGCGCGCCAGCTGCGCGGCGAGCGCAGCGAACCCCGCCGCCGGCACGGTCTCGGCGCGCGCTCCAGGGTCGATACCGGCCGCGCGGATCTCGTCCTGGCTCAGCAGCACCTTCAGTGCATTGCGCAAGGTCTTGCGCCGCTGCGAGAACGCCGCGGCGACCACGTTGGCGTAGCAGCGCGGTTGCTCGATGCGCAGCGGCTCGGCATGCGGCGCCAGGCGCACGAATGTCGACGTGACGCGCGGCGGCGGCCGGAACGCACCGGGTCCGATGTCGAACAGCGGCTCAACGCGCAGCCACGGTGCGAGCATGACGGTAAGGCGGCCGTAGTGCTCGGTATCCGGCGCCGCGGCCATGCGATCCACGACTTCCTTTTGCAGCATGACGTGCATGTCGCGGATGTGCCCGCGCTGCTCGATCAGCCGGAACAGCAGCGGCGTCGAAATGTTGTACGGCAGGTTGCCGACCACGCGCAGGCCGCGACCGTCGTCCAGCCCGGCGAGATCGAACTCCAGCGCATCGGCTTCGTGAATGTGCAGCGCTGCGCTTTCGCCGGTTATCGCTCGCAAGTGGCGAATCGCGTCGCGATCGATCTCGATCGCATGCAACTCGGGCACGCGTGTGAGCAGCGGCAGCGTGATTGCACCAAGACCGGGGCCTACCTCGACCAGCTGCTCGCCGGGGCGCGGATCGATCGCGGCCACGATGCGGGCGATCACGCCCGGATCGTGCAGGAAGTGCTGGCCGAAGCGTTTGCGCGCAACGTGCATCAGATGCCGGCGGATGCCAACTGCAGCGCGAGATCAACGGCCGCAGCGAGGCTGCCGGAATCGGCGTTGCCGGTCCCGGCAAGCGTGAGCGCCGTCCCGTGATCGACCGAAGTGCGGATGATCGGCAGGCCGAGCGTCACATTCACGGCGTTTTCGAAGCCGGCGTACTTGATCACCGGCAGGCCCTGGTCGTGATACATCGCGAGCACGGCATCCGCCTGTTGCAGCATTTGCGCGGTGAAAGCAGTGTCGGCAGGGGCAGGGCCGATCAACTGCAGGCCGGCCTTGCGCAACGCGTCGAGCGCCGGCGCGATGATTTCGATTTCCTCGCGGCCCAGGTGGCCGGACTCGCCGGCGTGTGGATTGAGTCCGCACACGAGAATGCGCGGCTGCGCAATTGCGAAACGGCTGCGCAGATCGCCGTCGACGACGCGCAGTACTCTTTGCAGCAGCTCGAACGTGATCGCGGCGCTGACATCCTTCAGCGGCAGATGCGTCGTCGCGAGCGCAACGCGCAGTGAGCCGTTGGCCAGCATCATCACCGGGTGCGCTCCGCCGGTGCGCTCGGCGAGGTATTCGGTGTGGCCGGAAAACGCGACGCCAGCCTCGATGATCACGCTCTTCTGCACGGGCGCCGTGACCATTGCGGCGAACTCGCCGCTCATGCAGCCATCGATCGCACGATCCAGCATCGTCAGCACGTGGCGCGCGTTGCTGCGATCCAGCTCACCGGGACGAACCGGCGAGGCAACGGGAACGTGCAGAACGCGCAGCGTACCGACGCGATGCGTGCCAGGCTCGGTGCCGGGCGAATAGGGGAGGAGCTCGACGTTCCTGCGCAGCTGCTGCGCGCGTGACTGCAAGACCTGCATGTCGCCGGCTACGACGAGATCGCACGGCCACGTGCGACTCGCGATGTCGATACAGAGGTCCGGTCCGATGCCTGCCGGCTCGCCGCAGGTGAGGATGAGCCGGGGCGGCGACATTACATCCTGTATTCCACGAAGGCTTCGTCGCGCAGCCGGCGCAGCCACAGCTCCGTCTCTTCTTCCGCCTTGGCTTCACGCAGCTGGGCGTAGGCCTGCTGAGTCTTCCGGTCTTCCGTCGCGTCGTGGTCGCGGCGGCCGAGCACCTGCACGATGTGCCAGCCGTACTGCGTCTTGAACGGCTTGGAGATCTCGTTCTCGCCCAGGCCCTGGAGCTGCTTCTCGAATTCCGGCACGAACGAGCCCGGCCCGGTCCAGCCCAGGTCGCCGCCGTCGGCGGCGGAGCTCGGATCCTGCGACGTGACCGCGGCGATCGCCGCGAAGTCCTCGCCGCCGTTCAGGATGCGCTCGCGGATGCCGTTGAGCTTCTGCTCGATGGTCTGGTCGTCTTCCAGCTCGTTGGTCCGCAGCAGGATGTGACGAGCGTGAACCTGCGCGATCACCGCTTCCCCGACGCCGCCGCGTGTCTCGTTCAGGCGGAAGATGTGGAAGCCGCTGGGCGTGCGGATCGGCTCGGCAACCTCGCCCGCTTTCATCTGTGAAATGCGGTCCGCGATGATCGACGGCAACTGCGGCCCGCGGCGCCAGCCCAGCGCGCCACCTTCGATGTTGGTGCTGCTCTCGGAGTACGTCACTGCGAGCTGCGCGAAGTCCTCGCCGGCCTTGGCCTTGTCGTACACCTCGCGCGCGCGTTGCTCGCGCGTCTCGATCTGTTCCGGCGACGCGGTCACCGGGACCGAGATCAGGATGTGCGAAATGTTGTACTCGGCGTTCTGGTCGGGCGCGTTCGCCTGGCGCGCCTTGAACTGATCCAGCTCGCGCGGCGAAATGTTGATGCGCGCAATGACGTCGCGCTGGCGCAGCAGCTGCAGCTTGAGCTGCTTGCGGATCTCGTCGCGGAAATCGCGATAGTCGACACCCTGGCTGGAGAGTGCCTGCGGTAGATCGGAGAACTGGATGTTGTTGCGCCGGGCGACGTCGTCGAGCGCGCCGTTCAGCATTTCCTCGGAGACCTCGATGCCCAGCCGGTCGGCGCGCTGCATCTGGATCTCCTCCATGACGAGCCGCTCGAGGATCTGCTTGCGCAGCACGTTGCGCGGCGGCAGCTCGGTCCTCTGTGCGCGCAGCCGCACGATGACTTCGTCGGTTTGCGCGTCGAGCTGGCTGACGAGCACGACTCCGTCGTTCACCACCGCGGCGATGCGATCGAGCAGCTCGCCGCTGCTGGAGAGCTCGCGCGTCTGCGCGAGAGCCGTGTTGCCGGCGAATACGAGCAACGAAACCAGGGCGAAAGTGCGGGCGCGAAGGAGCTGCATCGTGAGGTTCTGGCTTGATTTCAGCGTTCTGGAGGGCTGGAAGAGTATCCCCGAATCGCTCGTTCCAGAAAAGCGTCGGCGCCCACTCCGACACTCGACAGCCCGTTTAGTTCAAGCTGCAGGAGAAAGCTGGTATCCGTGTCGCCGGTCCGGTCGCTCACATAACGTCGCGCGACCGCGCGGATCCGCCAGCAGCACGAGCGGTATTCGAAGCCGGCGAACTGGTCGAGCGTGGTCTTGTCCTCCAGCGAGTACACCAGCCGCGCATAGGCGCTCCAGTTGTTGCCGATCGGCCACGCAACCGAGCCATCGGCCTGCTCGATGCTGCCCCGGCGAAAGCGATAGCCGAGGTTCATCACCCGGTCGTACTCCGGCTGGTACTGCAGGCGCACGTCGCCTTTTTCCGAGCGCGTCTCGCCGGGATCCCACTGCACGCCCATGCTGACGTTCCAGTCGCCGAATGCCGTGACGTCCAGCTCCGCGATGAGGTCGGAGTATTCCGGGTCTTCGAGCACTTCGCCCGGCAGCGCGACGCGCGGCTCGTCGAAGTAGTACGTCTGGCCGACCGTCCCCGAGATGAACTGCTTGCCGTCGCGCGCATCGATCAGCCGCGACGTGACGCCGATGCTGACCTGATTCGCATCGCTGAGGCGATCGGCGCCGACGTAGCGGTTGGTGCGGAACAGCTGCACCAGGTTCAGGTCGGCCGGTGCTGTGTCGAACACGGGCAGGTCGTCCTGGTTGCGATAGGGCACGTACAGGTACATGAAGCGCGGCTCGAGCGTCATCAGGCGCTGGCCGCGCGAGCCCGACAGGCGCTCGAAAGTCAGGCCGCCGTCGAGGCTCAACACAGGCGCGGAGCGGCTCGGCGAATCGTCGCTGCCGGGCACGGCGTCATCGAGGCGATACGAGGTGTAGCGCCAGCCCGCCGACGGCTCGAGATACACCCCGGCGCCGCGCAACGGCCACCGAATCTCCGGGGCGACGTCCATCCGCCAGCCGGTCGCGACGCGGTCGTCGTAGTTGTGTGCGAAGTCGGCGACTTCGAGATCGAGGCCGACGTCGAGCCCCGCGAGCTGATCGGGGAAGCCCGCGTGCACGGCCAGCGCAGGCAGCATCGTGTGCGGGCGCAGCTCCGGCGGAATCCCGGCGTCGTCTATCGTCTGGAAGTTCTGCGCGCGCAGCACTGCGAGCCAGTGCTGAGTGAGGTACGTGAGGCTGGCCGAGCGCTCGAGGTAGCTGATGCTCGTGCCTTCCGGCCCGAGACCGAAATCCTCGAACCACGCGCTGTCGCTGACGTTCGCAGCGTCGACGTCGAGGCGCAGCGTGTCGGTGAAGTCCGAGCGATCGATGAAGCGCAGGTAACTGCGCGAGTCGCCGAACTCCTTGTCGTCGGGCAGGTACTGCGTTTCGAGCGTGCCGTTGCCGGCGTCGGTCATATAGCGGAACTCGCTGTCGAGCTTGCCGCCGCGCTTGGAGAACCACGTGGGCGAGAAGGTCGCGTCGTAGTTCGGCGCGATATTCCAGTACCACGGCACCGCCAGCGACGTGCCGCTGCGCGTGGAAGTGCCGAAGGTCGGGAACAGGAAGCCGGATTTGCGCTGATTGCCGACCGGAAAGGAGAGGAACGGTGTGTACAGGATCGGCACGCCCTTGAAGTCCAGTCGCACGCCGCGGCCGAAGCCGAGGCCGGCGCGCTGATGGATGTCGATGTCGCTTGCGCGCAGCACCCAGTCCTCTTCGCCGACGGGGCACGTCGTGTAGCGCACGCCGTCGAGCTTCACCTGGCTGTCGCGCGTGACCTGGATGCGATTCGCGGAGCCGCGCGCGTTGCGGTCGGGAAGCTCGAACTTCGCACCTTCGAAGACGGCGCCTCCGGCCTGGTCGACCTGCGCCGACGTACCGCTGACCTTCACCTCCGGGTCGGCGTACTCGACTTCTTCCTCGACGTCGAAGCTCTGCGTCTTGCTGTCATAGCGGGCGTTGCTGGTCTTCAGCGTGCGCTCGCCTTGTTTGATCAGCACGTCGCCTTTGAGCAGATACTCGCCGTCGCGCGTCGCTTCGATACCGTCGGCGGCCTCATACTCTATCGGCGTGTCGCGGAGCTCCGGCCCGGCCTTGCTGGCAGGCGAGGGGCGTGCAGTGCCGGTTGCCTTGACCGGCGCCGGGCATTCGTCCGCCGCGTTGGCGCTCAGCGCGATGCACGCTGCGATGGCTGCCATCAGCCGTGCGCTGCGTGATCTTTCCGGAGCCGGTGCGTGCATCGGCTGCGATTATAATGAGCGCTTGTGCCCGTGACGGGCTCATTTTCTGATGAACCCATTGCTGATGAACATGGAGCGCGGCGATCAAGTGTCATCTTCTTCTCACGCCGGCGCGGGTGCGCGCGACCTGCGGCTCGAACAACTCGAACAGTGGCTCGCGCAGCTGTTCGGAACGCGCGACTTCCAGGTCACGACGGCCTCTGCAGACGCCAGCTTTCGCCGTTACTTTCGCGTCACGCGCGGCGAGCACAGCTGGATCGCGATGGATGCGCCGCCGGCCAAGGAGGACATGGAGCCGTACATCCGGATCGCCGCGATGCTCGTCGACGTGGGCGTGAACGCCCCGCGCGTGCTCCATCGCAACCACGAGGAGGGCTTCCTGCTCAACTCCGATCTCGGCTCGCAGACGTACCTGATGGAGCTGGATCGGCAGGGCGACGCCGACCGCCTGTACGCGGATGCCATCGAGGCGCTGGTGCGCATTCAGTCGCGCGGCGCCGCGCACGCGGCGCAACTGCCACCCTATGACGATGCGCTGCTGCGCCGGGAAATGGGACTGTTTCCGGAATGGTTCTGCGGCCGGCATCTCGGCATTTCGCTCGCAGGCAACGACGGGGCAGCGCTCGCCGGCGTGTTCGACATCCTGACTGAGGCAGCGCTGCAGCAGCCGCGCGTCTTCGTCCATCGCGACTACCATTCGCGCAATCTCATGGTCGGCGACGGCGCGCGACACGGCGAGAATCCGGGCATCCTCGACTTCCAGGACGCCGTCTGCGGACCGGTGACCTACGATCTGGTTTCGTTGCTGCGCGACTGTTACATCGCGTGGCCGGTGGAGCGAGTGCGGGCATGGGCGCTGCAATTTCGTGCGTCTGCCGCGCAGGCAGGCGTCGAGGTCGGTGCCAGCGAGAGCGAATTCCTGCGCGGGTTCGACCTGATGGGCGTGCAGCGTCATCTCAAGGCGATCGGCATCTTCGCGCGCCTGTGGCACCGGGACGGCAAGCCGGGTTACCTGAACGACATCCCGCGCACGCTCAACTACGTGCGGACCGTGAGTCAGCGTTATCAGGAGCTGCAGTTCCTGCACTCCTTCATCGAGGCGCGTGTGCTGCCTGCGCTCGAAGCCATTCGCTCGCGAGACTGACATGCGCGCCATGATCCTGGCTGCCGGCCGCGGCGAGCGCATGCGCCCACTGACCGATACGCGGCCGAAGCCGCTGCTCGAAGTTGGCGGCAAGCCGCTGATCCAGTATCACCTGGAGGCGCTGGTGCGCGCCGGGATCACGGACGTCGTCATCAACTTGGCCTGGCAGGGCGAGCTCCTGCGCAGCGCACTGGGCGACGGTCAGCGATTCGGTGTGCGCATTTATTACAGCCAGGAGCCGGAAGGCGCGCTGGAAACGGGCGGCGGCATGCTTGCGGCGCTGCCCATGCTCGGCCCGGGGCCGTTCCTGGCGATCAGCGGCGACATCTGGACGGATTTTCCGCTGGAGTCGCTCAGCCGGCGGCTCGCGAGCGGCGACGTCGCGCATTTCGTGCTCGTGCCGAACCCGGATTTTCACGAGCAGGGCGATTTCGGCCTGGACGGCGGCCGCTTGCTCGACCGTGCCCCGCGTTACACATACGCCAATATCGGCGTGGTCTCGGCCGAGTTCTTCGCCGACCGCCAGCCGGGCCGCTTTCCGCTGGCGCCGCTGATGTTCGACTGGATCCGGCGGGGACGCGTCAGCGGTGAGTTGTATCGCGGGCGCTGGTATAACCTCGGTACGCCTATGCAACTTACGCAACTGGATGCTGCGCTGAGGTCCAGCGGCGTCTGATCGTGTTCAGGGTGAGGCGCTTTTGGCGCGGTATGCAGCAGGTAGTGCTCGATGATCCACAACACCGTTGCACGAGGTTGGCGTGTTCTGTCGCGAGGCTTGCCTTCCTCGTCGAAACTTTATACCTTGCGCGGCGTTTCTGCGGTCTACGATGGCTGTAACGTCAATCCGGAATTTACGGACTACTCCTCCTGGCGTTACTCGTTCGGCCCGGGGAAACGGGGGTTGTATGCCGCTATGCGCATACTCAATCGAACGAACACAAGCGGTGGCGCACTAAGTCTGCGGGGCTGAGCCGATCCCGCTTTTACATTAGTTAGTAGAACTGTTCGCGAGCTGCACAGAATGCCTTACGCACCAGCACAAGATAGTACGTTTTTGACGCGCCGCGGCCTCGTCTTCTTCCTGATCGTGGCGCTCCATGTGTTCATGTACTACATCCTCAACTCGGGCTTGTCGCAGCACCTGGTCGACGTGGTCCTGGGTCCGATCGAGACCCGCATGATCGAAGAGGCTCCGAAGACCGACGAGCCGCCGCCGCCGCCGCCGCCGAAGATCGAAACCCCGCCGCCGTTCGTGCCGCCGCCCGAAGTTGCGATCGATATCCCGCAGGAGACGGCGTCGACTGCGATCCAGACTGTCACCAACGTCCGCCCGACCGCACCGCCGCCGCCAGTTGCGCAGCCCACGGCTGTGGCGCGCACCGCGCCGAAGTCAGACTCGCGCCGGCCGCTGTCACAGCCCGAATACCCACCTTCGTCGCGCCGCGCCGGTGAAGCCGGCACCGTGATTCTCGAGGTCTACGTGCTCGAGAACGGTCGCGTCGGCGAGGCTCGCGTGAAACAGTCGAGCGGTTTCCCGCGTCTGGATGAAGCCGCGGTGAGAGAAGTCAAGCGCTCGTGGCGCTTGGTGCCTGGCACCGAGAACGGCAAGCCGGTGCCGATGTGGGGGCAGTTTGCCGTCACATTCAAACTGACGGACTGACCGCGCCTGACGGGAAGTCCGAACTCAACCCACTGACCCAGGTCATAGCTTTAACAGTAGAGGATTGCGCTCCCATGGCCGACCAAAACCAAGTGATGGCAGAAAACCCGTTTGGCATCCAGCAGATGCTAGCCCAGGGCGGCGTGGTGGCGAAGTCCACCTTCGCGATCCTGGTCATCATGTCCTTCGCCTCCTGGTACGTCATGCTGACCAAGCTGTGGGACCAGCGACGCATCCGCAGGGCTTATAAGGAAGTCGAAAAGGGCTTCTGGACCGCGGGTAATCTGCGCGACGGCATTGCCAAGCTGACCGGCAAGGACAACGCCTTCAAGATGATTGCCGAGGACGGCATCCGCGCTGCCCAGCATCACGAGGGTCGCCTCACCGACCAGATCCCGCTGCACGAGTGGATCACCGTGTCGCTGCACCGCTCGGTCGACAGCATCTCGAATCGTCTGCAGGGCGGCATGGCCGTGCTCGCGACGACCGGCTCGACCGCTCCGTTCATCGGACTATTCGGAACGGTCTGGGGTATCTACAACGCACTCATCGCGATCAGCCTCGCCGGCCAGGCGAGCCTCGATAAGACCGCGGGTCCGATCGGCGAAGCGCTGATCATGACCGCCATCGGTCTGTTCGTCGCAGTGCCGGCCGTCATGGGCTACAACTGGCTGCTGCGTCGCAACAAGGACATCATCGAGAAGCTGCGTTATTTCGCGGCCGACCTGCACTCGTATCTCGTCAGTGGCGCTCGTGTCGACACGGGTGCCCCGGCGGCAGCGCGCCCAGCAGCCGGCGCGGCGGTTCGTAAGTAACTGCGACCGGAGCTGATCGATGTCCTCCTATGCAGCTATGAATGCGCCCGCCGACGAGCCGGAAGAGCGGGCGATGTCCGAGATCAACACGACGCCGCTGGTCGACGTCATGTTGGTGCTGTTGATCGTGTTCATGATCACGATTCCCGTGATCACGCATACGGTTCCGCTGGATCTGCCGCACGTGCGCAACCTTGCGACGCAGACGAAGCCGGAGAACGTCAACATCTCGATCAACAAGGACGGCCAGATCTTCTGGAATCTCTCGTTGGTCACCAACGCCGAACTGCTCGAGCGGCTCAAGGCCGCCGCCGTGCAGAAGCCGCAGCCCGAAGTGCATGTGCGCGCCGACCAGATGACGCGCTACGAGAAAGTGGGCACGGTAATCCTGACGGCGCAGCGCGCCGGCATCCAGAAGGTCGGGTTCATCACTGAGCCCGGACCGACCGGCAGTCAGTACTAGTCGAGGGTGAATTAGTATGGCGATGAGCGTAGGCGGGGGCGGCGACGACGAACCCATGATGGATATCAACACGACGCCGCTGATCGACGTCATGTTGGTGCTGCTGATCATGTTCATCATCACGCTGCCGGTGATGACGCACGCGGTGAAACTCGACATGCCGCAGTCGAGAAATGCGCCGCCGCCGCCGGTCGTGGTCGAGCCGATCCAGCTCGAAATCGATTGGGATGGCACCGTCATCTGGAACGGCACGCCGGTGCAGCTCGGCGCGCTCGAAGGCTACTTCCGGGTCGAAGCGGCGAAGAATCCGCAGCCCGAAGTGCACGTCCGCCCGAATCGCCGCGCGAACTACGACACCGTGGCCAAGGTGCTGGCGCTGGCCCAGCGCAATGGCATGCAGCGCATCGGGTTCGTGGGCAACGAACAATTCATGGAATGACGCTGCACGGGTGATCCCAGGATCGGCGGGTTGTATGCTGACGGCATGTAGGATCGTGCCGCCGACGCCTTGGGCTGCTCTGCAGTAATCGCCGGTCCGTTCATCCGCGGTTGAACAATAGTCGCGTGTAATCAGTTTCAACGCTTATGTTGTTGGCTGTAGCAGGAATCATCATGACTCGAGCAAGAAGTATCGCTTTCGCGCTGACGCTTGCCATGGGCGTCCTCAGCGGACCGGCCCTGGTGTCCTCTGCACAGGCAGCTGAGCCGGCGAACAAGGTGACGACCAAGGCCGTCGCCGAGCCGTTAAAGAAAGCGCAGGAAGCGATGAAGGCCAAGCAATGGGACGCTGCGCTCAGTGCGATCAAGCAGGCTCAGGCTGTCGAAAAGAAGACGCCGTTCGAGGCCTACCAGATCGATGAATTCCTGAGCTACGTGCTGATCCAGCAGAAGAAGTTTGCCGAGGCGACGCCGGTGTTCGAGCGCATGCTGAACAGCGGCTTCATGCCGCCGGAGCAAGTCGACGAGCGCACCAAGACCGTCGCGCAGCTCTATTTCCAGATCAAGGATTACAAGAAGTCCGCCGAGTGGGCCAAGAAGTGGCTCGACAAGCACCCGGGCGACGAGACCATGTCCGTGCTGCTCGGTCAGTCGTATTACCTGCTGAATGATTACAAGAACGCCGCCGCGACCATGGGCGCCGTTGCCAACAACTCCGAGAAGGGCGGCCGCACTCCGCAGGAGAACTGGCTGCAGATCGTGCTGAGCTCGCAGTTCAAGCTCGAGAACAAGGACGGCATCGCGGATGCGCTGAAGAAGCTCGTGCGCTACTACCCGAAGGCCGAGTATTGGGAGAACCTGCTCGATATCTATCGGCGCAAGGACACCAGCGATCGCGTGTCGCTCGGCTACTACCGGCTGATGAACGACGTCGGCACGCTGAAGCAGGCGGACGACTATGTCGAGATGGCGCAGCTCGCGCTCGACGCCGGCGTGCCCGGCGAAGCCGAAGCGATCGTCCAGAAGGGCGTCGAGGCCGGCACGCTGAAGAGCCAGGACAAGACCACCCAGGACCGCTACAACCGTCTGCTGGCCAGCGCCAAGAAAGCCGCAGCCGGCGACAAGCCGCAGCTCACGCAGCTGGCCAAGGAAGCCGAGAAGGCGACTTCGGGCCAGGCCTACGTGGGTCTGGGCCAGGCATACCTCAGCTACGGCATGTATGACGAAGCGATCGAGGCACTGAAGAAAGGCATCGCCAAGGGCGGCGCCACGGACGCCGATGAGGCGCAGATCAGCCTCGGCATCGCATACCTCCGCAAAGGTCAGAAGGACCAGGCCCGCCAGGCATTCAAGGCCGTCAAGGCGGAGTCGAAGTGGCACGATCTCGCCGACCTCTGGGACGTGCGCACCCAGGCGGCCTGATGCCCGCGCCGCTCGCGGCGCAGCTCGAGTTCGCACGCGAAGCCCGGCTCACGCCGGGCTTCGTTTTCTCGGGTCGAAAGTGACCGAGGCCCTTTTGACGACGCGTCCGTCAAAAAACGCGACTTGTCCGGGACGATGGGCCCGGTAATCCGGCCGGGTTAGAATCCGTCGGCAGTTGAGCCAGCATTTGCAATCCAAGTGAGCGATTTCAAAGGTATTCCTATCGTGCCGGCGGCCGCCGCGAAGCCTCGCAGCGGTGACAAGTACCGGACGCTGCAGGGTTTCACGGCGATCAAGGACGGCATCAAAGCCGCCGCGGCCGCGAACCCGTTGACGGTCGGTCGCAAGCCGCAATGGCTACGGGCGCCGATGCCAGCAGGCAAGGCTTTCGATGCCGTGCGCACCACCGTGCGCGAGCACCGTCTCGCGACGGTGTGCGAGGAAGCGAAGTGCCCGAACATCGGTGAGTGCTGGAACGCCGGCACCGCGACGCTGATGTTGATGGGCGCTGTGTGCACGCGCGCCTGCCGCTTCTGCGCCGTCGACACCGGCAACCCACACGGCTGGCTCGATACCGACGAGCCCGCGAACAGCGCACGCACGGTGCAGCTGATGCGCCTCAAGTACGTCGTGCTCACCTCGGTGAATCGCGACGATCTCGCCGACGGCGGCGCAAGTCACTTCGCCGCATGCGTGCGCGAGATCAAGCGCCTGAATTCGCAGACCGCAGTCGAAGCGCTGACACCCGATTTCCAGGGCGTGCTGGCGGACGTCGAGACCGTCGTCGACAGCGGCCTCGATGTGTTCGCACAAAACGTCGAGACAGTGCGGCGGCTGACGCACCCGGTGCGCGATCCGCGCGCGGGCTACGAGCAGACGCTGCACGTGCTCGCACACGCCAAGCAATTCCGCCCGAACGTTCTCACCAAGACTAGCCTGATGCTCGGCCTGGGCGAGACCGACGAGGAGATCGCCGCGACGATGGACGACATCCGCGCCGCGGGCGTCGACCTGCTGACGCTCGGCCAGTACCTGCGTCCCACGGCGAATCACTTGCCGATCGAGCGCTGGGTGACGCCGGAGGATTTCGAGCGCTATCGCGACTGGGCGCTCGCCAAGGGCTTCCTCGAATGCGTCGCCGGGCCGTTGGTGCGATCGAGCTATCGCGCCGAGCGCGCGCTGGAGCGCAACAACGCGGGACTGGCGAAGCAGGAAGCCGTCAGCTAGATGGTTGCAGACCTGCACCAGCCGGTGACCGCCAACCGTCAACCGCTTCTCAAGTGGCTCGGCCGCGCCGACTACGAGCCGACTTGGCGCGCGATGCAGGCGTTCACCGAGCAGCGCAGCGCGGAAACGCTCGACGAGATCTGGTTCCTCGAACATCCTCCTGTCTTCACGCTCGGCATGAACGCAGCGCGTGAGCACGTGCTCGCGCCCGGTGATATTCCGATCGTGCAGATCGACCGCGGCGGCCAGGTGACGTATCACGGTCCCGGGCAGCTGGTGGTCTATCCGCTGCTCGACGTGCGTCGCCATGCGCTCGGCGTGCGCCAGCTGGTGATGGCGCTGGAGAACGGCATCATCGCGCTGCTCGCATCGTGGAACATCGCGGCGATCGGTCGGCGCGACGCGCCCGGCATCTACGTCGACGGCCGCAAGCTCGCGAGCATCGGGCTGCGGATCCGCCGCGGCTGCAGCTATCATGGCCTCGCGTTCAACGTCGCGATGGACCTGGAGCCGTTTCGCCGCATCAATCCGTGCGGTTATCGCGGGCTGGAAGTCACGGACCTGCGCACGCTCGGCGTCTCGCTCGAGCTGCACAGCGTCGCGGAGCTGCTGGCGCCGCACCTGATGAGCGCGCTCGGCATGCCCGCCGGCGCCACCTGGGTCTGATTTCTGGTCGAAAGCGGCCGAGGCCCTTTCGCGACCCTTATTATCTTGGAGCTGGCATGCGCGCTGTCGTTCTCAGCAGTTACGGTCCGCCGTCCCAACTCAGCGTGCAGGAGATCCCGCCGCCCCAGCTGAAGCCCGGACACGTGCGCCTGCGCGTGCACGCCGTCGGTTTCGGATTTCCCGACGCGCTGATGGTCGCCGGCAAATATCAGATCAAGCCGGAAGCGCCGTACACGCCGGGCAACGAGACCGCAGGCGTCGTAACCGAAGTCGCACCGGATGTGCAGTCAGTGCGGCCCGGTGCTCGCGTGCTCGCAATGGCCGGGCAGGGCGGGCTCGCGGAGCAATGCGTCGCGGCCGCGGAGTCGCTGATCCCCTTGCCCGAGTCGATGAGCATGGCGGCTGCGGCCGGTTTCCTCGTCAACTACGGCACGACATATCACGCGCTCGTGCAGCGAGCGAATCTCGAGGCCGGCGAAACATTGCTCGTGCTTGGCGCGGCGGGCGGCGTCGGATTGACGGCGGTGGAGATTGGCAAGGCCCTCGGTGCTCGCGTGCTCGCAGCCGCAAGCACGGATGAGAAGCTCGAGCTCGCAAAGCGCCACGGAGCCGACGCTGCGTTCAACTACACGCGCGACACGATCAAGGCGAAGGTGATGGAATTCACGGGCGATCGCGGCATCGACGTCGCCTACGATCCCGTCGGCGCGGACTATGCCGAGCAGGTCGTGCGCAGCATGGCCTGGAACGGCCGCTATCTGGTGATCGGCTTCGCCGGCGGCAAGATTCCCGCGATCCCGCTGAACCTGCCGCTGCTGAAAGGCTGCTCGCTGGTCGGCGTGTTCTGGGGCGCGCACACGCGCCGCGAGCCGCAGGTGCACGTGGCCAATCTCAAGGCGCTGTTCGAGCTGTTCGAGTCCGGCAAGATCCGTCCGCACGTCACGGAGCTCGATGGCCTGGATCGCTACGCCGAAGCGCTCGACGTGCTCAACGGCCGCCGCTCGCAGGGCAAGGTCGTGATCCGCGTCGCCGCCGGGGAAGGGTAGGTCAGGCCCGGCTACAACACCACCAGCACCCGCTCGCAGGAAGTGAGCTCGCGATACAGCGCATCGAGCTGCTCGCGACTGCGCGCCGGGAAGGTGCAGGTCAGGCTCAGGTAGTTGCCGTCGCGGCTCGGCCGCTCCTCGATCTGCTGCGGATCGATGTCGCCCGCATGCTTCTGCACGATGCCGAGCACGATGCTGCGGAAGTCATCGCTCCGCCGGCCCATGACCTTGAGCGGAAAATCGCAGGGGAACTTGAGCAGACTGGCGTCGGCCATGCCGATCACAGCGCCGGGGTGCCGGCCAGACGCTTGCGCAGCGCGTTGAAGGATTCGTTCATGCGCTTCCATAACGGTCCGGGCTTGCCCGTGCCGACGGGCTCACCATCGATGCGCGTGACCGGCAAGACGTCGCGAGTCGCTGCCGAGATCCACACCTCGTCCGCGGTGCGCAGCTCATCGATGCCGATGCGTCGGATCGTGACCGACATCGCTCCGTCCGCGAGCTCGAGCGCGACCTCGCGCGTCGTACCCGGCAGGATGCGGTTGCTGTTCGGGGGAGTGGCGATCTTGCCGTCCTTCACGACGAAGATGCTGGTCGACGAGCCTTCCATCACGTCGCCGTCGCGCACGATGATCGCTTCCTGAGTATCGGCCTCGGCGGCGCGCTGCTTCATGAGCACGTTGGCGAGCAGCGCCGTGCTCTTGATGTCGCAGCGGCCCCAGCGGAAGTCCTCGACCGTGATCGCCGACACGCCGTTGGCGCGAATCTCGTCGGTCAGCGGCGGCAACGGCGCCGCCATCGCGAACAGGCCGGGAACGACCTTGGCGGGGAACGCATGATTGCGGCCGAACTCCATGCCGCGAGTGACTTGCACGTACACGTACATGTCGCCGCCGCCGTTGCGCGCGATGAGATCGTCGAGAATTTCCAGCCACTGCGCATGGGCAAGCGGTGCAGGCATGCCGATTTCTTTGAGGCTGCGGGCGAGCCGGTCGAAGTGCTCGCGGAAGCGGAACATGCGCCCGTCGAACACCGGCAGCACTTCGTAGACGCTGTCGCCGAACAGGAAGGCGCGGTCGAGCGGCGAGACGCGCGCGTCGCGCAGCTTCAGGAACTCGCCGTTGAGATAGCAGATGGGCAGCGGCTCAGCCATGGTCAGTGCGTCCGTTAATGCATCCAGAGCTTGACGTCGTCGATCATGCGGCTGAAGAAGCCGGCCTCGCCGACGTCCTCCACCGGGTGCAGCGAATAGGTGCCGAGCGTCTTGTCGCCCAGCATCACGCGCAGCTTGCCGACCTCGTTCGCGCGCACGAGCGGTGCGAACAATGGCTCGGGCACGTCGGCTGCGGCGCTCAGTGCGTTCTCCTGACCGCGCGGCACGATCGCGAACACATCGTGCGTCACGCCGAGCTTCACGCTCTCGGCCGCGCCTTTCCAGACCGGCAGTGTCAGCACGGTCGCATTGGCGTCGTAGAGCTTGCGAGTCTGGTAGAAATTGAAGCCGTAGTTGAGCAGCGCCGCGCTCGCGTCTTCGCGCGCCGAGATGCTCGGTGAGCCCATGACGACGGAGACCAGCCGCATGTCGCCGCGCTTCGCCGACGAAACGAGGCAATACCCGGCCGTCTCGGTGTGACCGGTCTTCAGGCCGTCGACCGTCGGATCGCGCTCGAGCAGGCCGTTGCGGTTCGGCTGCGTGATCTTGTTCCAGGTGAACGAGCGCTGGGAGTAATACTTGTAGTACTCGGGATAGTCGCGGATCAGCGCCGCCGACAGCACGGCGATGTCGCGCGCAGTGGTGTAGTGCTCGGGCGAGGGCATGCCGGGCGCATTCTGGAAATGCGTGCTCGCGAGCCCGAGGCGCTGCGCGTACTGATTCATCAGATCGACGAACACCGGCTCGCTGCCGGCGACGTGCTCGGCGAGCGCGACGGTCGCGTCGTCGCCGGACTGCACGATCAGGCCCTGGATCAGGTTCTCGACGGTCACGGCCGTGCCGACCTCGATGAACATGCGCGAGCCGTCCTGGTCGCGCGCATGCTTGCTGATGCGCACCTCGTCGGTCAGCTTGATGCGGCCGTCCTTCAGCGCGTGAAAGATCGCATAGGCGCTCATCAGCTTGGTCAGGCTCGCCGGCTCCAGCCGCTGATCCGCATTCGTTTCCGCGAGCACCTGGCCGCTGGTGAAATCCATCAGGTAGTAGCCGCGCGCATTCACCTGCGGCGCGGCCGGAATCGGCGGCGGCTTCAGCGCCGGCGCATTCGGCTCCGCCGGCGCGACTCCGGCAACGGGCGCCGCGACGCTGCGTGTGCCCTGCGGTGTCGACGTGGAGTCGGAGCAGGCAGTCAGGGCGAGTGCACAGGCTGCGAGCAGAAAGATCCGTTGGTGCATGAGGCTCATCACGATTTTTCGCAGAGGGGCTTGCGGTTGGAACGCCGCGGATTCTACCGAGCGCGGCGCAGAGAATGTAGGCGAATCATGGCAGAGGGTGGCCGTGTCATGGCAGGTCGCGCGGCGCGATCACTCCGGCGCGAGCTGCGCATCGGCCAGGCCGAGCGCGCGCAGACGGGCCAGGACGCGGTCGAACTCATTGACGCTCGGAATCGGCCCGACGCGCACGCGATACAGCGTGCGAGCGTTGACCTCGTCCTCGCGCACGAAGCTCTTGTCGACGCCCTGCGCGCGCAGGCGCTCCAGCAGCCGCTCTGCATTCTCCTTCGTGCCGAAGGCGCCGGCCTGGACGTACAAGGCCTCCGGCGTCTGCGGCGGTGCGGGCGGCTTGCTCTTCTGCTCGGGCGTCAGCGCGCGCACTTCGACGAACGTCGTCCCGTCCTTGAGAAAATCGAGGCGGCTGGCCGCTGTGTAGGAAAGGTCGATGATGCGGCCGTCCTTGAACGGGCCCCGGTCGTTGACGCGCACGACCACGCTCTTGCCGTTGCGAAGGTTCGTGACCTGCACGTACGCGGGCAACGGCAGCGTCTTGTGCGCGGCCGTCATGGCGTACATGTCGTAGCGCTCGCCGTTGGACGTCGTCGAGGCGTGAAAGCCCGGGCCGTACCACGAGGCGACGCCGCGCTCGAGATAGCCCACCGACGTTTCGAGCACGAAATAGCGCCGTCCGAGCACGGTATAGAACGGCGGATTGCCGCGCTTCGAGCGCGGCTCGACCTTCGGGACCGGCTCCGGGATCGTGGCGATGTCGCCAGGCGGCGGCATCGGGGGCAGCGGCGGGGTCTTGTACGCGGTAGATGAGCAGCCCGCGAGGAGGAGGGCGAGGAGAGTCGGGCTGAAGCCCGACCTACAGCGCAGCCGCTCAGCGAGTCGCATCGCGCATGAAGTTCACGACTGCCTCGCCGAGGTCGTGTACGGCCATTGCGTACATCGGACTGCGGTTGTAGCGCGTGAGCACGTAGAAGTTGGTAAAGCCGACGCGATAGACCGGGCCGTCCTTGCCCTGCGCGACGATGAGCGCTGCCGGAGCCGTGTCAGGCAGCGTCGTCTCGAAGCGAACGCCTTTGCCGCGCAGCGACGCGACCGTCTCGTTCAACTCCAGCTTCGACGTGTCGAAGCGGCTGAGATCGTCGCTGGGCAGCGTCGCCGTCACGACGACCGGCTCGCCCTCGCGCCAGCCGTACACCAGCAGGTAGTTCGCTACCGAGCCGATCACGTCGTCCCAGCTGTTCCACAGATCGCGCTTGCCGTTGCCGTCGCCGTCGACCGCGAAGTTGCGGTAACTGGAGGAGATGAACTGCGGCGCACCCATCGCGCCGGCATACGAGCCTAGCGCCGTCTTGGGATCGACCGATTCCTCGCGCGATAGCAACAGGAACTGCTGCAGCTCGCCGCGGAAGAATTCACTGCGCGGCGGATAGTCGAACGCCAGCGTCGCGAGCGCATCGATCACGCGATAGCGGCCGGTGATGCGGCCGAACGAAGTCTCGACTCCGAGGATCCCGACCACGCTTGCGGCCACGTTGGCATCTGGGATGCGGCGCAGTGCTTCGCCATGTGCCATCCAGAAGTCCGTGCCCTGCAGGATCCGCTTCTCGGTCAGGAATCGCTCGCGATACTCGTACCACGGCACCACGCGCTCGGCGGGGCGGCTGATCGCGTCGAGGATCGGCTGCTTGGTCTCGGCCTGCGCCAGCAGCGCTTCGAGCTGCGTGCGCGGAAAGCCGAAGTTGCGGCTCGTCTCGTCGATGAAGGCGCGCACATCGGCGCGCTTCACGTCGACGGCGGACGCGGCAGGAATCCAGGAAAGGCAGGCGAGGAAAGCGGCGGTGGAGGCTTTGAGCAAGATGTCAGTCATCAGTTATCGATTGCGAACGCGTCTGCGAATGTCTGTCATTAGCGACTGACGAGTTTCCGCTTCGCGCAGAGCGACATGAGAATACCGAAACCGGCCATGAGGGTCACCATCGCAGTGCCGCCGTAACTGATGAAAGGCAGCGGCACTCCGACGACCGGCAGCAGACCCGTCACCATGCCCGTGTTCACGAACACGTAGACGCAGAAGGTCAACGCGAGGCTGCCCGCTGCGAGGCGCGCGAACGTGTCCTGCGCGGTTGCGGCGAGATACAGCGCGCGGCCGATGACGAACATGAACAGGCAGATCACCGTCACCAGCCCGATCAAGCCCCATTCCTCGCCGACGACGGCGAAGATGAAATCGGTCGAGCGCTCCGGCAGGAACTCCAGCTGCGCCTGGCTGCCGTTGAGATAACCCTTGCCGAACACGCCGCCGGAGCCGATCGCAATCTGCGACTGGATGATGTGATAGCCGCTGCCCAGCGGGTCGCTTTGCGGATCGAGGAACGTCAGCACGCGTTGCCGCTGGTAGTCGTGCAGCAGGAAGCGCCAGGCGACGTACGCCGCCGGACCGAGCAAGCCGACGACGGTAAGGATGTAGCGTAGTTGCAGGCCCGCGAGCAGGATCACCATGCCGCCGGCGGCTGCAACGAGCAGCGCCGTGCCCAGGTCCGGCTGCTCCGCGATCAGCAGCGTCGGCACGCCGATTCCAACGCCGACGATTGCGAGCGACAGCATGCTGGGCGGCAGCGGCCGCTCGTGCAGGAACCACGCGCAGGCCAGCGGCACCGCGAGCTTCATGATCTCGGACGGCTGAAAGCGCACGACGCCGAGGTCGAGCCAGCGCTGTGCGCCCATCGTGACGTCGCCTGCGAACATCACGATGAACAGCAGCACCAGGCCGATGACGTAGGCCCAGGGCGCGATCGTGCGGATGAGCCGCGGCGGAATCTGCGCCAGCATGATCATGGCGACCAGCCCGAGCGCAAACCGCACCAGGTGCGCTTCGAGCATCGGGATGCTGCGCCCCGACGCGCTGAACAGCACGATGCTGCCGACGGCGCTCACGAGACACAGGGCGACGAACAGCGGCCCGTCCAGGTGCAGCGCGAGCAGCAGCTGCGCCGTACCGGTCAGGGTGCGCTGGGTCCGCGAGGTCTCGAGCGTGTCGTAGCTCATGGCGTCGTCATTCCGTATTCGTCGGCGTCGCCACCGGGGCCGGCGGCTTGCGCTTCGCTTCCTGCTCGTCCCATTGGACGTCCGTCAGCAGATAGCGATCGAGGATGCGCCGTGCGATCGGCGCCGCGAAGGCCGAGCCGCCGCCTGGCGCGTTCTCGACGACCACCGCCACGGCAATCTTCGGCGCGTCGAACGGCGCGAACGAGACGAACAAAGCGTGGTCGCGCAGGTGCTCTTCGAGTTCCTTGGCCTTGCGCATCTTCTCGTTGATGCTGACGGTGAAGACCTGCGCCGTGCCGCTCTTGCCGGCCATCTTGTACTCCGGAGCGGGCGCCAGATAGCTGCGCGCGGTGCCGTGCGGAGCATTCACCACATCGAACATGCCCCCTTGGGCAACGTCCCACTCGCCGGGATCGTTGACTTTGACCGGCGGCAGCGGGTCGGGCGTGATCTGCTGCACTTTGCCGGTCTGCACGTCGCGAATGGCGCGCACCAGGCGCGGCTTGAAGCGCTGACCTTTGTTGGACAGCGCGGCGATCGCGTTGGCCAGCTGCAGCGGCGTCACGAGCATCTGGCCCTGGCCGATGCCGACGCTGATGGTGTCGCCCGGGAACCAGACCTGGAACTCCGGCTTCTTGTAGGCCCGCTTCTTCCACTCGGTGGAGGGCAGGATGCCGGAACGCTCGCCTTCGATGTCGATGCCCGTCGGCGCACCCAGGCCGAACCTCCCCAACACTCCCGCCATGCGATCGATGCCCATCAGCCGCGCCATGTCGAAGAAATAGATGTCGCAGGACGTGGCGAGCGCGCGGCGCATGTCGACAGTGCCGTGACCGCCTGGCTTCCAGTCGCGGCGCGCGCGGCCGTAGCCCGGCGACGACCACATGCCGCGGCAGAAACGAGTGTCGTGGGCCGTCACGACTCCGGACTCGAGCGCCGCGATCGCGAAGAGCGGCTTCACTGTCGAGCCCGGCGGATACACGCCGCGCAGCGCGCGGTCGTACATCGGTCGGTCCGGATCCTCGGTCAGCGCGAGATACTGCGGACGGCTCAGGCCGCGCGCGAACAGGTTCGGATCGAAGGCCGGCGTGCTGACGAAGGCGAGGATGTCGCCGCTCGTGGGATCGATGGCGACGGCCGCGGCGCGCTGACCGCGCAAGGCTTCTTCCGCGACCTGCTGCACGCGCAAGTCGATCGTCAGGAACAGATCGTTGCCCGCCGTCGGCTCGCGCCGATCGAGCTTGACGGCATCCTTGCCAATGCGCTCGACCGTGCGGCCTTGCGCATTGACGAGCAGCTGCTGGACGCCCGCGCGCCCGTGCAGCTCCTTCTCATAGGCTTTCTCGACACCGCTCTTGCCGGTCAGGGTCGTGCCCGCGTACTCGTTGAGATCGAGCGTTTTCTCGTCTTCCTCGCTGATGGCGCCGACATAGCCGATGGCATGTACGCTGCTCGCGCCGAGCGGGTAATAGCGCGTCAGGCGGGGCCGGATTTCGACGCCCGGAAACTGATAGCGACGCGCGGCAAAGCGCGCCAGCTCCTCGTCCGTCAGCTGCAGCTTCACCGGCACGGCCTCGAAGCTGCGGCGGCTGCGAATGTCTTTTTTCAGGCTCGGGAAGTCGGCGTTGTCGAGCAGTCCGAGCTGCGCCAGGCCTAGCAGCGTGGCGTCAATGTCCGTGACCTGCTCACGCGTCAGCTCCAGCTGGTAGGAGGGCGCGTTGGTCGCGAGCGGCAGGCCGTTGCGGTCGAGGATCAGCCCGCGATTCGGCGGGATGGGCTCGACCTTGATGCGGTTGCCTTGCGAAAGGTCGGCGAAGTAGTCGTACTGGATGACCTGCAGCCAGATCAGCCGCGCGATCACCGAGCCGAGCGCGATCACCATGATCACGGCAGCCGCAATGGCGCGTCCCTCGAACAGTCGCTGCTCGGCGTGATGGTCCTTGATGCGCACGGAGCGGCTCATCGGCTGCGCCGGTTCCAGGTATCGAGGATGCCGACGACGACCGGCCAGAGCAGCGTGCTGGTGAGCACCGGGATCCAGCGCGCCCAGGTCGTGACCGGATAGCCGAGGACGCCGTCGGTGTACCAGACCAGCGCCTCGTAGACGAGCAGCAGGATCAGCACCGTCAGCGTCTGCTGCGACAGCGGGAAGATGCGGATGCGCAGCTGGAACTTGTGAGTCAGGACGCTCACCACCAGGAAGGCCAGGGCGTGCTGACCGAGTGTCGTGCCTTTCAGGAGATCGATCGCCATCCCGCACAGCCACGCGAACATCAGACCGGCGATGCGCGGCGCGCTCAGCGACCAGTAGATCACCAGCAGCAGCAGCAGATACGGCCGTGCGATGTCCATCCAGCGCGGCATAGGTAGCACGGCGAGGATCAGCGCGATGATGACCGTGACGGTGACGCGCAGGCGGCTGATGCGTGCGTCGGAGACGCTCATTTCTTCACCGCCTCGATCGCGGCTTCGGGAGCCGGCACCTGCGGCTTGTCCGCCCACAACAGCAGCACTTCACGATCGCGATCCAGCTGCGCCAGCGGCCGCGCCTCGACCGTGGCGAACGTATCGGTGGCGTTACGCTCGACTTTGGTTACCGTCGCGACCGGATAGCCGGCCGGAAAGATCTGATCGAGGCCCGAGCTGACCAGCAGATCGCCGCGGCGTACATCCGACTCGACTGTCATGTAGGGCAGGCTCAGCTTCGCGGCCTCACCGGTGCCCACCGCGATCGAGCGAATGCCGTTGCGGTTCACCTGCACCGGCACCGCGTGCTCGGCGTCGGTGATGAGCATCAGGGTCGCGGTCGATTTGCCGACCTGGATCACCTGGCCGACGACGCCGAACGCGTCGAGCACCGGCTGCCCGCGGAACACGCCGTCATCGGCGCCCTTGTTGATGACGACCATGTGGCGGAACGGCTGGACCGAGGCGTTGATGATCTCCGCGATCAGCGTGCGCTCGCTGACGCCTTTGGAGGCCTCGCGGATTTCGCGCAGCCGCCGGTTCTCCTCGGTGAGCGAATCGAAGCGCAGCATCCTGGTGCGCGCGGCGCGCAGCTGCTCACTGAGCTGCTCGTTCTCGGTTCGCAGCCGCGAGCGATCGGCAAAGCTGTCGGTGAGCCAGGTCCATGCCTGGTACGGCGCCTGCACGACGGTGTAGATCGGATTGGCTGCGGCACTCATCCACAGGCGTGCAGTGTCGAGGTAGCCGCCGCGGTGATCGAGCACCATGACGACGATGGAGACCACGGTGAGGAAGAACGTGCCAGCCCAGAGCGGCGGCCCGCGACCTATGATCGGGCGGCTGTCGGAGCTTAGGGTAACCACGACGACCGTGTGTGTGGGACTGCGTTATTCCAGGTTGAAGAGCGCGGGACCGTGCTCATCGATCAGCTCGAGCATACGCCCGCCGCCGCGCGCCACACAGGTGAGCGGATCCTCGGCGACGACGACCGGCAGCCCGGTCTCTTCCATCAACAGCTTGTCGATGTCGCGAAGCAGGGCGCCGCCGCCCGTCAGCACGATGCCGCGCTCCGCGACGTCCGCGCCGAGCTCCGGCGGGGTCTGCTCGAGCGCCACCTTGACTGCGCCGACGATGCCGGCCAGCGGCTCCTGCAGCGCTTCGAGGATCTCGTTGGAGTTCAGCGTGAAGCTGCGCGGCACGCCTTCGGACAAGTTGCGGCCCTTGACCGAGATCTCGTTGACCTGCTGGCCGGGATAGGCCGAGCCGATCTCGATCTTGATCTTCTCGGCGGTGGACTCGCCGATCAGGATGCCGTAGTTGCGGCGCACGTAGTTGATGATGGCGTCGTCGAAGCGATCGCCGCCGATGCGCACCGACGAGGCGTACACGATGCCGTTGAGCGAGATCACTGCGACTTCGGAAGTACCGCCGCCGATGTCGAGCACCATCGAGCCGCGTGCTTCGTGCACCGGCAGGCCGGCGCCCACGGCAGCAGCCATCGGCTCTTCGATGAGACGCACCCAGCGCGCACCGGCGCCTTCGGCGGACTCCTGGATCGCGCGCCGCTCCACTTGCGTCGAGCCGTACGGCACGCACACGAGCACGCGCGGGCTCGGACGCATGAGTCGATTGCCGTGCACCTTCTCGATGAAGTACTGCAGCATCTTCTCGGTGACGGTGAAGTCGGCGATGACGCCGTCCTTCATCGGCCGGATCGCGGTGATGTGGCCGGGCGTGCGGCCCAGCATGTTCTTCGCTTCCTGGCCGACTGCTTCGATCTTCTTGCCGGCGCGGCCCGGCTCCTCGCGAATCGCGACGACCGACGGCTCGTTGAGCACGATGCCCTTGCCGCGCACGTAGATGAGAGTGTTTGCAGTGCCCAGATCGATCGACAAGTCGTTCGAGAAATACCCGCGCAGATTCTTGAACATGGTTCTTGTCGGTCGAACGAGTGGCGAAGGGAGAAAGGGGGGGGCAAAAAAGTTGCGGTACTCTAACAACGGGTCGCGCTTTGCACAAGTAAAAGGCGTATGATTCGGGAGGCTTTTTTCAGCCTTTTTCCACTGTTTTTCGCGTCGAGTGCCTGACCCTCATGAGCCTCACCCGCCACGATGTGGAGAACATCGCACACCTCGCCCGCCTCGCCATCAGCGAGGCGCAGCTGCCGGTCTATGTCGACAGCCTGTCGAAGATCTTGAGCTTCGTCGAACAACTCAACGCGGCCGACACCGCCGCGGTCGAGCCGATGGCACACCCGCTCGCTGCGCAGGTGCAGCGCATGCGCCCGGACGAAGTGCTCGATGCCGATCAGCACGAGAAGTACCAGCGCAACGCACCGAGCGTCGCGGCCGGCCTGTATCTCGTGCCGAAGGTTATCGAATAGGCGTGCTCGAATAAGGTGATCGACTTCTCATGACCGACTTACACCGTCTGACGCTCGCAGAGCTCAACGAGGGGTTGCGTGCGCGCCGCTTCTCCAGCGTCGAGCTCGCACGTCATTTCCTGGCACGCATCGAGCGCTTCAACCCGGCGCTGAACGCCTTCATCACGGTCACCGGCGAGCAGGCGCTCGCCGCTGCGCAGAAGGCCGATGAGCTGATCGCGTCCGGCGAGGCGCCGCCGCTGGCGGGGCTGCCGCTCGTCCACAAGGACATCTTCTGCACTGACGGCGTCCTCACGACCTGCGGCTCGCGCATGCTGTCCAACTTCGTCGCGCCCTACGACGCCACTGTCGTCGAAAGGCTGCAGCAGGCCGGCGTCGTGATGCTGGGCAAGACCAACATGGACGAGTTCGCGATGGGCTCGTCGAACGAGAGCAGCTGGTATGGGCCGGTCCGCAACCCGTGGGACCCGAAGAAGGTGCCGGGGGGCTCGTCGGGCGGCTCTGCTGCTGCGGTGGCGGCTCGCCTTGCGCCCGCCGGGACCGGCACTGACACCGGCGGCTCGATCCGCCAGCCGGCGGCGCTTACGGGCATCACGGGCTTCAAGCCGACCTACGGCCGGGTGTCGCGCTACGGAATGGTCGCGTTCGCCTCGAGCCTCGATCAGGCCGGCGTGCTGACCCGCACCGCGCGCGACGCTGCAATGCTGCTCGCCCAGATGGCGGGCTTCGATCCGCGCGACTCGACCAGCGTCGACACGCCGGTGCCCGACTACGTCGGCGGTCTCGAGCAGCCGCTCGCCGGTCTGAAGGTCGGTCTGCTGAAGGAATTCTTCGAGAAGGGGCTCGAAGAGGAGAGCAGCAAGCTCATCCGCGAGGCGTTGCGCCTGTACGAGAAGCTCGGCGCGAAGCTCATCGAGGTCAGTCTGCCGAACCTGCCGTTGTCGGTGCCCACGTACTACGTGGTCGCGCCAGCGGAGTGCTCGTCGAACCTGTCGCGGTTCGACGCTACGCGCTTCGGTTATCGCTGCGAGAACCCGGTCGACCTGATGGATCTCTACAAGCGCTCACGGGGCGAAGGCTTCGGCGACGAGGTCAAGCGCCGAATCATGACCGGTACGTACGTGCTGTCGGCGGGTTACTACGACGCCTACTACCTCAAGGCGCAAAAAGTGCGGCGCCTGATCACGGACGACTTCGCACGCGCGTTCAAGGAAGTCGACGTGCTGATGGGCCCGACCTCGCCGACGCCCGCCTTCGACATCGGTGCGAAAGTGGACGATCCGGTCACGATGTATCTCAACGACATCTACACCATCGGCGCGAACCTCGCGGGACTGCCGGGCGTCTCGCTGCCGTGCGGTCAATCGGGCGGGCTGCCGGTTGGATTGCAGGTCATCGGTCCCCATTTCTCGGAAGCAAAGCTTTTCAATGTGGCGCACGGGTATCAGCGCGAGACGCAGTGGCACTAGCAGACTCCGCGCGGCTATGAGTGAACGCATGAGTTGGGAAACGGTAATCGGCCTCGAGATCCACGCGCAGCTGGCGACACGCAGCAAGATTTTCTCGAGCGCGCCCACCGCCTACGGCGCGGCGCCGAACACGCAGGCGAACCTCGTCGATCTCGGCTATCCGGGGGTGCTGCCCGTGCTGAATCGCGAAGCCGTGCGCATGGCCGTCAAGTTCGGTCTCGCAGTCGGCGCGAGCGTCGCGCACCGCTCGGTATTTGCGCGCAAGAACTACTTCTATCCGGACCTGCCGAAGGGCTACCAGATCAGCCAGTACGAGATGCCGATCGTGGAGAAGGGACGCCTGGAGATCGTGCTCGATGACGGCGCGCGCAAGACGATCGGCATCACGCGCGCGCACCTCGAAGAGGACGCGGGGAAGTCATTGCACGAAGATTTTCAGGGTCAGTCGGGCATCGACCTGAATCGCGCCGGGACGCCGCTGCTGGAGATCGTCTCCGAGCCCGACATGCGCTCAGCGAAGGAAGCCGTCGCGTACATGAAGAAGATCCACACGCTGGTGCGGTATCTCGAGATCTGCGACGGCAACATGCAGGAAGGCTCGTTCCGCTGCGACGCCAACGTCTCGGTGCGGCCGGTCGGCGCCGCGCAGCTCGGCACGCGCTGCGAGATCAAGAACCTGAACTCGTTCCGTTTCATCGAAAAGGCGATCAACTACGAGGTCGCGCGGCAGATCGAGCTCATCGAAGGCGGCGGCAAGGTGCGGCAGGAGACGCGTCTGTACGATCCCGACAAGGGCGAGACGCGCGCGCTGCGCTCCAAGGAAGAGGCGAACGACTACCGCTACTTCCCGGATCCCGACCTGTTGCCGGTCGCGCTCGACGACGCGTTCATCGCGTCCGTGCGCACCACGTTGCCGGAGCTGCCGGACGAAAAGGCGGCGCGCTACCTGGAGAAGTTCGGCCTGTCGCTCTACGACGCCGGCGTGCTGACCGCGAGCCGCGAGATGGCCGATTACTATGAGACCGTCGTCGCCCGGGTTCCGGGTCACGAGAAGCTGGCCGCCAACTGGGTGATGGGCGAGCTCTCCGCCGCGCTCAACAAAGGCGGCCTCGAAGTCACGCACTCGCGCATCGACGCGCCGCGCCTCGCCGGTCTGCTCACGCGCATCGCGGACGCGACGATCTCCGGCAAGATTGCCAAGGAAGTGTTCGAGCAGATGTGGCTGGAAGGCCAGGACGCGGACGCGATCATCGCGGCGAAAGGCCTGCGGCAGATCACCGACACGTCGGCCATCGAGAAGACCATCGACGAGGTGATGGCGGCCAATCCGCAGCAGCTGGCGGACTACCGTTCCGGCAAGGACAAGCTGTTCGGCTTCTTCGTCGGCCAGGTGATGAAGGTGACCGGCGGCAAGGCGAACCCCGCGCAGGTGAATGAATTGCTGAAGAGGAAACTGAGCCCGTAGATGCACGACCGCGATTGTCTCCATCGCTTTCTGTTCGAGCACTACCCGATCCGCGGGCACATCGTGCACCTCGATGCATCGTGGCGCGCGCTGCTCGAGCATCGCGACTACCCGCCATCGATCCGCGACACGCTGGGCGAAGCGGTGGCAGCGTCGGTGCTGCTGGCTGCGACTCTCAAGTTCGACGGCACGCTGAGCCTGCAGCTGCAAGGGAAGGGGCCCATGCACCTCATGCTGGCGCAGTGCTCGAGTGAGCTTGGCGTACGCGCTGTCGCGCGCTACCGCGAGGCCCACGAGGGGCGCGATCTTGCTGCGCTGTCGGGCGAAGGCAACCTCACCGTCACACTGGAGAGCGAAGACCTCTCGCAGCGCTACCAGGGCGTGGTGCCGCTGACCGGAGAGCGCCTGGCCGACTGCCTGCGCGAATACTTCGAATCATCGGAGCAGCTGCCGACGCGGTTATGGCTGCACGCGACGGAGAAGGGCGCTTCAGGGTTGCTGCTGCAGCGGCTGTCAGACGACAGCGTGCAGGCGCGCAGCAGCGCTCATGAGGCCGTGGAGCTGCCAGAGCGGGATGAGATCGAGGATGCCTGGCGCCGCGTCCAGCTGCTCGGAGATACGCTGAAGGCAGAAGAGCTGCAGGCTCTCAGCGACCGCGACATCCTGCGTCGGCTGTTCGCCGAGGACGACGTGCGGTTGTTCGAGTCCGCACCGGTGTTCTTCCGCTGCCGATGCTCGCGGGAGCGGGTGGTCGGCATGCTGCGGAGCCTGGGTGCAGAGGAGATCCGCTCGGTGCTGGCCGAGCGGGGCGAGGTCGAGGTCCGCTGCGACTTCTGCAACCGCGCCTACCGCTTCGATCGCGTCGATGTGGAGCAGCTGTTCGCGTCCGCGCCCGCTGCCGATGGCAGCGAAACACGCCACTAAATCAAAGCCTTGCGGTGATTTTGGAGCGCTCGCCGTGGGCGGGGGAACCTTCCGCCCATCTTGCGGCTTATTGACCGGTCGAATATAAGGACATCCTTATATCCTGAATCACAGCCTCGACCAATGCCGACAACCTTCCTGCCTGCTGTCTCAGCGCTGCGTGCCGCCGCCGAACCAACGCGGCTGCGACTGCTCGCGCTGCTCGCGCGGGCAGAGCTGACGGTTGGCGAGATCTGCGAAGTCATCGGTCAGAGCCAGCCGCGGGTCTCGCGTCATCTGAAGCTCCTGTGCGATGCCGGCTTGCTCGATCGCTTTCGCGAACAGCACTGGGTCTATTACAGGGCGCCAGCCTCCGCGGCGGAGCGGGGCACGGTCCAGCAACTGCTCGCGCTGGTCCGCGAAGACGACGATCTGCTGCGGCGTGACCGCAAGCGCATGGAAACCGTGATTCGCGAGCGCGCCCGCCGTGCGGCAGATCAGTTGCCGGCTGCATCACGAGGTTCGGCGTCCGGCGCCGTCGATTCGATCATCCTGAGCGAGCTCGCGGCCGAGCCGATCGGCGTGCTGCTCGACGTGGGCACTGGCTCGGGTCATGTACTCGGGCTGCTCGCCGCGAACGCGACCCGCGCCGTCGGCATCGACATTTCGAGCAACGCCCTGCGGCTCGCCCGCACCAACGTGCACGGCGCGGGACTCAGCCATTGCGAGCTGCAGCGCGGGGACATGTACGACCTGCCGTTCGCCGGACCACTGTTCGATACGGTTACCGTCGATCGCGTGCTTGCGACGGCTCAACGTCCGTCCGCGGCGCTCACCGAGATTGCCCGCACGTTGAAGGAAGGCGGACGCGCCGTTGTCATCGAGGACTTCGACACGCTGAGCAGCGCCGGCGCCGCCAATCCGATTGCGACGCTGCGCGAGTGGTTCGCGCTCGCAGGACTGGAATGCCAGCGCCTGCACCCGGTCGACACCGAAGACGCCCACCTGCTGGTCGCCGTGGCGCGGCGCCCGGCTGTAGGCCCGACTTTAGTCGGACGCGTTGCGTCGGGCTGAAGCCCGACCTACATGAGGAAATGAGCATGGCTCTCGACAAAATCGTGGACCGCATCGGCGCTGCTGCCACCCGGCTGCGCGGCCGCCCGACCGTCTCGTTCGAGTTCTTCCCGCCGAAGGACGAGCAGATGGAGCGGACGCTGTGGGAGTCGGTGCAGCGCCTGACGCCGTTGCAGCCGCGATTCGTGTCGGTGACGTACGGCGCGGACGGTTCGACGCGCACGCGCACGCACAACATCGTCACGCGCATCCACCAAACGACCTCGCTGACGGCCGCCCCGCACCTCACCTGTATCGGCGCGCCGCGCGAAGAGATCCTCGATATCGCGCGCAACTACTGGCAGCACGGCATTCGCCACATCGTGGCGCTGCGCGGCGATCCGCCCCAAAGCGGCGGTCAGAGCGGTGGCAAGTACGTGCCGCATCCGGACGGCTATGCGTATGCTGTCGACCTGGTCAAAGGGCTGAAGTCGGTCGGCGACTTCGAGATCTCGGTGGCGACCTATCCCGAGCCGCATCCCGAGTCGCCGCACGCCGCGTTCGAGCTCGACAATCTCAAGGCCAAGATCGATGCCGGCGCGGCCCGGGCGATCACGCAGTTCTTCTTCGACGCGGAAGTATTCCTGCGCTTCCGCGACCGCTGCGCCGCGGCCGGCATCGCCGCGAGCATCGTGCCGGGCATCCTGCCGATCACGCGCTTCCCGCAGATGATCCGCATGGCGCAGCGTTGCGGCGCCAGCGTTCCCGACTCGCTGGTGCATCGCTTTGCCGGCCTGGACGACGATCCGGACACGCGGCGCATGATCGCCGCGGCCGTGGCGATCGAGCAGGTGCAGGCGTTGCAGCAGCACGGCGTCGACGAATTCCACTTCTATACGCTGAACCGCTCCGAGCTCACGTACGCGATCTGCCACGCGCTGAACGTTCGCACGCCGGCGGTGCAGGCAGCAGCAGGCTGAGAGTGCCATGACCACCGATCTCACGTTGAATTCCAGAAGGGACCGGATCGACGCGCTGCGCGAGGCGCTCACGCAGCGCATCCTGGTCATCGATGGCGCGATGGGCACGATGATCCAGGGCTATCGCCTCGCCGAGAGCGACTACCGCGGCGAGCGCTTCGCGTCCTGGCCGGTCGACCTGAAGGGCAACAACGACATCCTGGTCCTGACGCAGCCGCAGATCGTCGCTGAGATCCACCGTGCGTATCTCGATGCGGGCGCCGACATCATCGAGACGAACACGTTCACGGCGAACTATTCGTCGCAGGCCGACTATCGCGCCGAGGAATTCGTCCGCGACATCAACCTCGCCGCAGCGCAGATCGCGCGCCGCAGCGCCGACGAGTACGCCGCGCAGACGGGGCAGGTAAGGTTCGTCGCCGGCGCGCTCGGACCGACCAATCGCACGGCGTCGCTGTCGCCGAACGTCAACGATCCGGCCTATCGCAACATCGACTTCGACCAGCTGGCCGCGACGTATCTGGTCGCCTCGCGGGCGCTCATCGGAGGCGGCGTCGATCTGCTGCTGATCGAGACGATCTTCGACACGCTGAACGCCAAGGCTGCGATCTTTGCCGCGCGGCAGGCGATCGACGAGGCGGGCATCGACATCCCGATCGTCATCTCCGGCACGATTACCGATGCTTCCGGCCGCACGCTGTCGGGGCAGACGACCGAGGCGTTCTGGAATTCAGTGCGCCACGCACGCCCGCTCGCGGTGGGACTGAACTGCGCGCTCGGCGCGAAACAGCTGCGTCCGTACATCGAAGAGATGGCCCGCATTGCCGACGTCTACGTCAGTGCGTATCCGAACGCCGGTCTGCCGAATGCGTTCGGCGAGTACGACGAGGCGGCGTGCGAAACGGCCGAGCTGATCCGCGACTTCGCGACCAGCGGTTTCGTCAACATCGTCGGCGGCTGCTGCGGCACGACGCCCGATCACATCCGCCACATCAAGGAAGCGGTCGCCGGTCTGCCGCCGCGCAAGCCGCCGCAGATCGAGCCGCGGTTGCGGCTCGCGGGCCTGGAGCCGCTCAACGTCGGGCCCGACAGCCTGTTCGTGAACGTCGGCGAGCGCACCAACGTCACGGGCTCCGCCAAGTTTCGCAAGCTGATCGAGGCGGACGACTACAACGCAGCGCTGGACGTCGCGCGTCAGCAGGTCGCGAGCGGCGCGCAGACGATCGACATCAACATGGACGAGGGCATGCTCGACTCGGACGCGGCGATGGTCCGCTTCCTGAATCTCATCGCCGCGGAGCCGGACATCGCGCGCGTGCCGATCATGATCGACTCCTCGAAGTGGACGGTCATCGAGGCAGGCTTGAAGCGCATCCAGGGCAAGGGCATCGTGAATTCCATCAGCCTGAAGGAAGGCGAGGAGTCGTTCCTGCAGTACGCGCGCAAGGTCCGCGCCTACGGCGCCGCTGTCGTCGTGATGGCCTTCGACGAGCAGGGCCAGGCGGATACGGTCGCGCGCAAAGTGCAGATCTGCGAGCGCTCCTACAAGCTGCTCACGGAGCAGGCCGGGCTCGACCCGCAGGACATCATCTTCGATCCGAATATCTTCGCCGTCGCCACCGGCATCGAGGAGCACAACAACTACGCACACGATTTCATCGAGGCCACCGCCGCGATCAGGAAGTCGTGTCCGCACGCGCACATCAGCGGCGGCGTCAGCAACGTGTCGTTCTCCTTCCGCGGCAACGATCCGGTGCGCGAGGCGATGCACTCGGTGTTCCTGTATCACGCGATCAAGGCCGGCATGACGATGGGCATCGTCAACGCCGGGCAGCTCGCGATCTACGAGGACATCGAGCCGGAGCTGCGCGAGCGCGTCGAGGACGTGATCCTGAATCGCCGGCCTGACGCCACCGAACGCCTGCTGGAGATCGCGGCGCGCTTCAAGGGCGAAACGGCCGGCCGGAAAGCGGAGGATCTGGCATGGCGCAGCTGGCCGGTCGTGAAGCGCCTGGAGCACGCGCTGGTCAAGGGCATCGACCAGTTCGTGGTCGAGGACACTGAAGAGGCGCGGCAGCAGTTCGAACGGCCTCTGCAGGTGATCGAAGGGCCGCTGATGGACGGCATGAACATCGTCGGTGACCTGTTCGGCTCCGGCAAGATGTTCCTGCCGCAGGTCGTGAAGTCGGCGCGGGTGATGAAGAAGGCGGTGGCGCACCTGATCCCCTACATCGAGCAGCAGAAGGACGACGGCGGCGCCTCACGCTCGAACGGCAAGATCATCATGGCGACCGTCAAGGGCGATGTGCACGACATCGGCAAGAACATCGTCGGGGTCGTGCTCCAGTGCAACAACTTCGAGGTCATCGATCTCGGCGTCATGGTCCCGTGCGAGCGCATTCTGGAAACGGCGCGGCGCGAGGGCGCGGACATGATCGGGCTGTCCGGCCTGATCACGCCGTCGCTCGACGAGATGGTGCACGTCGCCAAGGAAATGCAGCGCCAGGGCTTCGAGCAGCCGCTGCTGATCGGCGGTGCGACCACTTCGCCCGCGCACACTTCCGTAAAGATCGATCCGCAATACCAGGGACCGGTCGTGTACGTGAAGGATGCGTCGCGCTCCGTCGGCATCTGCCAGCAGCTCGTGGCCGCCGAGCGCAGCGACTACGTCTCGCGCGTCAAGAGCGAGCATGCAACGCGTCGCGAGCAGCATCATGGCAAGAAGGTCAAGAGTCCGCAGCTGACGATCGCGCAGGCGCGCGCCAATCGATTCAACGGCGGCTGGGATGCGTACACGCCCCCTGTGCCGCGCTTCCTGGGTGTGCGCGTGTTCGACGACTACTCGCTCGAGGACCTGACGCGCTACATCGATTGGATGCCGTTCTTCAACGCCTGGGAGTTCGGCGGCAAGTTCCCGGACATCCTCACCGACGCCAAAGTCGGCGAGCAGGCGAGCAACCTGTACGCGGATGCGCGTCGCATGCTCAAGCAGATCATTCGCGAGCGCTGGCTGATCGCGCGCGGCGTGACCGGCCTGTTCCCGGCCAACAGCGTCGATGACGACGACGTCGAGGTGTACACCGACGAATCGCGCACTCGCGTGCTGGCACGGCTGCACTTCCTGCGCCAGCAGAAGGGCAAGCCGGCCGGTCAGTCGCACGATGCGCTGGCGGACTTCATCGCGCCGAAGGCTTCCGGCCGCCGCGACTACATCGGCGCGTTCGCAGTCACCGCTGGAATCGGCATCGAGCCGCACCTCCAGCGCTTCGAGCAGGCGCACGACGACTATTCGAGCATCATGCTCAAGGCGCTGGCCGACCGGCTCGCCGAAGCCTTCGCCGAGCGACTGCACGAGCGGGTGCGCCGCGAGTTCTGGGGCTACGCGCCGGAAGAGCGGCTGAGCAACGAGCACCTGATCCGCGAAAGCTATCGCGGCATTCGTCCGGCGCCCGGCTATCCGGCGTGCCCGGATCACACCGAGAAGGCGACGCTGTGGAAGCTGCTGGATCCGACGGCGAACGCCGGCATTCAGCTGACGGAGTCGTACGCGATGTACCCGACCGCTGCCGTCAGCGGCTGGTACTTCTCGCATCCCGGCTCGCGCTACTTCGCGGTCGGCAAGATCGATCTGGACCAGGTGCAGAACTACGCCGCGCGCAAGAAGATCGGGCTGGAGGAAGCACAGCGCTGGCTGTCGCCGAGCCTCGGCTACGACCCGGATTCGGACGCCGACGCGGCTTAGCGGCTACAATTCCGGGCCTATGACAATAGCCAAGGTCTACCCGAGCGCGCAGGCCGCGCTCGCCGACGTGGTGCGCGACGGGATGACGGTGATGTGCGGCGGCTTCGGCCTCTGCGGCATTCCCGAGAACCTGATCCTCGCGTTGTGCGATTCCGGCGTGCACGGGCTCACCGTGGTCTCGAACAATGCCGGCGTCGACCAGTTCGGCCTCGGCAAGCTGCTCAAGACGCGCCAGATCGCCAAGATGATTTCCTCCTACGTCGGGGAGAACAAGGAGTTCGAGCGGCAGTATCTCGCGGGCGAGCTGCAGCTGGAGTTCAACCCGCAGGGCACACTCGCGGAGCGCATTCGCGCGGGCGGCGCGGGCATCTACGGTTTCTATACGAAGACCGGCGCCGGCACGCTGGTCGCCGAGGGCAAGGAAACGCGTGTCGTCGACGGCGAGACCTACGTGCTGGAAAAGGGGCTGACCGCGGACCTGTCGCTGGTCAAGGCGTGGAAGGGCGACACCGAGGGCAACCTCATCTATCGCAAGACCGCGCGCAACTTCAATCCGATGATGGCCACCGCCGGGCGCGTCACGGTCGCCGAGGTCGAGCACCTGGTCGAGGCGGGCGAGCTCGATGCGAATGCCATCCACACGCCCGGCATCTTCGTGCAGCGGATCGTGCAGGGCGCGAATTACCTGAAATCGATCGAGCACCGCACGGTGCGCAAACGCATCTGATCGAGGACGAACCATGCCCTGGACCCGCGAGCAACTGGCCGAGCGCGCCGCACGCGAGCTGCACGACGGCTTCTACGTCAATCTCGGCATCGGCATTCCGACGCTGGTGGCGAACTACATTCCGCCCGGCATGAAAGTGGTGCTGCAGTCGGAGAACGGCATGCTCGGCATGGGCCCGTTCCCGTACGAGGGCGAGGAAGACCCGGACCTGATCAACGCCGGCAAGCAAACGATCACCGAGCTGCCGATCTCCTCGTATTTCTCCTCCGCCGACAGCTTCGGGATGATTCGCGGCGGTCACATCGACCTGTCGATCCTCGGCGGCATGGAAGTGAGCGAGGCGGGCGATCTCGCGAACTGGATGGTGCCCGGCAAGATGGTGAAGGGCATGGGCGGGGCGATGGACCTGGTCGCGGGCGTCAAGCGCGTCGTCGTCGTGATGGAGCACAGCTCGAAGGACGGCTCGCCGAAGTTCAAGCCACGCTGCGAGCTGCCTCTGACGGGCGCGAACGTCGTCGACATGCTGATCACGGATCTCGCCGTGTTCGCGCGGCCGGACCGCAAGTCACCGTTCAGACTCGTCGAGCTCGCGCCCGGCGTAATGGCCGACGAGATCAAAGCCAAGACCCCGGCCAAATTCTCGTCGTGAGTTTCCGGAAAAAGACTATCTCTCGCCAAGTCGCCAAACTCTGAAATTCTGAATTCTGGAATTTTCCACTTCCCAATTCTTCCCTTGGCGTCTTCGCGTCTTGGCGAGAGATAATTCTTCTGTTTGAACCGACGGCGGACGCGGAACCTCCGCAAACAACGCCGGAAAGAGGGGCAGCTTCTACCCAAGATCGCGGCGAAGAATTAAGAGATAGGAAATATCTCTCGCCAAGACGCAAAGATTCTATGGTTGAGCGCAAGCGATTTTCACCAGTTCGGGGCGGAAGTCGACGTTGTGCTTGACGATGGAGAAGGCGACGCGCGCCAGCTTGCGAGCC
>JBIOUH010000039.1:0-5929 GCA_044866955.1 Steroidobacteraceae bacterium
TGCCTCGGCGCCGGCGACGACGTAGGAAGTCTTCTTCGAAACGCTCCCGGCCACTTTGCCGCCGAGCGCGACGATGCGATCGCTCGCGTCGTCGCGGCTCATGCTCTCCAGGCTGCCGGTGAGCACGAAGGTCTTGCCCGCGAGCGGCCCCTCGCCCTGCGCCGCCTTACGCGCCTGCGACTGCAGGTGAACGTGCTTGATGAGCGCCCCGATCACGTCGCGGTTGTGCTTTTCCTGAAAGAACGTGTAGACGTGGGCCGCGACGACCGGCCCGACGTCGGGCACTTCCTGGATCTGCTCCTGCGTCGCTGACTGCAGCTCTGCGAGCGAGCCGAAATGGTTTGCCAGCGCGGCGGCCGTGGCTTCGCCGACGTCGCGGATGCCGAGCGCATACAGGAATCGCGGCAACGTCGCGTGCTTCCTGCTGTCCTCGATCGCGCCGACCAGGTTTTCCGCGGACTTCTCTCCCATGCGATCGAGCGCCGCCAGCTGCTGCGCTGTCAGCGTGTAGAGGTCGGCGGGACTCTTCACCAGCGGCGGATCGCTCTCCACCAGCTGATCGATGATCTTGCTGCCGAGCCCGTCGATATCGAGCGCGCGGCGGCTCGCGAAGTGTCGCAGCGCTTCCTTGCGTTGCGCCGCGCAGAAAAGACCGCCGGTGCAGCGGGCCACTGCCTCGCCTTCTTCGCGCTCGACGGCCGAGTTGCAGATCGGGCAGCGCTTCGGCAGCTCGACTTCGACCGCGTCCTGCGGCCGGCGCTCGAGAATGACTTTCACGACTTCCGGGATGACGTCGCCGGCGCGCCGGATCACGACCGTGTCGCCAATGCGCACGTCCTTGCGCCGCACTTCGTCCATGTTGTGGAGCGTCGCGTTGCTGACGGTGACACCGCCGACGAACACCGGCTCCAGGCGCGCCACCGGCGTCAGCGCACCGGTGCGCCCGACCTGGAATTCCACGCCTTTGACGATCGTGTTCTCTTCGTGCGCCGGGAATTTGTGCGCGATCGCCCAGCGCGGGGCGCGCGCCACGAAGCCGAGCTCGCGCTGCTGCACGAAGCGATTGACCTTGTAGACGACGCCGTCGATCTCGTACGGCAGGCTGGCCCGCCTGGCGCCGATGTCGCGGTAGTACTCGAGGCAACCCTCCGCGCCTTGCACGATCCTGAGCAGCGGCGAAATCTTCAGCCCCCACTCCTTGAGCTGTTGCAACGCCTCGCTGTGTTTCCCGGGCAGCTTCCAGCCGTCGGTCTCACCGACGCCGTAAAAGAACACATCGAACGGGCGACCCGCCGCGAGCCGCGGGTCGAGCTGTCGAATGCTGCCCGCCGCGGCGTTGCGCGGATTGACGAAAGTGCGCTCGCCGCGCTCCAGGGCGCGCTGGTTCATCGCTTTGAAGCCGGCGATCAGCATGAACACTTCGCCGCGCACCTCGAGCAGCTTCGGCGGCACACCGCGCAAGACCGTGGGCACCGCCTTGATCGTGCGCACGTTGTGCGTCACGTCTTCGCCCCGCAGCCCGTCGCCGCGCGTCGCCGCCTGCACCAGGCGCCCCGACTCGTAGCGGAAGCTGATCGCCAGGCCGTCGAGCTTCGGCTCCGCCGCGTATTCGATGCGCTCGACATCCTCCAGTCGCTCGCGCACGCGCCGGTCGAACGCCACCACGTCCTCGTCCGCGAAAGCATTGTCGAGCGACAGCATCGGCCGCGTATGCACGACCTCCTGCAGCTCGCTGACGGGCGTCGCGCCGACACGCTGGGTCGGTGAATCGGGTGTGACGAGATCCGGGTACTGCTCTTCGAGCGCCTTGAGCTCGCGCATCAGGCGGTCGTATTCCGCGTCGGAGACTTCCGGATCGTCGAGTACGTGGTAGCGGTAGTTGTGGTGCGCGATCTGCTGGCGCAGTTCGAGCGTTCTGGCCGCCGCGCTGTGGGCTGCGCTCTTCGTCATGCTCGCGCGCCCGTCAGAGATGAGCGGATTGGGAACCCGCGCCGCGGCCGCCGCCGGCCGGCGGACGCTCGAACTCGCGCACTTCCTGGCGCATGCGCTCGATGCGATGAACGGTGAGCGGCACGCCGCGCTCGTCCTGCAACGTGCCGCCGACGTTCGCTTGCAGCCGCCGCGCGCAGGCAATCATTTCGTTGAGCGCATGCATGCCCGGCACCGGTCCCGGCAGCTGCGTGAACATCGTGATGCCGGGGAAAAGCGTCTCGCCCACCTTCTCCAGATCGAACGTGCCGGGCTCGACCATGCTGGCAACGCTGAAGACGATGCTGCCGTCGGTGTGCAGCCGATGGAAGATGCTGTACTTGCCGTGCTGCAGGGATTCCGCGAGCAAAGCTTCGAGAAGCTTCGCGCCCTCGATGCGTTGCGGCGCCATCGCGATGCGCAGCGACAGGATCTTGCGCCGCTCGACACGCCGTGCCTGCGGAGCCTCGCTGGACGAAAGGGTCGGAGCTGCAGTCGCCGCTGCTGATGGAGATGTCTGTGGCGGACGCACCGGCATCTCTTCGGTCGGCGCGTCGGCGAAAGTCGGCTCGACGCGGCCGCGCCAGGGTTCGTGCGCCCCGGGCGTCGAGTACTGGTCGGGAGGTTCGCTGGGCGGCGTTACGTCGACCGCATCCGGCTCCGGCGACGACTCCTCGGCCGCGCGCAGTGTCGATTCGGTGGTGTGCATCGTGGGTTCGGGCCGAGAGCGCAGCAGCGCGTCTTCCGACGCGACGGTGCGGTTGCCGCGCCGTCCCCACAAGTAGATCGCTGCGAGCAGGACGATCCCGAAACCGATCAGAATCCAGCGCAGCTCGTTCATTTACATAGCGGCCATCCGCACGGCTTCGTCGACGTCCACCGCCACCAGGCGCGACACGCCCGGCTCGTTCATGGTCACGCCGATCAGCTGCGAGGCCAGCTCCATCGTGGTCTTGTTGTGCGTGATGAAAATGAACTGCACCCGGCTCGACATGTCCTTCACCGTGTCGCAGAAGCGTCCGACGTTGTTGTCGTCGAGCGGCGCGTCGACTTCGTCCAGCAGACAGAACGGCGCGGGATTGAGCTCGAAGATCGAGAACACCAGCGCCACTGCCGTCAGCGCCTTCTCGCCGCCCGAGAGCTGATTGATCGTGCTGTTCCGCTTGCCCGGCGGCCGCGCCATGATCGAGACGCCCGCATTGAGGATGTCCTCGCCGGCCAGCTCCAGGTAGGCATGGCCGCCGCCGAACAGCCGCGGGAAGCGCTCCTTGAGGCCCGCGTTGACGCGGTCGAACGTGTCCTGGAAGCGCGCACGCGTCTCGCGGTCGATCTTGCGGATCGCCGCTTCGAGCGTCTCCAGCGCGTCCGTGAGGTCCTTGAACTGCCGGTCCAGATATTCCTTGCGCTCCGACTGCTCCTTGAACTCATCGATCGCCGCCAGGTTCACCTGACCGAGGCGCTCGATCTTGCCGGCGACCTCCGCGAGGGTGGTCTCCCAGGTCGGCACATCGGCTTCCGGCGCAATCTCCTGATAGACCGTCGCGAGGTCGCACTGCGTCGCCCTGAACTGCTCCAGCAGCGTCTCGCGCCGGACCTTCAGTTCCTGTGCGGCCATGCGTACGTCTTCGAGGCCGGCGCGTGCGACATCGACTGCCGCCTCCGCATCGACGCGGCCCTGATCGAGCGTGCGCATCTTTCCTTCGGCGTCCTCGACAGCAGTGCGCGCGGCGGCGAGCTCTTGCTCAACCTGCACGCGCTGCTGCAGGAATTCCTCCAGCGAGACCGCGAGCGCCTGCAGCGGCGCATCGCCTTCCGCCAGCTGGCGCGTCAGCTCGTCGCGCCGCTGATTGAGTTGTTCGAGCTGATGGCGCAAGCGCTCCAGTCCGGCGGAGATCGACTGCAGCGCCGAGCGCTTCGACTCGACCTTGATCGCGACTTCCTGCGCGCCGTCGCGGTCGGTCTGCGCCTGCGAGCGCTTGAACGACAGGTTCTGCCGCAGCTCGTCGCGCTCCTGCTCGAAATCGACGCGCGCCGTCTCGAATTCCGCCATCGCGTCGATGCCTTCCTGCAGCCGGCCGCGGGCCTCGGCGAGAGCGCCGGCACGACCCTGATGATCGCGTTCCAGCTCTTCGGTTTCCGCACCGATGCGACTCACGCGCTCGGCCGTCTGTTCGGATTTCGTGCGCAGCGCGCCCATCCGGGCGTTCGAGTCGCCTGCGACGCGATGCAGCCCGTTGACCTCTTCCTGCAGGGCGTCACGACGCTGCTCGTGCTCGGCCAGCTTCGCGCGTGAATCGGCGAGCTCCGTCTGCGCGGCATTGCGCTGCTTCTCGGCGTCTGCAACGACGTCTCGCAACGAGCGCATCTCTTTCTCGCGCTCGATGACACCGGCGTGCACGTCTTTGTCGCGGCTGACACGCAGCCATTCGCGACCGATCCACACGCCGTCGCGCGTGATCACGGACTCCCCGCTCAGCAGCGTGCGCCGCTTTTCGAGCGCTTCGGGCAGCGAATCGACCGCGATGATGCCCGTCAGCAGCGCCGAGATGGCCGCCGGGCCCTGCACGCGCGCCAGCAACCGGCCGCCGTCGACCTGCTGCGCGCTCGCGCCGCCGGACGAGAAGAAAGAAATGGCTCCGACCTGCAGCGTTTCGAGGCGGCTCGCGATCGTGTCGATCGTGTCGACGGAAACTGCTTCGAGATAGGAACCGAGCACGGTCTCGACTGCACGCTCCCAACCCGGCTCGACGACGAGCTGTTGCGCGAGACGCGGTCGATCGGCGAGCGCATTGGAGCTCAGCCACTGCGTGACTTTGCCCTGCGCGAGACCGAGCGCGGCCTGCTGCAATGCCTGCAACGACATCAGGCGCCCTTGTGCGTCCTGCAGCTCCTGGCGGCTGCGATCATCGGCAGCGACGAGCTCGCGCTCGCGCTCGCGCAGACGCTGCACTTCATCGGCTGCTTCACGCAGCTGGTTCGCGGCATGCTCGGCCTGGGCGCGAATCTGATCCTGCTCCGCCTGCACCGTCGCGATGCGCGCGTCGACCTCGGCGGTCGTCAGCTGCGACAACTCGGTCTGCAGCCGCTCGCGCTGCGTGGCGATGCGCGTGAGCTGGTGCTCCAGCTGCTCGATGCGCGCGCGCTCGACTTGCGTCTTCTCGCTCGCAGCCTGCGAATCGCGGTTGTGCTCTTCCCAGCGCTCCTGCCAGTCCTGCATTGATTCTTCGGCCTGAGCCAGGGCGGCGGCGGAAGCACGCTCACGGTCGCGCGCCGCGCTGAGGCCGGGCTCGAGCTGCTCGAGCTCGCCCCGCAGCACGTCGACCTGCGACTGATCGCGCGTCAAATGCAGGTTTGCTTCGGTCGCGCCCTGCTCCGCCTGTTCGAGGTCCTGGCGCTGCCGCTGTCGCAGCTCGCGGCCGTGCTGAATGGACTGCTCGGTGCGCGAGATCTCGGCGCCGATCTGGTAGTAGCGGCCCTGCACCCCGTTGAGCGCCTCGGACTTCTCGGTGAAATCCTCGCGCGCCGACTCGATCGAGGCCTCGATCGCGCGCAGGTCGGCGATCAGCGCCTGCATCGCCGTGTCGCGCTCGCGTAGGATGCCTTCCTTCGACTGCGAATCCTGCTCGATCACGCGCAGGCGCAGAGCGAGCAGCTCCGCGTTGAGCTTGCGCTCTTCCTGCTTCAGCGTCTGGTAGCGGCGAGCGGTCGCAGCCTGCCGCTGCAGGCGACCCAGCTGCTTGTCGACTTCCTCGCGCACGTCGCTCAGGCGCTCGAGGTTTTCCTTGGTGTGCGCGATGCGATTCTCGGTCTCGCGGCGGCGTTCCTTGTACTTGGAGATGCCGGCCGCCTCTTCGAGGAAGGCGCGCAGCTCTTCGGGGCGCGCTTCGATCACTCGCGAGATCATGCCTTGCTCGATGATCGCGTAGCTGCGCGAGCCCAGGCCGGTGCCGAGGAACAGCTG
>JBIOUH010000040.1:0-4853 GCA_044866955.1 Steroidobacteraceae bacterium
CCGGAAGTCTCGCTGCAGGCACGCTACTCGCGAGCGGACGGCGGCCGCGAATTCACCCTCCCGATCGGCACGACGCTGAATCCGGTCTACTCGACTCTGAATGAGCTGCTGGCGGCACGAGGCCAGCCAGCGCGATTTCCGCAGGTCGAAGACATCTCGGTGCCCTTCCTGCGTCACGAAGAACAGGACACCCGCGTTGTGCTGCGCCAGCCACTGTACGCGCCGGAGATTCCCGCCGCAGTCCGCGCGCAGCGGGCATTGCTCGACGCAACGAGCTTCAATCGCATGGCGGTCGCGCGCGCTTTGCGCCGCGACGTCACCATTGCCTACGTCGATTGGCTCAAGGCGCGCAACTCGGTCGAGATCGTGTCGGCCAGCGCAACGCTGCTGCAGGAAAACCTGCGCGTCAACGAATCGCTGTTCGCCAATGGCAAGGTCACCGAGGACCAGGTGCTGCGCGCGAAGGCCGAGCTGCTCGCGGTCCTGCAACAGCGGCGCGAGACGGAGAACCTCGCGACCCAGGCGCAGAGCTTCTTCAATTTTCTGCTGAACCGCGAGTTGCCGGCGTTCATCGAGCCTTCATCGCCGCCTGCTGCAGCTGCAGGAAGCGAGAGCGCGTTGCCGTTGCTGTGGACGCAGGCTCTCGACAAGCGTCCCGAAGTCGCACGCCTCGATCAGCTGCGGCGGGCGGCAGAAGAACAGGTGAACGTGGCTCGCAAGCAGCAGTGGCCAGTGCTGACGCTGGCCCTGGATGCAGGTACACAAGGCGAGCAATACAGATTCGGCACGGACAACAACTTCGGAATTGCCTCGCTCGTTCTCACGTGGCGGCTGTTCGATGGCGGCGGTGATTCGGCGCGCGCACGACAAGCGCGCGCGACCGAGCGCCAGCTCGTGCTCCGCAAGGAGGAAATCGCGCAACAGATCCGCCTGGAGGTGCAGCAGGCTTTCGATCGCCTCACGACGGCTCGCGACTCTCTGACCACAGCCGCTGCGCGCGCCGACGCTGCGCGCGCGGCGTTCCGCATCGCCAGTCGCAAGCGCGATGAAGGCGTCATCAACCAGGTCGAGTTCATCGACGCGCGCAGCGCCCTCACCAGCGCGGAGCTGAATCACAACGTCACGCGCTTCGACGTGCTCGCGCGCCGCGCCGAGCTCGAATACGCCACTTCCACCGGAAACCTCCCGTTCGATCCAGGGGCCTGATCATGCGCATCGCTCACGCATTTCTCATCGCCGCCAGCGCGGCGCTCGCGGCCGGCTGCAACAGCGTCGCGAAGGATCAGCCGACGCAACCGACACCCGTTGGCGTTGCGGTCGCGACGACCGGACCGGCCGCGCCGTCGATCCGCACCAACGGCCTGCTGACCAACAAGGACGAGATTCGTCTCGCTTTCAAGGTCGGCGGCGTCATCAAGCGTCTCGCCGCGATCGAGGGCGAGCAGGTACGCCAGGGCCAGAAGCTCGCCGAGATCGAGCAGACGGAGGTGAATGCGCAGGTTGAACAGGCGCGCCAGGCGGCGGAAAAAGCAGCGCGCGACGTGGCGCGCGGCGAGCGCTTGTATGCAGACAAGGTAATCAGCCTCGAGCAGCTGCAGGATCTGCGCACGCAGGCCGCGATGGCCGAAGCGGCCCTGAACTCCGCGCGCTTCAATTGGAGCTACGCCGCGATCGTTGCCCCGCGCGACGGCACCGTCTTGCGCCGTCTCGCCGAAGAGCGCGAGCTGGTTGCAGCGGGAGCGCCCGTCGTGGTGCTCGGTGCGCAGGACCGCGGATTCGTGGTGCGCGCCGGACTCGCCGATCGCGAGATCGTGCAGGTGCAGCTCGGCGATGCGGTCCACGTCACGCTCGACGCGCTTCCGGATGCGTCTCTCGAAGGAAAGGTGACGGAAATCGCGAGCGCTGCCGACCGTGCCAGCGGCCTGTTCGATGTCGAAGTCGCTATCGAAGGTGCGGCACTGCCGCTGAAGAGCGGGCTGGTCGCGAAGCTCACGATCGTACCGTCGTCGGCGAGCGCCAGCTCCCGCGTCTACGTGCCGATCGGCGCGATCGTCGAAGGCGACGGTCGCAGCGCGCGCTTGTTCGTGCTGGAAAAGGACGCCGCGCGGAGCCGCGATGTCGAAGTCGCCTTCATCGAAGGTGCGAGCGTCGCGCTCGCCAGTGGCGTGGAGGCCGGCGAGCACGTCATCACCGACGGTGCACAGTATCTCGAAGACGGCGAGCACGTGGCGAGCGCGCACCTGTGAGACTGCTGGAGTTTCCGATCCAGCGCTACCAGTTCACGCTCGTCGCGTTCGCGATGCTGGTCGCGCTCGGCCTCACTTCGTTCCGCAACATTCCGCGCCAGGAGGATCCGCACTTCCCGGTCGCGCGCTTCCGCATCAACGTGCTGTATCCCGGCGCGGAGCCGCAGGAGATCGAACGGCTGGTGGTGAAGCCGCTCGAGGACCGGCTGAGCGAGCTTGACGACCTGAAGCGGATCGAGTCGCGCAGCTATGACGGCGGCGCGGGGCTGATTCCGGAGTTCTACTCCTTCGTCGAGACGGACAGGAAATACGAGGAAGTCGTGCGCGAGGTGAGTGCGCTGCGCCCGACGCTGCCGCCCGAGAGCGAGATCACCATCCAGAAAGTGAATCCTGGACTCGTCAACGTGGTGCAGTTCGCACTCGTGTCGCCGGATGCGCCGTATCGCGAGCTCGAGCAGTACGCGCGCGATCTGAAGGACACGCTCAAGACCGTGACTGGCGTGCGCAATGCGCAGACCTGGGCTTACCCCGCCCGCGAGCTGCGCGTCGCGCTCGATCTGCCACGCATGGCGGAGCTGCGGCTCGCGCCGGCTCGCGTGCTGCAGGCGTTGCAGAGCGAGAACGCCAGCATCCCCGGCGGCTCGATCGACGTCGACAGCCGCAGCTTCAGTCTCAAGACGTCCGGCAGCTACGCTACGCTCGAGCAGGTACGCGACACGGTCGTCGCCGTTGCAGACGGCCGCACGGTGCGCGTGCGTGACATCGCAGAGGTGAGCTGGAGCACTCAGGAGCATCGCTACATCGGCCGCTTCAACGGTCAGCGCGCCGTGTTCGTGACTGCGAACCAGAAGGACGGCTACAACATCTTCGACGTGCGCGCGCGGATCCTCGACGCCGCCGGGCGTTTCGCAGGGCGCCTGCCGAAGCGCGTCCAGCTGCAGATCGGCTTCGATCAGTCGGAAAACGTCGCGCGGCGTCTCGGCGGGCTCGGCAGCGACTTTGCGATCGCCATTGCACTGGTCGCGATCACGCTGTTGCCGCTCGGCCTGCGCGCGGCGGGCATCGTGATGATCTCGATTCCGTTGTCGCTCGCCATCGGCCTTTCGGCGCTGTATTTCCTCGGTTACTCGCTCAACCAGATCTCGATCGTCGGCTTCGTCGTGGCGCTCGGATTGCTGGTCGACGACTCGATCGTCGTGGTCGAGAACATCGCGCGCTTCCTGCGTGAAGGCCACACCCGGCTGCAGGCGGCGGTTCTCGCCACGCGGCAGATCTTCCAGGCGGTCGTCGGCTGCACTGCGACGATCATGCTGGCGTTCCTGCCGTTGATGATGATAGGCGGCAATTCCGGGCTGTTCATTCGCGTGCTGCCGATCGCAGTGTTCGCAACCGTCGCCGCCTCGCTGCTGATCGCGCTCACGATCATCCCGTTCCTGGCGAGCCGCCTGCTGAGCGAGCGCGAGGAGCCGGGCGGCAACCGCGTACTGCAGTGGCTGACCGGCATGATTCGCCGCTTCTATCAGCCGCTCGCACGCAAAGCGCTGGCTCATCCGCGCACTGCTGTGTGGGGCTCGCTCGCCGCGTGCCTGGTCGTCATCGTCGGCTGCGGCAAGCTGATCGGCTTCAGCCTGTTCCCGAAGGCCGATACGCCGCACTTCCTGATCACAGTCGAAACGCCGGACGGCAGCAGTCTCGCTGAGACGAATCGCGCGCTGCAGTTCGTCGAAGGCAAGTTGCGCGAGACGCCGCAGGTGCTGTCGTTCTTCACCAACCTCGGTCACGGCAATCCGATCATCTACTACAACGTCGCGAGTCACGATGGCGACATCAGTTACGGCGATCTCTTCGTCAAGCTGCGCGAATACGATCCGCGTACAACTCCTCTGTTGCTGGAACGCTTGCGCGAGCAGTTCAAGGAGTATCCGAACGCGCGCATCTATGTCCGAGAGTTCAGCAACGGTCCGGCGATCAGCGCGCCGATCGCGATCCGCGTGATCGGTCCGGATCTCGCCGAGCTGCATCGGCTCGCGGGCGTCGTCGAGAAAACCATGCGCGCGACGCCGGGCACGCGCGACGTACAGAATCCGGTGCGGATGCGGCGCACGAATCTGAGCCTCGCCATCGATTCGCAGAAGGCTGCGTTGCTCGGTGTGCCTGCAGTGGAGTTCGATCGCGCCGTACGGCTCGCCGTCGCGGGAATTCCGGCCGGCAAATTCAAAGACACCGACGGTGAGCAGTACGACATCATGGTGCGCACACCTATCGATGCGCGGCCGGATGTGCGTGCGCTCGACCAGGTGAGAGTCGCCACGCTCGGCGGCCGGACGCTGCCCCTCGCGCAACTCGCCCGAGTCGAGTTCAGCTCGGCACCCACTGAGATCCGCCGCTACAACCGTCAGCGAGCGGTGACGATCGATGCGGACGTTAAGGACGGTTACATCACGGATCGAGTCACGAAGGATGTGCTCAGCCGACTCGACCAGATGCAGTGGCCGCGCGGCTATTCGTACGTTCCCGGCGGCGAGCTGGAAACGCGCACCGAAAGCTTCGGCGGCCTGCAGTCCGCGCTCATCATCGCCCTGCTCGGCATCGTCGCGATCCTGGTGC
>JBIOUH010000041.1:0-4881 GCA_044866955.1 Steroidobacteraceae bacterium
ACCGCCGCCGTGCATGTCGCTCGCGGCCCTGAGGTGGAACACACCCGCAGCCGCATGGCAGGTTCTGTGGAAGAACAACAACGGGCCCGAGCATGACCAAATCGGAACTCATCGAGCTCATTGCAGCAAAGCAGAAGCATCTGCCCGCCAAGGACGTCGAACTGGCGGTCAAGCAGATCCTCGAGATCATGAGCGACGCGCTGGCCCAGGGCGGTCGCATCGAGATCCGCGGCTTCGGCAGCTTCTCGCTGCACTTCCGCCCGCCGCGCCAGGGCCGTAACCCGAAGACCGGCGAGACCGTGGCGCTGTCGGGCAAGTACGTGCCGCACTTCAAGCCCGGCAAGGACCTGCGCGAGCGCGTCAACGATGGCGCCGGCAGTCCTATAAGAGATTAGCAGCGGTTAGCGGTTAGCGGTTGGCGGTTAGTGCAGAGGCGTATCATCTGCACCAACCGTTAACCGCCAACCGCCAACCGCTTCCATGGCTCGCATCCTTTTCTATTTCACCGTCGCTCTCGCCGCACTCGTGGCGCTGCTCGTCAGCGCGATGAACGCCGGACGCGTCGACGTCGAGCTCGCGTTCCTGCGCATCAGCACGCCGCTCGGGCTGGCGCTGGTTTTTGCATTCGTCTTCGGCTTGCTCGCCGGGCTGTTCTGGCGCGTCTACTGGGTCGCCGAGCTGCTCGACGAGCGCGGCCGGCTGCGTCGCGCGCTGCGCGCGGCCGAGACGCGCGCGCGGGCCCTCGCAGCCGCCGACGAAAATGTCGCTTGATCTGTCGCTCGACCTGGTCGTTGCGCTGTTCGTCGCCGCTGCCGCGGGCTGGCTGGTCGCGCAGTTCCGACTCCGCGACCGCGAGCCGCGGCCGACGTTGCCCGAGCCTGCGCCGCGCCCGAGTCTGCCGCGCAGCCAGGAGCCGCCGCGCCGGCTGAACGAGGAATACCTGAAGGGGCTGGGATTCCTGCTCAACGAAGAGCCTGACAAGGCGCTCGAAGTGTTCCTGCGGATGGTCGACGTCGACAACGAGACGGTCGAGACGCACTTCGCGCTGGGCACCATCTACCGGCGGCGCGGCGAGGTCGAGCGCGCGATCCGCATTCACGAGAACATCATGGCGCGGCCCTCGCTCAGCAGCGAGCATCGCCTCGAGGCCATGTTCGCGCTCGCCGAGGACTACTTTCGCGCCGGGCTGTTCGATCGCGCCGAGCGATCGTTCCGCCAGCTCGCCGAAAGCGATGCGCGCCGCGCGGCGGCGCTGCGCTACCTGCTGCGGATCTACGAGCAGCAGCGCGACTGGGATCAGGCGATCGCAGTTCACAAAGAGCTGACGGCGCTGGCGTCGCCGGAGCAGCCGACGGCGATCGCGCACTATCACTGCGAGCTGGCGGAGCAGGCGCGCGAGCGCAACGATGTCGATGCCGCTCGCGAGCATCTGCATCGCGCGCGCGACGTGCAGCGCAACTTTCCGCGCGGCGCATTGATTCGCGCGGATATCGCGCTCGAGATGAATCAGCCGGAGCTGGCGGCAACGCTGTGCCAGCGGGTCGTCGAGCTGCATCCGCGGTTGCTCGCGCTCGCGCTGCCGCGCGTACTACGTGCGGTCCGCGGCAACGACGCGGGGGAGATCGAGCGCCGCTTCAACGCCTGGCTGCGCCCCGAGCCCTCGGCGCGCGCCGAGCTCGCGTACGCGGCGATTGTCGCGGGTCTCGAGCAGGAGCCATTTGTGCGCGATTGCCTGCCGGACCTCCTGCGCGAAGATCCGAGTCTCGGTGAGATCGTGCGCTCGATCGCCGGCGATCCCGGACAGCTCACCCAGCAGCAGCGCACGGACCTGGCGCTAGGCCTCGCGCGCATTCTCCGCCGCACGCAGCGCTATCGCTGCGTCGATTGCGGCTTCGCGAGCGCAGCGCACTTCTGGCAGTGCCCCGGCTGCCGCAGCTGGGACGCCTTCGCCCCAGTCGCGCTGCTCGATGTGACGCCCGGCATGCAGCGACGCTGACGCGTCACTGCATGAAGCGATTGAGATCGAAAACGTCCGCCTCGCCAATGCAGGGAGCAGCGCCGGCGCAGTCCTGGGTCAGCTGAGTGCCGGCCAGCAGCCACTGGTTCGCCAGCGCGAGCGAATTGGTAGCCAAGAACCCGGCGGCCAGGCCGACTGGGGTAACGGTTGAGCCGTCGCGCGCGTACGTGTGCACGAATGCGCCCGATTCCCTGATGAACTGAGAGTCCAGGGCTGCCACGACGATGCGCTTGTCGAACATTTCGATCTGCCTGCCGAAGTCGACGTATTCGAAGTTCTCGTCCGGTCGCGGCCGCAGCTTGAACGTTTCGACGAACGAGCCCCCGACAGGTACGAATCCGTAAGCGGCGCCGCCCGCAATGTGATCGTCGGGCGTCGGTGGGCCGAACGGTCCGCCTTCGACATCGACCTGCGGAGCGCCGATCACGATCATGCCTTTGTCGATTGCGACGGCCGCGCCGAATTGATCGCGCGCCTGCGTCTCGGCTGCCACGAGCCTCTGGCGCTGAACCCAGGCGCGGCTGCTGTTGCGCCTGAATACATAGGCGGCACCTGTTGCATTGGAGAGCAGGCCGGGGCGGCCCGGAGCGCCGATTACTATCACGCCGCTAGCGACGCTGACGCTGGTTCCGAACGCGTCGTTCTCGCGCGCGTCGCTGGCCGTGAGAGCGGAGCGGAATACAAACTTGCCTGCAGCATTCAGCTCGTAGACGTACGCCCTTCCGCGTAGAAGATTGTCAGTCGGGGCGCCAATCACCAGGATTCCGCTCTCGAAGTGCATCGGTGCAGGGGGATTGACACTCGCGTCGAGCTCGGTGGGCCGCGCGAGCCGCTGTGACAGGTTCCAGTGTCCGCCGCCGAGTCTGAACACGTACACGGCCTTTGAAGCACCTGCGATGAGGTAGCCGTCGCGGAACGCGAGGGACCGCCCGAAACTGAAATCGTCCTGTGGATCCAGCGTCCCGGTTCTTTGCCAGCCGCTCGCAGTCTGCTTGAAGATCACGACACGCCCGTGGCGGTCGAATGCGCCGGGCATGCCGACGAACGCCGTGCCGTTTCGCATTGCCACTGCATGGCCGAACAACACCGACTGCGGTTCCTCTGCACCAGGAGGAAAAACCTCTTGTTGCGTGGGTTCCAATGTCTGTACCAGAAGATGTCTGGGCAGCTCGGCGAGTGCGGCCGAGGCGCTCAACAAGGCGATGCTCGCGCCCGCCCACACTGCCAACGTCCGCTTGCAATGACTGCTGCGCATGAGACCTCCGTTGCCCCGAGGCCGATGTGTGTTGTGTGCGGCAAAACGAAGTCCGCGAAGCGGAGGTTCCCCGCGGGGATGTAGGAAGTGACGAAGCCATTCCTCTGCGAACGGCAAGTTATTCGCGCCGCGCGCTGCTCCCGAGCCCTGCATCATTTCGACCGACGGAGCCCAGTGTCGAAAGCCAAGGAGAGCACCATGTCCAAGATCATCCCAGTGCACGTGCGCCGCGCGGTTCAGGCGCTCATCGTCTCGCTCATGCCGGCGCTCGTCTGGGCCGGTCCCGTCGACATCAACACCGCGGATGCCGCAACCATCGCGAAGGAGTTGCAAGGCATCGGCCTCAGCCGCGCGCAGGCAATCGTGGCCTACCGCGAAAAAAACGGCGCGTTCCGCAGCGTCGAGGACCTGCGCAAGATCAAGGGCATCGGCGCCAAGGTGCTGGAGCGCAACCGAGCCAACATAAAGCTGGAAGGTGCGAAGAAATAGCCTACGGCAGGGGTGCCGCCCGAGCCGGCGCCCCTGCTTCCGGGTATCATCGCGCTCCTGCGAATAAGACGGAGGATGTGCGGTGGCCCAGGCGCAAGAGATCCGAACGGCGGTGTTTCCGGTAGCCGGACGCGGCACGCGATTTTTGCCCGCGACCAAGGCGAGCCCGAAGGAGATGCTGCCGATCGTCGACAAGCCGCTGATCCAGTACGCCGCGGAAGAAGCGCTCGCCGCCGGCGCTCGCAAGCTGGTGTTCATCACCGGCAGCTCCAAGCGCGCGATCGAAGATCACTTCGACACCGACGTCGAGCTGGAGCAGGCATTGGAGGCGCAGGGCAAGGCGGACCTGCTGAAGGCGTTGAAGGACATTGTGCCGGCGTGGGCGAGCTGCATTTACATTCGCCAGCCCTCGCCGCTCGGTCTCGGTCACGCGGTATGGTGCGCGAAGCCGGTCGTCGGCGATGAGCCGTTCTTCGTGCATCTCGCGGACGATCTCATCGATGGGCCGACGCCTTGTTTGCGGCAGATGGCGTCGGTCTATGCCGAGCGTGGCGGCAGTGTGCTCGGCGTCGAGACTGTGCCGCGCTCAGAGACGGACAAGTACGGCATCGTCGCGACCGACGAGCGCGAGGGCCGCGTCAGCCGCGTGAAGCAGATCGTCGAGAAGCCGCGGCCGCAGAATGCGCCGTCGACGCTCGCGGTCGTCGGGCGCTATCTGTTGTCGCCCACGATTTTCGCAAAGCTCGAGCAGACGGGGCGCGGTGCGGGCGGCGAGATTCAGCTCACCGACGCCATCGCGGACCTGCTCGCGGACGAGCCGGTGTACGCGTACGAGTTCGAAGGCAAGCGCTACGACTGCGGCAGCAAGCTCGGTTATCTGCAGGCCACCGTCGAGTACGGCCTGAAGCACGAGGCGCTCGGCGAGAAATTCAGCCAGTACCTGGTCGGCCTCGCCGCCAAACTGAAGTAGGGCAGGTTCTGGCCGGGATCGCGCAGAAGGATGGAGAGAAGAATTATCTCTCGCCAAGACGCGAAGGCGCCAAGGAAGCAAAGAAGAACTGAGAATTCTGAAGTTCGGACTCAGAAGTTTCGAGTTCTGAGTTCTTACCTTGGCGATCTT
>JBIOUH010000042.1:0-9751 GCA_044866955.1 Steroidobacteraceae bacterium
ATCCGCGTCATCATGGTCAAGCTCGCGGACCGCACTCACAACCTGCGCACGCTCGGCTCCGTGCCGCCGGCCAAGCGCCGCACCGTGGCGCGCGAGACGCTGGAGATCTACGCGCCGATCGCCAACCGCCTCGGCATCCACTCGATCAAGTCGGAGCTCGAGGAGCTCGGCTTCAAGGCGCTGTACCCGGGCCGCTACCGCATCATCGAGAAAGCGCTGAAGCGCGCGCGCGGCAACCAGAAGCAGTTCGTCGGCAAGATCGCGGACAACCTGCGCGGCGCGCTGGAAAAGGCCGGCGTGAAGGGCCGGGTCGAGGGCCGCGAGAAGCACCTGTACAGCATCTATCAGAAGATGCGCCGCAAGCGCTCGCCGCTGGCCTCGATCGTCGACGTGTTCGGCTTCCGCATCGTCGTCGACGCCGTCGACACCTGTTATCGCGCGCTCGGCCTGGTGCACGGGCTGTACCGGCCGATGCCGGGTCGCTTCAAGGACTACATCGCGATTCCGCGCATCAACGGTTATCAGTCGCTGCACACGACGCTCTTCGGCCCGAACGGCATGCCGATCGAAGTGCAGATCCGCACCGACGACATGCACCGCGTGGCCGAGTCGGGCATCGCGGCGCACTGGCAGTACAAGACCGGCGAAGAGCAGGGCAAGACCTACCGCGATCGCGCCAGCGAGTGGCTGCAGCACCTGATGGAGATGCCGCACGGCGGCAGCTCCGAAGAATTCATGGAGAGCGTCAAGCTCGACCTGTTCCCCGACAAGGTCTACGTGTTCACGCCGCGCGGCGAGATCCGCCGCCTGCCGCGCAACGCGACGGCGGTCGACTTCGCGTACTCGGTTCATACGGACATCGGCAATCACTGCGTCGCGGCGAAGGTCGATCGCCGCCTGGTGCCGCTGCGCACGCCGCTGCGCAACGGTCAGACCGTCGAGATCATCACTGCGAAAGGCGCGACGCCGAATCCGGCGTGGGTGAACTTCGTCGTGACCGCGAAAGCACGCGCCGCAATCCGTCACTATCTGAAAGGCCTCAAGCACTCCGAAGCGGTGGAGCTGGGCAGGCGGTTGCTGACGCAGGCGCTCGCCGACCTGTCGGTGGCACTGAAGAAGGTGCCGGAAGAGCGGCTGCAGAGCGTCGCGACGGAATTCAATCTGAAGGGCTCGGAAGAGCTGTTCGAGCACATCGGTCTGGGTGAGCGCCTCGCGCCGCTCGTCGCGCGGCGCCTGCTGCCGCCGTCCGACGCGGACGCAGGTGCTGTTGCCGTCGCGGCCGACCCGTCGCATGGGTCGGCGCTGGCGATCGCCGGCACGGAAGGCATGGTGGTGAGCTACGCGCGCTGCTGCTTCCCGATCCCGAACGATCCGATCATGGCGTATCTGTCGAGCGGCCGCGGCGTCGTCATCCACCGCGAGGCCTGCGGCAACCTGCGCAACTACCGCAAGCAGCCGGACAAGTGGCTCTCGGTCACCTGGCAGCCGAACGTCGATCGTCTGTTCAACGTCGAAGTGCGCATCGACGTGGCGAATCGCATGGGTGTGCTCGCCGCGATCGCGTCGAACATCGCGACCACTGAAACGAACATCGAGCACGTCGCGGTCGACGAGCGCGACGGCGACGCCTCGACGCTGGTATTCGACCTGCAGGTGCGCGACCGCAAGCACCTCGCGCACGTCATCAAGAACCTGCGCAAGATGCCCGAAGTGCTGCGCGTCACGCGCATGCTGGCGTAGTCTTCCGTTCCATCCGCTATCCGCCATCCGCTTCTTCCGAGGTCCCCATGCCCCGCTCGATCATCGCTACTGCGAACGCGCCGAAGGCCATCGGCACTTATTCACAGGCCGTGAAAGTCGGCAGCACCGTGTACGCATCGGGCCAGATCCCGCTGGACCCGGCGACCGGCGAGCTGGTGCAGGGGCCGATGGACGTGCAGGTGAAGCGCGTGTTCGAGAACCTGAAAGCGATCGTCGCCGCGGCCGGCGGCAGCTTCGCCCAGGTCGTGAAAGTTACCGTCTATATCCTCGACTTCGCCGACTTCCCGGTGCTCAACAAGATCATGGCCGAGTACTTCAGCGAGCCGTATCCGGCGCGCGTCACGGTCGCGGTTGCGGCGTTGCCGAAGGGTGCGCGCGTCGAGATCGATTGCGTGGTGGAGCTGGAGTGACCGCACCGGCGACGCAGCGCACGTCCGCTGAGTCGTCGGAGCTGCGCCCCGTCACGACGCTGCGCGGCGTGGGCGAGTCGCTCGCGAGCAAGCTCGCGAAGCTCAGCATCACGACGGTCCAGGACCTGCTGTTCCTGTTGCCGTTGCGTTATGAAGATCGAACCCGCGTTGCGCCAATCGGCTCGCTGCAGGTCGGCGAGCGTGCAGTCATCGAAGGCGAAGTCCTGCTCAGCCAGGTCGTGTTCCGTGGACGGCGCCAGCTGCTGTGCCGGATCGGCGACGGCTCGGGCTCGCTCACGCTGCGCTTCTTTCATTTCTCGGGCAGCCAGCAGCAAGGACTCGCGCGCGGCACGCGGCTGCGCTGCTTCGGCGAGATCCGCCGCGGGCCCGAGGGCGCGGAGATCGTGCATCCCGAGTATCGACGCGTCGGCAGCGACGTGGGCACGACGGAAGAGACGCTCACTCCGATCTATCCGCTGACCGAAGGCGTCCAGCAAGGCCGTTTGCGTCAGCTCACCGGCATGGCGTTACGCGAGCCCGCATATCGAACGCTGCGCGACTGGATTCCCGCGGCGGTGCTCGAGCCGTTGCAGCTGCCGCCGCTGCGCGCCGCGCTCGAGTTCGTGCATCGTCCGCCGCCGGATGCGGACACCGAGCTGCTCGCGATCGGCCGTCATCCGATGCAGCGCCGGCTCGCGTTCGAAGAGCTCCTCGCGCATCAGCTCAGTCTGCGGCTGCTTCGTCGCGAGATTCAGCGCGATCCGGGCTGGGCGCTGCAGAGCAGCGGCGCGCAGTCACTGGTCGCGCGCTTCGCCGATTCTCTGCCGTTCGATCTGACGCGGGCGCAGTTGCGAGCGTGGCAGGAGATCGAGCGCGATCTCGCGCAGTCGAGTCCGATGTTGCGGCTCGTTCAGGGAGATGTCGGGTGCGGGAAGACGGTGGTCGCGGCACTTGCGGCTGCGCGCGCAGCCGAAGCTGGCTTCCAGACGGCAGTGATGGCGCCGACGGAGCTGCTCGCAGAACAGCACGGCCGCAACTTCTCGAACTGGTTCGCCGCGTTCGACCTGCCGCTGACGATGCTGACCGGCAAGCGCAACGCGGCCGCGCGAGCTCGCGCGCTCACCGACCTTGCATCGGGCTCTGCGAGAATCGCGATCGGCACGCACGCGCTGTTCCAGGAAGGTGTCGAATTCCAGAAGCTCGGCCTGGTGATCGTCGACGAGCAGCATCGCTTCGGCGTGCATCAGCGGCTGCTGTTGCGCGAGAAGGGCCGCGTTTCCGGCCGCTTCCCGCACCAGCTCATCATGACTGCCACGCCGATTCCGCGCACACTGGCGATGACTGCGTACGCAGATCTGGACGTCTCGATCATCGATGAGCTGCCGCCGGGACGAACACCGGTGAAGACGGTGGCCATGACCGACAATCGCCGCGACGAAGTGGTCGTGCGCATTCGCGATGCGTGCCGGCAGAAGCGCCAGGCGTACTGGGTTTGCCCGCTGGTCGAGGAGTCGGAGGAGCTGGACGCGCAGGCGGCCGAAGCGACCGCCACCGCACTGGCCGAAGCGCTGTCGGAACTGACGGTGGCGTTGGTGCACGGACGCATGGCGCCGCGCGAGAAAGACGCGATCATGACGCGCTTCAAGGAAGGGAAGATCGATCTGCTGGTGGCGACCACGGTCATCGAGGTCGGCGTCGACGTGCCGAACGCGAGCCTGATGGTGATCGAGAATGCGGAACGCATGGGTCTGGCGCAGCTGCACCAGCTGCGCGGGCGCGTCGGACGCGGCGCCGCCGAGAGCACCTGCGTGCTGCTGTATCGCGCACCCCTCAGCGAGGTCGCGCGCGAGCGGCTCGGCGTGATGCGCTCGACCAACGATGGCTTCGAAATCTCGCGGCGCGACCTGGAGCTGCGCGGCCCGGGCGAAATGCTCGGCACGCGCCAGACCGGACTGATGCAGATGCGGGTCGCCGACCTGGTGCGCGACGCAGACCTGCTACCGCAGGTCCAGCAAGCTGCCGAATTGATGCTGAAGGAGAATGAAGCGAACATAGCGCCGCTGCTGCGCCGCTGGATTGGTCAGGGGGAACGCTTTGGAAAAGTCTGAAGGATGAAAGCACCCCACGAAATCGCGTCAGGCACCGGCGCGTGGGACAGGGCCGTGGAACGATTTCGCGGGGACCCCGCGTGAGCACGCCCGCTCACAGCATGCGCAACCGGCTGCGCTGGTTCGGTCACAAGCTCGCGACCACTGCGTTCGTGACCGAAGTGCTGCCGGGCGCGGCCGCGAAGGCGCGCGCTTATGCGCAGCTCACGCGGCTGGATCGGCCGATCGGCATCTGGCTGCTGCTGTGGCCGGTGCTGTGGGCGCTGTGGCTTTCGTCCGAAGGCCGGCCCGACTCGCACGTGTTCATCGTATTCGTGATCGGTGTGGTGCTCACGCGCTCGGCTGGGTGTGCGATGAACGATTTCGCGGACCGCAACTTCGATCGCCACGTCGCGCGCACTCGTAACCGGCCGCTCGTCACCGGCCAGGTCGATCCGGTGGAGGCGCTCGCGCTGTGCGCGGGCTTCGGGATGATCGCGCTCGGGCTGGCAATGACTCTTAACCGGCTTGCACAGCTGTTCACACTTGGCGGCGCGGTGCTCGTGCTCACCTATCCCTTCATGAAGCGCTTCTTCCCGATCCCGCAGGCGTATCTGGGCATCGCGTTCACGTGGTCGGTGCCGATGGCGTTTGTGGCGCACACCGGGACAATGCCGTCGCGGCTTGCGTGGGTGCTGTTCCTCGCGGGCCTGCTGTGGACGATGGCGTACGACACGATGTACGCGATGGCCGATCGCGAGGATGACCGCAAGCTGGGCATCCGCTCGAGCGCGATTCTGTTCGGCGACGCGGACCGCTTCATCGTCGGCGTGATGCAGCTGATGAGCCTGCTGGCGCTGTGGCTGGTCGGTCACGACCTGAAGCTCGGCTTGTGGTACGGCCTCGGGCTCGCCGTCGCGGCAATTTTCGCGCTGTACGAGCAGCTGCTGATCCGCGAGCGCCAGCCGGAGCGCTGCATCCGCGCATTCCTCAACAACAACTACTTCGGCATGTCGGTGTTCATCGGCATCGCCCTCGACCATCTCTTCAGGTAGCAGCTTCCGTTCTCGCTATCGCCCAGACCGCGACGCTCTGCGCTCCGGATTGCTGCAGGACTGCTGCAAGCTCGCGCACCGTGCTGCCCGTCGTCACGACGTCGTCGAGGATCGCGACGGATCGCGCACGCAACGGTGCGACTGCCAGGAACGCACCTCGAACGTTTCTGCGTCGGGACTTGCGATCCAGTCCTGCTTGTTCCGCTGTTTCACGCTGCCGGATGACCACGTCGGTCCTCACAGCCACGCCTGTGCAGCGTCGAATCGCCAGCGCGAGCTCGCTTGCCTGGTTGTAACCGCGCTGCCGGTAGCGCTGCGCCGCGAGCGGCACGGGAACGATCGCTTCGGGCAACTGTTCGCCGCGCGCCAGTACCGAGCGTGAGAACAACTCGCCGAGCACTCGCCCGCACGCAGGCTCGTTGCGAAACTTCAGGCCGCGCACGAGATGATCCAGCGGATACGCGTAGCGATACGGCACGATGCTGCTGACGAACGGCGGCGGGTCTCGCAAACATTCGCCGCACACGCGCGCCGGTCCGCCCGCAGAGAGCGGCTCCGCGCAGACCGTGCAAGCAGAATCGTTGCGCGGCAAGTCCGCGACACAGTCGTTGCACAGGTCGATATCACCGCCCCCTGCGCGACCGCACAGCAGGCACGCCGCCGGCCACAGCAGCAGCTCCAGCCAGCGCCGACCCTTGTCAACCCAGTGTTGCAGTCGTGGTTGACAGCTTCCCGCGGCCTCCGAATACTGATTCGAGCATGGCATGCGACCTCCAGTGGCGCATGCAAGTGTGCAGCCGCGCCGGCGGCGACGGCCGCAGAAAGACCAGCTGTTCGCGGCCTTTCGGGAAGGATGGGCGATGACCAACAGGCAATGCACGCACACCGATCAGCTGATCGCGCGGCTCGGCGAAGTGCGCACGGACTGGACGCTGCCCGAAGTGCGCGAGCTGTTCGCGCTGCCCTTCGCGGATCTGTTGTTTCATGCGCAGCGCGTGCACCGCGCCAACTTCGATCCGAACGAAGTGCAGGTGAGCACGTTGCTGTCGATCAAGACCGGCGCCTGTCCGGAAGACTGCGCCTATTGCTCGCAGAGCAACCGCTTCGAGACCGGTCTGAAATCCGAGCCCTTGCTGGATCTGCAGGAGGTCGTCGAGAAAGCGCGCATCGCACGCGCCAACGGTGCGACGCGCTTCTGCATGGGTGCAGCGTATCGCAGCCCCAAGCCGAAGCAGCTGGCGCAGATCGCCGAGATGGTCCGCGCCGTGCGCGCGCTCGGCATGGAGACCTGCGCGACGCTGGGCATGCTGACGCCGGAGCAGGCGCGCGAGCTCAAGAATGCCGGGCTCGACTATTACAACCACAACCTCGACACGTCGGAGAATCATTACGGCAACGTGATCACGACGCGCACCTACCAGGATCGGCTCGATACGCTGCAAGCGGTCCGGGACGCCGGCCTCAACGTCTGTTGCGGCGGCATTCTCGGGCTGGGCGAGAGCGAGCTGGATCGTGCGCAGCTGCTGCACACTCTTGCGACGCTGCCCCAGCACCCCGAAAGCGTGCCGATCAATCAGCTCGTGCAGGTCCCGGGCACGCCGCTGTACGGCGCGGAGAAGCCCCGACCGCTGGATTTCGTACGCGTCATCGCCGTGGCCCGGTTGCTGATGCCGGCCTCGCACGTCCGGCTCTCGGCCGGCCGCAGCGACATGACCGACGAAACGCAGGCGCTGTGCTTCCTGGCGGGTGCGAACTCGATCTTCTACGGCGAGAAGCTGCTGACGACCGGCAATCCAGCCACGCAACACGATCGCGATCTGTTCAAAGAGCTGGGCTTGCAGCCTGAGAGAAGCTCGGAGGTCTAGGCTGTAGGCTGTAGGCTGTAGCCAGAGCCGGAAGGAAGAGATCTTCTTCTGGCTACAGCCTACAGCCCACAGCCCTCTTCCATGTCCGACGAGTACTTCCTCGATCCGCGCGTAGTCCGGCGCTCATTCGACCGCGCCGCCCGCACCTATGACTCCGCGGCAGCCGTGCAGCGGGAAATCCGTACGCGGCTGCTGGAGCGGCTGGACATCGTGCGGCTCGCGCCGGCAACGGTGCTCGACCTGGGCGCGGGCACCGGCCATGCGAGCCGCGAGCTCAAACGCCGCTACTCCTCCGCGAAGGTGATCGCACTCGATCTTTCCCTGCAGATGCTGCGCGCAAGCGCCCGCCAGCAATCCCTGCTGCGGCGGTTCGTGCCCGTATGCGCCGACGCCCATCGGCTGCCATTGCGGACCGGCTCGGTCGATCTCGTGCTGAGCAATCTGCTGGTCGAGTGGTGCCACGATCCGGACGCTGTATTCTCCGAGGTCTCGCGCGTGCTGCGGCCGAAGGGCCTGTTCACCTTCACGACCGTCGGGCCCGACACCCTGAAGGAGTTGCGCGAGCTGTGGCGCGGCATCGATGACGTCCCGCACGTGCACCGGTTCATCGATATGCACGACTTCGGCGACGCATTGCTGCGAGCGGGGTTCGCGGAGCCGGTCATGGACACCGAACGTCTGACTGTCACCTTCCCCAGCCTCAATGCACTGCTCGCCGATCTTCGCGGCAGCGGTGCGCGCAACGTCGCAGCGGGACGCAGCCACGGCCTCACCGGTCGGGCGCGTGGCGGCGCCGTCCTGGCGCGTAGCGAAGCGCTGACCCGGAACGGCCCTTTGCACGTCAGCGTTGAGGTCATCCACGGTCACGCGTGGTCGCCGGCGGAGCGCAGATCGCGCCGCGCGGGCGACGAAGTGCTGGTGCCGATCGACGCTCTGCGGACGCGCCGTAAAGGTTAATTTATTTTGATGATCGAAGCGACTCAGCTGCGACTCCTAACGCGGATGATTCAACTTTGCTTGATTGTATGAGTGCGCCGCACTACCTCGTCCTGACGCCGCGCTGCTCGCTGACGCCGTCGAGCGCGCGCGCGTTCATCGCAGTCGTCGCAGGCACCTGCTTCGCGATCGCGGGCGTGTTCGCCGCCCAGGGATTCTGGCCGGTGTTGCCGTTCGCCGGCCTCGAAATCGGATTGCTGGCGTGGGCCGTCCGGGCTTCCCTGCGCGAGGGAAGCAAGCGCGAGACGATCGAGATCGACGAGGAGCGCATCACGATCCGGCGCATCGATGCGCGCGGCGAACATTTCTCGGTATTTCCTCGACATGGGTCGAGGGTTACACTCCGCACCCCGCAAACGGCGCTGCACCCAGCCGGCTCATGCTCGAGTCGCGCGGCCGCGTCTGCGAAGTGGGCAGGTTTCTCACAGAAGACGCGCGCCAAAGCCTGGCGACGCGTCTCCAGCAACTGGTGGGGAATGTGAACGAACCGCCCGCGCTTTAGCTCAAGCAACAAAAGCGTGGGGTGCGATCGCGGCTGAAATTGGAGCACTCGCGTCAATGGTGAAGATCGTCAAATGCGCACTGGCCGCGGTCCTGGCCAGCCTGCCCGCGGCAGCGTTCGCGGCCTGGGAGCTGAACATGCCGGTCGGCGTCACGGAGCTGAGCCGCCGCATCCACGCTCTGCACATGCTGATCTTCTGGGTCTGCGTGGTGATCGCCGTCGCGGTGTTCGGCGTGATGATCTACTCGATCGTGAAATTCCGGCGCTCGCAGGGCGCGGTCGCCGCCACCTTCGACCACTCCACGCGCGCCGAGATCGTCTGGACGGTCATTCCGATCGTCATCCTGGTGGCGATGGCGGTGCCGGCGGCCGCCACGCTGGTGCGCATCGAGGACACGCGCAACTCCGAGCTGACCATCAAGGTCACCGGCTACCAGTGGCGCTGGCATTACGAATACCTCGACCAGAACGTGCAGTTCTTCTCTTCGCTCGCGCGCGACAGCAATGCGGCGCGGCAGCTCGATTCCGGCATCGACCCGAAGTCGGTGCCCAACTATCTGCTCGATGTCGATCATCCGCTGGTCGTCCCGGCCGGCAAGAAAGTGCGCGTCCTGCTGACGGCGGGCGACGTCATCCACGCCTGGTGGGTGCCGGCGTTCGGCATGAAGAAGGACGCGATCCCGGGCTTCGTCAACGAACTGTGGTTCCGCGCCGACCAGGTCGGCATCTATCGCGGTCAGTGCGCCGAGCTGTGCGGCCGCGATCACGGCTTCATGCCGGTGGTGGTCGACGTCCGCTCGCAGGCGGATTACGACAGCTGGCTGAAGACGCAGCAGGACGGGACGAAGACGGCGAACGCGGCGGAGTAAGAGTTCATGACGACCAGCAGCAGCATTGCGCATCATCAGCCCGGCACCCCGGCGCGCGACCATCACGAAGAGGATCATCACGACCACCACGGCCCGGACAAGGGCTGGCGCCGCTGGGTGTTCGCGACCAATCACAAGGACATCGGCACGATGTACCTGCTGTTCAGCCTGCTGATGTTCTTCGTCGGCGGCACGATGGCGATGGT
>JBIOUH010000043.1:0-70772 GCA_044866955.1 Steroidobacteraceae bacterium
ACACGATTCCCTTGTACCGACCCAGATCCAGAATGCCCATGAACAATTCCCCTGTGCGATGCAGCGCGCCGTTTGGTGGCGACGCGAGCAGGTGTCGCCCCGGCTTACAACTATGGCGCTATCTGACAATAAGCGTTTTGGCAGCGCTCGAACCAGTTCCCGGTTTTTAAGCACAAAAACTTGCGCCAGTTCAAAGTTTCGCGCACTTGGCGCTGCGATTCAGCGGCCCCGGCCTGAGAGGAAACTGCGCAAAAAACTGAATCCCCTGCCGGTTGCCGTCTTACGCCGTCCGCCTTGCGAAAACGGCGGTCATCGAGGGTCCGATCGCTGTGGATCGACTGCAACACTGGCACCGGCTGCCGAGCCTGCGGGCCCGGCAGAGCGCTTGCAACATATTGAATTGCAGGCCAAGGCCGGGCTGGCAAGCTCCTGACGTGTTTTCGCGACAGAGCCTCACGTTCGATGCAGATGCCCGCATTTACGCGCCTGCAGCAGTTTTTTCGCGCTCGACAAGCTTTTTCGGCCCGCTCATTATCGGGCGGCACTTCGGCCCGGCTTGGCGTTGAGTAGGGACCTCATGAGCGCAACGACAGAATTCAAATCATATGTACCCGTTGCACAGCGCGCTGCGCTCGAAAGACTGGTGTTCTTCAATGCCTGCCAGGATCGCGTCAGCGATTGCATTGCCGATGCGATCGAGAAATTCGGCGCGCCGGAGATCGTCGCGGACCGCGATCGTCTGCGCATTTACATGAAGGGCATGCCCGACGTTCAGTCGCTGTTCGCGCTGGACCACTCGGGTCGACCCGTCGGTGTAGCTGTCTATACACGCCAGGATGTCGAGCACGTCACCGTGATGCACCTGAGCATCGATGCACAGTACGCGAGCGGCGGCGAGCGCTCCGGCGAGCAATTGCTGTTGCGGCTGCTGCGCGAAGTTCGCCGTTCGACGCGCCGTGTGAAGGGCGTGCGCCGCGTCGAGCTCTACTACGCGTCCGGGCGCACTGCGAGCCAACGCTGGCGTATGCCGGCGAAGGCGATGATGTAATCCGCGCGTCGTGCTCCGCCGGCGCCTCGCTGTCGCGAGCCTGATCACGCTCTGGTGTGCGTTGCTTGCTGCGATGCTCGGTCGCTACGCCTGGCCACTCGATTTGTTCTCGCACTTTCGGGTGCAGTACGCGCTGCTGTTCCTCGTTGTAGCGATCGCACTATTCGCGCTGCGTGCACCGTTGCTCGGAGCCGTGTCGGCACTGGGCGCCGTTTTCGCCGCGATTCCGATCGTCAGCTACATGGGCGTGCAGACTGCGCGCGCCGAATCGGGATCGCCGAGCTTCCGCGTAGTCACGTTCAACACCTGGTTTCGCAATCGCGACTACGCCGCGATCGGCCGTTTCCTGGAGAAGACGCAGCCCGACGTGATCGTGCTCGAAGAGCGCGACCGGCAGGAAGCGCAGCGGCTCGGCGAGTACCTGACTTCCTATCCGCACTCGTTCAACGAGCCGCGGCCGCACGGGGTCGTGATCTTTGCGCGGTGGCCGATCGTCTCGGCTGAATCGCTGCCGCTTGCCGAAGGAGGAGTGCTGGCAGCGCGGGTGACGCTCGATTGGCGCGGCACGCCCATCACGGTGCTCGGCGCCCATTTGCATTGGCCGCTCGGGCCGACGAACTCGCGGCTGCGCAACACCGAGCTCGCCGGCATCGCGACGTTCGCGGCGGCGCACGACGAACCGCTGATCGTCGCGGGAGATTTCAACATCACGCCGTGGTCGCGGCACTTCCGCGGCACGCTGGAACGTTCGGGCCTGAGCGATTCGGCCGCCGGGCACGGCCTCGCGCCTTCGTGGCCTGCGCAGTTTCCGCCGCTCGGCATCCGCATCGATCACTGCTGGGTTTCGCGCCACTGGCGCAGCACCGACGTGCGGCTCGGCCCGTCGCTGGGCTCGGATCACCTGCCGCTGATCGCGGACCTCGAATTCACTCCGTGACTTTCTTGATGACGTAGCCGCCGGACTTCTGGTCGGGCTCGAGCGTCAGGAGCTTGCGGTTCTGCGCTTCTTCCAGCAGGTCGCTGAAAGTGCGGAAGCCGTAGTAGCTCTCGTTGAAGCCCGGATTGCGGCGCTTGAGCGCCTGCTTGACCATCGAGCCCCAGATCTTCTCGTCCTGGTCGCGCTCCTCGGCGAGCGCGTCGATCGTGTCGAGCAGCAGGTCGAACGCTTCCTGCTTGCGGTCCTCTTCGCTCTTCTCCGCCTTCGGCTGGTGCTCCCTGGCGGCTTCGGTCGCGGCGGTCTTGGCGGGCTTGCGCCGCGTGCGCTGCTGCTTCTTGCGCTCTTCCTGCCGCACCAGGTCGTCGTAGTAGATGAACTCGTCGCAGTTCGCGATCAACAGATCCGAGGTCGAGCTCTTCACGCCGACGCCGATCACGAACTTGTTGTTCTCGCGCAGCTTGCTGACCAGCGGCGAGAAGTCCGAGTCGCCGCTGATGATCACGAACGTGTCGACGTGCTCCTTGGTGTAGCACAGGTCGAGCGCGTCCACGACCATGCGGATGTCGGCGGAGTTCTTGCCGGACATGCGCACGTGCGGAATCTCGATCATCTCGAACGACGCCTCGTGCATCGGCGCCTTGAATTCGCGATAGCGCTCCCAGTCGCAGTACGCCTTCTTCACGACGATGCTGCCCTTCAGCAGCAGGCGCTCCAGCACGCGGTCGATGTCGAACTTCGCGAACTTCGCGTCGCGCACGCCGAGCGCGATGTTCTCGAAATCGCAGAACAGCGCCATGCTGCTAATCGTGTGCGCCACTACAACCACCCCCGGCGTCGGAAAAACAGATAAGGCACGAGTCCGGAGACGAGCATCAGCAGCAGCGCCCACGGATAGCCGAGGTGCCAGCCGATCTCGGGCATGAAATGGAAGTTCATGCCGTAGATGCTCGCCACCAGCGTCGGCGGCATCAGCATCACCGCGACGACCGAGAAGATCTTGATGATGTTGTTCTGCTCGATGTTGATCAGGCCGAGCGTCGCCTCCAGCAGGAACGAGGACTTGGTGCCGAGGAAGCTGGCGTGGTCGGACAGCGAGGTCACGTCGCGGCTGATCGAATGGAAGCGGTCGCGCTGCTCGCCGGTCATGGGCGCGGATTGCTGCACGAACATCAGCAGCCGACCGAGGCTGACCAGGCTCTCGCGCGACTTCGAATTGAGCTCGCCGTTGAAGCCGATGCGCTCGATCATGCGGCGCAGGTCGCGGCTGTCCGGCGTGCCGTTGCCGCGCTGCGCGAAGATGCCGCCGGAAAGGTTGTCGAGGTCGCCGCCCACACGCTCCAGCACGTCGGCGATGCGTTCCGTGAATGCTTCCATGATGCCCGCGAGCAACGCCAGCGGAGTGGTGCACGCGGCCGGGTGCTTCTCGGCGTACGCGATGAACTGCTGGAACGGCTTGGTGTCGAGATAGCGGTTCGTCACCAGGCGCGAGCCGGAAAGGATGAACGTGACGGCCATGCTGACCGGCCGATCGGTGTCGAGCTGCGCCGCAACCGTGCTGGTCATGTACAGCGCGCCGTTGTCCTCGTACAGCCGGTTCGAGGTCTCGATCTCTTTCATTTCTTCGCGCGTCGGCACGTCGACGCCGAGCGCGGCTTCCACCAGCTTCTCTTCTTCCGGCGTCGGCTCGAGCAGGTCGAGCCAGATCGCTTCTTCGGGGATTCTCGGCGGCGAGCCCGGCGTCGTGCGCGCGAGGCCCTGCGGCTGCTGGATGAAGATGTTGAGCATGCCGGTGGACGCGGGGGTTACCGGCGCTCGCGCTCAGCCGCCGTGCTCATGCGCGGCGAGGTCGTCGATGACGTCGAACAGCCCGCGCTCGCTGCCGGCCATGAGCTCATCGGTGAGGTACTTGCCGTTCACGATGACCGTGGGCACCTGGGTGATCCCGTAGCGCCGGTTGAGGAAGTCGGCGCGCTGCAGCTTCGACTCGACGCCGAACGACGAGAACACCTTCTGGAACTCCTCGGGATTCACGCCGTGCTGCTTGAAGAACCCTTTCATCTGCTCCACGGTCGTCAGCGGATTCTTGTTGACGTGAATCTCGCGAAAGATCGCCGTGTGCAGCTCTTCGAGCTTGCCGAGCGCTTCGGTGGCGTAATACAGCCGCGCGTGAATCCGCAGCGTGTCGTTCCACATGCCCGGCACGCGCGTGAACTCGACGTACCCCGGCTTGCCCTTCTTGCGCCACGACTCGATCGCAGGATCGAGCTCGAAGCAGTGACTGCAGCCGTACCAGAACACCTCCACGACTTCGACCTTGCCGGGCGCGACGCTGGTCGGCTGCGCCGGCACGACCCGCCGATACGTGGTGCCTTCCTTCAAGCGCTCCGACGATGGCAGCGCGGCGATCGGGTCGCCTAGACGCAGGGTCGGCTGCAAGCCGCTTGGCGTCTGCTGATCGGGGGCCTGCGGCGCATCTTCTGTCTCGCTCACGGTCTCCGTGGGCGCGGTCGATGCGGATTCCTCGGTGGCAGCGGGCGCATCCGCCTGAGCGGCGGGCTGCTGTGCATTCGCCGGTTGCGGCTGCGAGGGCTGCGATGCCGACGGCTGCGATGGCGCAGCTGGCTGCTGCTTGCTGCAGGCGCCCGAACCGATGCAGATCACCGCGAGCAGCAGGGCGGCAAGAACCTTGTTCATGCCATCACCGGACTTCGCGGAGGCCCTGCACATACGACGCGACGGCATCGATCTGCTCGTCGGACATCGAGCTCGCGACGTTGCGCATCATCTGGTTAGGGTCGGTTTGCCGGGTGCCGGCGCGGTAAGCGCGCAGCTGAGCGGCGACATACGTCGCGTACTGACCGCGCAGCGCCGGGTACTGTGCCGGCGGATTGCCGGCGCCGGTCGGCCCGTGACACGAGGCGCAGGCCGGTGCGCCGGTTTTAGGATCGCCGCTGCGATAGACGCGCTGGCCGAGCTGCAGCTTCGCCGCCTCGGTCTCCTTGCCCGCCGGCTTCTGCGCCGAGAAGTAGGCGCCGAGGTCCGCCATGTCGTCGTCCGACAGGCTCATCGCCATCGGGGTCATCAGAGGGTTCTTGCGCGCGCCGTTCTTGAAGGCCTGCAGCTGCTTGTGGATGTACTGCTCATGCTGGCCGGCGAGCACCGGCCATTCCGGGTTCGCGCTGTTGCCTTGTGCGCCGTGGCAGGCGATACACGCCGTCGCCTTGGATTCCCCTTTCTCGGCGGAGCCGGCCGCGAGCGCGGCGCCTGCGCCGAGACAGCTCAGCGCAAACAGCGGGACGATAACGGCAACCTTCTTCATTCGAGACTCCAACACCGGCCAGTGCGCAAAAGGCGCGGAATTGTACACTAGCGGCCCCGCGCCGCCTCCCGGCCCCAGAACCCCCCGAACCTTACGGAAATGCCGCAGTTTCCCGAAGCCAAATTCATCGGCAGCGCCTGGCAGCCGCGGCAGTTCCCGGCCGACGAAGGCGCCGAAGTCGCTTTCGCCGGGCGCTCCAACTCCGGCAAATCCAGCGCGCTGAACGCCATCGCCGGCCGCAAGGATCTGGCCCGCACCAGCAAGACCCCGGGCCGCACGCAGCTGATCAATTTCTTCGCCCTGGAGGGCGCGCAGCGCCTGGTCGATCTGCCGGGCTACGGGTTCGCGAAAGTGCCGGAGCGCATCAGGGAGCACTGGCAGGAGTTGCTGACCCGCTACGTCGAGGCGCGCGCCACGCTCGTCGGGCTCGTCATCGTCATGGACTCGCGGCGGCCGCTCACCGACTTCGACGTGCAGATGCTCGACTGGAGCCGGGCGAACGGCCTGGCGGTGCACGTGCTGCTGACCAAGGCGGACAAGCTGAATCGCAGCGAGGCGAACACGGTGCTCAAGCAAGTGCGCACGGCAGTCGAAGGCGTGGCCACGGTGCAGCTTTTTTCCGCCGTCGCAAAGACCGGCGTCGACGATGCCCGACGCGAAGTACTCCGAATGTTGCAGGCGAAAAAATAGCTCGGCGAAAGCCACGCTTTCGCCGGGCGCCGCCGCAGGGGCTTCGGCCGCCTAGACCAAAAAAAAGCCCGGTGGCTCCGAAGAGCCACCGGGACAGTGTTACCCGGCATGGGGATGGACCGGGTTAACCGTTTCACTCAGGGAGGTCAGCGAAACGGGAGCGTCCTGGCCGACGCTCGAAGGTTGAGACGCCTGCGTTCCGCTAAAGTTCCGCCCGTTTTCGGGGGGAAGAACGTGAAGAAACATTCATGAAGTTCAAGGCTTTGGTCGCTCGATGGCGACGGGGGAAGTGTGCGGTGAAAACCGCGCCGCAAAGCCAGTAATCGCGCCGCATCGGGCGCCGCCGTTGCACATCGACAACAGCGGCGCCGGCGCCTTGTGCGCAAATCAACGCAGTGCTATCGGCATCTGCGCATCACAGGAACGTATACGTCACTCCGACGGAGATCATGTCGAGATCGACGTCGCTGATATCGAACTTCTCGTATTCGGCGCGAACCGACAGGCCCAGCACACGGAACTGCGCCCCGGCGCCGTAGGCGAGGTCCGTGCCGTCGTCGTCGAAGCTGCCCGAGATCTTGCTGTCCCAGGAAATCAGGCCGACTTTCGCGAACAGATCGACCGGGCCCGTGGCCAGAAAACCGACTGCGAAGGCGGAAATGCCGTCACCGTCTGCCTGCAGCTTCGTACCCACCACCGTATCTTCCGGTTCGCCGAAATTGACGTACGCAGCTTCCACGCCGAGCCAGTCGAGCGGGCGGATGCCGGCAATGAGCTTGAACGCGAGGTCGTCGCCGTCGAAGTCGTCGTCACTGAGCGTGTTGCCGCTGAGATCGTCGATCTTCAGGTTCGCCTGGCCGACCGAGGCTCCCAGGTAGAAGCCGTTGTCGGCAGCGACCGCCGGCAGCACCGGCAGGGCCAACAGCGCCACAGCGAACAGGATGGTTTTACGCATGCGTGAGATCTCCGTGTCTAAGAAGGATTTGCGGGGCAGAGCATGCCGGACTCAGCTGAACGGTAATTGAACCTCGCCGAACAGGCTCGTCTGCACCGCGTAATCAGTGAGCTTCGTCCCAGTTCGAGCCCGAGCCGACGTCCACTTTGAGCGACGTACGCAACTGCGCCGCGTTACTCATCAGCTCGCGCGCGCGGCCCATCAGCTCATCGGCCGCCTCGCGCTGCACTTCGAACACCAGCTCGTCATGCACCTGCAGGAGCAGCCGGGCCGGAATGCGCGACGTGCTCAGCCAGCGATCGACCTCGATCATCGCGCGCTTGATGATGTCCGCGGCGGTGCCCTGCATCGGCGCGTTGATTGCAGCGCGCTCCGCGCCTTGTCGCAGGGCGGCGTTGCGCGAGGCGATGTCGTTCAGATAGAGACGCCGGCCGAAGACCGTCTCGACGTAGCCGCGCTCGCGGGCCTGTTGCCGCGTCTCGTCCATGTAGCGGCGCACGCCCGGATAGCGCTCGAAGTACAGATCCACGTAGCGCCGCGCCTCGCTGCGCTCGATCCCGAGCCGTGACGCGAGACCGAACGCCGACATGCCGTAGATCAGGCCGAAATTGATCATCTTCGCGGTGCGCCGTTGATCGCCGCTGACCTGCTCGAGCGGCACTGCGAAAACTTCCGCAGCGGTCGCCTGGTGAATGTCGCGCTCCTCGGCGAATGCGTTCAGCAGGCCGGTGTCGCCCGACAGGTGCGCCATGATGCGCAGCTCGATCTGCGAATAGTCGGCGGCGACGATGCACCAGCCCGGCGGCGCGACGAACGCCTGGCGGATGCGCCGGCCCTCCGGCGTGCGGATCGGAATGTTCTGCAGGTTCGGCTCCATCGACGAGAGCCGGCCAGTCGCAGCCACCGCCTGGTGATAGCACGTGTGCACGCGCTGCGTGGTGCGATTGATCTGCAGCGGCAGCTTGTCCGTGTACGTGGATTTCAGCTTGGCGAAGCCACGATAGTCGAGGATCAGCTGCGGCAGCTCGTGGCCTTTCTCCGCGAGCTCTTCGAGCACGGCTTCCGCAGTTGAGGGCTGCCCGGTCGCTGTCTTGGCGAGCACCGGCAAGGCGAGCTTGCCGTACAGGACATCCTGCAGCTGCTTCGGCGAATCCAGCGAGAACGGGCCGCCGGCCGCGGCGTGCGCGCGCCCTTCGATCTCTCGCATGTGGTGCGCGAGCTCCAGGCTCTGCTGGCGCAGCAACTCGCCGTCGATGAGCACACCCGCCTGCTCCATGCGGAACAGCACCGGCACGAGCGGCTGCTCGATCTGCTCGTACAGCGACTGCAGCGGCGGCATGCTCGAAATGTTCGTCCACAGCACGCGATGCAGCTGCATGACGACGTCTGCGCCCTCCGCGGCGTACTTCGTGGCGTTGTCGAGCGCGACCTGGCTGAAAGGAATCTGCTTCGCACCGCGCCCGGTCAGGTCCTCGAAGTGAATCGGGTCGAAGCCCAGATAGCGCCGCACCACTGCGTCCAGCTCGTGACGCGTGGCCGTGCTGTTCCAGATGTAGGACTCGAGCATCGAGTCGAAGCGCATGCCGCGCAGCTCGATGCCTTTGCGCCTCAGTGCGTGCTCGCCGTACTTGAGGTGATGACCGATCTTCGCGAGCTGCTCGTTTTCGAGCAGCGGCTGCAATGCCTGCAGTACATCGCTCGCAGCGAGCTGCTGAGGCGCGCCCGCGTAGTCGTGCAGCAGAGGCACGTAGGCGGCTGTGCCTGCCTCGACGCAGAACCCGAGGCCGATGATCTCCGCCTCCATGTAGTCGAACGATGTCGTCTCGACGTGCAGCGCGATGAGCTCAGCCGTTTTGAGCTGCCCGATCCAGCGCTGCAGATCCGCGGTCGTCAGGATCGTTTCGTAGTTTGCGGGCGGTCTTGCGCCGGCTGCTGCCGATTCCACCACCGGCGGCGCGTCCATCGGGGCGCCACTCGCCGCCGCGCCGCCTTCGAGCGCACGCAGCAGCGCGCGAAATTCGAGGCGCGTGTACAGCTCGCGCAGACGCTGCTTGTCCGGCTCGCGGCGCACGAGCGATTCCAGGTTGCAATCGAGCTTCAGGTTCGAGTCGATCGTGGCGAGCTTGCGCGACAGCTCCAGGGTCTGCAGCCCCGCCCGCAGGTTTTCGCCGACCTTGCCGGTTACCGCGGCGGCATTCTCGATGAGCTTGTCGAGCGTGCCGTATTCGTTCAGCCATTTCGCCGCGGTTTTCGGCCCGACCTTGTCGATGCCCGGGATGTTGTCGATGTCGTCGCCGATGAGCGCGAGATAGTCCATGACCTGCTCGGGCCAGACGCCGAACTTGGTCTTCACGCCCTCGCGATCCAGGCGCGAGTCGAACATGGTGTTCACGAGCGTGATGCGATCGCTGACCACCTGCGCGATGTCCTTGTCGCCGGTCGAGATCAGGACCTCGAAGTCCTGCGCAGCCGCCTGCTTCGCGAGCGTGCCGATCACATCGTCAGCTTCCACGCCGCTGATTCGCAGCAACGGCAGACCCATGGCTTCGACGCAGTCGAGCAGCGGCTGCAGCTGCGAGCGCAGGTCGTCGGGCATCGGCGTGCGCGTTGCTTTGTATTGCTCGAACAACTCATCGCGGAACGTGCGGCCCGGCGCGTCGAAAACCACTGCGATCAGCTCGGGCGTCTCCTCGCGGCACAGCTTGTTGAGCATGTTGACGACGCCGAGCACGGCGCCGGTCGGCTCGCCGCGCGAGTTCTGCAGCGGCGGCAGCGCATGAAACGCGCGATACAAATAGCCTGAACCGTCCACGAGGACGAGCTTGCGCCGCGCGTTCATCAACGGTCCGGCGGGACGGCGCCGCGATCGGGATCGGGCGGCGAGACGGGCGGCTCGTTCTGCTCGTTCGGCTGTGTGCCGCGCGGGGTGCTGTCCTTCTTCTTCGACGTGTCCTCGGACGTCCCGGAAGATTGCGCCGGCGTGACGCTTTCGCTGCGCGCCTCGTCGGGCCGGTACAGCGGGCCTTTCAGTCCGCAGCCGGCGGCTGTCAGTGACAGCGCTGCAAAGACTGCAAGCAAGGGGAATTTCGTCCGCGGAAGCATCGCGGAAGTATATAGAACCCGCCGCCGGCTAGCTGCCTGCAGGTCTTTCCATCACGAACATGGTGATGCGCGAGATGCACACCAGGCGATCCTGCTCGTCCTCGATGCGGATCTCCCAGACGTGACTGCGCTTGCCGACGTGCAGCGGGCGCGTCGTGCCGATGACGAATCCTTCGCTCACTGCGCGCACGTGATTGGCGTTGATCTCCTGACCGACCACGCGGTACTTGTCGGGATCGACGACGAGGCCCGCCGCCGTGCTGCCGAGCGTTTCTGCGAGTGCCACGGAGGCGCCGCCGTGCAGGATGCCGAACGGCTGCCGCGTACGCTCGTCCACGGGCATGCGGGCGCGCAGGAAATCGGGCCCGATGTCGGTGAACTCGATGCCCAGGTGCCGCGGCAGACTGGCGTGAAAGAAGCGCAGGTGCTCGAGCGTGTAGGGACGGAACCAGATCATGTCGGAGAGAAGCGGTTAGCGGTTGGCGGATAGCGGCTGGTGCGGAAAGGAGTCGCAGTGTAACGCGACGTGGAGAGCGCTTCCGGTCTTCTCTGCACTAACCGCTAACCGCTTCCAGTTCCTCACGTCTTCAGTTTCTCGGCAATTCTTCGATACGCTTCCCTGAACGACAGGCCTTCCTTCACCACCAGCTCGTTCGCGGCCTCGGCTGCATGGATCGCCGGATCGAGGCGGATCCTGTCGGGGCGGAATTTTACGCCAGGCAGCGCCGCGGCGAGGATCGCGAGCGTCGCGAGGCACAGGTCGATGGAGCGGAACAGCGGCGCCTTGATGAGCTGCAGATCGCGCTGATAGCCGGAAGGAAGCTTCGCGGCGATGCCCAGCACTTCGCTCAGCGCTGCCGCTGCGGCGGCCGTGCGTCCGCGGATCAGCTCGAACACGTCCGGGTTGCGCTTCTGCGGCATGATCGAAGAGCCGGTCGTGAACGCGTCCGGCAGTTCCACGAACGAGAACTCCTGCGTGTAGAACAGCAGCAGATCCGCGGCGAGCCGCCCCGCGTCCTGCATCACGAGAGCGATCTCGAATGCTACCTGCGCTTCGGCCTTGCCGCGCGAGAGTTGCACGGCCGTGACGGGCTGGTGCACCTCAGCGAAGCCGAGCGCCGCACGAGTGTGCTCGCGATCGAGCGGTACGGTCGAGACGCCGTATCCTGCCGCCGACCCGAGCGGATTCTTGTCGAGCCGTCGCAGGCACTGACGCAGTCCTGTCGCGTCGTCGCGGAATTCCGTTGCGAACCCACCGCTCCACAACGCCACCGAGCTCGGCATCGCCTGCTGCATGTGGGTGTAGCCGGGGATTTGCACGTCTGCGTGACGCTTGCCGACGTCATCGAGCGCGGCGGCAACCGCGGTTGCGCCTTGCTCCAGCTCGCTCAGCGCATCCTGCAAATACAGCCGCAACGCCGTGAGCACCTGATCGTTGCGCGAGCGGCCGAGATGCACGCGCTTGCCGGCCTCGCCGATGCTCTCGACCAGCAGATTCTCCAGGGCGGTCTGTCCGTCCTCGTGCTCGAGCTGCACACGCCACTTGCCTTCGGCGTGCGCTTTGCCGATCTCGGTCAGGCCCTGCGCGATGGCTTTGAAATCGTCCGCAGTGATCAGACGCTGCGCGTGCAGCATCTCGGCGTGTGCGATGGAAGCGCGCACGTCATAGGCGACGAGCCGATCGTCGAGCGCATGATCCTCTCCCGCCGTGTAGCGCAGGACACGCTCGTCGAGCTGCGAGCCTTTGTCCCACAAGCGGCTCATCAGCCGTGCTGCTCCGCCGGCGACAGCGCGCTGATGTTCTCGACGATCAGCGTGCCCGTGCCTTCGTTCGTGAACACTTCCGCGAGGATGCTGTCCGGCGACTTGTACGAGATGACGTGCACGCGCCGGACGCCGCCGCGGATCGCGTCCTCGATCGCCTTTGCCTTCGGCAGCATGCCGTCCTTGAGGCTGCCCTGAGCCTTCAGGCGCGCGAGCCCCGCAAGGTCGGAGTACGAGATGATCGAGCGCGGATCGTCGAGCGATTCGAGAATGCCGGGCGCGCCGGTGCACAGCATCAGCTTCTCGGCCTTCAGGCCCGCGCCGATGCCCGCCGCGACCGTGTCGGCATTGATGTTGAGCAGCGTGCCCTTGTCGTCCGCGGAGACCGGGCTGACGACCGGCATCAGGCCGTCGTCGAGCAACTGCTGCAGCACTTTCACGTCGATGAGATCGATGTCGCCGACGTAACCGTAGTCCACGACCTGTCCTTCGACGTTCACCGGCGGACGCTTGTGCGCGCGCACGAGACCGGCATCGACGCCGCTCACGCCGACCGCGGCGATGTCCAGCTCGCGGCAAATGCCCAGGATCTGCGTGTTCACCAGGCCGTTCAGCACCATGCTGGTGACTTCCATCGATTTGCCGTCGGTGACACGGCGTCCTGCGACCATGCGCGGCGTCAGGCCGAGCGACTCCTGGAGCTGCGTGAGCTGCGGACCGCCGCCGTGCACGAGCACGACGCGGATGCCGACCTGGTGCAGGATCGCGACCTGCTCGATGAGCCCGCGCATCGTGGCGGGATCGCCGAACACGCCGCCGCTCGCCTTGATGACGAACACCTTGCCCTTGTACATGCGGATGTAGGGCGCGGCGCTGCGCAGTGCGCGGATTGCAACTGATGGATCGCTACGGAGCACGGAGAAGATACCTCGCAGGAGAATCGGGAAACCTCTAACCCTTCAGCAACCTGTACAGCACTGCCATCTGCACGACCATGCGATGGAACGCTTCCTGCACCACGACGCTGCGACTGCCGTCCAGCACTTCGTCCGCGACGGCCACGTTGCGGCGGACCGGCAGGCAATGCATGAAGTGGCAGTTGGCGGCCGTGGTCTTGAACCAGCTGTCCTTGACGCACCAGTCGCCGAGATATTCCCGCAGACGCGCATCGGCTTCGTTGTCGCCGTAGTGCTGCGTCGAGCCCCACTCCTTGGCGTAGATCACGTGCGCGCCCGCGAGCGCTTCGTTGCGATCGGTGGTCTCGTGGACCGCGCCGCCGGACGCCTTCGCCGCCTGCCGCGCCTTGTCCATGATCTGCTCCGGCAGCGCGAAGCCGTCGGGTCGCAGCACCACGACCTCCATTCCGCGCATCGCAGCCATGTGCACGGTCGAGGAGGGGACTGCGAGCGGCAATGCGCGCGGATGATTCGTCCAGGCGAGCACGAACTTGCCGCGATCCGGCACGCGCAGCTCGTCCAGCGTGTGCCAGTCCGCCAGCGCCTGGCACGGATGGCTCATCGCGGATTCCATGTTGACCAGCGGCTTCTCGCACAGGTCCGCCATCATGCGAAAGCCGGTCTCGGCGAGATCGGCCGCGAGATTGCGGCCCTCCGCGAACATGCGGATGCCCATGGCGTCGCAGTACGAGGCGAGCACCGGCACGGCTTCGCGCACGTGCTCGGCGGCCGCGCCGTTCATGATCGCGCCGGAGCGCGTTTCCATCTGCCACGTTCCCTGCCCCGGCGTGATGACGACGGCCGTGCCGCCGAGCCGCATCATCGCACTCTGGAACGAGGCGAGCGTGCGCAGCGACGGATTGAGGAACAGCAGGCCGAGCACCTTGCCCGCGAGCGCCTGCGGCTGCGGATGCTGTTGCAGCCGGCCGGCGAGGCCGAGCAGATCTTTGATCTGCTCACGCGGGAAGTCGGCCAGGTCGAGGAAGCGGTTCATGGATCACCCGATCTTCTTCAGTGCGTCCCGCAGCTGGTGCACGTGCTCTTCCCCGAGCACGAACGGTGCGAGGATGCGCACCACGTTCGGATCCGCGCTCGTGCCGGTCAGGATGTCGAGCTTCAGTAGCTCCGCCTGCACGTCCTTCGCTGGTCGCGACGTGCGCAGCCCCAGCAGCAGTCCGGCGCCCTGAGTCGCGACGACCGGACCCACGACACATTGCTCGCGGATCTGTGCCGAACGTCGTCGCACGTTGTCGAGCAGCTTCTCCGATTCGATGATGTCGATGACGGTCTCGACGATCGTGCAGGCCATCGGCCCGCCGCCGAACGTCGTGCCGAGCGTGTCGGTCTTGAGATACGACGCGACGTGATCGGCCATCAGCAGCGCTGAGACCGGGAAGCCCGCGCCGAGCGCCTTCGCTGTCGTGATGATGTCCGGCGTGATGCCGTACATGTTGGCCGCGAATGGATAGCCCGTGCGTCCGACGCCGCACTGGACTTCGTCGAAAATGAGCACCGAGCCGTTCTCGCTGCAGCGGAAGCGCAGCGCCGCAAGAAAATCCTTCGGCATGTCGACCGCGCCGGCAACGCCCTGCACGGGCTCGACGATCACGGCGGCGGTGGTGTCATTGATGAGGGTGCCGAGCTTGTCGATGTCCGTCGGCTTGATGAACGTGACGTCGAACGGCGCGCGCGGGAAGCCATACCACTTCTGCTGCGCGCCCCACGTGAGCGCGCCGGCCGCGGCCGTCCGCCCGTGAAAGCTGCCTTCGACCGCGATGACCTGCGTGCCGCCGGTCATCTTGAACGCCAGCTTCAGCGCGTTCTCGTTCGCTTCCGCGCCCGAGTTCACGAAGAAGATCGTGTCCAGCCCGAGCCCGCAGAAATTTGCGAGTCGCGTCGCCGCGCGCCGGCGCACGTCGAGCGGCACGGCATTGCTCTGGAAGCACAACGAGCGCGCCTGCTGCGAAAGCGCTTCGACCCAGCGCGGATGCCCGTACCCGAGCGCAGCCACGGCGTGACCGCCGTAGAGATCGAGCACCTTGCGGCCGCCTGGCGCATGCAGATACACACCCGCGGCGTCGCGCACTTCGAGGTTGAACTGCGCGAACACGGGCGCCAGGTGATCCGGCAGCCCCTTGGTTATCGATACGACCTTCTCTGCCATGCTCATGTCCAGCTCACGTCCAACCCGGAGCGGGCGCCGTCAGGCCCGTCGTCTCCTCGAACCCGAACACCCGATTCAGCCACTGCATCGCGCCGCCGGCTGCACCTTTTACCAGATTGTCGATCACGCACATCACCGCAATGGTGGAGCCATTGGCGGCGCCGCTGACGAACGCGTAGTTGCTGCCCGCGACGTCTTTGACATGCGGCATTTCCGCCGCGACGCGCACGAACGGGCGGCCGCGATAGAACTCGCGCAGCGCATCGAGCAGCTCCGGCGTTTTGATCGGCCGTCGGGCGTGACCCTGCACCGTGACGTGAATGCCACGCGCGAACGGCCCCGAGTGCGGAACGAAGTTGAACTCCGCCTGCACGCCGCTCGCCGCGTTCGCAAGCGCGGTGATCTCGGGCGTGTGACGATGGGACAGCGGGTTGTAAGCGTACAGATCGCTGTGTCGCTGCGGATGATGCGTGCCCGGGCCGGGCGTGCGGCCGGAGCCGGTGCTTCCCGTGACACCTGCAGCAAACAGCCGCGGCTCGGCGAGGCCGAGCTTCAGCAGCGGCACGCTCGCGAGCAGCACCGCCGTCGCAAAACATCCGGGGTGCGCGACGTGACGCGTCGGCAACCGATCGAGATGCTCGGGCACGGCGCAAGTGAATTGCGGAATGCGCGACGGCGCAGCGTGCGCGTGCTTGTAGACGGCTTCGTATGCGCCAGCCGTCGTATAGCGATAGTCCGCGGAAATATCGATGACGCGCGGCGCTGCGCCTTTCGCTGCGGCGGCCGTCAGTAAGTCATCGATCAGCTTCCCGGCCACGCCGTGCGGCGCGGCCGAGAGGATCGCCGACTGCGGCAGCGTCGCCGCGAGCTTCGTGATCGTCTCCAGGTCCGAGAACGTCAGCTCCGGATAGATCGGGGCGAGATGCACGAACGACTTCGCGACCAGCTCGCCCGGCTGGCTGTCGGACAGCACGCCCTTGAGCTCCAGCTGCGGATGCGCGGCGATCAGGCGCAGCAGGTCACCGGCCACGTAGCCGGTGCCGCCGAGCACGATGACCGGAGTCTTCACTCCGACTCCTCGGTCTCGAGCTGCTTCGTCTTCAGGCCGAGCTTGTCGATGATGCAGTCGCCGAGCTTCGCGCCGTCGGTGATCGCGTTGAACGCGGGCACGCTGAACTGATCGCGAATGATGTTCACGCCGACCGCGTTGTCGGTCGCAGGACCGGTCACGACAGCGGGCTCGATGTTGAACTTCTCGCGCAGCAGCTTCACGCCGCCCCACGCGGCGACCGGATCGTTCGCGGACAGCACGACGCACGAAAGCGCGTCCTTGATGTCCGGCGACGACAGGATCGCCTCGACGCCGTACGCGCCGAGGATGCCGTCGCCGAGCTCGAACACAATCACATCGGGCTCGCCTTGTGACATTTCGGTCAGCAGCGCGCGCGTGATCGCCGGCCCGGTCTTCGCCGTGGTCGTGACCACGCCGAGATCCGTGAAGATCATGGTGCGGTGGGCGCCAGCGTCTTCCATCGCGAGAATGTCACGACGTAGCGACACGCCGGTCGCCTTGAACGCATGCACGTTCAAGCCGCGATGGCGCATGCGCGCGACGATCGCGCAGGCAGCAGCCGTTTTACCGGCTTCCATGCACGTGCCGGCGAGCGCAACGACGGGCACGCCACGCGTGTTCACCGTCGCGTTGTAGTCGAGGCGCTGATAGCCGATTCGCGCGGGGACGCCGATGCGCTCGCCGAGATACGGAAATTGCAGCACCACGCCGATGACGCGCGCGTCGAACGGCCGGCCCTTCTCCGGATTTACGGAGTCGACGATGCCGAGCACGCCGCCGATGTTGAGCACCTGGATGACGTCGCCGGCTTTCACCGACTCCGGCAGGTGCCCCGAGTAGCCGAACAGCGCCTGGCGATGGCCGAGCGCGCCGACGATGACGTCGCCCTTGGCGAGCTTCGCCATGCGGCCGCTGGTCAGCTCCAGCGTGTTGTACGTCGACTTGTTGTTGAGGATCTCGACCACGAGCACGACGCCTTCCTCGCACGGAATGTCCGCGGTGGCGACGCGCAACTCGTGACCCAGGTTCAGCGCCTGGGTGATGGAAGCGATCTTGTCGGCCAATACGGTCTTCATAGTTGAAACCTGCGGAAATGCGACCACTGCGTTCATTGCTGTCGTCCTGCCCTCGCCCAGAACATGCCGGGCAAACCCACCATCTTGGAAAAACCGAGCGCATCGGCGGCAGTCCATTCGCCGGCGGCTTCGCCATACACGCCTTTTGACACGGTCATGAGCGAGTAGGGCGACGTCACGCCGGCGACGAAGGCGCTGCCGGGCCGATATTGCACGGTCACTTCACCGGTGACGCGCGCCTGCGAGGCAGTGAACAGCGCCTCGATGTCGCGACACACGGGATCCAGGTGCTGGCCCTCGTGGACGAGATCGCCATAAGGGCCGGCTAGCAATTCCTTGATGCGCTGCTGGCGGCCGGTCATCACCAGCTTCTCGAGCTCGCGATGCGCGGCGATCAGCACCTCGGCGGCCGGGGCTTCGAACGCCACGCGGCCCTTGGTGCCGATGATCGTGTCGCCCAGGTGGATGCCGCGGCCGACGCCGTAGCGCGCACCGATCTCCTCGACCTGCTCGATCAGCGGCACCGGATCGAGCCGCACGCCGTCGAGATTCACCGGCACACCTTGCTCGAAGCCGATCGTGTGCGTGGTCGGCGCTTCCGGCTCGCTGAACGCATTCTTCGACAGCACCCACGCGTGATCCGGAATGCTGCCGGTGCACGTCAGCGTTTCCTTGCCGCCGATCGTCACGCCCCACAGGCCGCGATTGACGGAGTAGGCCGCGCCATACGGCGGGATCGAAAGCTTGCGCTCCTCGAGGTACTTCAGCTGCTCCGGGCGCTTGAACGCGCGGTCGCGCACCGGCGCGAGGATCGTCAGCTCCGGCGCGAGCGTGCGCAGCGCAACCTCGAAACGCACCTGGTCGTTGCCGGCTGCGGTGCAGCCGTGCGCGACCACTTTCGTGCCAAGCTTGCGCGCGTATTCCGCGATGGTCTGCGCCTGCATCACGCGCTCGGCGCCGACGCACAGCGGATACATCTGGCCGCGCTTCACGTTGCCCATGATCAGGTACTTGATCACCTGGTCGAAGTACGGCTGCTTCGCCGCGACCAGGACGTGGTCCTGTGCGCCGAGCGCGCGGGCGCGCTGCTCCAGCACTTTCGCCGCCTGTGCATCGATGCCGCCAGTGTCGACGGTGACCGTGACGATGGGCCGGTTGTAGGTCGCGCTCAGCCACGGCACCAGGAACGACGTGTCCAGGCCGCCGGAGAAAGCGAGAAGAATCGGCTCGTTGCCGGCCGGCAGGGAGGCTTCGCTCATGGGTCAGATTCCGAAGATGACGCGCAGACGCTCGCGGAGCTTGCGCTGCTCGCGACCGCCCTCGGTGGCGATGAAAATGGTGTCGTCGCCGGAGATCGTGCCCACGACCTCGCTCCAGCTCGACTCGTCGATGGCGACCGCGACGCTCTGCGCCGCGCCGGTCGTGGTCTTGACGACCGTGAGCGACGGCCCGGCGGTGCGCACTTCCATGACGAAGTTCGCGACGGCGGCAAATGGGGTGCCGGCCAGGCTGCTGTCGCCGCCGGGCAGGATGTAGTGGTCGCCGGCCTTGGCTACGCCGAGCTCACGCAGATCGCGGCTGACGCTGGATTGCGTGGCCTCGAACCCCTGCTTGCGCAGGAGCTTCGCCAGCTCGTCCTGGTTGTGCACGGTCGACTCCCGGATGATCCGGAGAATCGCCGCGCGGCGCGCCACCGATTGATGAATCTCTGCTGCCATTGCTCGTCTGCATAAAAACGCGCGCATCGTGCATAAATATGCACGCGCTGTCAATAGCGGCCGTCATGGCATTTTCCGCGCCCGCCACACCCCGTCGGCGGCGTACAGCGCCAGTGCCGTCCAGATCAGGACGAAGCCCGCGACGCGCGGCCCGCTGAACGGCTCGCCGAATGCGAACACGGCGAGGATCAGCTGGATCGTCGGACCGATGTATTGCAGCAGTCCCACGGTCGAGTAGGGGATGCGCCGGGCGCCGAAGGCGAACAGCACCAGGGGGATCGCGGTGATCGGCCCGCCGATCACCAGCAGGGAGTACAGGCCAGGGCCCGCGTTCGAGAGGACTCCGTTCCCCGCGATCTCGCACCACACGATGTAGGCGATGCCCAGCGGCGCGAGCAGCAGCGTCTCGGTGGCGAAGCCGGCGAGCGCGTCGACGCTGATGACCTTGCGGACCAGGCCGTACAGGCCGAAGGAGAACGCCAGCGTCAGCGAGATCCACGGCGGATGTCCCGCCGTCCATGTCAGCCATGCGACGCCGGCGGCGGCGATCGTGACCGCGGTCCACTGTGTGGCATTGAGCCGCTCCGAGAGCAGCAACACGCCGAGCAGCACGTTGACGAGCGGGTTGATGAAGTAGCCGAGGCTGGTCTCGACTACGCGGTTCGCGGCGATGCCATACACGTACGTGAGCCAGTTGATGCTGATGAGCGTCGCGCTCGCGCACAGCCGCCAGCGCGTTTGCGGGTCGCTCAGCGCGGCGCGAACCTGGCCGACTTCGCGACGCAGATACAGCCACAGGAAGGCGAACAGGCAGCCCCACACCAGCCGATGCGCGGTGATCTGCACCACCGGAACGGCGTGCAGCAGCTTGAGATAAAGCGGTAACAATCCCCAGATGAAAAATGCCGACGCGGCGGCGGCGAGGCCGCGCGGATCGGTGCGCGCCGGGATGACGGAGGGCTGCTGCGCCCGGGCGGTGTCGTTCATGGTGCAGACGAAGTGGCGGGCGCGAATGGTTGCACACACGCGCATCTCAGTCCAAGCTCACTGCATGTCATCGGTGCTCGATCTTTCACGCCGGCTGCTCGCGTTGTCGCAGACCGGCCTGCACTTCACCGTTGAGGAGTACGACCGCGAGCGCTATCGCGAGATCGGCGACATCGCCGCCCGCTTGCTCGAGTCGCAAGCGGCGGTCGGCGCCGAAGCGGTGCGTCAGGCGTGGTTCGTCGAGGACGGCTATGCCACGCCGAAGATGGACGTGCGCGGAGCGATCTTCCGGGACGATCGCGTCCTGCTCGTGCGCGAACGCTCTGACGGCAAGTGGACGCTGCCGGGCGGCTGGGCCGACATCAACGACACGCCGAGCTCCGCCGTGCTCAAGGAGATCGAGCAGGAGACGGGCTTCACGGCGCGTGTCACCAAGCTGGCCGCCGTGTACGACCGCAACAAGCACAATCATCCGAAGTACCTGTTCCATTCCTGGAAGATGTTCTTCCTGTGCGAGATCACCGGCGGCGAGGCGCGCACCAGCTACGAGACGACCGCCGTCGAGTTCTTCGCGCCGGAGCAGCTGCCGGAGCTGTCGACGGGCCGCTCGAACGCCGCGCAGATCCGTCGCATGTACGAGCATCACAAGAATCCCGACTGGCCGACCGAGTTCGATTGAATGTCCGATCAGACTGCCGCCCCCGAGTGGTTCACCCGGGCGATCGCCGCGCCTGCCGAATCGCGCTTTGCCCAGGTCGATGGAACGCCGATCCACTATCTGTCGTGGAACGCGGCGGACACGCACAAGCCGGCGTTGCTGTTTGCACATGGCTTTCGCGCGCACGCACGCTGGTGGAGCTTCATCGCGCCGTTCTTTCTGAGCCGCTTCCGTATCGTCTCGCTCGACTTCGCGGGCATGGGCGACAGCGGCAGCCGGCCGGAATACCCGCCGCTCGGGTTTGCGCACGACATCATCGGCGTGCTCGATCACGCGGGCATCGGGAAGGCGACGCTGATCGGACATAGCTTCGGCGGCGGGCGCGTCGCGCGCGCCAGCGCGGAGTTTCCGGAGCGCGTCACCCGGACGGTCATCATCGACAGCCACATGCGGCTCGACGACGAGAAGCGCTCGACGCGGCCGTTCGAGATCGGCCCGCGGCGCGTCTACCCGACGTTCGAGGCCGCCCGCGCGCGCTTCAGGCTCGTGCCGCCGGAGAATCGCACCGCGCCGTACATCCTCGACTACGTTGCGCGGCACTCGCTCAAGGAAATCGAAGGCGGCTGGACCTGGAAGTTCGACGAGCGGCTGATGCCGAAGCACGACGACGCCAAAGCGCGCGACATCCTCGGAGCGATCGAGGCACCCGTGACGTTTATTTATGGCGACGCGAGTGCGATTGTGTCGCGGCAGCACGCGCATGACATCGTGAGCTGCTTTCGCAACGGTCATGGGCCGATCGCGATTCCGCAGTCGCACCACCATGTGCTGCTGGATCAGCCGCTGTCGCTGGTCGCGGCGCTGCGCGCTGTGCTGTATTGAGGTCGTCGGGCTTCAGCCCGACTCTCTTATCTCTCACCTCTCCGTCGCGTACTCCAGATCCGCGCTCTGGTTCTCGCCGGCCTCGGTCTTGAGCACCCACTTGTCGCTGATGGTGTAACGCAGCTTCAGCGTGTTGATCGCTTCCGTCAGCGAGATACCGTAGCTGACGAACAGTCGCGGCGACAGGAATTTGCCGAGCACCAGCGCGGTATTCGCCTCGCCCGCGCTGTTGACCGTGCTCTCGACGCCCACTTCCTCGATGCCGATGCGACGTCCGAGCTGCGATGCCAGGAACCCGCCGCCCTGCAGGGCCAGCGAGTCGCTCGCAGCGCTGATGCTCTTGGTTTCGGCGCCCGTGATCGAATCCACCGACTTACCCGTCACCAGGTACGACATGATCTGCGACTGCGTCATCGACGGGTCCGAGAAGAACGTCAGGCGCGGCTCCTGCAGCGTGCCGCGCACGTTGAGTCCCACCTCGGTGGTTTCGATCCGCCGGCGCGCCTCGATGTCCAGACCCGGGTCGTCGAGCGGCGAGGCGTCGAACAGCAGCCGGCCGCGATTGATGTCCAGCTTCTGGCCGTACGCTTCATAGCGGCCCTCGCTGACGCTGAGCTCGCCGCGGCCGATCGGCGTCTCGCCGGTCTGCACCGTGGTGCCGACACCGCCAACGATGCGCCCTTGCAGACCGAACGCGTCGACGCGCACGTCGTCGCCCATGTCGATGCGGATCTCGCTGTGCACGACGAACGAGCCTGCACGCTCGGCCGGATGCTCGCCGACGTAGCGCGCATCGTCCGAAGTCTTGACTGCGCCGGTCAGCTGCGCAGGTTGTACGCGAGCGCTCGGAATCTTCACGTCTCCTGCGACATCCATGCGCTTGCCGTCGACCTGGAAGCGCAGGTCGGGCGAAGCGACGACACGGTACTCGGGCAGGTCGGCGACCAGCAGGTTCTGGCCGCGCACGTGCAGGTCGCCCTGCGATTCGCCGCCGCGCCACGTCAGCTGCCCATCGGCTTCCAGCTGTCCGTCCCCTGCCCGTCCCTGGCCGCGGAAACGCAGGCCAGCGTTTTCCAGGTCGGCAACCACGCCGAGGTCGCGCATCGCGAGGTTGACGCGATACGAATCGAACTCGCCGCGCGCCAGTTCGATGCGGCCGTTTAACTGCGGCAGCGCCAGCGTGCCGCCGATCGTGGCGTTCGCCGTCAGCAGGCCGGCAGCGTGATCGATCTCGGGGAACAGCAGCGGCAGGATGTTGGCGTCCGCGGCGCGCGCCCGCATGTCGCCGGTCAGCGGCAAATTCAGGATGTCGTTGCGGCCGTCGCGCTGCAGCCGGGCGCTCGCATATAAGAAGGTGTCGGTGAAAGCCTGGATGCCGAACGAGAATTCTATGCGTTCCGGCTTCGCGGTCGCGGCGAGACCGCCGGTGCCGAGGTTGAGTGTCTCCGCCTGCGCGCCGGCCGGCCGGTAGATGATCGCTGCATCGATGATGCGAGCGCCGGCTTCGCCCTGCCACGGCTGGCCCGCCGCGCCGAATGCGTGCACGCGGCCTTCGATGCGGCCGGCGATCTCTGCTTCGGCGCCGCTCGGCGGCAGCACCGATGCCAGCGGAATCTCGTAGCCGGATACGGTTCCCTCCCACGCGCCGGCGCGTTGCCACTTGCCCTCGGCGCACATCCGGCCGGCCCCGACGACCAGGCAGAGATTGTCGAGCTGGGCGCGGTCGCGCGACGCTATCAGCGTCGCCGGCTGCGGAACCTGCAGCTGCTGATTCGGTGCGCCGGTGGTCAGCTCCCGGGTGGTGATCTTCGCGGTCCAGACTTCCTTGTCATAGCCGCCTGCGACTTCCAGCACCGCGTGCGGTGCGGCCAGCTGCGGCTGAGCCGGGAAGCCCGTCACGTCGAGGGCGATACGATGATCGGTTGCGAGGCCGGTGCCCGTCACTTGCAGCCGGTCGATCAGCGACCCGCCGCGTCCGACCCCGCGGGCCTGCACGGACAGCCGCGAGGGATTGCCGCCGGCCGCATCGACGTCGGCATCGATATCCAGCTGTCGCGCCAGCCAGGTCGAGTAGCGGAGATTTTCGCCGTGCAGCTGCGCGACCACGTGCGGCGACTTGAGCGCACCGCTCGCCGTGCCCGTCGATTCGACCGAGCCGCCGGCCTGCGGCAGCAGGCGATCGAGCGCGCGCGCACGGACAGACCAGCGTGCATCGATCGTGTCGCGCAGCAGCTTGCCGTCGAGGGTGGCGCGGGCGCCGCCGAACGCGAGCCTCGCGTCGCTGACCCGCCAGGTTTTCCCGTCGCGCTGCACCGTGCCGCTGGCGCGCACCGGCTCATTGCGCAGAGTGCCGCGCAGAGTAGTCAGCGCGAGGCGGAAGCTCGCCTGCTTGTCGAAGCCTTTGCCTTCCGCCTGCGCGCGCACGTCGATGCGTCCCGGGAATTCCTCGTTGATCTCGACCGGATTGATGTCGTCGGCGCGAATTGCAATCTGCCACGCGCGCGGTTTCGCAAACTGAAGCTGCGCACTGCCCGTTGCGGTGCCGTCGAACGCCTCGATGTCGTATTGCGCCACGGTGAGTTCTGCCTTCGACAGTACCCCTCGCGCCGACCCGCGGACGGGCGGAAGATTCGGGCCGTAGACCTGCGCGGTGGTCGTAAAGTCGTACGGCATCGCTCCGCGCAGCGTCCCTTCGCCGCTTGCGCTCGTCACGACGGCGTCGCCATGCAGCGGCCATTGCAGGTTCTCCCACCGGGCCGCGACATCGAGCGTCGGCGCATCGCCGCCGAACCTCGCTGTACCCTTCGCGCGCACCTTCGCGGCGCTGTCGTTGAGCGAGATGTCCGACGACGCGATCGTCAGCACGCGGTTGGCGAAACTTCCGCTCGCTTCGACCGTCAGGTCTCGGCTGTCCAGCTCGGGAATCCCGACGTTGCCGGCAATGCCGATGCGATCCGGATTGGCCTGCACGTCCAGCGCGACATTGCGCAGCGAGAACGGCGGCTTCTCCACGAAGGGATTCAGCGCGAACGCGGCCGCGTCGACGTGGCCCGCGATGTTCCAGCGCCCGTCCGGGCGCGTGAGCAACGCGGTGGCCGCGACCCTCTGCGGTTGCAAGAGCTGCGCCGCGATCTCGAGCCGGTCCAGATCCCCCTCGACCTTGCCGTCGACAGCCAGCACTACGCCGTTGCTCATTCGCAGGTGCCCGTTGCCGTCGGCGGTCATGCCGAGTGGATGCGCGGCATGCAGCGTCAGCGCGCCGCTGACGTCGAACTGTTGCGTGCCGAATTGACCTCCCTCGACGCGGCCGTCGCGCACGCTGAGCGTTCGCGCTGTGATCGTCGCGCGACCCAGCGCGCGCTTCGCTTCGACCACCGTGCCGTTCGAGTGCTCGTAACGCACGCGTGTGAGCTCGACGTTGCGCGCATCGACGCGCAGGAACTGCGGCAGGAAGCGCGGGGGCAGCGTGCTCGGCGGCATCGCGACATCGTGCAGCACCACGACCGCATCGCGCGCAGTTACCGACGACGCTTGCAGTGTCTGCAGCAGCAGTCCGCGCAGCTCGGTGTGGATGACGATGTCGTGGACGACGATGTGCACGCGCGGATGATCGAGCTCGAACAGCTCGATGCGCAGCGGCCCCGAGAGTGTCCCGGAGAGACCCGTGATGTGGACGCCCAGGCGCTCCAGCCGCCAGAGCTGCCCGGCCACGAGCGCGAGACCGCTCGGCGTGTACAGCACGACGCCGAGCAGCACGAAGGGCGTCAGGAACACCAGCAGGATCGCAGCGATGAGCAGGCGCCGCCGCATTCAGAACTGGGTCGAGATGTAGAGGTGGAGGCGCGGCCCGCGGCCCGATTCCGACAACGGCTGCGCGACGTCCACGCCGAAGGTCGCGACGGCGATGTTGTAGCGGACGCCGAGGCCGGCCGAGTACTCGAACTGCGGATCCTTGAAGTCGTCGAACGCGTTGCCGATGTCGAAGAACGTGGCAATGCCGAAGTTGCGCGGCAGATCGCGCGTCACCTCGATCGTGCCGGTCGCCAGGTGCTTGCCGCCGACGCTCTTCTCCTTGCCGTCGGCCGGGTCGACTTCCTTCGGCGAAAGCTCGTTGAGCTCGAAGCCGCGCACGCTGCGGTCGCCGCCGGCGAAGAAGCGTTGCGAGGCCGGCAGGTCGACAATCTCGTCCTCGCGGTTCGACTCGAGATGGGTCGCACCGAGCTCCGCGCGCAGGTCCAGGTGCCAGCGCCGCGCGAAGTCGAATACGCGCTCGCCCTGGAAGCGGAACTGCACGAACGAGGCGTCGGAGCCGAGCGTGGTCGGCGAGCCGCGCAGCTCGAAGTACAGCCGGTAGGGCCGCGGTTTGCCACCGACGATATAGCTGGGCAGCGTGGAGTAGCTGATGCCTGGGAATACATAGAAGGCGGTGTTGCGGTCGCCGGTGCCTTCCGTGGTGGTCTCGTTCGACAGGCGCACGAACAGCACGCGCTGCCAGCGGCCCATCACCTCAGTCAGGCCGGTGCCCACCTCGTTACGCCGGCTCTCGGTGTCGCCGATCTCTTCCTCGACGAGGTCGCCGGTGAATTCGAGCTTCTCCAGCGCGACGTCCATCACCGGGATGACATAGCGCGCGCTCAGCTCCTTGATGATGGACGAGCCGAGCAGCTCGACCTTCAGGCGGTGGCCGTCGCGATTCACGCGGCGGTTGTCCCAGGTGAATTTACCGCGCGCCTCAGTGTCGGTGCCGTAGCCCAGGCTCGTGGAGAAGCGGTGCCGGCGGTTCGGCTCGGCAGTGACCGTAACCGGCACCGTCAGCGCCTCGCGGTCGACCGTGCCAGTCTCGATATTGACGCTGGAGAAGTACTGGCTGTCGTCGAGCGTGTACTGCGTGCGCAGCAGAGAGTCGAGCGTATAGGGATCGCCCTGCTTCATGCGCAACAGCCGGTGCATCGGGTCGTCGTCGATGACGTCCTGGGCGATCTTGATTTCGCCATAGCTGTAGCGCTTGCCAGTGTCCACTTCGATCGCCGCGGTCGCGCGCCGCTCCACCCGATCGATGACGAGCTGGTTCTTCGTCAGGCGCGCATCGAGATAGCCGTCGTTCTTCGCCGCCCGCAGCAACGCGCCTTTCACGCGCTCGTACGTGCCGTGATTCAGCCGCAGGCCGGGCTTGAGCTCCTGCTCCTCCTCCTCGATGACTTCGCGGATCGCACGTTCGTTGGCACCGGGCCCGCTGACTTTGACGCTCACATCCGAGAGGCGGACCGGTCGGCCGGGCGTGACGTGAAGGGTGACGCGCCAGTTGGCGCCGTCCTGCACGGCTTCGTACTTGACCTCGGGCTCGTAGTAGCCGAGCGGTTCGAGCGCGGCGCGGGTCTCGGAGACGATGCGCCGCTGCAAGCGCGACATCGTTTCCGGCGTGACGTCGTCGCGCTCGGCGTAGCGCGTCAGGCTGAGGAATGTGCGGATGTTGTTACTGACCTGCTCGGTCGCCCCGGGGACGTCGATCGTGATCTTCGCCTGCACCGTCAGGGGCAGCAGCACCGACAACAACAGGGCAGCGCGGGGGGTCGGTCGTCGGACGCAGCTGCGGGACATGGCGAGCGACCCTGTCTGCGCGCGCTATTCGGGCGATGAATCGAACGAAGGATCGGTCGCGGCCGTTTCGGCGGGATCGTTCGCTTCGAACCACACTTCCGGCACTTCGACGCTCCTGAACTCGAAGCGCGACGTGCCGCTTTGCACGCCGGCCGCGTCGAAGCGGCGCTCCTGGAGGATGGTCGTACCGTTGCGCTCGACCAGCAGGACGCTGGAACAGCGCGTGCCGTAGCGCTCGTTCACGATGAACGGCGCGGACACGACGCGTTCCCACTCCGGCGGCAGTCCGGTCGAAGGCAGGTGATCGTCGTGGGCCGGCTCGCGATCGCCGAGCATCGCGAACAGATCCTCCGGCGCGACGTCCGCGCCGGCCAGCAGCTCTTCGAACCGCTGGCGGGTGCGGGCCAGCTTCGGCCACGGTGTGTCGAGCAGGTGATTGCTCAATCCATAGACGCCGGGCGCGAGCGCCGCGGGCGCGTTCGGTCCGCGGTTGGAGAAGTAGTACAGCGCCCGGGCGCCGCCGACCAGCAGGTTGAAGCCGGAATAGCGCGGCGCCGCGCCGCGCAGGTCGTCGAGAAATTCCTTCGGCGAGGTCGCGCCCGTCAGGAATCGCGGGACCAGCTGTCCGCGCGACGGCGCGCCTTCGATCGGCGCCTGCAGGTCGCGATAGTTCGTGACGACGCCGAAGCGCCCGGAGCGTGCCACCCCGAGCCAGGTGCCGCCGGCCTTGAGGTCGCGCCCGCCGAGGATGCGCGGATCGTCCTGCCACCAGCCGAGCGGCGCGGCGGGACGTTCGTGAAACTCATCGCGATTGCCGGCGAGAATCAGCCGATAGCGCGGGTGGTGCTTCCAGGCGAGAACGAGCAGGCACATGGGCGGCAATTGTAGAGCACGGAGTTGTTAGTGAGATGCGCTCCACGGACTGAACGACGGCTGAAAAAGGCTGTGGACCGTAGGCTGTAGGCCGTAGCCAGAAGAGGAGCTCTCGTTTCGGGCTCCGGCTGCAGCCTGCAGCCCGCAGCATTCTTCACCTTCTTGGCGCTTGCCACATCCGTACGCGGGGCTCGTCCCGCAGCGGGGTTATGGCGCCGCTGTCATACCAGTCTTCAACCAGGCGGAACGAGATCGAGTGCGTCGTCGGCAGCGCGATCTCGCCGGCGGCGATCTGCGCGCGGGTGAACCAGCCGGCGTCCTCCAGCTCCTGGTCGCTCAGATCGATGGCGGTCTGACTGGCGTGGGCCACGAATCCCAGCATCAGCGAGGAGGGGAACGGCCACGGCTGGGAGGAGTGATAGTCGACCTGGTCGACGACCACGCCCGTTTCCTCGCGCACTTCCCGCGCGACCGCGTCCTCGAGGCTCTCGCCTGGCTCGACGAAGCCGGCGATCGTCGAATACCGGCCCGCCGGCCACGACGGCTGACGACCGAGCAGTGCCCGCTCGCCGTCGGTCACCAGGACGATGACGGCGGGGTCCAGTCGCGGGAATTGCTGGTGCGAGCAGCTCGGATTGGAGCATTGCATGACGTGCCCGCCCTGCACGGGGATCATCGGCGAGGCGCACCGGCCGCAGAAGCGGTTGTGCGCCTGCCAGTGCACCATCGCGCGGGCGTACGCGAGCAAACCCGCTTCCTCGGGCGACAGCTCGCCGGCAATCAGGCGCAGGTCGTGCAGCTCTGTCCCACTCGCGAGCTCCGGCGGCGCGTCGCCGGCGACCGAGACAGCGAACACGACGTGCTCGTGAAACTCGCCGAGCAGGATGAAGCCGCCGCTCGTGTCGATCCCCGCGAGCGCATTCGCGCCGGCCGCGAAATACGCAGCAGCGCGACCGTCCGGCGAGGTCACGATTGCGCTGCGCGCCTGCCACACCGGCACGAACCACGTCGCGGGATCAGTCAGCGCCGCGCGCAGACGCTCCTCGTCTTTGCGCCACTGCGCGGCGCGTTCGAGGTAGGGTCCGGCCAGCACGTTGGGATGAGAGCGCGGCAACGCCATGCGCGCGATTGTATCAGCGTCGTTCTGCGCGCGTTCGCTTCAGCGTGCACACCGGACAGGTGCGGCGACACAGGTTGACGCGATCGCGCAGGTACTGGCTGTCGCAATGTCGGCAGCGAACCGCGTGCAAGTCAGCGTTGCGCGACAACAGCTGCAGGAGAAACCACGCATGCTCGAATGAGATGTCCGCGTTGCGCAGCAGCTGTCGATGCGTTTCGTACGCGTCGCAGAACAGCCGGCCGAATTCGATCGAGCCGGGTTGCACTTGCGACTGCGCGCGCAGCAGACCGAACGTGCCGAAGACGCTGGCGAGCATCGATGACTCGAGCTGCGCACGCGCGTTGCGCACGAAGAATGCAACCTGTCGCGGCGACTTGCCGCGACGCCGCCGCACCGGCGCGCTCGGCATGTGCGTTGCGTAGGTCTTGTAGAGCCGGCGGATGCGATCGTCGGTCAAGCCGGTGCACGAGCGGATCGTGCAGGTGCGGGCTTCGTGACGGATCATGCGCAGCGCGAGATCGTGACGCTGGCGATCATGAAAGTAGCGCTCGTTACTGATGTGCATGGACGTTCCCTCCCTGTCCATTCGTAGCGCTCCTTCGGCAGCTAGTGTGCCCGCAATTGACGAGTTGTTGAAGCCGCTGTTTAATGCCGGCCCTTCGACTTTTTCCGTCATGCAAGGATGCATCGATGAGACGCAACGACACGGAAGACCTGCCCGGCGCGAGCGCGCCGGTGCTGAGCGCCGCAGTGCTGGCGCGCATTCACGAGCTCAATCTCGACTACATCGAGCTGCTGGCTGCAGAGCACAACGGCGGCGGCGTGATCGACGGTCAGCTGCAGCACCTGCCGTGCAAGCTGCACGCGGCGATCGCCGCCCTTACGCCGTCAACGCGCATGTCGCTCGCGGCGCTGCCCTATACGCTGTACTCGCTCGGCTTCGAGGACGAGAAGCTGTGGCGGTCGCTTGCGGAGCCCGCGGCGCTGGCGTCATCGCTGTCGATGAGCGAGCGCTATGCGCAGCCGCACAGCCACTCGGTGCAAGCCTCGCTCTGCGAAGTCGCACTGCTGTATGCGTGGCATGTCGCGACGGCGAGCCCAGTGGCAGCGCGTCTCATCTATGCGATGCCCGAGGCCGTCACCCAGCGGCTGACCGCAGCGCCCCCGTGGTACGTCCGACGCCTCGCTGTGCACCACGCTTCATTGCTGCTGCCGCGTTGGCCGACGAACCCTGGCTTCTGGCCGGACCTGGTGCACTTTGCGGCTGCTGGCGATCAGCAGCGTCTTGCGACAGCAAAGGTGCTCGGCAGTCAGTTGATTGCAGCGGAACTGCAAGGCTCGGCGTTGCAGTCGCCGCGCTTGCGTGCGCGTCAGCGTGGGTGACGATTGCGGAGTGAGCTGCCGCGCGCGACGGCGTCGTTGCCGAACTTCGCACGGATGTCGTCGAGCGCGGCGTCCAGATGCTGATTGCGGCCCGCTTCCGGGGCGGTGAAGAGATCGAACTGCTGCTCATTCGTCAGATCGGTCGCGCCGACGCCGAGCAGGCGTATGGCAGCGCGCGGTTGCTCGCGCAGCCACTCGTCCAGCAGCTTCGTCGCCGCTTCGAGCAGTGGGCGTGTCTGCTGAGTCGCAGGCCGGATCGCAGTCTGCCGCGTGTAGGTCTTGAAGTCCTTGCGCCGGATCTTCACCACGACTCTCTCCGCAAGCCAGCCTTGCGAGCGCAGTCGCGCCGCAGTGCGATCCGCCAGCTGCGCGAGCTGAGCGTGCAGCTGCGCACGGTCGCTGATGTCCGTGTCGAACGTTTCCTCCGACGAGATCTGCTTCTCGTCCCAGTCGGCGATCACCGGCCGGTCATCGATGCCGGCCGCGCGCGCTTTCACTCCAGCTACATAGCGCCCGAACACCGGCTGCAGAACTGAGTCGCTCGCGAGCCGCAGATCACGCAGCGTGCGGATGCCGATGCGTTCCAGGTGCGGGGCAGTCTTCTTGCCGATGCCGAACAGCCGGGTGATCGGCAGCGGATCGAGCAGCGCAGTCACTTCGCCGTCCTGCACGATGACCAGGCCGTCCGGCTTACGCAGATCGGAGGCGATTTTAGCGACCAGCTTGTTGGGGGCCACGCCGACCGAAGCCGTGACGCCGGTGCGCGCGACGATCTGCTTCTTGATGGCGACGGCGATCGTTTCGGCACTGCCGAGCGCTGCCTGGCTTTCGGTGACGTCGAGGAACGCCTCGTCGAGCGACAGCCCCTGCACCAGCGGCGTGAACTCGTGGAAGATTTCGAAGACGATGCGCGAGACTTCCTTGTAACGGTCGAACCGCGGGCGCACGCAGATTGCATGGGGGCAGCGCCGCAGCGCTTCCCGCATCGGCATCGCCGAGTGGACGCCGTACTTCCGCACTTCGTAGCTGGCCGCAGCGACGACACCGCGGCCGCCGGTGCCGCCGACGATCAGCGGCTTGCCGCGCAGCTCAGGATTGTCGAGCGCTTCGACGGACGCGTAAAACGCGTCCATGTCGACGTGCAGAATAGCTCTCAGACAAGACCCTCATGCGTTGCTGACGCGCGCCGGACGCACGTCGTCGACCGACTGCTCGCCACCGCCCGCCGCCATCTCGTCCGTCGTGAAGTCGTCGACGTGAATGATTTCCATCACGCGGCGATCGTAGTCGCGCAGCATCGAGGCCTCGCTCTCGGTCAGGATGCCGGCGGCGAGCGCCTGCTGCACCTGGCCGGGGAAATCGAGCGCCGTCACGCGGCCGGTCTTCACGCCTTCGACGCGCACGCGCTTCTCGAGCGGCTCCGCGGCGTCGGCGAGCACCAGCACTTCCTGCAGCATGCCGAGCGGATTGTTGGGCTCGATCGTGCGATAGACGCCGTGGGTCAGGCGATCGCGCGGCATGCTCGTTTGCAGCATCTGTTCGACGATCGAATGCCCCAGCCGATCCTGAGGCGCGTGATACGTCTGGCCGCGCGGGAAGATGAAGAAGCGCATGAACGCGGCGAGGAACCGGTTCGGGAAGTTGCGCAGGAAGCTGTGCAGCTGTTCCTGCGCCTTGTACAGCAGCGTGCGGCACGCCCATTCGACCAGCGGCAGGTCTTCTTCCGGCCGACCCTGGTTCTCGTAGTGCTTCAGCACCATCGACGCCAGGTACATGCACGAAAGCACGTCGCCCAGCCGCGCCGACAGGCTCTCCTTCTTCTTCAGATAACCGCCGAGCGTGAGCATCGCCACGTCGGTGGCGAATGCAAACGAGGCGCTGAAGCGATTGATGTGCTGGTAGAACCGCTCGGTCGAGCCGGCCGCCGGCACGTGCGAGAAGCGCGCGAGCGTCAGCGCCATGACCAGCGAACGCACCGCGTTGCTGATCGTGAAGCCGATGTGACCGAACAGCGCGGCGTCGAACTCGCGCAGGCCTTTGCGCTTGTCCTTCTCGCGCGCGGCGTTCATCTCGCGCAGTACGAACGGATGACAGCGGATTGCGCCCTGGCCGAAGATGATCAGGCTGCGCGTCAGCATGTTCGCGCCTTCCACCGTGATCGCCACGGGCACCAGGTCGTAGCCGCGGGCGAGATAATTGCGGGGGCCGAGCATGATGCCCTTGCCGCCGTGAACATCCATGGCGTCGTTGGCGACGACGCGGCCGTACTCGGTGAGGTGATACTTCAACATCGCCGACGGCACGGACGGCTTTTCGCCGCCGTCGATCGCCCCCGCAGTGACTGAGCGCGCGGCATCCATGATGTATGTGGTGCCGGTCATGCGCGCGATGGCTTCGGCGACGCCCTCGAACTGGCCGACTGGAACGTTGAACTGCCGCCGGACGCGTGCGTACGCGCCCGTGGCGAACACCGCAGCTTTCGACGCACCGGTTGCACTCGACGGCAGCGAGATGCAGCGGCCGACCGACAGCTGCTCGACGAGCATGCGCCAGCCCTGTCCCGCCATCTTCACGCCGCCGATCAGGAAGTCGAGCGGCACGAATACGTCCCTGCCCTGGATCGGGCCGTTCTGGAACGGCGCGTTCAAGGGGAAGTGGCGCCGGCCGATCGTGATGCCGGGCGTATGGCGCGGAATCAGCGCGCAGGTGATGCCGTAATCGGTACGGTCGTCGCCGAGCAGACGGTCGGGATCGAACAGCTTGAACGCCAGGCCGATCACCGTCGCAACCGGCGCCAGCGTGATGTAGCGCTTCGAGAAGTTCAGCTTGATGCCGACGATCTCGCGGCCCTCGTACAGACCCTTGCACACGATGCCGGTGTCCGGAATCGACGCGGCATCGGAACCGGCGCGCGGCCCGGTGAGGCCGAAGCACGGTACTTCTTCGCCGCGCGCGAGTCGCGGCAGATAGTAGGTGCGTTGCTCTTCAGTGCCGTAATGAAGCAGCAGCTCGCCGGGGCCGAGCGAGTTCGGCACGGCCACCGTCGATGCGACGACGCCGGAGCGGCTGGACAGCTTCACCAGCACGCACGAGTGCGCATAAGCGGAGAATTCCAGGCCGCCGTACTTCTTCGGGATGATCATCGCGAAGAAGCCCTTGCTCTTGATGTAGTCCCACAGATGCGGCGGCAGATCGGCGCGACGGTGCGTGATGTCCCAGTCGTCGATCATCCGGCACAGCTCTTCGCACGGCCCGTCGATGAAGGCCTGCTCTTCGGCGGATAAACGCGGGGGCGTTGCCGACAGCAACTTGTCCCAGTCCGGACCGCCGGTGAACAGCTCGCCGTCCCACCACACCGTGCCGGCTTCGAGCGCATCTTTCTCCGTCTGCGACATCGACGGCAGCATGCGGCGGTAGGTGCGCAGGAACGGGCGGCTGATGAAGCGGATGCGGAACGCATCGATGTTGAGCAGCACGAGCACTGCGAATAGCGCGACGAGCAGCAGCGTCGAGACCGGCGCTGCTGTCGTGAACGCGTAGATGAGCATCGCACCTGCGTACGCGAGCGTCGCGGTGAGCAGGCTGACGCGCTGGTAGGCGACCACCAGCGCGCCCAACAGGAAAATCAGGAACCAGATGATGCCGGTCATGGGCGGACACTAGCTCGCTGCGATTGACGCATCAAGCGTGCTAACCCCACGTTTGTCCGACAGTCCGACCCTGCAGGTCGGGCTTCAGCCCGACAACTTCAGATCAGATCCTTCACGCCGTCGCGCTCTTCGAGCAACTCCTTGTGCGTGGCGTCCATGCGCTGCCGGCTGAAGTCGTTGATCGCGAGGCCCTGCACGATCTGGTAGTCGCCGTTCCGGCACGTCACGGGATAGCCATAAATGACGCCCGCGGGAATGCCATAGCTGCCATCCGACGGCACGCCCATGCTGACCCAGTCGCCGTCGGCCGTGCCCTTGACCCAGTCGCGCACGTGATCGATTGCCGCCGACGCCGCGGAAGCAGCCGACGACTGGCCGCGCGCCTTGATGATCGCCGCGCCGCGCTGCTGCACGACCGGGATGAACGTGTCCGCGTACCACTTCTGATCGACCAGCGACAACGCCGCTTTGCCGTCGACGAGCGCGTGATGCAGATCCGGATACTGAGTCGCGGAGTGATTGCCCCAGATGATCGGCTTGCGCAGACGCGTGATGTGCGTCCCGGTCTTCTCTGCGAGCTGCGCCAGCGCGCGGTTGTGATCGAGGCGCACCATCGCGGTGAAATTGCGCTGGTTCAGGCCGGGCGCGTTGCGCTGAGCGATCAGTGCATTCGTGTTCGCGGGATTGCCGACGACCAGCACGCGCACGTTGCGATTCGCGACTGCATCGAGCGCTTTGCCCTGCGCCGAGAAAATCTGCGCGTTCGCGAGCAGCAGATCCTTGCGCTCCATGCCTGGGCCGCGCGGACGCGCGCCGACGAGCAGAGCCACCTCGCAATCCTTGAATGCGATTTTGGGATCGTCGCTGGCGACGATCTTGTTGAGCGTGGGAAACGCGCAGTCGTTGAGCTCCATCACCACACCCTGCAGCGCCGGCAGTGCCGGCGTGATCTCGAGCAGATGCAGATTGATCGGCTGATCGGCGCCGAGCATCTGGCCGGAAGCGACACGGAAGGCGAGGGCGTAACCGATCTGGCCGGCGGCGCCGGTGATCGCGACGTTGACGGGACTCTTCATGGAGCGCGGCTCTTCTGTGAGGGCGAAAGGGGCGCGAATTCTAACCCGCCCCCCTCCCGCCATCTTTTTTCTGGGAACCCCTTGCTTTTGATTTGGTGTTGTAGTTAACTACAACACCATAGAGCTACACCACTTCACCGAGCTGAACGAGTCGAGACCCACAGAGGAGTTAAGGCCATGAATACCCGAGCAAAAGTTACAGTAGTTGCCATGCTTTCCGTGTTCGCCATGGCCTCCAACCCGGCCAAGGCTGACGTTCTGGGCTTCTCGATCACGCTGCCGGACCTCGGCGCCGTGACGGCTGAGGTGACGAAGGTCGTCGCCGCCGACGTCACTGCCTACATGCGCAGTGCGCTGAGCGTGCCCCGCGTGACCCGCAAGCACCAGTCGCCGACGGTCACGATCGCGGAGCTCGGCACGAGCACGATGGAGACTGTCACTGTCGTCGCGACGCGCCTCCCGCCCCTGGCGACCGAGTCGCTCGCGCAGGCGTCTGACTCGCACACCCGGCTGTGAGCTGCGAATCATGTCGGGCGGCGACGAGGAGGGGGTTGAGGGGTGGTCTGGTACAGTAAACCAGAGCTACACCTCTCAACCCTCGGACTACAACTCAAGGCTTCTGGAAGCGAACATGGATCGCGAATTCAGTGACAGTCAGCCGATCTACCGGCAGCTGCGCGATCGCGTGGTCGCCATGATCCTGGACGGCGTGTTGAACGAAGGGGATCCGCTGCCCTCGGTGCGCAACGTCGCGGCCGAGTACCGGGTCAACCCGCTCACCGTGCTCAAGGGTTATCAGCAACTCGTCGACGAGCAGCTCGTCGAGAAGAAACGAGGTCGGGGCATGTTCATCAATAGCGGCGCGCGCGATCTGCTGCTCCAGGGCGAGCGGCAGAAATTCCTCGCGGAGGACTGGCCGAAGATCCGCGCCACCATCCAGCGCCTGGGACTCGAGCCGGCCGAGCTGTTGAGCTCCAGCGGCGGGCAGGAGGAGCGCTGAGCCATGTCTGCAACCACAACAGAATTTGCGATCGAAGCGCGCGCCGTCCGCAAGACGTTCGGCAGTACCGTCGCGCTCGACAACCTCGACCTGCGCGTCGCCGCAGGCCGCATCGTCGGACTGATCGGCCCGAACGGCGCCGGCAAGACCACCGCGCTCAAGGCGATCCTCGGACTGACTCCTTATGAAGGCGAGCTGCGCGTGCTCGGCCGCAACCCTTATCTCGAGCGCAACGCAGTGATGCAGGAAGTCTGCTTCATCGCCGACGTCGCCGTGCTGCCGCCGTGGCTGAAGGTCTCGCAGGCGCTCGACTACGTCGCGGGCGTGCATCCGCGCTTCGACCGCGCCAAAGCCGAAGCCTTCCTCGCGAAGACCAGCATTCCGCGCGACAGCCGCGTCCACAAGCTTTCGAAGGGCATGATCACGCAGCTGCACCTGGCGCTGGTCATGGCCATCGACGCGCGCCTGCTCGTGCTCGACGAGCCGACACTCGGGCTCGATATCCTGTTTCGCAAGGCGTTCTACGACACGCTGCTGAACGATTACTTCGACCATAGCCGCACGATCCTCGTGACGACGCACCAGGTCGAGGAGATCCAGCACGTGCTGACCGACCTCATGTTCATCAACAAGGGTCGCCTCGTGCTCGACTGCAGCATGGAGGACTTCGAGCAGCGCTACGTCGAGGTGATGGTGCGGCCCGAGCAGGCGGCAGCAGCGCGCGCCCTGAAACCGCTGCACGAGCGGCAGGTGTTCGGCCGCAGCGTGTTCCTGTTCGATCGCCCGGACCGTGCCCAGATCTCGGCGCTAGGCGAGGCGCGCACCCCCAGCATTGCAGACCTGTTCGTCGCCATGATCGGCGGACAGCAAGGAGCCGCGGCATGAACGCAGCAACCGAAACGTCCGAGAGCTTCGTAGCGCCGACCACTGCGCCCCGTCCGGTCCGGCCGTTCTATTGGTCGGTGATGCGCGAGTTGTGGGAGAACCGCTCGCTGTTCATCGCGCCGGCAGTCGTCGGCGGCCTCGCGGTGGTCATCCTGATCTACAGCGCGATCTTCGGCGCTTATGACCGGCAAATGCTGGCCTCCGTGCCGCTGGAAAAGGTCGGTCCGGTGGCGACCTTCGGCTACGGCATCATCGCCTGGGCGATGTCGATGGTGATGAGCATCACTGTCTTCTTCTACTTGCTGGATGCCTTGCAAGGCGAGCGCAAGGACCGCAGCGTGCTGTTCTGGAAGTCGATGCCGGTCTCCGATACGACGACCGTGCTGAGCAAGCTGTTTACGGCGCTGATCGTCTCGGGCGTCATCGTCGCGGTGGTGGCGATCGCAACGCAGGTGGCGGTGATGCTGGTCGCGAGCGTGGTCCTGCTGATCGGCGGCGTAAACCCGCTGCGGGTCTGGGGCAACGCGGAGCTGGTCCAGATGACCATCGCGATCCTCTACTGGCAGCTGACAGTGGCTCTCTGGTATGCGCCCATCGCTGCGTGGCTGCTGCTCGTCTCGTCCTGGGCAAAGCGCGTCACGATCCTCTGGGCCGTGTTCACGCCGATCGCAGCCGCGGTGGTCGAGCGCTTCACGATTCGAACGACCTATCTGCAGGACATGCTCAACTATCGCCTGCAGGATCCGGTGCTCGCGCGATTCATCGGGCGGAGCGGTGCACGCGGCGCCGAGTTCACCGTCGACGGCGAGAGCGTCAAGGCGCACGGCATCTCCGGCAGCGTGTTCGACGGAATCGATCCGGTCGCCTTCTTCAGCAATCCGTGGATGTGGGTCGGGCTGGTCGTGGCCGCGGCGTTCGTCGCGGCGGCGATCTGGATGCGCCGCTACCGCGAGCCGCTCTGAGGGAACAATTCGCACCGTGTAAGGGTTACTCCCAACGGCATGGCGGCATGCCATTAGCCTCGAGGGAGTACCCGCAGGATGAGCCGACTCGTTTGCGTCTCGAACCGGATTTCGCTGCCGCGTAAGACGGCTGCTCCGGGCGGACTCGCGATCGGCATCCTCAGTGCGCTCAAGCGCACCGGCGGATTGTGGTTCGGCTGGGGCGGCGAGACGCAGGAGCACGAGCCGGGCGATCCCGACATCCACATTCGCGACGGCGTCACCTACGCGACCATCGATCTCAAGAAGGACGAGTTCGAGCTCTACTACAACGGCTACGCTAACGAAGTTCTGTGGCCGCTGTTCCACTACTTCCAGCGCAGCATGCGCTATGCGGCCGAGCAGCGCGACGCGTACGAGAACGTGAATCGCACGTTCGCGCAGAAGCTCGCGCCGCTCCTCGAGCCGGACGACGTGATCTGGGTCCACGACTATCACCTGATCCCGCTCGGCCGGCGGCTGCGCGAGCTCGGCGTGCGCCGGCCGCTCGGTTTCTTCCTGCACATCCCGTTTCCGAATATCGAGATGCTGCGCGTGTTGCCCGCGTACGCAGAGCTGCTGCGCGACCTGACGAGCTACGACGTGCTCGGCTTCCAGACGCAGAACGATCTGCGCTCGTTCCAGTCGGGCATCGAACACCTGTGCGGTCCGGAAGCGCTGCGCAGCGACGGTCGCATTCGCGTCAGCGGCGATCGCGTCATTCGCGCCGAGGTGTTCCCGATCGGCATCGATGTCGCGTCGGTGGAGAGCGAGGCGGTGGAAGCTGCGCAAGTGGAAGTCGTGAAGCGCATGACGGACAGCCTGATGGGCCGCACGCTGATGATCGGCGTCGACCGGCTCGACTACAGCAAGGGGCTGGTCGAGCGCTTCCACGCATATCAGCACTTCCTCGAAACTTATCCCGACATGCTCGGCCGCATCACGTACATGCAGATCGCGCCGCTCTCGCGTTCGGATGTCCGTGCGTATGTCGAGATCCGGCAGGCGCTGGAGCAGGCTGCCGGCCGCACCAACGGGCGCTTTGCCGACACCGACTGGACGCCGATCCGTTATCTCAACCGCAACTTCCCGCATGCCACGCTGATGGGACTGCTGCGCGCCGCGAACGTCGGCATCGTCACGCCGCTGCGCGACGGCATGAACCTGGTCGCCAAGGAATACGTCGCCGCGCAGAACCCGGAAGATCCGGGCGTGCTGATCCTGTCGAATCTGGCGGGGGCGGCGCGGGAGCTGACGGCCGCGTTGCAGGTCAATCCGTACGACACTCGCGCGGTCAGTCACGCGATCCAGGCCGCACTCTCGATGTCGCTACAGGAGCGCCGCGAGCGCTACACCGCGATGCTGCAGGTTCTCCGGCGCAACGACATCGGCACGTGGACGCGCCGCTTCGTCGAGGCACTGGAGCAGGCGCAGCCCCCCGAGAACGCGCGCGTGCGCGTCGTGCGCAATCACTGAAACTCCAGCTCGCGGGCATGTCCCCGGGGCAGCATGTTGCCGCCCTCGGGTCAGATCTGCTTGTCGGCGACGTTCGAGTACGCGCTCTCGCTGCCGGTGCTGTTCACGGCCGTGACCGCGAAGTACCAGGTTGCCGGCGCCAGGTCTTCCACGACGAAAGTCGTCACGCTCGCATTGTTGATCACGATCGTCTGCGTGAGCGCGCTGGCGTTCGTGCCGTAGCGAATGCGATAGCCCGCCAGGTTGGCGAGCGTGCTGCCGTCCGTGTTCTCGGTCGGCGCAGTCCACGACAGCGTCGCGCGGCCATTGGAGATCGCCGTCACCGCGATCGCGAACGGGTTCAACGCGGTGCTTTCGTGTCCGTCGCTCACCGAAATCGAGATGTTCGAATACGTGCCGACGTCGGCAGCATCGGGCGTGCCCGACAGCCGGCCGGTGGACGTGTTGAACGTGGCCCACTCAGGTTTGTTGTCGATGCTGAACGCGAGCGCGTCGCCGTCCGCATCCGACGCGGCTGGCAGAAAGTTGTACGCGCTCGATGCATTCACGGCGCCCGGCGCACTACCGGAAATCGTCGGGGCGTGATTGCTCCCGCCGGACGGCGGCGGGGGCTGTGCAGATCCGGAATCCGGCGTCGACTCGTCGTCACCGCCGCCGCAGCCGCTCAATGCAGCCGCACTCAATGCAATCAGGACCAATCCAGGGCCGAACCTGCGCATGACGTTTGACTCCCGTCGTGATGGAGGCAGCCCCGCTATCCTGGAAATCGGTTCCGTCGGACCGGAGGCTTTGCGTCCCCGCCTTACGACGGGTTTGCCGTTGAATAATGAGCGTTACAGTCACGACTAGTGTCGGCCGGCGATTGGCGTTTACATAGCGGGCGAATACCCAACTGCGGCCCGGGAAGCCGGCAAAGCCCCTTCAGGCGAAGCCTCATTATTCGAGCACTGCGGCGGAGAGAGTGGACATATGCGCATCGATGGTACATGTCACTGTGGCAACATAATCTTCGCGCTCGACTGGCAGCCGGATCCGAGCGAAATTCCGGCGCGCGCCTGCGGCTGTTCCTTCTGCGTGAAGCACGGCGGCGTCTGGACTTCGGCGCCGCACGGCGCGCTGAAAATTACAGTGAAAGAGCCGGCGCTCGTCTCGCGCTACGCCTTCGGAACGCGCACTGCCGAGTTCCACGTCTGCTCGCGTTGCGGTGTCGTGCCTGTCGTCACCAGCGAAATCGCAGGACACCTCTACGCAGTCGTGAACGTCAACACGTTCGACGGAGTGGACGCTGCACTCTTGAAGCGCTCGCCCGCAAACTTCGATGGCGAGGGCACCGACTCGCGCCTCGCACGCCGCGCGCGCAACTGGATCAGCAACGTGCAGTTCGTTGCAGGGAGCTGACGATGAACTCCGGCGCGATTGTTGCCGCCGCACTGCTCTCCACCTTATCGGTCGCGCGCGCCGCCACGGTGCCGATCGAACCGCTCGCGGGAACAGCAGATCTCGGCGTGCAGTGGCTGCAGCTGCAAACTGCGGACCTCGGCCCCATTCCGATTGCCATCGCGCGACCGGCGGGGAAAGGTCCTTTTCCCACCGTGATCATCCTGCACGGCAGCCATGGTTTCGCGCGAGAATACGTGCAGCTCGCGCGGAGCTTTGCGAGCAAAGGCGTGCTCGCTTTCGCGCCTTGCTGGTTCACTGGCGGCGGCGGGGCTGGTGCGCAATTCGTAACGCCGATACCGTGCACCGGGCCTCCCGCGATAGCGGTTGCAGCGAGCCCTGCGTCTCAGAAAACGATCAAGGCGCTGGTCGCCGAAGTCTGCGCGCTGCCCGAGGTGAAGCAAGGTGGGATCGCTCTGTTCGGTCACTCACTCGGCGCCGGCGCAGCGCTCAACTACGCGTTCGGCACGGGCAACGTCGCCGCGGCAGTGCTCGACTCCGGCGGCTATACCGACGAGCAGATTCAGCGCGTCGCGCAACTGAACGTGCCGATCCTGATCCTGCACGGCACTGGCGATACGGCGGCAGATGGCGGCTCTCCCTTTCAGACGGTGGAGAAGGCACGCAGCTTCGAAGCGGCGATGCGCGCAGCAGGCAAGCCGGTTGCCGCGATGTACTACGAAAACGCCGGCCACAACGGCATCTTCACGGATCCCTGGCAACTCGAAGATTCGGTGCAGCGCGCCGCTGCGCTCATGGTGAATATGCCCTGAGAAACTCGTCGACGAGCCGATAGTAGTCGGGGTGTGTTTCGATATCGTTATGCCCGGTTTGCGGCAGGACGTGAAACTGCTTTTCTCCCGCCCACGCATCGAGCAACTTGCGTGCATGCGCGGCGGGAACGACGGAGTCATGCTCGGCTGCGACGATCAGCGCAGGCGCCTGCGTGCGTTTCGCCCAGTCTGTCGACGGAAACGGATGCCGCAGCAGCAGCCGGACGGGCAGGAAAGGATAGTGGCCCGCGGCGACCGATTCGAGGCTGTCGAACGGCGTAATAAGGATCGCCGCGCGCACCGGCCGCGCGCCCGCAAGCATCGAGGCGACGCCGGATCCGAGGCTTCGTCCCATCACGACGATGTGCTCGGGCGCAACGCCTCGCTTGATCGCGTAGTCATAGATCGCCAGGCCGTCGTCGTACAGCGCTTGCTGGCCCGGCTCGCCGGTGCTGCCGCCGTAGCCGCGATAGTTGGCGACGACCACAGCTCGCGCATCGATGTTCGACGCCTCGCTCGCGGTATGGAGCACGTCCTCGGCATTGCCGCCGAAGTAGAGAACGACAGCGGTCGTCGTCGCTTGCGGATTCTCGATCCACCAGCCTTCCAGCGTTGCGCCCGAGGTCGTTATCTCGAAACGCTCGGCGGAGAACCGCTGCCGCAGCTGCGGGTCGTTCGGCTGCGGAAAGAAGATGGAGCTCTCCTGGCCGAAGTAGAGCAGCACGCAGATCAGCGTGTACCCACCGACCACGAGCAGCAGCGCTGTGAGCAGGACGGTCGTCATGGTTCGCATGGTAAGCGCCCGCTACGTCAGCGCGGCGAGGTCCGCGAGTGCGTGCGCGAGGGCAACGGCGCCGAGGGAGCGCGTTCGCCAGTAGTACCAGCCGAATATCAGGCCGAACGCGAGAATGGACAGCGTGCCGTGAGGACCCTGATAGGTGTGATAGAGCATCCGGATCAACGCGCTCAGCGTCACGGCGAACGCCGCGCCCGAAGCCTGGAAGCGTTCGATCAGATAGCGGCACAGGAAAAATTCCTCGAACGTGCCGTTGACTACCGACACCAGCAGTGCAGGGCCGAACGGCATGCCACCCTGCTGCACGAGGTTACCGAGGATCGAGCCGTCATCGAACCTGTTCGTCAGCGCTCTCCACAGGAGGCCGTTGACGAATGTCGTGGCCATGAGCAGCACGACAGCGGCCAGCACGTCGCGCCAGCGTACTGAAAACAGGAAGTGCTGCAGCTGCCAGCCACGCCAGCGCAGGACTACGGCAGCGATGCAGAAGGCGACAGTCTCGAATACCACCAGCGAGATTGCGCTCGAAGTGCTGTAGCCGGCCTCATCGCCCTGGGGAAATCCGGCGAAGACGACGTACGTCGCGACGAAGATGAACCAGCCCGCGAAGATCATGGTGATCAGCGCGGCTTCCTGTACTGCCGACAGCTTCCGGACCAGGGCTCGCATGCGGGCGCGATTGGAATTCTTTGTGGGGCGCCAGGCACGGGAGTCTGTCACAGATTCTCTTGACCAAACCAGCCGGTGGGCGCATCAATGCCGGCAAAACGACCATCACCGCAGGGAATCGTCGTGAGCACGCAAGCGCGTCTGGCCGGGTTGTCCGTCCTCTTCCTCCTCCTCCTCCTCGCTGTCGACACCCACGCCGCCGCCGCGCCGCCCAGGAAGATCAGCGTCGGCTCGCTGACGCTCAAATACTGCAATTCCGACTACGACGGCTACTGCGGGCAGCTCAAGCGTCCGCTCGATCCGACCGGCGCGATCAAGGGCACGATCACGATCGGCTTCGAGTACTACCCGCGGTTCGATCAGAGCACGCCGGCGCGCGGTACATTGCTGCCGCAGGAAGGCGGCCCGGGATATTCCACGACTGGCACGCGCGACGCGTACCTCAACATCTTCGGCGCGCTGCGCGAGCATCGCGACGTGCTGATGATCGACAGGCGCGGCACCGGCACCTCCGGCGCGATCGATTGCCGCGAGATCCAGACGGGCGATCCCAGCGATGCAGCGGGGCTCGAGGCGTGCGCCGATCAGCTCGGCGCGAAAGCGTATCTCTACGGCACGCATCTCGCGGTCGACGACATCGCTGCCGTGCTCGATGCGTTGCAGATCGAGCAGGTCGATTTCTACGGCGACAGTTACGGCACGTTCGTCGGACAGACTTTTGCGGCGTGGCATCCGCAGCGCCTGCGCAGCCTGATCCTCGACAGCGCGTACCCTGTGCGTCCGTCCGACATCTGGTTCCCGACGGACTGGACGACCGGACGCGACGGACTCGATCTCGTGTGCGACCGCTCGCCGTCGTGTCGCGCGTTGCGCGGCACGGCTACAAATCGCATCGAACGGTTGCTGCGCGAGCTGCGGAACAAGCCGATCAGCGGGACTGCTCCGGATGCAGACGGCATTCCGCTCCAGGTCACCGTCGACGTTTCGATGCTGTTCCTGCTGCTCACGAATCTCGGCAACTCGCCGGTCACGTATCGCGATCTCGACGCTGCGGCGCGCGCCTGGTTCGACAATCACGACAAGCTGCCGCTGCTGCGACTCGCTGCCGAGTACGACACGCCGTTCGTAACGGACGCGGTGGATTTCAGCTACGGCCAGTACCAGGCGGTGATCTGCCAGGAATATCCGCTGCACTACGACCTGGACGATTCGCCGGCGAAGCGTCGCAAGCAATACGCGGTCGGCATCGAGAATGCGCGGCAGAATCGACCCGACCTGTTCGCGCCGTTCTCGATCGACGAAGCGCTCGCGTCGAACGCGAACTTCACGCCTCTGGCGACCTGTCTCGACTGGCCGAAGCCGCTGCCGGCGTATCCGCAGGGCGATCCGTTGCCGGCGCAGCCGAGGTTTCCGAATGTGCCGACTCTGGTGCTCTCCGGAGATCTCGACACGGTGACTTCGCCGCAGGATGCGACGCAGGCGGCGGCGCAGTTCCCGAACGTCACGCACCTGATCATTCCGAATCTCACGCACGTGACGTCCTACTTCTATAGCGACGTCGGTTATCTGCCGGACGGCGGCGACACTACGCATTGCGTGCAACGCATCCTGCGTCGCTTCATCGCGCAGCTGGCGCCGGGCAACACGAGCTGCATTCCCAACGTGCGTCCGATCCGCACCGTGCCGAAGTTTGCGTCGGCGGTGAGCCAGCTCGATCCCGTGCAGGCCGTGAGCGGCAATCAGGCCGGCACGCGCGATCTGAAGCTCGCGGCCGCGGCGCTGGAGACAGTCGGTGACGTGTTCTCGCGCTTCCTCGTGACGTTCGGCATCGGCGGCGGTCTGCGCGGCGGCGAGTTCACGTACACGCTGCAGCCGTTCGGCTACGAGTTCGAGCTCAAGCGCGTGCAGTGGACCGACGATCTGCAGGTGAGCGGCCGGATGCGCTGGCATCTGGACACCGGCAAAGTGGTTGCTGACGTGCGCCTGCGGCAAGACAACAAGCAGGTCGGCACGCTCGCGATCGAGTGGAACGACGTGCAGAAGAATGCGATCGCGACCCTGAGCGGTACGATCGGCACGAAAACACTCAAGGCAAGACGAATCGCGCCGTAAGACTCTCGATGCTTCGCAAACTGCTCAAAGCAATCGGCTGGACGGCCGCGGGCCTCGTTGGGCTCGTCGTCCTGCTGTACCTGGCGGCGCTCGCGATCAACTGGCGGGATCGCGAGCCTTCCGCGGCGGCGAAGCACCTGGCGCAGGTGTCCCGCGACCGGCCCGCAGTTGCCGAAGCAGACAACGCCTTCGCCTACCTGCAACAGTGGGAACAGAATCCGGACCGACACGGCAGACGGCCTGCACCAGTCGAGGAGTTCCTCGAGACTTGCAGGCAAGGCAAGCCGGAGTGTGCCGCCGCTTTCGATCGCGCCGACGGCTTGTTCGCGCAGTGGAGCGCTGCGGAAGGCGAGCTGCTGGAGGCTTATATGGCCCTGAGCACTCGCAGCGGCTGGCACGAGGGCAACGTGTTCACGGAGGAGTCCATACCGCGATACAGCGGCCCGATGGACGGACAGAAGATGCTCCTGCTGCGCGCCCGGGAGCTCGCGAAGCAGGGCGATGCCGATCAGGTGCGCAAGCTGCTGGAGCGCGATTTGCGGTTCTGGCGCATGGTTCTGGAATCTTCGGACATTCTCGTCAGCAAGATGATGGCCACAGTCGCGCTCACCCGGCACTTCGAGTGGGGCACCCTGGTACTGCGCAGCCTGCCGGCGGCGCGGCAAGCGACGGCGATTCCGGCAGGCTGGCGCAACGAAATCTCGGACACGGAGCGCTTGATGGAGCGTTGCATGGCGGGAGAGTGGCGGTTCTCGTCTTCAATCCTGCGTCGCGCGGCGTCCGACTATTTCGGCGTGACGAGCGAGCATGCGATCGCACGCGGCGTCACTTGGCTCGCTGTCCCGCTGTATCAGCAACAGGACACGATCAATCGCTACGCCGAGCACAATCTGAGCGTCGCCCGCGCGTTCGAAGTGCCGCTGACTGCCTATCCGCGCGTCGTTGCCGAAGTGCGGGAACGTGAGCAGCGGACAGCCAACGATCTTTTCCCGTACGGGGCCGTGTACAACTTCCCGGGAGCCTGGTTCTTCTCCTTCATGCTCGTCGGCTCGGACTCGACGACTTACTACGTACGAGTGAGCGACGTCGAAGGCGTGCGGCGAGCAGCGCTGACTGCAGCGATTCTGCGTTCGAGCGGCGTCGAGGCCCAGGGTGTGTCCGCTGCACTCTCGAACGCTGACCAGCGCGATCCTTACACCGATCTGCCGTTCGCATGGGACTACAAACTGGGGGCGATCGTTTTCCGCGGGCTGCAGACCGGCGAGCGCGGCGAGCACCGCATCTACTATTGAGCGCGTCTACTTCAGCTTTGCGAACATCGCCTTGAAGCGCGGGTGCTCGCGCACGCAATCGTAGTCCGGATCGTGCTCGACCCAGTCGCGCTTGCCCATGCCGCGCCCGAAGAACCGCTCGAGAATGTCGAGCGCCTCCTCGTGCTGGCCGGTGCGCAGCTTCAGACACGCCATATTGAGCAACGCGCTCAGGTCGTCCGGGTACAGATCCACTGCGCGACGTGACCATTCGTGGGCACGCTCGGGGTCGCCGATTTCCAGCAGCGCCAGCGAGCCGACGGCCAGCGCTCGCCCGTCGAGCGGATTGAGCGCGAGGATGCGCTCCGCGCGCACTACGGCTTCACGGCTGCACGCGCGCGCCTCGTCGTGACGGCCGAGCATGCGCAGCGATTGTGCCTGGAACGCCGGACTCTGGAAGTCTTCCTGGCGAACCTCGGCGGCCTTGCGGAACAGTTCGCCCGAGTGCTCGATCTCGCCCCGTGCGAACGCGGCGCGAGCGTAATAGTAATAAGCGTCGAACAGGTGCGGATTGATGTGCGCAGCCAGCTCGAAGTGTACCTGCGCTTCGTCGTAGAGATTGCGCAGCGAAAGGGCGAAGCCGCGCGCGAAATGGGCGTCCGCCAGATCAGGTGCGAGCTCCATGGCAATCTGGCTCGCACGGTCGGCACGATGCATGTCTTCTTCTTTCGAGCCCCACCATTCGAACAGCAGCGCGTGCACCGTCGCGAGACCCGCCCACGCCGGCGCATAGTCGGCATCGAGCTCGATGGCGCCTTCGAACATGCGGCGGCTCTGTTCGAGATCCTGCTGGCGCATCCGATGCAGCGACTGGCGGCCGCGCAGGTAGTACTCGTAGGGTTCGGCGGAAGTGTGCGGCCGGCGCAAGCCGCGCTGTTCGCGCTGCGACAGCGCAGTGCCGCCGCGCAAGGTCATCGCAACCTTGGCCGCGATCTCATCCTGGATTGCAAACACGTCGCCGAACGTGCGCTCGAAGCGCTGCGACCACTTGTGATAGCCGGTCACGACGTCGATGAGCTGGACGGTGACGCGCAGCTGATCGCCCGCGCGACGCACGCTGCCTTCCACGACCGAGCCGACACCGAGGATGCGACCCACTTCGCGCATGTCCACGCCGTCCTGACGAAACTGAAATGCCGAGCTGCGCGCCGCGACGCGCAGACCGTCGACGTGCGTCAGTGCGTCGATCAGCTCCTCGGCGAGCCCCTCGCAGAAGTAGTCCTGGTCCCGGTTGGGGCTCATGTCCATGAACGGCAGCACGGCGATTGCCGGCAGATCCGACGGATCGGCCTCGGCCCCGGGAGCACGGGCGGCCGCAACGGGCTCGGTCCGGGCCAGCTCGGCGACGAAGCAATAGCCGTAGCGATGCCGGGTCTCGATGTAGCGGGGTTGCTTGGCGTCGTCCCCGAGCGCCTTGCGCAGTTCCTGGATGCAGGTCGTCAGGGCGTCGTCGCTGACGACGGTGTTGCCCCAGACCGAGGCGAACAGCTCCTGCTTGGTAACCGGCTGGCCGGCCCGCTCGATCAGCGCCCCGAGGACGGCGGCGGCCTTGCGCGTGAGCTTGACCTCACGCTCCTCGCCCCACAGCCGCGCGGTCCCGGGCTCGAAGCGATAGCGACCGAAGCTGATGTGCTGGTTGCTACTCATCCACAACAATCCCGGAGAAATCCCGGCGTTCGCCCGGGACTCACGGCCGGCGGCCTCGTAGCCTTTTGGCACAACACCCGTGCGCACACAAGTCGCGCTGGACTTCATCCTGGAGGCTCCTGGCCATGTTCAAGCGTCTGTCGATATTCGTCTACGGCGTGCTCAGCTACGCCGTGTTCTTCGCCACGTATCTGTACGCCATCGGCTTCGTCGGCAACCTGTGGGTGCCGAAGTCGATGGATTCGGTCCGGGAGGTGCCGTTCACGACGGCGCTGCTGATCGACCTGGGCCTGCTCGGCCTGTTCGCCATCCAGCACAGCGTGATGGCGCGACCAGCGTTCAAGCGCTGGTGGACGAGCATCGTCCCCGCGGCCGCCGAGCGTAGCACCTACGTGCTGTTCTCCAGCCTGGCCCTGATTGCGATGTTCATCTACTGGCAGCCGCTCGGCGGCGTGGTGTGGGACGTCACTGCCCCCACGGCCAAGGCCGTGCTGTACGGCGCGTTCGCCTTCGGCTGGGGCCTGGTGCTGATCTCCACCTTCCTGATCAACCACTTCGACCTGTTCGGCCTGCGCCAGGTGTGGCTCGAGCTGCTCGGCAAGCCTTACACCCAGCTGCAGTTCGGCACGCCGCTGTTCTATCGCTACGTGCGTCATCCGCTGTACCTCGGGTGGTTCTTCGCCTTCTGGGCGACGCCGACCATGACGGTCACGCATCTGGTGTTCGCGATCGCCACGAGCGCCTACATCCTGATCGCGATCCAGCTCGAAGAGCGCGACCTGATCGACGCGCATCCCGAGTACGCGGAGTACCGCCGTCGTGTGCCGATGCTGGTGCCGTTCACCAAGAGCCGGCGGCAGGCCGCGCGTGGCGTGGCTTCGGCTGCCCGTTGAGCGAATCCCCGGGCAGATACGCAATGCTCACCCAACGCGTCGACCTGTTCGATAGCACTTACGGGCACTTCACCGAGGACGTGCTCGCGGCAGTCCGCCGCGAGACCTTCGGCCTGGACATCGGCCAGAACAGCTGGCTGACGGTCGAGGAATACGACCGCTTCATCGCCTGGCTGAAGCTGCAGCCCGAGCAGCACGTGCTCGAGGTGGCGAGCGGCTCCGGCGGTCCGGCGCTGTACCTGGCGGACCGGGCGAGCTGCCACGTGACCGGCATCGACAGCAACGAGCACGGCGTCGGGGAGGCGACGCGGGCTGCGTTCCAGTCGCACCACTCGCAGCGGATCAGCTTCCGCGTTGCGGACGCAACGGCGCCGCTGCCATTCGCCAACAACACTTTCGATGCGCTGGTGTGCATCGATTCGATGAATCACTTTCCCGATCGGCTGCGTGTTTTCCAGGAGTGGCAGCGCGTCCTACTCCCCGGCAGACGCGCTGTCTTCACCGATCCCGTGGTGATCACCCGGCCGGTCACCAACGACGACCTGGCGCAGCGCAGCTCGATCGGCCTTTTCCTGTTCACGCCGCCCGGCGTGAACGAGCACTTCATCGAGGTCGCCGGCCTGAAGCTCCTGCGCAGGGAGGACGTGACGATCAACGCCTCGGTGGTCGCCGGCCGCTGGCATCGTGCGCGACATCGACATCGCGAGGCGTTGCTCGCGATCGAAGGCGAGGAGCGCTACGAAGGCCTGCAGAAATTCTTCGCGGCGGTCCATCGCCTGACGAGCGAGCGGCGCCTGTCGCGGATTGCGTACCTGGTGGAGAAACCTGTCGGCTGACTATCGTGAGGCGCACCGGCGGGAAAGAAGGCTCAACTGGGCCGGGCCCGACCTTTCGACCGGTGCGCCGTCGCGACTCACGCAACAATAGTGCGCGTAGCAGCCGCAGATCGCCGCGAAGAGCGCGCGGCGTCATGCTTAAACTGCAGGCATGAAGCTGCTTTACCAGACTCATTCGCCGTACGCCCGCAAGGCGCTCGTGTTCGCGCACGAGGCGGGCCTCGCGCAGCAGATCGAAGTCGTTCATCACGAGACCAGTCCGACCCGGCGCAACCAGCACGTGTTCGCCGAGAATCCGCTCGGCAAGGTGCCGGTGCTCATCCGGCCCGGCCAGTCGTCGGTCTTCGATTCCGATGTGATCTGCGCGTACCTCGACACGCTGCATCCGGGTCGCAAGCTGATTCCACAGGAAGGCGAGGCTCGATGGCGGGCGCTGCGGCTGCAAGCTGTCGCACAGGGACTTGCGGACGCCGGCATCCAGCTTCGCTGGGAGACTGTGCGTCGTCCGCAAGCGCTGCGCTTTCCGCCGCTGGCCGATGGATATGTGCAAAAGCTGATCGCGAGCTATGACTGGCTCGAGCGTCAACTCGACGTCGATGCGCCGCCGCACGTCGGCCACATCGCACTCGCGACGTGCCTCGACTGGCTGGAATTCCGCGAGCTGCCGGGGTTTCGCGAGGGCCGCCCGCGTCTCGCTGCGTGGTTCGACGCCTTCGCGCAGCGGCCGTCGATGCGTGCAACGCCGCTCTCGGGCGAGACCAAGGATTGAATAGCCGTTGTCGATGATCGCCATCGCAACAGTGCATGGCAGCCGCAACGTGCTTGCGGCAGCATTAGGCCATGCACAAAACACGCAACGATCTCTCTCTCGACATACGCACGCGCGTCAGTCAGCTGCTGAACAGCCGCCTGGCCAGTGCCATCGATCTATACCTGCAGACGAAGCACGCTCACTGGAACGTGAAAGGCCCGAGCTTCATCGCGCTGCACGAGCTGTTCGACAAGCTCGGCGAGGAGCTGGAGGAGCACATCGACGACATCGCGGAGCGCGCAGTGGCGCTCGGTGCAGTCGCCGAAGGCACGTCGAACGTGGTCGTGGAGCGGACGCAGCTCGCGAAGTATCCGGCGCAGATCAACGAAGGCCTCGCGCACGTCGACGCGCTCGCGAACGCCTACGCGGCGTTCGGCAAGTCAGTGCGCGAAGCGATCGACGATGCCGGCAAGGCGGGCGACGCCGACACGAGCGACCTGTTCACGGCCGTCTCGCGCGGAATCGATAAGAGTTTGTGGTTGCTGGAAGCGCACCGGCAGACGGAGAGGTAGGCGAGTCGGGCTGAAGCTGCTGCGCAGGGATGCGCGAATGGCGCGGGCGCAGAATGCGCTGAAGCGGCCCGAGCTACTTGGAGACGAGCTGCGACTGAACCGGCTGTTGCTGTTCCAGATACAGGCGCTGCACCGGGTAAGCGAACGCGACACCCTGTTTCTGGAAGGCTTCGACCAGCCGCAGGTTGATCTCCTGCAGGATGTCCATGTGCCGGTTGTACTCGGTCGTCTTGACTATGTACACCGCCTCGAAGTCGAACGACGCTGCCGTGATCTTCGCGAAGTGCGAGCGATCGAAGCGCACGTCGGGATAGGCCTCGATCAGCGAACGAATCAGCCCCGAAATCTTCTGCAGCTCCGCCGGCGGCGTGTCCTGACTGACGCTGATCGTCAACACGACGCGGCGCTCGGTCGCGCGCGTATTGTTGCGGACGCGGCTGGCGACCAGATTCGAGTTGGGGATGATGATCTGCTCGCCGTTCACGCTGCGCAGCCGCGTGCTCTTGACGCCGATGTACTCGACGGTGCCGTTGAAGTCGTCGATCTGCAGCGCGTCGCCGATGACGAACGGCCGGTCGAGCGTGATCGACAGCGACGCGAACAGGTCCCCGAGAATGTTCTGAGCGGCGAGGGCGACGGCGATGCCGCCGATGCCCAGGCCGGCGAGCAGCGGCTTGATCTCGATGCCGAGATTGTCGAGCGTCAGCAGCAGTACCAGCGCCCAGATCGTCAGGCGCGCCATGAAACCGATGATGCCGATCGAGCCGGCGGCGGCGCGATCCGTCGCCAGCGCGTGGCGTTGCTTGCGTTCCAGTGCGGCGAGCACGCTCGCTGTCGCCCAGAGTCCGATCTGCCAGAAACACGCGACCGTGAACAGCGTGACGAGGACACGCGCGCCCTTGGGCGGGAGCTCGAGCGTCTGCAAGCCGAGGAACAGGGACGCGATCACCAGGAACCAGAGCGTCGTGCGGCTGGCAACGTGCAGCGGCAGCTCCAGGAATTCGTCCTGCGGCGTCGCCGCGAGGCGAGCGTACTGCGTGCTCGCCAGGCGTCGCAGCAACAGCAGCACGAAGAGAATGCCGAACGCGATTCCGCCTGCGACGAGCCAGCGCCACGGCGCATTACCCAGGAAATTCTCGAACAGCTGATCCATCCGTTCTCCCGTCAACCCATCAGCAGGCGTGCTTCGCCATTCTCCAGCGCCTCCGGCGTGCCGGCGAGGATGACCACGTCGCCTTCGCGCAGCACGGTCGTCGGCATCGGCTGCTGGCCGAGTATTCCGTCGCGACGGATCGCCGTCACCGACACCTCGTCGCGATCCAGCGCGAGATCCGCGAGAGACTTGCCGACGCAGTACGCTCCCGGCGGCAGCACCACGGTGTGCAGCTCCTCGTTGCCGGTGTCGACATCGTCGACCATTCGCGAATCGTCGCGCCGGAACAGCCGTCGCAGCATCGCATACCGATTGTTGCGGATGTCGCCCACTGTCTTCACGACGCGCGACACCGGTACGTCGAGCAGCAACAGCACGTGCGACACCAGCATCAGGCTTGCTTCCAGCGTTTCCGGCACGATCTCGGTGGCGCCCGCCTGCTGCAGTTCCTCGAGCTTGGTGTCGTCCTGCGTGCGCACCAGGATCGGCAGGTCGGGCCGCAGCTCGCGCACCGCCCGCACGATCTTCATCGACGTCGTCGCTTCCGCAAAGGTGAGCACCAGCACGCGGCAGCGCTCGAGGCCGACTGCCTCCAGCATCTCGGTCGCGGTGCCGTCGCCGTAGATCACCGGATCGCCGGCGCGCCGCGCGAGCTCGACGGCGCGCGGATCCGAATCGAGCGCGACGTACACGAAGCCCTGACGCTCCAGCACGCGCGCCAGGTTCTGGCCGACGCGGCCGAAGCCGCAGACGATGACGTGATCGCGCTGCCCGGCGAGCTGCTCCTGGTCGGCGACCGGCGCCGGCGTAGTCCGCGGAAACACCAGCTCTGCGAGCCGGCCGTTGTGACGGATCAGCAGCGGGCTCAAGACCATGCTCACGACTGTCGCCGCGAGCAGCGGCTGGATCACCGCTGAATCCGCCAGCCGGTCGCTCAACATCAGCGTGAGCAGCGCGAAACCGAATTCGCCGCCCTGCGCCATGACGATACCGACGCGCAACGCCTTGCGCGATTGGTCGGTTCCGAGACGCGCCACGACCGTCACGATGAGCATCTTCGCGAGCTGCAGGCCGATGACGAGCAGCAGCACCAGCCACAATCTGTGAAACAGCAGCTGCAGGTCGAGCAGCGTGCCGATCGTGATGAAGAACAGGCCGATCAGCACGTCGCGGAACGGCCGGATGACCGTTTCCAGCTGATGCCGGTACTCGGTTTCCGCGAGCAGCATGCCCGCGAGGAATCCGCCGAGAGCGAGTGAGAGGCCGACGGCGTGCGTCGCCCACGCCGCGCCGACTGCGACCATCAGCGTGGCCAGCGTGAACAGCTCGGTGCTGCGTGCACGCCCGATTTCATGGAACAGCGGCCGCACGAGCCAGCGCAGGAACGTGAGCACGAGCGCGAGCGCGACGGCTGCCTGCAGGATCGATTCGACGATCTCCCAGGTATCGCGCTCGGGGCCGCTGCCGGCGAGCGCGCTCTCCAGGGCGAGCAGCGGGACGAACGCCAGATCCTGGAACAGCAGGATGCCGATAGCGATGCGGCTGTGCGTGCGATTCAGCTCGGCCTGCTCGCCGAGCTGGCGGATCACGATCGCCGTCGAGGACATGGCGAGCGCACCGCCGATCATCACCGCCGTGAGCGGCGGCACATTGAGTCCCCACAGCACGACCGCGAATGCCGCGGTCGTCAGCGAGACCTGCAGACCGCCGATGAGGAACGCCTCGCGCCGCATGGCGATCATGCGCGGCAGCGAGAACTCCAGTCCGAGCGTGAACACCAGGAACACCACGCCGAGCTCCGCGAGGATCGGCGCCACGCCGCCGGCGGTGAAATCGAGCGCGTACGGCCCGAGCAGCATGCCGACCGCCAGGTAGCCGAGGATCGGCGGCAGTCGGAGTCGGCGGAACAGCAGCACCACCAGCACGGACGACGCTAGCAGCATCAGCAGCTGTGGAAGGATGGAAAGATCCGGGTGCTCCGCCATGTGCGACAAAGTACGTGCGCGATACGCCGCTGCGCAAGGCGGAATGCTAATCTCCGCGCGATGGCTGGCGAGCTGCTCGAAACGGCACGGACCGGGGACGCCCTGACCGTCCGCCTCAACGGCGCATGGCGGATCGATAACATCGCCGCCATCGAGGCTGCGCTGGCCCGGCTGCCGCAGGAAGGAGCGCGGCGGCTCGTAGTCGACGCCCGGTCGCTGGAAGCGCTCGACCTGTCCGGCGCGTGGCTGCTGCGCGAGCGCCTGCAGGCATTGCAAAGCGCGGGCGGCCGCGTCGAGTTCGCGGGCGAGCCGCCTTCGCAGTTCGCATTTCTCGAAGAGATCACCATGCAGCCGGCCGAGCCGGCGGTCGAAGAGGAACCGCCCGGCTCGCTGCGCGACGCCATTGCCTGGATCGGTCGCGAGGCCGTGCAGCAGTGGAATCAGATGGTCGATGCGATCGGCTACCTGGGGCGCATCGCCATGACCGGCCTGCGCTCGCTGCGGCCCCGCCACCTGCGGCTGGCCTCGGTCACCCGACATATATATGAAACGGGCATCCAGGCGATCCCGATCGTGGCCCTGATCGCGTTCCTGATCAGCGTGATCATCGCCTACCTCAGCGCTCAGCAGTTGCGGCAGTTCGGCGCGGAGATCTTCACGGTGGACCTGGTTGCAATCGCCGTGCTGCGCGAGATGGGCGTGCTGCTGACGGCAATCATCGTGGCCGGCCGCTCGGGCAGCGCCTTTGCGGCCGAGATCGGGGTGATGCGGCTCAACGACGAGATCGATGCGCTGCACTCGATGGGTGTCGACCCGTTCGAGGTGCTGGTGCTGCCGCGGCTCATCGGATTGTTGATCGCGCTGCCGCTGCTGACGATCGTGGCGGACGCGATGGGTCTGGCGGGCGGCGCGTTGCTGTCCTCGCTGCTGCTCGACATTTCGCTGACGCAGTTCATTCCACGACTGCAGGATGCCCTGGCGCCGACGACGTTCTGGGCCGGCCTCATCAAGGCGCCGGTGTTCGCGGTGCTGATCGCAATGGTCGGCACCTACCGCGGCATGCAGGTGCGGGACTCCTCGCGCGAGCTTGGACGGCTGACGACCGTCGCGGTCGTGCAGTCGATCTTCCTGGTGATTTTTGCCGACGCCATTTTTGCCGTCGTGTTCGTGGAGCTGGATTTCTGATGCAGCAGAAGTCCGCCTCGCCCGTCATCTCGGTGCGCAACGTCGTGAACCGCTTCGGCTCGCAGACCGTGCACGACGGCGTCAGCCTCGATGTGATGCCGGGCGAGGTGCTCGGTATCGTCGGCGGCTCGGGCAGCGGCAAGTCGGTGCTGCTGCGGACCATGCTCGGGCTGCACAAGCCGACTTCCGGCGAAGTGCTGGTCGAAGGTCGCAACATCTGTAGTGCGAGCGGCGAAGAGCTGCTCGAGACCAAGCGGCACTACGGCGTGACCTTTCAGCACGGTGCGCTTTTCAGCTCGCTCACAGTCGCGCAGAACATCCAGCTGCCGATCCGTGAGTACTTCGACGCCTCGCCGGCCACCCTCGCCGCGCTGACCGAGATGCGACTGCGCATGGTGGGTCTGCCCAGCGATGCGGCCGGCAAGCTCCCGTCGCAGCTCTCGGGCGGCATGATCAAGCGCGCTGCCCTCGCGCGGGCGCTGGCGCTCGATCCGGGGCTGCTGTTCCTGGACGAGCCGACCGCCGGGCTCGATCCGATCTCGGCCGCCGCGTTCGACGAGCTCGTGGTGTACCTGCACCGGGGCCTGAAGCTCACGATCGTGATGATCACCCACGATCTGGATACACTGCTCGCCACCTGCAACCGGGTGGCCGTGCTCATTGACAGGAAAATCGTGGTCGATACCCTCGACGGCATCATGAAGAACCCGCATCCATGGATCCAGGAGTACTTCCACGGCCCGCGCGCACGGGCGGCGCAGGTCAGCGTCGCAAAAGGTCGCGAGCGGTAGCGCCATGGAACGCGAAGCCAACTACGTAGCCGTCGGCGCCTTCATCCTGCTGGTCGTGGCGATGGCCGTCGCCTTCGTGCTCTGGTACACGGACGCGAACGACCAGCGCGACTACGACCTGTACGAGATCTACTTCACCGGCAGCGTCAGCGGTCTCGACCGCGGCAGCCCGGTGCGCTACCTCGGCGTCGATGTCGGCCGCGTGCGGCGGCTCTCGATCGACAAGCACGACGCGAGCCGCATCGTCGTGGTCGCGGAGATTGATCGCGAGGCCCCGATCAGCTCGGCTACGCGGGCCAGCCTCGGCCTGCAGGGCGTCACCGGCCTGCTGTTCATCAACTTGAAAGAAGTGCCGAACGTCAACAAGGCCGTGCCGCTGGCCATGGGCGAGCGCTACCCGGTGATCGATTCGATCGCCTCGGACTTCGACGTGTTCCTGTCGAGCCTGCCCGAGCTGATGGGCCGCGCCAACGACATCCTCGGGCGCGTCAGCCGCGTGTTCTCGGACGAGAACCTCGAAAGCCTGGCCGCGACAGTGAAGAGTCTGCGCACGGCCACCGCGGGGCTGCCGCAGACGTCGCAGAACATCACCAAGCTGGTCGACGAGCTGCGGGGCACCGTTACGGAGATCAACGGCGCGGCGCAGACGTTGCGCGGCATTTCCGAGGATGCGCGCCCGGAGGTCAAGCAGGCGCTCGAGCGCCTGACGCAGACGGCGAACAATCTCGCACAGGCGTCGCAGCGCATGGATCGCTTCACGCAGAAGAGCGAGAAGCAGCTCGGAAATTTCAGCGAGCAGGGTCTGTTCGAGCTGGAACGGCTGGTGCGCGAGACGCGCTCCGCTGCGCGCGAGTTCCGCGACCTGTCACGCAGCCTGCGTGAGAATCCGTCGCAGATTCTCTATGAGCCGCCGGCGAGCGGCGTGGAGATCCCGCCATGAGAGCAAAGGGGGCGGTCGTCGCCGGACTCGCGTCGCTGTGCGTCGGCTGCGGCTCGCTGCTGGAGACCAAGCTGCCGGAAAGCACGAGCTACGTGCTCGCGCCCGCGCCCGCATCGTCGGCGGGTGTCGCGCGCTCCGATGCGGATCTGTCGATCGGCCGGCCCGATCTCGCGCCGGGGCTCGATACCGAGCGCATCGCGGTGCTCAAGGGCCGGCAGCTCGACTACTACCGCGGCGCGCAGTGGGGTGGACGCACGGTCGAGGTCATCCAGACGCTGCTCGTGGATTCTTTCCAAGACCAGCAGTTGTTCCGCAGCGTTACGGCGGAGCAGTCGCGCGTCTCCAGTGAATATGTGCTCGATGTCAGCGTGCGGGATTTTCAGGCGGAGTACGCGAGCGAAGGCGCAGCGCCCACGGCGCACGTCACGATCTTCGGACGGCTGATTCGCGTCGTCGATCGACAGCTCGTCGACACGTTCTCAGCGACCGCGCAGAGCAGGGCGACCGATAATCGCCTGGGTGCGGTCTCTGCGGCTTTTGAAACCGCCGCGCACCAGGTTGTGCTGGAGCTGGCGCAGAAGACGGCGACGGTTATTGCTGGGGATGCGGAGAAGCTGAAGGCGGCGGGCGGCGAAGAGTCGGGCTAAAGCCCGACAAGCATCACCAGGTGCTCAACCCCGTCGCTTCCATGATCCGGTACCGCCAGTACCGTCCTCTGTCCTCGTCCTTATAGGCACCGAACGGCGCGGTGTACTCGGTTCCCGGCGGACCGTCGTTGTTCCACATCCTGTCGAAGTAGCTCTGCATCTCGATCGCGAGCGGCGACTCGACGCCGGCTTCCACGGCGATGTTCGCTTCGAGGTTGTAGTTGCCGACGTTGCGGCGCGTGAGATTTGCTGAGCCGAGCGATGCAATGAAGCGGTCGCCGCGCCGGACCATGGCCATCTTGGTGTGGAACTGCTCGCCATGCGTGCGATACCAGCGCACCTGGATCTTTTCGTCGCTCTGAGTCACCAGCTCGTTCGCGACCGGGCGGTTCGGCACGCCGTCCTTCTGCCGGCCGAATGCGTCGCGATTCGGATCGAGGAGCACGCGCACCAGCACGCCGCGGTCCGCGGCTTCCAGCAAGGCGTCCAGTATTTTGCGGTCGGCCAGATAGAAGGTCGCGATGTCGACATTGTCGCCATTGCGCGCCGCGCTGACCGCTTCGAGCAGTTGGCGCCGGATCGCCTCTTCGGTGACGAACGTCAGCGCAATCTGTTGTCCGGTCGACGGTGTGCTCTCGGCGGCCGCTGCGTAGATGTGCCCGCGCCAGCCAGAAGAACGTGCGATCGCCATCTCGCTCGCGACGACGTCTTCAGCGAGTGTGCCGGAGAAGCGCAGCGCGACGTTCGAGTGCGCGCTGCTCGCGTCGTGGGGATTCGCCGACGTGACGAGCGCCGCGAGCGTTCCGTCTTCGCGATCGGCGACGATGAGCTTGCGGTGATTCGCCTTGAAGTTCAGCAACGCGAGCCAGCTGCGCAGCGTGATGCTGGAGCCTTCGGTCGTGAATGGATTGCTCATGCTGCCGCCGGACGCCGAGTTGCCCCACCATTGCAGCAGCGTGCGCCACAGCGACGAATACAGCGGATTCGAATCGCGCATCCGTTCCAGGTCCGTGACCACCACATCGACCCCGGCCTTGCGCAACTCCGCGAGCAGTTGCGAGGGCGCACCGCCGTACACATCGTTGATCGGATCCGTCAGCAGCAGGATCTGCAGCTCGGGGACGGCCTGCTTGCGGGCGATCAGATGGTCCGCCAGCTCGCGGCTGAGCGGACGATGCGCGGCGCCGGCTGCGCCCATCAGCTCGTTGATGAGAAAGAAGTCAGCCACCACGAAGGAGCGCGACTCGTCGACGATGCGGAACACTTCGTCGAAGATGCGCTGCTCGTAGATCAGCTCGTCCGGGTTCTCCGGCCGCGAGCGCGTCAGGTCGTACAGGAACTGCACGTCGCTCGCAGGTACGAGGACCGGCTCCGTGCTGACATTCGTGCCGGGCGGCATCGGTTTCGTGACGTTCCACACGCCGACGCCCGCCCACAGCGCCAGCAGGGCCCAGGCGATCCAGCGCTTGCGGAAACGGCGGCGCGGTGGCGGTAGATTCTCGCTGAGCTGTTGTTCCGTTTCCATTTAGTCCCGCCAGCGTCGCTGGCGCGCAATGGCTTCTTGGTCGGCGTCGAGCGCCTCGCCTTGCATCCGGTCCGCGATGGCCTGAACGATGGGCGCGGGCAGCTGTGTGGTTGCCATTCTATAGTCGCCGCCGGATTGCGTGGGCTGGGTCGTCGAGAGCATGTCGATGCGCCAGGCCTCGGCGTCGCGACAGGCAAAGCCGACGACGTCCATGCCGACGCGCGTGCCGAAGGTCCGGCAGTACTCGCCGGCCTTGCTGCGGAAGGTCAGGCCGATGTCGACGCCGGAGCCCTCCCCGGAGCTGAGCTGCTCGGACAATGCCTGGGCGAGCTGTCCGCCCGCAATGATGTGCCCGTCGCTTGCCGTTGCGACGATGTCGTGCTTCGTGGCCGGCGACTGCACGATCGCGCGGCCGGCGACGACACCGATCACCAGGCTCGCCGCGATCGACGTCCACTCGGGCCACGACCATCGCCGCTGCTGCGGGGCCGCTTGCGACTTCTTCGCGGCGCGCAGCAATCGGTCGGGAATGTGTTCGTCCAGCACTCCCGCGAAGGCGGCACCGACGTCGGCGCGCATCGCGCGCTGGCGCTCGATTTCACGTGCGACTTGCGGATCCGCCGCCATTTCCGCTTCGATGGCCCGGCGCGTCTGCGCATCGAGCTCGCCGTCGGCGTAGGCCATCAGCGTTTCCTGCGAGAACTTCATGACCGCTCTCCGCCCTTGTCGCTCAATGCCGCTTGCAGCGCCTCGCGGCCGCGTGCGAGCCGGCTCGTCAGCGTGCCGATCGGCACTTCGAGCACGTCCGCGGCCTCCTTGTAGGAAAGTCCTTCGACCAGCACGAGTGCGACGGCGAGTCGCTGCTCCTCTGGCAGCTCTGCAACGGCCCTTTGGACGACGAGCAGCCGCAGCTGGCTCTCGGTGCCGTCGTGGCCGACGTCCGCACCGGCTTCTTCCGGCGCGAACACGCGGTCGCGGCGCGAGCGCGAACGAACTTCGTCTATCCAGGCGTTGCGCATGATTCCGAACATCCAGCCGTCGAACTTCAGCTCGGGCCGCCACTGGTCATGCCTCTGCAGTGCGCGCTCGATCGAGAGTTGCACCAGGTCGTCGGCATCGTGGACGTTGCGTGCGATCGCGCGCGCGAAGCGGCGCAGCCGCGGCAGCAGCTCGACGACCTGGCGGCGCACCTGCTCGCTGGCCGCACCTTCTTTAGGCATCGACTCCACTCATATATACGGCGGCACCTGCCGTTTTATTCCCGCCGGCGCGGAAGATTGCCCTGCCGCGTATCGTATAGTGTATGGAGGATGAGTGGATCGGCCATGAAGCGTTCGCAGTGCCTGTTGCTGTGTCTGCTGCTCGGTTGCGCCGGGCCCGCCGTCGGCCAGATCCTGCCGCCGGTGCAGGTTCCCAACCTTCCCGGGCTGCCGACCGACGAGATCAACCGGACGGTCGACGGCACGCTACGCACCGCTGCCGATCCGCAGCGGCTGCGCGAGGTGCGGCGTCTGCGGATTCGCGAGCTCCTGCGCGCCAATCGGACCGCACTCGAAGCGGATCCTCGCGGTGCGCCGATGCTGCGCGATGAAGTGGTTGCGCTGTCGCCTTCGGCCGAGGCGCTCGAGCGCGCCCGCGCCGAAGGCTTCAACGTCGGCCGGACGCGAACGCTCGAAGGGCTCGACACCACGATCGTCGTTCTGCAAGCGCCAGCCGGCATGTCGACGCGCCGCGCATTGCAGCGGCTGCGCGCGCTCGATCCCGGTGGCATCTACGATTTCAATCATGTCTATCTGAGCAGCGGTGCGGTCGACGAAGTCGCCGCCGTTCCGCCGCCGGCGAAGCTCGACATGGGCTCGCCGGCGCAAGGTGCACGAGTCGGATTGATCGATGGCGGCGTGCAGCGCAGTCATCCGCTGTTCCAGGGCGTCGCGATTCACGAGCACGGCTGTGCAGGCGGCAACGTGCCGAGTGAGCACGGCACGGCCGTCGCGTCGCTGCTCGTCGGACATGGAGATCATTTCAGCGGCGCGGCAGTGGGCGCGCAGCTCTATTCCGTGGACGTCTACTGCGGTCTAGCGACCGGGGGCGCTGTCGATGCCGTCGCAGATGCGTTCTCGTGGTTGTCGCGTGAGCGTGTGCCGGTGATCAACATCAGCCTCGTCGGTCCGGCAAACAGCCTGCTCGAACAGGTGATCCGCATCGTCACGGCCCGCGGGCACATCGTCGTTGCCGCCGTTGGCAACGACGGGCCGAGTTCGCCGCCGCTCTATCCGGCCGCATATCCCGAAGTCGTCGCCGTCACGGGCGTCGATTCGCATCAGCGCGTGCTGGTCGAAGCGTGCCGCGGCAAGCACGTCGATTTCGCAGCACCGGGTGCGGACATGGCGGCGGCAGGACTCAATACTGAATTCGCATTGGTGCGCGGCACGTCGTTCGCGGCGCCCATCGCTGCGGGTTTATTTGCGCGCCAGCTCACGGACGTCGATCGCACGCGCGCTGCGGCTGCAGTCGCTGCGTTGACGGCACAAGCGGTCGATCTCGGGCCGCGCGGTCCGGATAAGGTCTACGGCAACGGACTCGTCGGCGATACGCTGCGTCCTTCTCCCGAGCTCGCGAAAGTCAGCGCCCGCTGAATTTGACGTAACACGTCAGGGAAGAAAACGCTCCTCCCGCTCGTATTCCTCTCAAAGGCCGCAGATTGGCTGCGGTCACGACCGGAGGATGACCATGAAGACGCGTAAGACTTTCAGCGCTGTTGCGATCCTTGCCGTCATGGCCTGCTCGGCCGCACACGCGCAGGTGCTCGGCGGCAACGTCGGCGGTGCGTTGAACGGCACGCTCGGCGGCGGCCTGCACGACTCGAGCGTGCTGACGAATGGCGGCGCGAGCGGCTCGTTCGGTGGCCAGTTCGACACGGGCTCGACGCTCGATTCGACGATGGGTCGCGCGCGCGGCGTTGCCGATCAGACCACTCAGCGTGCCCGCAACGCCGGCGCGAATGTCCGCAATCGCGCGGAGTCGACTGTGACGCGCGCGCGTGAGACGGGCGCGAACGCTGCGGCCTCGACGGCTGCTGCGGGTCAGGCGACGAAGTCTGAAGTCGATGCGAAGAAGGATGCCGCGCCGCGGATCGATAACCTCACGAGCGACGTGAGCGGCTCAGCCTCGGGTAACGCTTCTGCTTCGCGCGACGGCATCGTCGCCGACGCGACTGCGGATGCGACCGGCGTGGCGAGCATGGACGCCAGGAAGAAGGACGAAGCGCCCGCGCCTGCTCCGCAGCCGGAACGTCGCCGCGAGACGAGCAAGCAGTAAGCTCGGGGGAGGGCTATGGAAAGCCCTCCTCTCTATTTCCCCTTCCGCGTCCCAAACTCCTGCGCCCAATAGATCTCGCCCTTGTGCGCGAAGTCGGTGTAGTACGCGACGCCCATCTCGCGGTATTGCGCGCCCATGATGTTGACGCAATGACCCGGGCTGTCGAGCCAGCCTTGCACCACGACTTCCGCGGTCGCGGGTCCCTCTGCAATGTTTTCCGCGATTGCCGCCCAGTCGTAACCGACGCGGGTGGCGCGCTCCGCAGGCTTGCTGCCGTCCGAGCCGCGATGCTCGAAGAACTTGTTGGCGCTCATGTCCTTCGCATGCACGAGTGCGGCGCGCGACAGGACCGGCGAGAGCGTGAGCGGCGCAGCGGGCTCGAAGCGCCGCGATCCGCACTTGCGCGGCCTGGCGCGAGCTTCATTCACCAGCTCCAGCACGCGCGCTGAGATCTTCGGCATGTCGTTTGCCGTCGGCAGGTTCTTCGGTACCGCGACGACGATCCACGCAGAGTCGCCGCGCTCGTAGACACCGATCTCGGTGAACTCGGCATCGAGCACGATCTTGCAGTAGTTGCCGGCGACGATCTGCAGCAGCGCCTTCTCGTTCTTCGCGCCCTCGATCGTCATCGACGCGGAGTTCGCAACGCGATAGTCGGTCTTCGCAATCGCGGCGGCGAGCCGGCCGCCCTTCGACCATTCGCGCGCAACGTCGTCGAGTCCTCGCGATCGACGCAGGGGAGTGCGCAGCCCGGCCTTGCCGTCGCAACCGCGCTGGCGAATCGCGTTCACGCCCTTATCGATGGCGGCCGATGCAACGGGCGGCAGCGCGCAGCAGAGCGCTGCGATGAGGCAGCCGGCGACTGAGATTCTTCGAAGAGGCATGCGCCGCGATCTTACGCGCGCGCCTGAGTGTCTGCCGAGGTCCTCGTGCGTTTGCCTTTCGGCCCGACCAGCTTGCGGATCGCCGGCTCCAGCGGCTGGACGGAGTCGCAATACTCTTGCCACGCCGTGCTCTTTTTGATCAGCGGCGGAGCTGTGCGGATCGTGTAGCGCGACGGATCGAGTCCTGCCTTCACTTGCGACCAAACGAGCGGCATCGAGACCGGCGCGCCTTCGCGCAGTCGCGGCGAGAGCGGCGCAACGGCAGTCGACATCCGGTCGTTGCGCAGATAGTCGAGGAAGATGCGCCCGGTCCGCTGCTTCTTCGCCATGTTCAGCAGGTAGCGATCCGGGCTGTCTTCGGCCATTCGCGCGCACACGGCCTGCGCGAACGTCTTCGCCTCGGGCCAGCCCAGCTTGCTGCGCTTGCCGGGCGCGAGCGGCGTGACCACGTGCAGGCCCTTGCCGCCAGTCGTCTTGCAGAAAGCAACTAGGCCCAGCGCTTCGAGCCGTTCCTTCAGCTCGCGGGCCGCTGCGATCACTGCATCGAACGCGACCTCGGGACTCGGATCGAGATCGAACACCAGACGGCCCGGCACCTCGGGCTGCCCGGGCTCGCAGTTCCACGGATGCAGCTCGGCCGCTGCGCTCTGCGCCAGCGCGGCGAGGCCTTCGATGCGATCCACTTGCAGATACGGCTCGTGATCGCCGCGGACGCGCGTGAGCGTCAGCAACTTCGAGGTTCCCTTCATTGCGTGCCGCTGGAAGAAGCGCTGACCGCCGATGCCGTCGGGCGCGCGGATGATCGAGCACGGGCGTCCGGCGATGTGCGGCATCAGCCATTCGCCGACGCTTTCGAAATAGCGCGCGAGATCGAGCTTCGTGACCGGCTTGCGATCGTTCGCATCCGGCCACAACGGCTTGTCGGGTTTGGAGATCGGCACGCCCATCACGACGTCGGGAGCGACGTTCGGCTGCGGTGTCGCTTTGGAAGCGCGCGCGGTTCTGGCGTGTCGCGGTACTGGTTTCTTCACTGCCGTTTCCTCCGCGCGGGCCGGCCGCTCGGCGACGACTTCCCGCGCGGGCTTGTCGGCGCGCAGGCCTTTGAATGCAGCCTGACGCACGTTGCCGGAGCCTGTCCAGCCGGCGAATTCGATTTCGGCGACGAGCTGCGGCTTCACCCATTGCACGTCGCCGCCCTTGCGCGGCGCGTTCGGCCCCGTGAACGGACTCGCGTTGCTGGCGAGCGGCTTGAGCTGCTTCATCAGGTCGCGCGCTTTCGCCTGGCTGAACCCCGTGCCGACGCGGCCGACTGGGACCAGCTTTCCATCGTCGTACACGCCGACCAGCAGCGAGCGCAGCCGCGTGCCTTCGCGCGACCAGCCGCCGATCACGACTTCGTGCCCGGCGCGGCATTTTGCCTTGGTCCAGTCGCCGGCGCGCCCCGCACGGTACGGCGAATCGAGGCGCTTGGAGATGATGCCTTCGAGGTTCATGCGACACGCCGATTCGAGCACGTCGCGCGCGCGCGCTGCGAAGTGATCGACGTAGCGGATCGGGCTCTTTGCGCCGAAGCGCTGCGATTGCAACAGTTTCTTCAGCAGCGCCTTGCGCTCACGCAGCGGCTGCTTGCGCAGATCATGGCCGTCGAGGAACAGCAGGTCGAACGCGAACAGCACGAGATTGTCCACGTCGCCTGCGGACAGGGCGGCCTGCAACGCACCGAAGTCCGGTGCGCCATTCGCGTCGAGCGCGGCAACCTCGCTGTCGATGATGCAATCTGGGAGCTTCTCTGCCGCGGCGGCGAGCGGCTGGAACTTGTCGGTCCAGTCGAGACCCTTGCGCGTCTTCAGCGTCGCTGCGTGCGCGGCGACGCGCAGCTGCATGCGATAACCGTCGAGCTTCGCCTCGTGAGCCCACTCGTCGCCTTCCGGTGGCTGCTCGACGAGCTTGCACAACTCCGGCTCGATGAACTCCGGGACTTTGCGGGCCGCTGCCTGGACCTCCTTGGAATTCCAGACAGCGTCGGCGCGCGCCGGCTTGCGCGTGTCGAGCATGAACGGCTGCGGCGCGCAGCCCTTGCCGGCCGCGATGTCGCTCATCGAACGCCCGGACGCCACGGAAGCATCTTCGTCGAGGAGCTTGCGCGTGGCCTCGGCGTCGCGATCGAATTCGTCACGATGCTTGATGAGCAGCCAGTTCGTGCGCTTGCCGCCGTCGCGATCGCGCTTCATGCGCACCAACACCCAGCTGCCCTGCAAGCGTTGGCCGGCCATCGCGAACTTCAGCTCGCCTTTGCGCAGCTGCTGTTCCGCCGGACGATCGCCGAGCGGCTGCCAGTAGCCGCGATCCCACAGCTGCACGGTGCCGCCGCCGTACTGGCCTTTAGGGATCGTGCCTTCGAAATCGCCGTAGTCGAGCGGATGATCTTCGACTTCAACTGCGAGCCGTTTGTCCTTCGGCGTGAGAGAAGGGCCCTTCGTCACCGCCCATGACTTGAACACGCCGTCGAGCTCCAGGCGCAGGTCGTAGTGCAACCGCCGCGCCGCGTGTTTCTGGATCACGAAGCGCAGCTGCCGCGACGCTTTCACCGGCAGCTCGCCGCTCGGCTCGGCTGTCTGCGTGAAATCGCGCTTGCGACGGTAGGTGGAAAGCTTGCGAGTCGCCACGTGACGAAACGCAGCGTGCCGGGGCAGCGTTCCGTGGAAAATTACGCCACAATTGCCGCACGACGTACAACTGGGAGCCCCCCGATGAATACCCGTCTGTGCACGCGGATCGCGTTGCTTGCTTGCTGTTGCGCCGCGCCGTTGGCCATTGCTGCCGACAAGCTCGACGTCAAGCCGGGGCTGTGGGAGATCACGAGCTCGCATCTGATCACCGGCATCCCACCGTTGCCGAAGGACATGGCGGACAAACTGACGCCCGAGCAGCGCGCGGCCATGGAGGCAGCGTTCAGGAAGGAATCGGCGAAGGGCCCGCAGACCGAGACCGAGCGGGAATGCATCACGCAGAAGGACGTGGAAGAGCCGTTCGACATCGGCGACAAGGACTGCACGAAGACGATAGTGCGCACGACGCGCACGACGCAGGAAGTCCGGCTCACGTGCACCGGCGAGATGAAGGGCAGCGGCGTGCTGCGCGTGACGACGCCCACGCCCGAGACAATGACCGGCACGCTCGACCTGCAACTCGGCGAAGGCAAGGATCCGATGCGCGTCAAGTCGGAGCTGAAAGGGCGCTGGCTAGGAGCGGATTGCGGCGACGAAGCCGACGATGACGGCGACGCCGCCGACGAAGATGAGGACGAGACGGACTCGGGCTAAAGCCCGACCTGCATTCTGACTTGAGTTAGTTAGGGCGCAGGCGGCGCTCGCTTACGGTCAGGGCTTTCCAGCGAGGAAAGCCCTGCATGTCCGCCCGGCTCGAAAGCATCTCCGCCGCTCAGCTCGCGCATGCAGCAGTCGCTGCCCATGCTCCGGCGCGCGTGCCTTCCATCGACATCCTGCGCGGGCTCGTGATGGTGCTGATGGCGCTCGACCACGTTCGCGACTTCTTCACCCAGGTGCGCTTCGATCCGCTCGATCTGGCGCAGACCAGCGCACCCTTGTTCCTCACTCGCTGGGTTACGCACTTCTGCGCGCCGACGTTCGTACTGCTCGCTGGAGTCAGCGCCTACCTGATGTCGCAGCGGTGCTCGCGCGCCGAGCTGAGCCGATTCCTGTTCACGCGCGGTCTCTGGCTCGTCGTGCTGGAAGTGACGCTGATGAGCCTGGTCTGGACCTTCAACGTCCGCTACGACCACGGGCTGTTCCTGCAAGTGATCTGGGCCATCGGCGTTTCGATGATGGTGCTGGCGTTGCTCGTGCATTTGCCGATGCGCGCGATCACGCTCTTCAGCCTCATCGTGATCTGCGGACACAACCTTCTCGACAGCTTCGAGCCGCAGGACTTGGGTGCGTGGGCGCCACTGTGGTCGGTGTTGCACGTGTTCGGTCCGATCCCGCACGCGTTCGTCGCCTATCCGCTGATTCCATGGATCGCGGTCATGAGCCTCGGCTTCTGCATCGGCTCGCTGTTCGAACTGGAGCGGGAGCAGCGCGTGCATCGGTTCATGTGGCTCGGCACCGCCTCGCTGGTGGCGTTCGTCGTGCTGCGCGCACCGAACGTCTACGGCGATCCGTCGGACTGGACGCTGCAGAGCACGACGCTCAATACGCTGCTGTCCTTCGTGAGCGTGCAGAAATATCCGCCGTCGCTGCACTACCTGTTGATCACGCTCGGCGTCGGGCTGCTGCTGCTGGCAGCGTTCGAGTCGGCGCGCGGCAAAGTGAGCGAGGTGTTGCGAACGTTCGGGCGTGTGCCGCTCTTCTTCTACGTGCTGCACGTCGCGCTGGCGCATCTTGCAGCCGGCATCGTCGGCTACGCGACTGGATTCGGCAGCGCGCTGCTCACTGCGGATTTCATGCAGGTGCCGCAGCAATGGGGCTTCTCCTTGCCGGTCGTTTATCTGGTGTGGATGCTCGTGGTGGCGACGCTCTATCCCGCGTGCCGCTGGTTTGCCGCAGTGAAGCGCCGGCGCAGCGATTGGTGGCTGTCCTATCTGTAGCCGGCAAAAGTCCACGCCTTTGACGGCGTTGTCGTCGAAAGGGCCCTGGCCGCTTTCGACCAGAGAACCAGAGCCGTATGCTGCGATGGCGAGCACAGAAATCAGGGGAGCGCCGCCGTGAGCACACTCAACCATCAATTCCGCCTTGCAGCCCGACCAGTCGGCCTGCCGAAGCGCACCGACTGGAGTTACACCGAAGAGCCGGTGCGTGCGCCGAACGAAGGCGAGGTGCTGGTGAAGATCGCCTATCTCTCGCTCGATCCGGCGATGCGCGGCTGGATGAATGACGTGAAGTCCTACATTCCGCCGGTGCAGATCGGCGAAGTGATGCGCGCGGGCGGCGTCGGTGAAGTGCTCGAATCGCGGCATCCTGGATTCAAGCCGGGCGATCACGTTTCGGGCACGGTCGGCATCCAGGAATACGCGACGGTCGACGGCAAGGCGCTGACGAAAGTCGATCCGCGTCTCGCCCCCTTGCCGGTGTATCTCGGGACGCTCGGCATGCCGGGGATGACCGCGTATTTCGGTCTGCTCGAAACCGGCAAGCCGCAGCCGGGTCAGACCGTCGTCGTCTCCGGCGCGGCCGGCGCGGTCGGCATGGTCGTGGGGCAGATCGCGAAGATCAAAGGTTGCCGTGCAGTCGGCATCGCCGGTGGGCGCGAGAAATGCGACTACATCGTGCGCGAGCTCGGCTTCGACGCCGCGATCGACTACAAGTCGGAAGACGTGAAGAAGACGCTGCGCCAGCATTGCCCGAAAGGCGTCGACGTGTACTTCGACAACGTCGGCGGGGAGATTCTCGACGTCGTGCTGACGCAGCTCGCACGCCACGCGCGCATCGTGATCTGCGGCGCGATCTCGCAGTACAACAGCACGACCGGCGTGCGCGGTCCGGCCAACTACATGTCGCTGCTCGTCAATCGCGCGAGCATGACCGGCATGCTCGTGTTCGACTACGCCGATCGCTACGCCGAAGCGGCGCGCGAAATGGCGGGATGGATCGCGGCCGGCAAGCTCAAGACCCGCGAGGACGTCGTCAAAGGTCTCGAGACCTTTCCCGACACGCTGCTGAAGCTGTTCCGCGGCGAGAACCTCGGCAAGCTGGTGCTACAGGTCTCCTGAGCGTTGCGCGAGCCGGTCGAGAACGCGGTTCAATCCGTCATCGACGGCGTCGAAGACGCGGGCCCGTTCGAGCACGCCCAGGAACTGCTCATTGGTTCCGCCTGCCGTAGCGTGATCGCGCGCCAGGTCTGCAAAGTCGGATACGTGACCGCGCAGCTGTGCCGCCAGTCCCGCGAACGTCGTAGCCACCTGCTGTCTTGCTGCCGCTTCCGAGACGCCTTGCGCGATGAGCCAGCGGCAGATGGCGTTCAGATAAGCAAAGTGTGCGGCGATCGTTGCCGTCGAGGCTGAAGTCGCTTCGAACGCCGTCTCGTGCGGAATCTCGATGGCGGCCCCGAGCCGGGCGAACAGCGCTTTCGCGGCAGCCGTCGGCGGAAACACGGGCGTTGCGCCTTCGCGCGTGGCGACCGAAGGCAGCGGAATGACGCGCGCAATGTCCTGAGCCGGCGTGACCAGCTCGTGCAGTGCTGCGATCTGGATGCCGGCCATCGCGCTGACGATCGCGTGCTGCGCTGAGAACCTCAGACCCGGAAGCACCGTGCGTGCTTGCTGCGGGCGAATGCACAGCAGCACCACCGACGATTCGTCGAGCACTTCCTGGTTAGTGCGAGCCACGCGGACGGTCGGAAAGCGCGCTGCGAGATCGGCCACGCGTTCAGCGTTGCGCGGCGACAGTACGATTCGCGGCGCGTCCTGCACGTGCTCGCACAAGCCGGTGACGATCGCTGTCGCGATCGCACCCACGCCAACGATGCCGTAAGTCATGTCATGCAGAACACGTTGAGCTTGTTGCCGTCGGGATCGCGGAAATAGCCGGCGTAGAATCCCTCGCCGCGCGGCCCGGCGGCGCCTTCATCCTTCGCACCGAGCTCGAGCGCTTTCTTGTAGATACGATCGACCTGCGCGGGCTCCTTCACGATGAGCGCCACCATCACGCCGTTGCCGACGCTCGCCGCGTTGCCATCGAATGGCTTCGTGACCGACAGCGCCGCTTGCGTCGGGCTGTTACCCCAGACGATGAACGTCTCCTGATCCATCATGCGCTTCGCGCCGATCTCGGCGAGCAACTTGTCGTAGAACGCGGCCGAGCGCTTGATGTCGTTGGTGCCGAGCGTGACGTAGCCGATCATGTTCTTCTCCTTTCATACCCCTGACTTGGCGAGAATGACTGCGGACACGCCGTGCGCAGCGCGGCTGGCGTCCGGGTTCTTGTACGAATGCGGCACGTTGCCGGGAAACGCCAGCACGTCGCCGGCCGCGAGATCGAAGCGATCGCCGGCGACGAAGATCGTCACTTCGCCAGCGAGGCAGGTGAAGAACTCGCGCGTGCCCGGCAGGTGCGGCGAGCCGCGCATCGATGCGCCCGGCGCAAACTCCATGATGTTGAGCAGCTCTTCCGGCACGCGCTCCGGAAGCAACGAGCGAGTTGTGACGCCGCGGCCGGTGCTCTG
>JBIOUH010000044.1:0-29538 GCA_044866955.1 Steroidobacteraceae bacterium
GCCATCGAGTTGACGTTGTCGGTGAGATCTTTCCAGGTGCCTGCGACGCCCGGCACGATGGCCTGGCCGCCGAGTTTGCCTTCGGTGCCGACTTCGCGCGCCACGCGCGTCACTTCGGACGCGAACGAGCGCAGCTGGTCCACCATCGTGTTGATGGCTTCCTTGAGCTGCAGGATTTCGCCGCGCACGTCGACCGTGATCTTGCGCGACAGGTCGCCGTTGGCGACGGCGATCGTCACTTCGGAGATGTTGCGCACCTGGCCCGTGAGGTTCGAGGCCATCGAGTTGACGTTGTCGGTGAGGTCCTTCCAGATGCCGCTGACGTTTTTCAGCTCCGCCTGGCCGCCGAGCTTGCCCTCGGTGCCGACCTCGCGCGCGACGCGCGTCACCTCGGAGGTGAACGCGCCCATCTGCTCGATCATCGCGTTGACGATCGTCGCCGAGCGCAGGAACTCGCCGCGCAGCGGCTTGCCTTCCACTTCCAGCGGCACGTTCTGCGACAGGTCACCCTTCGCGACGGCGCTGATCGCGCGCGTCACTTCGGTGGTCGGCCACAGCAGGTCGTCGATGAGCGTGTTCATCGAGCTTTCCATCGCGCCCCACGCGCCGGAACGGCGATCGACGGTGATGCGATGGCGGGTCTTGCCTTCCTTGCCGACCATCTGGCCGGCGCGCTCCAGCTCGCGTGCGACGCGCTGATTGGAGGCGATGATCTCGTTGAACGTGTCGGCGATCTTGCCGCCGATGCCGGTGCGGTCGCTCGGCAGGCGCACCGAGAAGTCGCCGTCGCGCACGGCTTGCAAGGCCCGCAGCAGCTTCTTCAGGTCGATATCGGTGTCGTTCTTCGCAATCTTCGCAGGCGAACGGCGGCTGCCGTTCTTGCGGCCGAGTGCACGCGCGGTACGGCTGCGCACTCGTTCTTGAGTTTCCATCGAGCAGGACTCCGCAACTTCAGTCGGTCGTGAGCGCGCGAATGCGCGATCGGATGCCAGGCGGGCAGCCGGGCGAACATAAACAGGCGCTTATGGCGATGCAATAGAGCATGTACTGGCCGGGCACCCGCGTTATTCGACTACCGTGACGGCCTGTAAAGAGCCGGCCGACGGCTTGGTAATTTTTTCAACCTGTCGGGGAACTCCTCAGCCCGGGCGATAGTTCCCGAGGCTGGGAACGAAAGGAGAAGGGATCTGGAAGCCAGCTTTTCGCCGCCTGTAGCGCCACCGCCGGACGCCGGGGTTTTGAGTCGAGTGCAGCAGGAGAATCAACGACAACTCGTTGGCAAGCTGCTGCACGACCTGCGCAATCCCGTGCACTCGATCCGCATCAGCATGGAGCTGTTCGGCCGGCTCGCGCGCCGGAATGGCGATGTCGACAAGCTGATGGAGCGGGCTGCCCAGTACATCGACCCGGCCGAACTGGCGGTCGCGAGCCTGGTTGCGAACAGCGACCGTCTTTCGCGGTACCTGGCGGCGCCCGCTGCGCCCGAAGCGCAGACGCTGCCGGTCGACGAGCTGCTGTCGGAAGTGACCGGGCTATTGCGCGCGGCGAAGCGCCGGCTGCAAGTGACATCGATGTTGCCCGAGCCGCCGTCGCCGGCGGTTCGTGCGGACCGGATGCGGTTATGTCACGTGCTGATCCACAGCTGCCTCAACAGTCCCGCCTCTGCAGTCACGATCGCCGTTCGGCCCGCCGATGGCGTGGTGACGTTCGATCTCGCTTTTCAGGCCGGCGCCGCGGAGGAGGGTGCCCGCGCGAGCCCGCTGCGCACCGAGGAACTGCAGGCGATCGTCGAGACTGCGGGCGGGGCGGTGATCGCCGCGAGCGACGCCGCGCTCCTGCTGGAATTCAGGCGGGCGAGCGATCCGCCGCCCGGCTGATCACGCCCCTCACTTCTTCGATCAGCCGCCGCGGGTCGAACGGCTTGGTCCAGAACTGATCGAACAGCGCCTGTTCCTGCGGCGAAGGTCCTTCGCGGCCGGTCAGCGCGATGAGCGTAACGCCGTTCAATCGCGGCAGCTGCCGCAGCCTGCGCGCCAGCTCGTAGCCGTTCATGCCCGGCAGGCCGATGTCGATCAGGAACATGAGCGGGACGGTTTGCTCGACGAGCCGCAGCGCCGCCTCCGCGTCGCCGACGCTTTGCGCGCCGATGTCTTCGAGCTCCAGCAGCATAGTGAGGCTGGCAGCGGCATCTGCGCTGTCGTCGACGATCAGAACTTGCACGGCAGTGAGAGTTGTTGGTGTGGGTCCGGCAGTAGCCTGCCTCCTCACTGCTGCGATTACAACCGGCCGGGGAACTTATGTCAGGCCCTTCCGATTCCATTGCCATGGCGACCACCGAAATGGATCTGGCCGACGTCAACGCCTCGATCGACGTGAGCAGCGCGGCGTTCGGCGACGAACAGCAGATTCCGGCACGCTACACCAGCGACGGCGAGGGACTGTCGCCGCCAATCGAGTGGCGCGGCGTGCCCATGAACGCCGAAGCGGTCGTGGTGCTGATGGAAGATGTCGAAAGCTCGACGGTGCACGCCATCGCATGGGACTTGCCGGGCAGCGACACATCGTTGCCGGAAGGCGCATTGCCCTGCACGTGCGATTCCGGCAAGTCGCCGAGCGCCACGTACGTCCCGCCGAATCCGCCGCCCGGACGCGGACAGCACCGTTACGCTATTCAGGTCTTCGCGCTCGACACGGTGCCTCGCTTCGACTCACGCCCGGGACGCGTCGAGCTGCTCGACAGGATCAAGGGACACGTGCTCGCGAAGGGCGTCCTGGTCGGGACCTACGAGCGAAAATAATCGACAGCTCTATTGGCCCATGAGCTCGCGCACAATCGATCGCGCGACCTCGGTCCGCTGGTGGCGATCGGTCTGCGACGTTGCGTACAGCGCCTTGAGGAAGGCGCGATCCCAGATGCTCAGCTTCTGCAGCGTCGGATCGCTCGACGCGGCGAACAGGCGCAGGATCGTCGGCTCGTCGCCCCATGCGCCGTCCAGGTCCACATCCGTCAGTCCCACCATCGAGATGTAGTCGGTCAGCGGCCCGAGCGTGGTCTGTTTCGTGTCATCCAGGTCGACCAGCACGATCACCGACGAGATGGACTGGACCGCGCTGAACGTGAGCCGCGAATCCTTCAGGCAACCGGTGCCATATGGAGTCACCGCGGATAATCCAAAGTTGCTGTCCGCGCCGATGATCGTCCCGGTATCGACACCCTCGCCGCAATCGTTCCAGACGTTGTACCAGGCGCGAACCGGCCGTGGCTTGCCCAGGATGCGACGCACTTGCGCGGGCGGCGCCATCCCGTACAGCTTGGGCGCGCGTTTGCGCCACAGATCCAGCAGCTGATCGGGCTCCGGTGTCAGGACGACGTGAAAGTTGGGCTTGCACTTCTGGGGAGCGAGTTTGCCTCCCGCGTCGCGCACGGCCTGCGAGATGCCGCGCAGAATGAATTCGCCCTGCTCGGCAGGGATGCCGGCGACCAGCGGACAGATCGGCTTGTTCCAGCGAACGAGCGACTCGACGGAATAGCTCCGATGAGTGATGCCTTTCACGAACGTATTGACCCGCTTCTCGACCTCCGGGCGGGTCCCTTTGACGATGACTTCTTCCGTGGCCTTGTCTTCCGCAGCGGGAGCGCCAAAGGCAGCGCAAACGGCGAACGACAAAGTTGCCGCCATGGCGATCTGTCGGGACACCTTGTCCAGCGAACGCGGGAGCATGTTTCTTCCCTCATGCTTGCGGGTCGCGCCAACCATAGCAAAAAAAGCGCCTGACGCAGTCAGGTCCGTGTCGATTCCCCAAACCCTCGCGCGTCGTAGGTCGCCACTTTCCATAGTCACGAGGACTTCAGTCATGAGCGACCTGCAGATCATCGGCGCGCCGGCCAGCAACTTCGTCTGGGTGACGCGCATTGCCTGCGCCGAGAAGGGCGTGCCCCATACCCTCTTTCCGACCCTGCCGCACACGCCCGAGGTGAGTGCGATTCATCCGTTCGGCAAGATTCCGGTGATGCGTCACGGCGCGGTCACGTTGTGCGAGTCGCGGGCGATCTGTGCGTACATCGAGCGCGAGTTTCCCGGGCCGGCGCTGATTCCAGCCGACCCCGCGACGGCGTCGCTCGTCGAGCAATGGATCTCCCTCATCAACACGACCATCGATCCGCTGCTCGTGCGGCGCTACCTGGGCGCGTACTTCTTCCCGGCAACCGCCGACGGTAGCCCGGATCGCACCGTGATCGAGGCGGCGCTGCCGAGCATGCGCACGCACTTCGCGGTGCTCGACGCAGCAGTGCGTGCGACCGGGTTTCTCGTCGGCGGCTCATTCACGCTCGCCGATATCGACCTGTTGCCGATTCTCTTCTATATGAACAAGATGCCCGAGAGCCGCGTCATGCTCGCCGGGTCGAAGCATCTGAAGGCCTACTTCGAGCGTCACATGGAGCGACCGAGCGTCCAGCGCACGATCCCCGAGCAGCTGCCCGAACGGTTCGTGCAAGTGCTGGCGCAGGTTGCCTGAGCGTCCAACAGGAGCAGCGATCGATGCGCTACATCTTTCTCATCTACAGCCGCGAGGTGGATCCCGCGAGCATTTCGGCCGAGGACGATCTCGCGATCCGCATGAGTCATCGCGCGGTCCAGGAAGAGGCGCGTGGCAAGAATGTGCTGCACGCCGCGCAGCCGCTGCAGCGGACGAGCGCCGCGACGACAGTGCGCATGCAGGGGGGCAAGCCGCTGATCGTCGACGGTCCGTTCGCGGAGACGAAGGAACAACTTGCCGGCTATTACCTGATCGAGTGTCGCGACCTCGATGAGGCGATCGAGTGGGCGCAGAAGATTCCGAGCGGCTGCCGCGGCGCGCAGGGCTGCATCGAGATCCGGCCGTTGCTGGAATTGCCTGTGGGTCCGGCTTCGGCCTGACTCCAGAAATGCTCTGCGCACGCGCAGTTGCCGAAACGACTTTCCGGCGCGAGCACGGACGGATCATCGCTGCGCTGATTCGCCTGTGCGGCTCGTTCGATCGCGCCGAAGAAGTGATGCAGGATGCGTTCGCCGCGGCGCTCGCGCACTGGACTGAGCACGGCATTCCGGACAATCCGGGTGCGTGGATCACGACGGCCGCCCACCGCAGGCTCATCGACGTTGCACGCCGCGAGCGGACGCGGCGCGACAAGCGTGAGCTGCTGCGCGAGGAAGACGACGAACCTGCTGCCGCCGAGGAAGAGATCGCGTTGCCGGACGATCGGCTGCGACTGATCTTCACCTGCTGTCATCCGGCGTTGAATCGCGAGGCACAGGTCGCGCTCACGCTGCGCACGCTCGGCGGCCTGACGACCGAAGAAATCGCGCGGGCATTCCTGCTGCCCGAGCCGACGCTCGCGCAACGGCTGGTGCGCGCCAAGCGCAAGATCCACGAAGCGAGCATTCCGTATGAAGTGCCGTCTGAGCAGGCGTTGCCGGCGCGGCGCGCCTCGGTGCAGGCCGTCATCTATCTCATATTTAATGAGGGTTACCTGGCCACCAGTGGCGACAGCCTGGTGCGGCGCGAGTTGTGCGCCGAAGCGATCCGGCTCGCGCGGTTGCTGCGTGAGTTGTATCCGGAGGACGCCGAAACGGCAGGGTTGCTCGCGCTGATGCTCCTGCACGATTCGCGGCGGCACGCGCGCGTCGATAGCGCCGGTGCGTTGGTCACGCTGGAGGAACAGGATCGCAGCACATGGGATCGGGAGCAGATCGACGAAGGACTGGCGCTCGTCGAGTCGGCGCTGCAGCTGCGCACTCCGGGGCCGTATCAAATTCAGGCCGCGATCGGCGCATTGCATGCCGAAGCCGCGCAAGCTTCGCAAACGGACTGGGCACAGATCGCTGCACTGTACGCGGAGCTGGCCAAGCTCAATCCGTCGCCGATCATCCTGCTCAACCGCGCGGTTGCGATCGGCATCAGCGAAGGAGCGGAGCGTGGCTTGTTGATGATCGATAGCCTGGGCGTCTCGGGTGCGCTCGCTGAGTACTACCTGCTGCACGCGGCGCGGGCTGATCTGTTGAGAAGATTGAACCGAGTGGAGGCGGCCGCGGAGGCGTATCGGCGGGCGCTCGCGCTGACGACGAATGAGACTGAGCGGCGGTTCTTGCAGCGGCGGCTGCAGGAGCTGTCAGGCTAGCCTGACTCGGCAATCTCTCGCAGCTTCCTCGCCAGTTCCTCACTCTCCGGCAGCTCGATCCCAAACGTGCCGCTCAACACCTCGCGCAGCTCGCCCGCGCTCTTCGCCACGCGCCGCGTGGTCTCTCCATTCAGCTCATGAATCGCGAGCTCGTTCTGCCGAAGCGCATAACGCTTCCGGGGCGCCGTGCGTGCGGCGATCAACCGCTGCACGAAATGCGACTCGGGATTGTTCGAAAGGTACCAGCTGGTCAGCTCGTAGTCGGGCAGCACCTGCTCCTGCAGATCGAACCGATACAACGTGCGCCATCCGTCGCGCACCTCTGCCTGCAGCACGTAGTCGCCGCTGAGACGCGTCAGGCGAAACGGCTCGTGCGGCGTCGCCTGCGACACGTGCTCGACCAGTCGTAACGGCGCGGTCAGCGTCATGCCGCCGAAGCCGACGTCCGCGATCCAGAGCTCATCCTCGATATCGATCTGCAGCAGCATGTGCGTGCGTGGGCGCACCGCATCTTCGGGCAGATTCATCAGCACGCGCGCCGCCAGCCCGGCGACCCGGAAGCCGATGCGCTCGAGAGCGTGCTTGAGCAGCAGATTGTGCTCGTAGCAATAGCCGCCACGTCGCTGCTTCACGAGCTTCTGCTGCAACGAGCGGATGTCGAGCGGCAGCGGCCACTGCAGCAGCGGATTCAGATTCTCGAAAGCGATTTCCTGCGGATGCAGGCGATGAATCTCGCGCAGCGTTTCCAGCTGCGGCGTCGCGGGTCCGCCGTAGCCGATGCGTTCGAAGTAAGCATTCAGGTCGAACTCGTCCTGCATGCAGCCAGTGTACTAGACTCGTGGCGTGCAGCAGACCTACCGCGAAACGCGCCGTCGTTTCTTTGACCACCCCGGTGTGCGCATCGAGGGCGCTGCCGCGCGCACGGGACGAAATTGCCGCACACCCGAAGCGCTGACGCCCGAATTGCAGATCGTGCTGACGCTGCGTGGCGCGTTCGTGTACGAGCGCGGCTCGTCGCGCTTCTTGCTCACCGCGAACCAGGCCTTGTTCATCGCGCCCGGCGATGTCAGTCGCGACCGCTTCGTCGACGGGAATCCGCTCGACTACATGCTCGTGACTCCGCATCCCGAGCTCGTCGGTGCGCTGGTCGGCGAACGCGTGGCGGGAGAAATGAGGAAAATGCGGGACACGCGTGTGTCTGGTGCATCGGCACGACTTCAGCATGCTGCGTCGGCGCTCTGGAATTTGTGCCACCGCAGCGGCTCGCATGACAACACGGAGCTCGCGGAGTCGGTGGTTGATGTTCTCTCTCTTCTCTTCTCCTCCCCCGCTCCGCGCGGCAGGGCAGGGAGGGGGCAATCGAGCCTGATCGGCGCAGCGAAGGAGCTCATCGGCGCGGGTCGCGAGCGCTGGTCGCTCACCGGCATCGCCGCGCAGCTCCAGGTCTCGCCTGCGTATCTCACCGATCTCTTTCGCCGGCATGAAGGCGTATCGATCGCCCGCTATCAGCGGCGCCTGCGCCTGAGTCGCGCGTTGGTCGAGCTGCCGCACACCGAAGACATCGCAGCGCTCGCGCTCGATCTCGGGTTTTCCAGTCACGCGCACTTCTCGACAGCGTTTCGCGCAACCTACGGCGAGACGCCGTCGAGGTACCGCGAAAGATTCTGAAAGCGCGCGTCGCGCCGGGTCGGCACAATCGCTCCATGCGCTCATCAATTCCTGCACTGACGATTGCCCTGCTCGCGGCTACAGCGACGAGCAACGCCGCCGCGCCTGCGAGTTGGGATTCGCTGTTCCCGGCGGCCGACGCCACGCCGAAAGTGCTCGCGCCGGATGTGCTCAGCACGGGCGACGACGAGTCGCACGCCAGCGTGGTTCCCGACGGACACACGCTGTACTTCCTGAAGAACACCCCGTCCTTCGATTTCTACACGATCGTCTTCAGCGAGCTGCGCGACGGCAAGTGGAGCCGCCCGCGGACCGCGCCGTTTTCCGGTCGCCACTCCGACGCCGACATCGTGTTTACCGCCGACGGCCGCCGCGCGTACTTCGTTTCGGCGCGGCCTGTCGACGGCAAGCCGCGCGATGACATGGACATCTGGACGGTCGAGCGCGATGCGAGCGGCCGCTGGGGCGAGCCGCGCCATGTCGAGGAACTGTCGAGTCCGACCGACGAGTGGTTTCCGAACCTGACCGCCGACGGCACCATCTACTTCGGCTCTGACCGTCCCGGCGGTGTCGGCGGCACGGACATCTGGCGCGCGCGCTTCGTCAACGGAAAATTCCAGCCGCCGGAAAACGTCGGCGCACCGGTGAATTCGCAAGGCGACGAAATCGAGCCCTTCATCAGCGCCGACGAGCAGACGCTGATCATCGCCGCGCGCAATCGCGGCGACGCGGTCGGCGCGTACGATCTCTACGTTGCAAAGCGCAGCGGCGGACATTGGGAGACGCCGCGCCATCCCGGACCGCCGATCAACTCGACCGGCTGGGACTTCGCGCCGCGCCTGTCGCCGGACGGCAGGATCTTCATCTTCACCAGCAACCGTGGCTTCGGCTCCAAGGGCCCGGACGGCGCGCTCAGCTTCGATCAACTCGAACGCCGCCTCCACTCTCCCGGCAACGGCCTGCGCGACATCTACTACGTGAGCGCTGACGCGCTGCTGCGCTGAGGGAGAATTACTCTCGCCAAGATCGCCAAGATCGCCAAGGTAAGAGGTTCGAAAATCCGAATCCGGAGCTCTGAATCCGGTACTGAGAATCCTCTTGCTTCCTCCTTGGCGGTCTTGGCGATCTTGGCGAGAGATATTTCTTATTTCTTGTTCTTCTCCGCAGCCAACGTTTCGCGCTCAATGACATTCCCGTGCAGGATGACCTTGTCGATCTGCGACCACGCGCGCATCGTCTCCAGCGGATTCGCGTTCAGCAGCAGCAGGTTCGCGATCTTCCCTGTCTCGACCGTTCCGTAATCCTTGGCGAGCCCGAATTGTTTGGCGTTGTTGAGCGTCGCCGCGCGGAAGATGGCGTCGAGTGGCACGCCTGATTGCGCCATCAGCCGCATCTCGCGATAGGTGTCGTAACCTGGCTGACTGCCGTACGTCGGCGCGGACGGCGTGTCGCTGCCGACCAGCAGCGGATGGCCAAGGTCGTAGAGGTAACGCAGCGCGCGCATTCCCTGCTCATTCTGCTTGAGCCAGCCGTGCGCGATCCTGGCGTCGGCGGCGCTGCCGCGGCCTTCGCGCATGACTTCCTTGAACCACTGGCCGGGCTCGGTCGCGTACCAGGCGAGCACTGAGGCGGGCACGACCTTCGCGTACATCGGATCCTTGAGCGTGTCCTCGCGAAACATGTCGGCGGTTCCGGGCAGCACGCGCAGTGTCGCCTGGTAGCCGATGTTCTTCGCGTGAATCTGGCGCAACTGCTCGGCGATCGGCGCAGGCATGCCGGGCTGGCCGTCGGCGTCGCCCCAGTTCCACAGGCCGTGGGCGAGCACGTCGACGCCGATGTCGAGGGCGATGCGCTGCATGTCGAGCGCGTTCGCGTGCGCGATCAGCAGCAGTCCGCGCTTGCGCGTTTCGGCGCGGACGCGCGCCAGCGTTTCCTTGCTCATCATCGGCCAGTCGGAGCGAGGTCCGAAGCCGTCCTCGATGAAGATCTTGATGCAGCGAGCACCACCCTGCGCCAGGCGCTCGATGAGCACTTCGGGCGTGTGATCGGATTCTTTCGCGCCGGAGGGCAGCGGATGCTCCTTCGCGTTCGCGGGCTCGTACACGTAGTCCGGGAAGGCCTGGTAACGCACCGGCTGCGGGATCATGGCCGTGGGATAGCCGTCGAGCGTGACCAGCGCGCCGCAGTGGAAGAGATCCGGCTTCACCGGCTGCCTCTCGAAGGGCTTCGTGCCTGCGCCGAACTGCGCCAGATCGAGCAGCTGCGTGACGCCGAAGTACAGGTAGCTGCGCGGTTGCTGACGCTGGTACGCGTCGCGCAGCGCGACCAGTGCGGGATCGTCGCCCAACGGCGGAATGCCGGCGGAGTCGCTGACGTGCACGTGCGAATCCATCAGCCCGGGCGTGAGGAACTTGCCGCGCCCATCGATCTTGCGCGTGTCGGCCTTTGCCGCCACGGCCTGCTGGCCGACCGAAACGATGCGCCCGTCGCGAATCAACACGTTCCGGTCCGCAAGCGGCTGCGCCTGCTCGGGCGAAAGCACCGTGACGTGCTCGATCAGGAGATCCGCGGCATGCGCGCCGTGCGCAACGAATGCGATCAGCAGCAGAAAGGGGACATTCCTCATTTTTCCATTCCTTAGATGTACGTGCGGGCGTTGCGGTCCAGCTGAGACTTGGCGGCTTCGTATTCGGTTGCAAGGCGCTCGACGAGTGCGCTGACCGGCAGGACTTCGTGAATGTCGGCGACGCCCTGGCCGCTGCCCCAGATGTCGCGCCACGCTTTGGCCTTCGTGTTGCCGCCGCTGCCGAAGTTCATCTTGGTCTTGTCGGCGACCGGCAGCGCGTCCGGATCGAGGCCCGCGTTGACGATGCTCGCTCGCAGGTAGTTGCCGTGCACGCCGGTGAACAGGTTCGTGTAGACGATGTCCTCGGCCTGGCTATCGACCAGCGCCTGCTTGTATTCGGCGCTCGCGTTGGCTTCCTCGGTTGCAATGAAGCGCGTGCCCATGTACGCGAAGTCCGCCCCCATCGCCTGCGTGGCGAGGATCGCCGCACCGTTGGCAATCGCGCCCGACAGGATGATCGTACCGTCGTAGAACTCGCGCACTTCCGCGAGCAGTGCGAACGGCGAGAGCGATCCCGCGTGCCCGCCGGCGCCGGCGCAGACGAGGATCAACCCATCGACGCCGGCCTGCAGCGCGCGCTTGGCGTGCTTGACGTTGGTCACGTCGTGATAAACGAGTCCGCCGTAGGAGTGTGCAGACTGCACCACCTCATCCGGCGCGCGCAGGCTCGTGATCTGGATCGGCACGCGATACTTCTCGCACAGCGCGACGTCGCTTGCGAGCCGGTCGTTGGAGGCGTGCACGATCTGGTTGACAGCGAACGGCGCGACGGGACGCTGCGGATGCTGCCGCTTGAACGCTGCGAGCTCTTCGGTGATCTGTACCAGCCATTCTTCGAGCACCGGCGCAGGCCGCGCGTTCAGCGCCGGAAACGAGCCGATCACGCCCGCTTTGCACTGCTCGATGACGAGGCGCGGATTGGAGACGATGAACAAGGGCGAGCCGATGACGGGCAGCCGCAGCTGCCCGCGCAGCGATTCCGGAATTGGCATGAGGATCCCCGCGAACCTGACGCGGGGATCATAACCGACTCGGAGTATCCGACCTCAGCGCCGCATGAACTTGTTCACGTCGATCAGGCGGTCGAGGTACGTGAACGTGCCTTTTTCCTTCACCTCGCGGGCCGCGTCGTGCAGCCCGGTCATCGCTGCGCGGAACAGCGACGTCGCGAGGCTGATGCGCTTGACGCCCGCGTCCGCCAGCTCCGCGACGCTGAACGACTTGCCCGGCACGCCCACCATGAAATTGACCGGCTTCGAAACCGCCGAGCAAACCGCGCGCACAGCGGCCAGGTCCGGCAGCAACGGCGCGAACAGCACATCGGCACCGGCCTTGTCGAACGCCTGCAGCCGCTTGATCGTGTCGTCGAGGTTCGGGTTGCCCCGCAGAAAGTTCTCGCAGCGCGCAGTCAGCGTGAAAGGGAAGGGGAGGGCGCGCGCTGCCTGCACTGCGGCGGTAACGCGCTCGACTGCGAGCGAGAAATCGAACAGCGGCCGATCGCTCTGACCGGTCGCATCTTCGATCGAGCAGCCCGCTAGCCCCGCTTCGGCTGCAAGCCGTACGGTCTCAGCGACGATCTGCGGCGTATCGCCGAAGCCCTTCTCCAGGTCCGCCGACACCGGCAGCTCGGTGGCGGCGACGATGACGCGCACCTGCGCCATTGCTTCGTCCCGCGTGATCTTGCCGTCGAGGCGGCCGAGCACGCCGGCAGCAGCGCCGCTCGACGTCGCAATTGCTTCGAAGCCGAGTGCCTGCAGCACGCGCGCAGAGCCGCCATCCCACGCGTTGGTAATGACGAACGTGCCGGGTTTCCGGTGCAGCGCCTGAAATGCGGCGGCCTTGTCAGCTTGAGTGGGCATGGCGAATCTCCGAAGACGGTCGAAGTCAGGGCGACGATGATTACACGGGAGGCATGTCCGAATCTGTCATAAAATTTAGCTTCGGAGGTGCTCCATGGCGATCTCGATCGTGCGGCTCGGCAGTCCTCGCGCCAGCGGCGAGGGCCTGCGCATCGGCACTGTGCGGCGGCCGCCGCGCGGCGTGCCGAAAGCCGACTGGGCGCGCCGCGATTTCTATGACGTCTGGCTGCCGGCGCTCGCTCCGAGCGAGGTGCTGCTCAAGCAGGCGCTCGCGGCCGAGACTGACGCGCAGTGGAAGACCTTCAGGCGCCGCTATCTCGCCGAGATGAAGGATCCCGACAAGTCACGACTGCTCGACACGTTTGCCGCGCTGTCGCATCACGGCTCGTTCGCCGTGGGTTGCTACTGCGAGAACGAAGCGCGCTGCCACCGTTCGATCTTGCGCGAACTGCTCGAGCAGCGCGGCGCGCGCATCGAACGCTGAGGCATACTGCACGCATGGTCAAAACACTCATTCGCTCGATCGCGCTCGTCACGCTCAGTCTGCTCGCAGGCACCGCGCTCGCGGCCGATCCGCAAATCCCCGGCACGGCGCGCAAGATGGTGATCGAGAAGGCGGAGACCGGCTATCGGTGGAAGCTCATCGCAGCGCCGGTGCCGCAGCCCGGCGATCACCAGGTGTTGGTGCACATTCGGGCGGTCGGCCTGAATCGCGGCGACTGGGAAGTGCTGGGCAGTAACAACAGCAGTGGCGCACTGGTCGGTCGCATCCCGAGCTCCGACGCCGCCGGCGATATCGTCGCGGTCGGCAGGAGCGTGAAGCAGCTGCGTCCCGGAACGCGTGTCACGAGCCTGTATTTCCGCAACTGGACCGACGGTCCGGCGAGCAAGGAGATCCTCAACGCAGCGCACGGCTTCGACGTCGACGGTGTGCTCGGCGAGTACGTCGTGCTCGAAGAAACTGCCGTCGTGCCGGCGCCGAAGGGGCTTACGTACGAGGAAGCGGCGACGCTGCCGACCGCGGGCCTCACCGCATTCATGGCGACGGTCGGACAGAACGAAGTGCGCGACAAGTACGTGCTGGTGCAAGGCACCGGCGGCGTATCGATCTTCGCGTTGCAGTTCGCAGCGGCCGCGAAGGGGCGCGTGCTCGTGACGAGCAGCTCCGACGACAAGCTCGCGCTCACGCGCAAGATGGGCGCCACCGACGGCATCAACTACAAGACCTATCCGAAGTGGAGCGAGCAGGTGCTGGCGCTGACGAACGGTCACGGCGCCGACCTGGTCGTCGACGTCGGCGGCAAGGATACGCTCGAGCAATCCGTGAAGAGCCTGTCGTACGGCGGGCTGCTATCGATCGTCGGCGGCTTGTCCGGCTACGACGGCACGATCTCGTCGCTCGGGCTGCTGAACAAGACCGCGAGCGCGCGCGGCGTCTATGTCGGCTCGCGGGCCGACTATCTGCGCATGAGCAAGTTCATCGTGGAGCATCAGCTCCACCCGGTCATCGACCGGGTGTTTCCGCTCGATGAGTACGAGGCAGCTCTCGAGCACCTGCGCAGCGGCAATCCCGTCGGGCGCGTAGTGCTGAAGTTGTAGCGCGCTACCGCTGGCGTCGCCCGCGCAGGCGCTCCGCGGCATTACGTGCGCCCGCCTGCTCCGAGGCGTCGAGCACGCCGTCGTGGTTGGCATCGAAGCGATCGAACAACTTCGCGGCCTGCTCGGCGCGCGAGTCCAGAAATTCCTGCTTCGTAATCTTGCCGTCGTGATCGGCGTCGGCGCTTTCGAGCATGGCGCCGTCGCGCGCTTGCGCCAGCGCCACGGAGCTGGACAGCAGGAGCAGGGCAGAGATCGTAAAACTGTTGAACATTGAGCGAATCCTCCGGGATGGAGCTTCGTTCAACGCTGCGCCGCCGCTTCTGTTGACGCGGCGGACGTGAAGAACTGTCGCCTATTGTCGAGAGTTCTCGACGATGCCGGCGCGGCCCGGATAGCGCGCGAACACTTGCGTCACGATGCGCGAGATGGACTGCTGCGGATGGTCCATATCCTCGTCGCTCACGACGCCCTGCGCCACGCCTTCCCAGATCATCTGCTTCCTGTGCGCATCGACGACGTCGATGTTCGCCGTGCCCACCGGGTACGTCACGGTGCGAACGGCGTCGTCATAGAACGGCCACGCGGAATACAGGCCGTAGCGATAACCGTAGTAGCCGTACGCGGCCGAGAAGCTCGGATCCTGCCGCACCTCCGTGCGCTCGTGCACTTTCGCATAGAAGTTCACGAGCAGGTCCGGATTCTCGTCGACGTAGTGATAGCCGCGCTGCTCCATCTGGTCGCGCACGGCGGCCTTGAAGTAGCTGGTGACGAGCGTCGAGTAGCCGCCGCGATCGGTGCCGGTCTGCTCCGGAAAACCGAAAGTGCTGTAGGAGGTGAAGTTCGCATCCGGTGCCTGGTTGACGCGGATGTCCGGCGTGCCCGTGGTTGCGCAGCCGGCAAGCATCGCCAGTGTGGCCGCGCACGCCGCGAGCGAAAAGCGGGAATGTTTCATGGGAGAATCCTCACAATCGGTCCCCACTCCTGTGTTGGAACGCGGGTCCCTGAAGTGAGTTCCGCTTGACCACCATCCAATTCCGCGCGCCGTGGAGCCGTACTGTGCGCAGCACGACTGTGTTGTCGCTCGTCATTCTCGCGCTCCCGGTGCTGGTTGCGATCTTCGCGCCGATGCAGCCGCCGCTGCTGGCAGTGATCCTGTTGCTCGCACTACCCCCGCTGCTCGTTGCAACCGCGTTTTGCGCCAGGGTTCGCGGCTACACGCTCACGGAGCAAGAGATCATCGTGCACCGAGGGTTGTGGGATACGCGGCTCGCGCTGGCCGGACTGCGCTCCGTCAGCGGCGATGCGGATGCGATGCGCGGCTCCGCCCGAGTGTTCGGTAACGGCGGGTTGTTTTCGATTACGGGTCGCTACTGGAACCGGAAGCTGGGCTGGTATCGCGCGTACGTCACGGACCAGAGCCGCGCGGTCGTGCTGCGCTACGCCGATCGCACGATCGTCATCTCGCCGCACGATCCGCAGCAGTTCATCATGCGCGCAGGGACGTTCATCAGGATCGCGGGGTTTCCGAAGTAGCGACGAATGCGCGCTTGCGGGGCGCGAGCGAGAGAACCAGGACGCCGGCGAATGTGACCATGGCTGCGAGCGTCCACAGCGCCGCGCCATAGCCGCCGGTTGCGTCCGTGACATAGCCGACCAGCAGCGGGCCGAAGAATCCGCCGGTGTTGCCGATCGAGTTCACCAGCGCGATTCCCGCCGCGGCTGCGCTGCCGGCGAGCAATGATGTCGGCAAGGTCCAGAACACGGGCAGGGCCGCATACACGCCTATTGCACTCAGGCTCAGCGCAGCGAGCGCAAGCGCAGGACTGTTGCCGAAGTGCGCGCTGGCCGCGAGACCGAGCGCACCGACGAATGCCGGCAGAGCGATGTGCCACGTGCGCTCACCTGTGCGATCGGAGTGGCGACTCCACAGAAACATGGTGAGCGCAGCGGCCGCGTACGGAATCGCCGAGACGAATCCGACCTGGAGGTTCGACAGCTCGCCGAAGCCCTTGACGATCTGCGGCAGCCAGAAGCCATAGCCGTACATGCCGACGAGCATGCCGAAGTACACGAGGCCGAGGAACCACACGCGCGGCTCGCGCAGGGCAGCGACAACGGAGTGAGAGGGCAGCGCGCCGCCGCGCTCGCGCGCCAGCTCGCCTTCCAGCCACTCCTTCTCTTCGCTCGTGAGCCACGCAGCTTTTCGCGGGCCGTCGCGCAGGAATACCAGCACCGCGAAGCCGCACAGCACGGCCGGCGCTCCTTCCAGCAGGAACATCCATTGCCAGCCCTGCAAACCATAGGCCTGCAGCGACAGGATGGCGGTCGAGACGGGACTGCCGATGGCGCTCGAGACCGGTATCGCAATCATGAATGCGCTCAGGATTCGCGCGCGCCAGGCAGCAGGAAACCAGTACGTCAGGTACAGGATCATGCCCGGGAAGAAGCCGGCTTCCGCGATGCCGAGCAGGAATCGCAAGGTGTACAGCTGGTTCGGCGACGTGACGAACGCAGTGCCGGCGGAGAGCAGGCCCCACGAAAGCATGATGCGCGCGATCCACAAGCGGGCACCGACGCGCTCCATGATGAGATTGCTCGGCACCTCGAACAGCACGTAGCCGAGGAAGAAGATGCCGGACGCCAGGCCGTACATGCTTCTCGTGAGGCCGAGATCCGCGTTCATCGTCAGCGCGGCGAAGCCGATGTTGACGCGATCGAGGAACGCGACGAAGTAGAGCAGCCCCATGAACGGAATCAGCCGCCACGCGATCTTGCGCAGCGCGCTGTTCAAAGGAAGATCTTGCCCGGGTTGAGGATGCCCTGCGGATCCCACGCGCTCTTGATCGTGCGCATCAGCTCGACCACGTCGGCGCCGTACTCTTCGATGAGCTTCGTGCGCTTGCCCAGGCCGATGCCGTGCTCGCCGGTGCATGTCCCGCCGACGCGCAGCGCACGGGAAATCATCCCATCGTAGACCTTTTCGGCGCGCTGCCACTCGTCGGCGGCACCCGGGTCGAGCAGGAACAGCACGTGGAAATTGCCGTCGCCGACGTGGCCGACGATCGGTGCGAGCAATTGCGCCGCGTCGATCTCGCGCCGCGCATCCGCGACCGCATCGGCGAGCTGCGAGATCGGCACGCAGACATCCGCAACGAGACACTCGCAGCCGGGCCGCAATGCCAGCGCAGCGAAGTAGGCCGAGTGCCGCGCCTTCCACAATCGTGCGCGATCCGTTGCATCCTCCGCACGTTGGAACGCCGCGCCGCCATTCGAGCGCGCGATTGCTTCTGCGCGCGTGACCTCGCCGCCGACACTCTCGGATGTGCCGCTGAATTCCAGGAACAGCGTCGGCTGCTCGGGCATCGAAAGCTGCGAATACCGATTGCAGGCGCGCACCTGCAGCTCGTCGAGGAACTCGATTCGCGATACCGACGCGCCTGACTGGATGATCTCGACCACCGCATCGACCGCGCCCCGCAGCTCGGGGAAGACGCATGTTGCACCGACTGTCGTTTCCGGGATGCCGTACAAGCGCAATCCGATCTCGGTGATCACGCCCAGCGTGCCTTCGGAGCCGACCAGCAAACGCACGAGGTCGTAACCCGTCGAGGATTTCGCGGCGCGCGTGCCGACGCGTACGGTGCGCCCGTCGGCGAGCACGACCTGCAGGGCGAGCACGTTGCGTGTCATCGCGCCGTAACGAATCGTCGTCGTGCCGGAGGCGCGCGTTGCAACCATGCCACCGAGCGTCGCGTTCGCGCCCGGGTCCACGGGGAAGAAGAGACCGGTGTCGCGCAGGTACGAATTGAGCTGCTCGCGCGTGACGCCGGGTTGGATGACGCAATCCATGTCGGCAGGATTTACCGACAGCACCTCGTTCATGCGCGAGAAATCGATGCAGACGCCGCCATACGGCGCGCTGACGTGACCTTCGAGCGAAGTTCCGGCACCAAATGCGATCACCGCAGTCTGATGGCGGGAACACGTGGCGACGATGCGGCCGACTTCGTCGGCGCTCTCCGGCCAGACGACGGCGTCGGGCGGCAACACGCGACCGTAAGCCTCGCCGCGTCCGTGCTGGGCGCGTGCCGCTTCAGCAGTGCTGAGGCGCGCTCCGAGCCACTCGTGCAACTCGGCGACAGCCTTTTGTGCGCGAGCACGCCCGGCAGGTCCGAGAAAACGTTCGGCCCGGTCGTCGCTTGGCGCTGAGGCGATCACGTGATCAGTATAGGGCATACTTCGAGGTACGGATCTGAGGAAGGACGCTCCCATGCTTTACTCCATACTCATCTACGGCACCGACGCCGACATCGCCAACCTGAGCAAGGCGGAGGAAGAGCGGCTGATCGGCCAGCACATCGTCGTGCAGGGCAAGCTCGCGGCAGAGCGCAAGCTCGGCCCGGTCGTGCGTCTGCATCCGAGCACGACGGCGATGACGCTGCGCAAAGGACCCGAGGCCTACATCATCGATGGCCCGTTTGCGGAGACGAAGGAACAGCTGCTCGGCTTCTACGTCGTCGACTGCGCAACGCAGGAAGAAGCGCTGGAGGCGGCGCGCCAGATCGGCACCGCGTGCACGTCACGCGCGCTCGAAGTGCGACCGATCTCGTGGTATCAGCTCAGCGACAGCATCGTCCACAAGAGCTGATTACAGAACCGCAGCGACTCGCTGGATCATCCAGAACGCCGCCGCCGCGCCGAGCGAATAGCCTGCGCCGACCTGGATGCGCCGGCGCAGATCGGCAGTGCGGGTTGCGATCCAGCGCACGATCGGCACCGCCAGCAGGACGATCATCAGCTGGCCGGTTTCGACGCCGAGATTGAACAGCAACAGCGCGCCGAGTTTCGCGTCCTGCGGGAGGCCAATCTCCGCGAGTGCACCGGCAAAGCCGAAGCCGTGCAGGAGCCCGAAGCCGAATGCGACTGCCCACGGCATCGCGGAGGTCAGGCCGGTGTGACCGCGCGACGCTCGCACGACCTCGTAGCCGACGACGAGAATGCTCAGCGCGATCACGACTTCGACGGACGCTTGCGGCAGCCCCGCGAATCCGAGGGCGGCCGCACCGAGCGTGATGCTGTGCGCGACCGTGAACGCGGTGAGCGCGCCGACCAGCCGCCACAGCGCCGGCACGAGCAGGATCAGTCCGATCACGAAGAAGACGTGATCGATGCCGGTGAGAATGTGCTCGATACCGAGCACGAAATAGGCCGGCAGCACCGGGCGTGCGGCTGCGAACCGGAATGAAGGATCCGAGGCTTGCACAACACGCGCGAGCGCTCTGCCGTCCGCGAGTTGCGTGCGCACGAACGTGGACGTGAGCGTGCGCTCGAGTCCGGCGATCCGGATCGTCTGGCCTTCCAGCCCGCCCGGGCAGCGCATCTGCCAGCGCGCGACGAAAGCGCCGCCGGCAACTTCGACGTGGCGCTCGCCGAGCGGCGTGCAGGTCGCCGGCAGCTGCGGCTCGATCGCGACGCGCGCTTCGGCGAGGGGCGGTTGTTTCCAGGTCAGGGAATAGCTGCCGTCCTGCCGCTCGACGATTTCGAAATAGGCGGGGCGCACTTCGTGTGCGTGGGCGACGCCGGATAGCAGCAGCAACAGGAAGAGCAGCGGGCGTCTCATGATCCGGTTCCCTCGGTGGTCTCGACGACGATCTTGTACTGTTGGCGCAGTCTCGCGCGCTGCGCAGTGTTCGCTTCCTGCTGCTTCTGCGCCAGAAAAGCTTCGTGCACGCGATCGCGCACATCCTCGAAGCGCGCCACGCTGCTCGGCGTGTGCGACTCGAGCTTCACGAGATGAACGCCGAACGGCGAGCGCACCGGGCCGGCCCAGGCGCCGGGCGTCGAGGTGGTCACCGCCTCGGCAAACACCGAGCCGAAGTCGCGCGCAATGTCGTCGCGCGACACATCGGCCAGCTCGCGCGGCAGCATGAACGGATCGCCCACTTCGCTCGCGTCTGCGCCCCGCGTCAGCCGCCGCAATGCGCGTTGCGCATCGGTGTCCAGCGCCATGCCGTGGCGGTCGGGATTGAAGAACACGTGGCGCAGCGTGTACAGATCCGGTGTCGTATAGGCCTCTCTGTGCGCTTCGAAGTAGGCGCGCAGATCTGCCTCCGCGGGCTCGGTCACCAGCGCAAGATCGTCGCTGACGAACGCCATCTTCTGCGCGAGACGCCGGCGGACGATGACGTCGTCGCGATCGAGCCCGAGCCGCACCGCTTCGCGTGCGAGTACTTCCTCGTCGATGCGTTCCTCGATCAGTCCGCGCAACTCCGCCGAGGAAGGCTGGCGCTGCGACTGCGTTTCCCAGAACGCAGCGAGCTGTGCGATCTCTCCGGAGGTGATGCGGATCTCGGCATTGCCATGCTGCTGCTGGCGCCACGCGGTCAACGCGAACAGCAGCGCACCGATCAGCACGAAATGCAGCAGCGGCTCCCGCAGGGCGGCGCGTAGAAAACTCACGCAGGCTCCCGTGTCGTTCTCATAGATTTCTGCGGAACAACGCGATCAGGCGCTCCCAATGCCGCTCTGCGCCCTCTTTCTGATAGATGCCGTCGCGCTTCGGAAACACGAACCCGTGATGCGTCTCGGGATACGTCTCGATGCGGTAGCGAACAGGCGTGGCCCGCAGATGCCGGTCGAGCGCTTCGATCATTTCCGGCGGGGCCCAGGTGTCGGTCTGCGCGCAGCCGACGTACAGCTCACCCTTGATTGCACTTGCATAGCGATGGGGCGATTGCGGATCGTCGGTGCACAGGCGCACGCCGTGGAAGGACGCTGCGGCCGCCACGCGATCCGCATGCTCCGCCGCCGCCCAGAATACGAACGGCCCGCTCATGCAGTAGCCGAGGACTCCGATCTTGCCGCGGCGCGCGGCCGGATCGCCGTCTGCGAACTTCAGCATCGCGGCCGTATCGGTGAGCAGCGTCGTGCGGTTCAGCGAGTCCATGTGCTGGAACATGATGCGTCGCGCGTCGTCACCACTGCCCATGCGGAAGTCCCGGTCGCGTCGGTAGTAGAGATTAGCGAGCACCACGAAATAGCCGGCGGTCCCGAGGCGGCGCGCCATGTCGTGCAGCTCGCCGCGTTTTCCCGGCGCATCCATGTAGAAAAGCACGACCGGATGCGGTCCGCCTTCCTCGGGATGCGTGACGAACGTGTTCATCGCGCCGTCGGCAGTCTGAATGTCCAGCTCGCGGTCGATCATGCGGCTCCCCCTTGCCGACGCTATTGAAACACGAGCAACAACGCGTTAAACAGCCAGCCCCATGTCAGTCCGCAGAAACCCGAGGTTCCGATGCGTCTCGCGCTCACTGTGATGGCCGCGCTCTGCGCGCTAGCAGGTCCCGCTGCGGCCAAGGAGCAGCCCATGCCCGATGCCGCCGAGCTCAAGTCCATGCAGGCGCGGTTCGCGCCGGTCGACGTGACGGTCGACGTCTCGTATTTGCCGGCGGAGGAACGCGCGGCGCTCGTGCGCCTGATCCAGGCGTCGCGCTACGTCGACGCGCTGTTCGTGCGCCAGCGCTCGGCCGGTCTCGAATCCACGCTGCTGCAGCTCCTGTCGGATGAAACGCCGCTCGGACGCGCACGTCTGAATTACTTCCTGCTGAACAAGGGTCCCTGGTCGGAGCTGGATGAAGACCGGCTGTTCGTGCCCGGCGCGGGGGCGAAGCCGCCGGGCGGAAACTTCTATCCCGCGGGCTCGACGCGCGAGGAAGTGGACGCGTGGATGAAGACGCTGCAGGGCGAGCAAGCGGCGGCGGCAAACGGCTTCTTCACCACGATTCGTCGCACGCCGGAAGGCAAGCTGACGACGGTGCCGTACTCGCTGGAATACCAGGGCGAGCTGGCGGAGATGGCGCGTCTGTTGCGCGAAGCCGCGGCGCTCACGAAGCAGCCGACGCTGAAGTCGTTCCTGGAGAAGCGAGCCGATGCGTTCGTGAGCAACGACTACTACGCCAGCGACGTCGCCTGGATGGACCTCAACGCGACCATCGAGCCGACGATCGGACCGTACGAGGTCTACGAGGACGAGTGGTTCAACTTCAAGGCGGCGTTCGAGGCGTTCATCACGCTCACGGATCGCAACGCCAGCGCCGAGCTGGATCGCTTCAGCGGCGAGCTGCAGGAGCTGGAGAACCACCTGCCGATCGATCCGCAGTATCGCCGCTCCAAGCTCGGCAGCTACTCGCCGATCCGCGTCGTCAACGTCGTGTTCGGCGCCGGCGACGGCAACCACGGCGTGCAGACCGCCGCTTTCAATCTGCCCAACGACGAGCGCGTCGTCGCCGAGAAGGGCTCCAAGCGCGTGCTGCTCAAGAATTTCCAGCAGGCGAAGTTCGACAACGTGCTGGTGCCGATCTCGAAGCTGGCGCTCGTGCCGGGCGATCAGCCGTCGGTCACGTTCGACGCATTCTTCACTCACATCCTGATGCACGAGCTGATGCACGGACTGGGGCCCGCGACGATCAAGGTCGGCGGACGAGAGACGACAGTGCGGCAGGAGCTGAAGGAGCTGGGCGGGACGCTCGAGGAAGCGAAGGCCGACATTTCCGGGCTGTGGGCACTGCAGTACCTGATGGACAAGGGCGTCATCGACAAGAAGCAGGAACGCAGCATGTACACGACGTTCCTCGCGTCGACGTTCCGCACGCTGCGCTTCGGCTTGAACGACGCGCACGCGAAAGGCATGACGTTGCAGGTCAACTATCTGCTCGATCACGGCGCGATCCGCATCGGCCAGGACGGCCTCTTCTCGCTCGATCTCCCCAAGACGAAGAAAGCGGTGTCCGGACTGACGCACGACATCATGACGCTGCAAGCGCACGGCGATTACGCCGGCGTGAAGCAGCTGTTGGACAAGATGGTCGTGATCCGTCCGGAGGTGCAGAAGGTGATCGACAAGCTCACGGGCGTGCCGGTGGACATCGCGCCGAAGTTCACGACGGCAGAGCAGCTGTCTAAGGAGTGAGTCGGTGAGCATCGGGCGCCGCGACTTCACCAAGCTGTCCGGCGCCGCGGTATTCGCAACGCTCGCGGGTTGCGCCGGCGAGCCGCGGCAATCGAAGAAGGAAACGAAGATGTACGGACTGATCGGCAAGATGACCTGCGTTTCCGGCCAGCGCGAGGCATTCATCGCGATCCTGCTCGAAAGCACGGGAGCGATGCCGGGCTGCCTGAGCTATGTCATCGCGCGGGATCCGAAAGATGCCGATGCGATCTGGATCACCGAGGTCTGGGACAGTCAGGAAAGCCACGCCGCCTCGCTGCAGCTGCCCGCAGTCCGCGACGCGATCAAGCGCGGCCGGCCCATGATCGCGGGGTTCGGCGAGCAGACGATCACCGAGCCGGTCGGGGGCTTCGGGCTGCCGAAGGCGCGTTAGGCGTTCGTGAAGACGATATCGACAATCGCCCTCTGCCTCCTGACCGGTCTGGCCGGCATTGCCCTCGGCGCTTTCGCTGCGGTTCGACTCGGATTCGCCATGGCAGACACCGGAATGTTGACGGGCGCCGAAGCGGATCTGGCCGTACAGACGCAGCTTCTCCGATACATTCAGTCTGATGAGAACAGCCGTGCGACTGAGCTGCTGCAGATTCAGTTGGACGGCGCCCTGGTGACCATCGACGCCTTTGCCTCGGAAGGCTCGAAGCTGAACCCAAAGACGTACGCTCGACTCCGGCGAGTTCGGGAAATGCGCGAGCGTTCGGGATACCGACCTGCCGACGCTGGTGTTGCATCGGCAGTAGAACGTGCTCTGGTGCTTGGCGAGGCTCGTCCCTGAATGCCGAGCACCGCAGCGCGCTAATCCGGCAGCAGAATCTGCTGCGAGTCGACGTGATAGCCGATCCAGTGGCGGCGCACGCGCAATCTGACCTGTACTTCGTCCGGTAGCCGCGCGAACTCCTCGCGACTCAGGCAGATCTCATTGCCTACTTCGTGGCCGTCGAGGCGTCTGGTGCAGCCACGGCGGCGATACTCATCGGTCTTCTTGGCCGTCACTGTGATCACCGCCTGCTCGCCGGCGCTGCGGGCGATCGGATCGCCGATCGATTCCTGGAGCAGCAGCCAGGCGAACACCACGCAGACCATGAATCCCACGAGCAGCGCTACGACAACTCCGGCCAGACTCGAGCCGCGCAGCTTTGCGCCATCACCCGCGCGGAGGTGACGTACGACCAGTGCGACACCGAGCAAGCCGAGCAAGATCGCGATTGCAAGGGAGATCATCAGCCACTGTGAGGACCCGACGAAGTGTGTAAGCGGGTGCGCGATTTGCTGCGCAACGACCAGCACCAGGATCGCCGCCACCGCGCCGGCCCCTGTGTTCCGCACTCGCATCTGCAACGAGTGCTCGGTGAACTCGCGGTCGATCTTTGCAGACAACCGGCGCAACCCTGCGAGCTCCGTTTCAGGATCGCGCAGCGGATCGTTGTCCCGCATCTTGCGCAGGTCCCGCATGATTTCGAGCTGAGCGTTGGAGTAGTGAATGCTCCACGGGTGATCGCGCCCAGTGGCCGCTTTCCACAAGTCGCGACACAGGCGTTCGATTGTCGCGGGCGCTTCGGACGTCGCGCGCAACCGGACGCTGGCGATTCGCGCCATGCGCCGGCCGGCCGTGAGCCGATGGAGGAGGCGGACCCACGGATGCGCGGACTCGAGACGTTGCGGCAGATCGGGCACGTAGAAGCGCAGTCGGTACGCGACAACGCTGCTGTAATGGCGGACTTCCGCGAGCTCGATGCCTTCGATCGCGGACCAGGGCAGCGGTCCGAAGCCTGCAATATCGATCTCCTGCCGCGACAGGAAGATGAGCGGCCGGCCCAGCTTCGGCACGGATTGCGCCAGCCCCAACAGCGCAAGCACTGCGCAGAGCACTGCAACGGCCAGGAACACTCCCTGGTGCTCCAAAGTCCACACCCAGGCGGTCACTGCAGCGATCGCGATTGCCATGGCCGTCGCGAAGATGCCGGATGCTCCACGGATTGCGACAGGTTGTCCGATGGTGAGCAGCTCGCGCTTGAGGTCGGCATAGCGCCGCTGCTGCAACTCGAACAGGGCCTTCTCGCGCCGGCGCGCGTACGCCTGCCACAGCAGGGCGCCCAGGGCAATGAATAGAACGATGGCGAGGAGGACAACGGGCGGATTCATCGGCGCGACAGCTTACGCGGGAGGCGGTCCCCCTCCAAAGTCAGCACGCCGCCTGCCGTTCCGGCAGTTCTGGCCGCGGACGCCCCTGCCCAGACTGCGCGATATGAACCGTCCCGTGAACATCTGCACGTCCACGCTCTCGCGCTTCACGCTCGACGAGGCCCTGGATCTCTCAGCCCGCGCGGGCTACGAGGGCGTCGAGCTGCGTGTTCATGGAAGTTGTCACGTCAGCCTGCACGAGCTGCAGCGTCGCTGCGACGAGATCAGGCACAAAGTCGAAGCGCGTCGGCTTCACCTGCAGGTTTACAGCACGTCCTTCGGCGTGAACGAGCCGGGTGCGATCGAGGCGATGATCGACATTTGCCTGCGCACGGGCGTGAAGTATTTCCGCGTGACGCTGCCGCTCGCCGGCGTTGCAGCAGTCCGCAATCTCGGCTCGGAGCGCGCGACTGTACCCTCGTATCGCGAGAGCGTGGCGGCTCCCGATCTTCTGCGCAATCTGCGCCAGACGCTGCGGCACCTGTCGAGGCGCACGAAGCTCGCCGGCGTGTGCGCGTTGCTGGAGATTCACTGGGGCACTGTGATGAGCAGCTGCACCAGCGCTCATGCACTCGTGCGCGACCTGGATCCCGAGGCGATGGCGATCACGTTCGATCCCGCGAACATGGTGATCGAAGGCAAGGAGGACTGGGAATACGGCATCGAGCTGCTGCGGACTCATCTCGCCAACGTGCACATCAAGAACGCTTCGTGGGTGCGCCAGGCCGGCAGCTGGATCTGGCAATGGGACGGGCTGCAGCAGGGCATGGTGGAGTGGCCGCAGCTGTTCCGCCTGCTGTCCGCGCGCGGTTATCGCGGCATGCTGTCGATGGAGGATTTCCTCGTGCCGCGCTCCTATGACGCTGCGCTGGAGCATCTGTCGGCATTGCGTCGCGAAGCGACGCTGCTCCTCGACCAGGGCAGCTCGCGTCGGGCCGCTTAGAATCGGCGCATCGCGACCGAAAAATTCCAACGCAAGATCCGGAACGTCGCGCAGCTCCCCGGCTCGCAGACTGGCGCCTGCCAATCGCAAACCCGAGGAGACTCATCATGTCGAGACAGGACGACAACAAGGCCACCGTCGGCCGCTGGTTCACGCATTTCTGGGGCAAGGAGTACAACCCCGCCATCGTCGACGAGCTGGCCGCTCCCGACATGCTGCTGCAGTACTCGCTGCACGCCCCGCGTCGCGGTCACGCTGACATCAAGGCCTTCATGAAGGACTTCCGCAAGGCATTCCCGGACCTCAACTTCTGGGGCGCCGCGGACCTGATCGCGGAAGGCGACTACGTCGTCGGCCGCTGGGAAGGCGGCGGCACGCACAGCGGCCCGGCGTTCAACGACTTCCTGGTCGGCGGGCTGCCCGCGAACACCGGACGCAAGATGAAGTTCACCGGCACGACGGTGCTGAAAGTGAAAGACGGCAAGATCGTCGAGGAAGTGGGACTCGATGACGGCGTCACTGCGCTTCAGCAGCTGGGACTCATCAAGGTCGCGTGACGTCGACTGTGGGTCAGGCTTTAGCCTGACCGGACCTCTGCCGCCGGGATTTCCCGGCGGCAGCTCACTTGAACACCGGCCGGAAGAAGCTGCGCTCGTAATCAGGAAGCACGCGGATCGACGATGTACCGTAAGTAGCGGGTGATCATTGTCCGGGTTCTCAGCGGGTTACTCTGCCTTCGACGCGGGCCAGCACGGATGCGGCGCGGTTGAGCACTGCGTCCATGGTGCCGCGGGTGAATCCGAGGCGTGCTGCCTCCGCTGCGGCGCGCTCGGCAAGCTTTCGATCGCTGCGCGCCGCAGCGCCCGTGAAGAAAGGCCACGTAGAGAGCGTCGACGCGATAGCCGAGGCGCCGCGCCACCCACGCGTGCCCGGTCTCGTGAAGGAAGATCATCCCCAGGTACGACGCAATCGCGATGGCCGCGTAGATGGGACTGCGCACCGAGACCAGCAAGAGCAGCAGCACGACGGCGAACGCCGACCAGTGGACGTGTACACGCGCTCCGAGAATTCGTACGCGTCGCAGCTGCAACCACTTTCGCGGCATAGAGTGGACCGTTACCTGCCGATCAGCGGCGCGAGCTGGAATGCGACATTGGTGAAGCTGTGTGCAATGAGAGGGAACAGCAGACTGCCGGTGCTGAAGCGCAGCCAACCGTAAACAAAGCCGCCGCTGAGAGTCCAGAGCGCGGAGCTCAGATCGAACGCGAACCCGCCATGGGAATAGCTCAGGCCGTGGACCAGGCTGTACGGAATGGCTGCGATGGCAATCACCACCCAGGGGACTTCCTGCGGGGGAGTTCTGCCGCGGATCAGTCCCAGCAACAGGGCTGGCGCGATCCCGCGATACACGAGTTCTTCCGCCGGACCGGGCATCAGGAGCTGAAACGCGAGCGTCTCGGCGGAAGGCGGCGCGGGCTTGTACACAAGTCCCAGTACCACGCCCAGCAGGATGAGCGGCACCAGCGCAATCGCGCCGATCCTGATGTTCCTTAGTGGCAGCACCAGGCCTGTCGCCTCGGCGTTCATGCGCAACGCGAGGGTCACGATGACCGACAGCACCATGCTGCAGATCTTCCCGGACCAGTTCCAATAGCCGGCGTCGATGAATCGCAAGAACGTCCACCCGAGCCCGGTGATCTGATCGTCGAGCGCGACGTAGACAGCGAACAGGAAACCAAAGACATACGCGAGGCGCTTGTCGAGAAACCTCAGCGACAGGAATCCCACGAAACAGAGTGCGGCGAGCGCGAGGTCGTAGACGACTGCATCCATGGACGAACGTCACTTCCGAGTGGTGGGCCTGGCAGGACTCGAACCTGCAACCAAGGGATTATGAGTCCCCTGCACTAACCATTGTGCTACAGGCCCTTGGCTCTACTCTGCGCGCGCAAATTCTAGCTGATGCGCACATGCGACGGCATTTTCTCCGCGAATTTGCACCGCTCCATGGCTCACGCAACAGTAGAGTCGCAGGAAGGTCGCAGGAAGGTCGCAGGAAGGAGGAGTCAGAGTCGGGCTGAAGCTGCGGCACAGGGATGCGCGAATGGCGCGGGCGCAGGATGCGCTGGAGCGGCCCGACCTACACCGAACTCCACACCATCTGCAGCATGACCGCCTCACGCGCCGTGCTCGCGAATTTTTTTCGGCGCGCGTGAAAGTTCATCCGTCTCCCGCTTGACAACGTGCGCGCGGCGGCGCCGGAAAAAATTTCCGCGCGTCGTGAGATATCCACAGAAGCGGTGGAAAACTTCTGGATAAGACAGGCTTGACTTCCCGCGCATGCGGCGGATCATTGCACGTCGGTTGCATTGCTCGTTCATTGATCACTCCGCGCGCAGCAGCTCCGGTTGCAGCAGCGTCCAGAAAAATCAAGAGCACTTCGGAGGTTTTTTGCGATGGCCACCCCGACTCACGCGTTTGCCAGCCCCAAGAATCAGAGTCACGAGTCGTCGAAGGAAGCCATCGCCAAAGACACCCACACATCGATCGACGAGGTCGAGAAGATTTACGAGCAGGAGCTGACGCAGCTCTCGAGCGGCGCCAAGATCACGCAATTCCTCGGCGTGCTCACCAGCAAGCGCGTGCGCATGCGACTGCGCAGGCATTGAAGCTCCTCGCTGCCGCCTTAGTCCTGGTCTGCGCCGCCGCCACCGCGACGGCCGCGGAAGAAACTGCAACTCGCCCCAAGCGCAAACTCGATGTCTGGTATGTGCCGACACCGCACGAGATCGTCGACCGGATGCTGGACGTCGCGAAGGTGCGCACGGGCGACGTCGTGTACGACCTCGGGTGCGGTGACGGCCGCATGGTCATCGCGGCCGCGAAGAAGTTCGGCACACGCGGCGTCGGCGTCGATCTGGATCCGGCGCGCATCCGCGAAGCGCGCGCCAACGCCAAGCAGGCCGGCGTCGACGGGCTGGTCACGTTCCAGGTCGGCGACATGTTCCAAACGGACATCCGCGAGGCGACGGTCGTAATGCTCTACCTGCTGCCGGAGCTCAACCGGCGGCTCAAGCCGAAGCTGTTCGCCGAGCTGCGTCCGGGCGCCCGCGTCGTCTCGCACGATTGGGACATGGGCCACGACTGGCCGCCGGACGATTACGTGAAACTGGGCGGCGACGGCATCTACCTCTGGATCATGCCGGAGCGCGACGCCCGCAAGCTGCCCGGGACCGATTCACCGTCACCGCCGCCTCCTAAGTAGCAGCAGCGCGATCGCGCCGGTCAGCATCACCGCGAACGCAACGTAAGTCGCGTGTTCCGTCTGCGCATGCACGATGCTCGAATAAAGCACGTAAGCGCAGCTCAGCACGAACGCGATCGGCAGCACCGGGTACAGCGGCACCCGGAATGGCCGCTGCGCAGCCGGGTCGCGGCTGCGCAGAATGAACAGCGCCACACCGCTGAGCATGAAGAACAGCCAGAACACCGGCGCGG
>JBIOUH010000045.1:0-6060 GCA_044866955.1 Steroidobacteraceae bacterium
GCTCACCGCCTTCGTGGATCGAGCCGGGCGTCTCCGGCGCGACGTGGCTCGGAATGCCGCCCGGGAACGAGAACTGCTTGAAAAGCCGCCGCAGCCCGTGGATGTCTTCCGACACGTTCGGGTAGTACTCGCTGTAAGTGCCTTCCAGATATGTGTTCGCCACCAACGCCGGCCCGCCGTGCCCCGGTCCGGCGACGTAGATCATGTCGAGGTCATACTTATTGATGATGCGGTTCAGGTGCGCGTAGATGAAGTTCAGCCCGGGGGTCGTGCCCCAGTGGCCGAGCAGGCGCGGCTTGACGTGCTCGAGCGCCAGCGGCTCGCGCAGCAGCGGATTGTCGAGCAGATAGATCTGACCCACCGACAGGTAGTTGGCGGCGCGCCAGTAGGCGTCGAGACGGGTGAGGTAGTCGGCGGCGAGAGTGGGATCGGCAGTTTGCTGCGACATGGCGGGCCTCGTGGCGATGCGGACCCGACTACAACGCAGTCGGGCGCGCTAAGTTCGCGACGGCATCAGCGCATTCACGTGGATTCTGGGCTGGATGCGCGTGTCGGAGCCGCCGCCGCAATTCAGGCCGCTCGATACTACGCGCACACGCAATCGGGGGAAGACCTGATCGCGCATCGAGCGTAGCAAGTCGCAGTCGGTGGGGCCCAGCGCGAGCGGCGGGCTACGCGTCAGTGCGACTGTGCGCCAGCTGGCGGGGAAACGTTCGATGTCGCTGGCGCTCGGCAGCTGCTCCTGCCGCAGGCGGGCGACGAGCTCGTCGCGGGTGTCGTAGTCGGTCGCGGCCGCCACATTCTCTGCTGTCGCTTCGACGGGAACCGCGAGCGTGATGTGCGCGCCCGCATGTCGGACCATGTCGCCGCTCACACAGGTGAGCTCCACGCCCACTCGCGCGTGCGCGCCGACTGCATGCAGGATCTCGGCGATGCGCCGCTGCAGAGCGCCGCATTCGTAGCGGACCGTGCTGCTCTGGTAGGTGAATGCGATCCGCTCGATGTGCCAGATCGCGTCGATGGTCGCGCCCGATGGCAATGTGTCGTCATCAGCAGCGCGCACGACTCCGGCGCCGAACATCGCGCAGGCCAGTGCGGTGCAGGCGAATCTCCCCCATCTCATGCGCGGCGCGAATCGGTTCATGTTGCGACCGACAATTCTTTTGGCCGACGTCCGAAGCAGGGCTGGCGAGCTTCGGCGAGCACATGCTAGCGTGCCGGCGCCGCCCTAACCACAATTCTCATTCGGGGGTTTTCCGTGACGGACGAGCAGAGAAACGCGCGTTACGCGCTGGCGGTGCTGTTCGGCATCAACCTCATGAATTTCTTCGACCGGCAGATCGCCGGCGCGCTGCTCGAGCCGATCCGCATCGAGTTCGGCATGTCGGACACGGCGTCGGCCGCCGTCAACCTGGCTTTCACGCTCATCTATGCCGTCGTCGGCGTGCCGCTCGGGCGGCTCAGCGACACGTGGCAACGCACCCGCCTGATCGCGATCGGCGTTACCTTCTGGAGCGTGCTGACCGCGACTTCGGGCCTCGCGATCGGCTACTGGACCTACCTGTTCACGCGCATGGGCGTGGGCATCGGCGAGGCCAGTTGCGCACCGGCCGGGCAGGCGCTGATCGGCGACCTGTATCCGCCCGAGCGCCGAGCGCGCGCGATGGGCATTTTCATGATGGGCCTGCCGCTCGGCCTGTTCGCCTCCTACATTCTGAGCGGCAGCATTGCCGCAGCCTGGGGTTGGCGCGCCGCGTTCTTCGTCGCGTGCGTGCCGGGACTGATTCTCGCGGTGCTCGCGTGGCGCATCCGCGAGCCGGCGCGCGGCGCATCGGAGGGTGCCGGGCGTACCGCGCAGACGAGCACGTTCATCGCTGCATTCGCCACCGTGCTCAAGGTGCCCACAATGTGGTGGATCATTCTCTCGGGGATCCTGTTCAACTTCCATGCATACGCGGTCAACATGTTCCAGAGCGCGTTTCTGCAGCGCTTCCACGGGATCGGACTCGCGGAGGCGAGCAGGCTGTCGGCATTCTCGCTCGGCCTGGCCGGCGCGATCGGCTTGCTCGTCGGCGGCAGTCTTGGCGATCGCCTCCGCACGAAATTCCCGAACGGTCGGCTATTGCTCGCAGCGGTAGCGATGCTGTGCGCCGCACCTTGCATTTACATCGCGCTGGAGCAGCCGAAGGGCAGCGTCGCAGTGTTCGCGGCCCTGATGGGCGCATCGAGCGCGTGCACGTTCGTGTACTACGCCACCGTCTACGCCGCGATTCAGGACGTCGTGCCGGCGCATCTGCGCGGGATGGCGGTGTCGGTCTACTTTCTCGCGTTCTATGTGCTCGGCGCGAGCTTCGGTCCAGTGCTCATGGGCGCGCTGAGCGATCACTACGCTCGAGTCGCGATGCTCGCTGCCGGCGCCAGTGAGATGGCGACCGAATTCCGTGCGCTCGGATTGCACACGGCGATGTACGTGATGCCGGTGCTGGTGTTGCTGTGCGCGGGCGCGTTGTTCGGCGCCTCGAGCACGGTTGCGAAGGATATGCGGCGGCGTGAAGGGATCGCCGGAGTCGGACTGAAGGCCGACCTGCAGAAGACCTGATCAGCGCGTACCGGTGAGGCTTTCCATCATCAAGCCCGTGCCGCCTTTCGATACGTGCGCGACGATGGCAGTGCGCCGATGAATCTTGGTGACGACGCCGAGATTGATCGCGAACGCGAGATGCACCGTCGCACCTTTCTTCAGGCCGAGATTCTCGGTCTCGATGAACACGCCGTTCGCACTGAGATTGCGAGCGCGACACAGCTTGCCGGGACGACCGGGAACCGAAACGTAGACAGCGGTGCGTGCGCGATGGCGCGTATGGAGACGTCGCTCCATGCTCAGTTCCCCCGGCGATCGATGTAGTTGTTATTGCGCACGGATCCATTATGCCGCGCCCGCCGACGGGTGCGAAGCCCGCCGTGGACGTGTTATGTCGTAACATTCGCAGCCAATGATCGAACCCCTGACGCTGCAAGAGATACAAGCGGCCGCGACGAAGCTCGCCGGGCGCGTGGTCCGCACGCCGGTGCATCGGCTGCGCAGTGCCGAGCTCGACGAGGCGCTGGGCGACGAGACCGAGCTGCACCTGAAGCTCGAGCTGTTACAGCTGACCGGGACTTTCAAGGCGCGGGCCGCATTGCTGAATGTCCTGGCGCTGTCGGCCGGGGCGCACAGCCGCGGTGTCACTGCAATCAGCGCGGGAAATCATGCGATTGCGGTGGCTTTTGCTGCGGCTGCGGCCGGCGTCAGCGCCAAGGTGGTGATGATTGCTACGGCCAATCCGTTGCGCGTCGCCCTGTGCCGATCCTATGGCGCAGAGATCGTGTTCGCGCCGGATGCGCACGCAGGCTTCGCGACGGTCGAACGCATTGCGGCGGAGGAAGGCCGCACGTTCATCCATCCGTTCGAAGGGCACACCACGGCGCTCGGCACTGCGACGCTCGGGCTGGAGCTGTGCGAGCAGGTGGCCGGACTGGAGGTCGTGATCGTTCCGATAGGCGGAGGCGGGCTGTGCGCCGGGGTTGCATCGGCGGTGAAGCTGCTTGCGCCGAACTGCGAGGTCATCGGAGTCGAGCCCTTCGGCGCCGACAGCATGTACCGCAGCTTCGCTGCCGGCGAGCCGCGCTCGATCGAGCGCGTCGCGACCATCGCAGACAGCCTCGGGGCGCCCTATGCGCTGCCCATCTCGTTCGAATTATGTCGCCGCAACGTCGACGAGCTGGTCCGGGTCAGCGATGACGAGTTGCGAGCGGCGATGCGGTTCTTGTTAAGGAATGCCAAGCTCGCAGTCGAGCCGGCGGGTGCGGCCACTACCGCCGCATTGCTCGGGCCGGTGCGTGAGCGCGTGCGCGGCAAGCGCGTTGCGGCCATCGTCTGCGGCAGCAACATCGACGAAGCGACATTCGCGAAGTTGATCAGCTAGCGATCGGCGAGCGCCGCGCGGTCGGCAGTTCTTCGAAGCACTCCACACGATTGCGGCCGCACAGCTTCGCGGCGTACAGCGCGTGATCGGCAGCTTCGAGTAACGCGAGCGTGCTCGGGAAGCGATGCTTGGTCGTGTACGTGGCCACGCCGATTGACGCTGTCACACGCACGTTGCCGGTTTGCGGGTCGTGATCGGCAGTGGCGAGCGCATCCAGCATGCGCTGTGCGACCTGGCGCGCGATCTGCTGATCGGCGCCGGGCAGCATGACGACGAACTCCTCGCCGCTGAACCTCGCGACCATGTCGCTGCCGCGCACGCACGACTGCAACGCGTGAGCGCAGCTGCGAAGGACTCGGTCGCCAACCGGAGTGCCGTGCCGCTCGTTGATGACGCGGAAGTGATCGATGTCGACGTGCGCGATGCTCAGATCGCGGCCGAACACGACGGCCTGCGTGAACTCGCGATCGAGCGTGCGATCCAGCCACGTGCGGTTCAGCACGCCGGTGAGCGCGTCGCGACGGCTCGAGTCTTCGGCTTCCTCGGTGCGATTCAGCAGCACGCTGTTGGACGCTTGCAGCGCGCTGACTTCCTGCAGCGCGTGCAGGTTGCGCACTGCGAGCATCTCGCGCGCCTCCGCCATCAGATTCTCGGCGTCGTCGGCGTCGAGGATGCTCGTCTCGTACAGCGCTTCGGTCTCCGGAATCAGCGCGATGATGCGCGTGACGACTTCAGTGAACTGCTCATGGTCCATGCCGAGCAAGCTGTCAGCGCGCTTCGCGAGGTCCGCGACGAGTCGCGAGCGATCCTTCACGACCACGGCTTCCGCGAGATCGCTGCCGAGCGCGACACAGCGGGCGAAGCGGCCTTCATCGCTCGTCGCCGCGAGCAGTTGCGGCTCGTGGCTCGCGCCCACGGTCTTGCAGATGCGCTCCGGCAGATTCCAGGCCTTGAGCAGCATCTCGGAAAAGCTGGCGTGATCGCGCCCGAGTTGCGCGACTTCGTAGGCGATCCAGTCCGCGTGCGAGGAGGGTTGCGGCAGCTTCCCGTAGAAATCGCGCGATGCGCGGTCGAGCGCCAGCACTGCCATGTCCTGGAGCAGGGCAGCGAGGAAGATGTCTTCGGCGTGACCGACTTTCGCGGACTCGCCGAACGCCCGGGCCGCGGTGGCGGAAAGCAGCGTGCGGCGCCAGAACCGCGGGTAGTCGATGCCGACCGGCCGCAGCGCGCGCATGGAAGAAACCAGCGAAAAGCTCAGCGCCAGGGTCAGCGCGGCGTTCAGGCCGATGATCACCAGCGCCTGGCGCAGGTTCTGGCTCGGCCGGCGCTGGGCGTAGAACGCCGAATTCGCGATTCGCAGGATTTTGGCGGTCATCGCCGGGTCGCGGCCGACCGCCTGGGCCACTTTCGCCATCTCGATGTCCGGATCGCGGGCGAGCGCAATGATTTCCGTGGCGACCCGCGACGGGCTGGGGAAGTCCACCTGGGCTTTCAGGCGGTTTTCGAAGTCTGGCGACAGCATTCCGTTGCGGTTATCGGCGGGAGCGGGCGCGACTTGAGCTTGAGAGGGCCGCAAAGGGGGTCCGAATCGTCAACTTGCTGTTGACAGTCAATACCTTGGTAAAGAGAATACCCGGCTCTTTATGTCCGCGGAGGGGTACCCAAGCGGCCAACGGGGGCAGACTGTAAATCTGCTGGCTTATGCCTTCGTAGGTTCGAATCCTACCCCCTCCACCACCACCTCTGCGGGTGTAGTTCAATGGTAGAACCTCAGCCTTCCAAGCTGATGGTGTGGGTTCGATTCCCATCACCCGCTCCATTGCGCGGGACATAGGGGTTGAGTCGACGACGGGTTTGATGGGTGCTCACGTAGCTCAGTCGGTAGAGCACGTCCTTGGTAAGGACGAGGTCACCGGTTCAATCCCGGTCGTGAGCTCCATGACAGAGAAAGTGTTTATTTAGAGGATCGCCGCTGTGGCCAAAGAGAAATTTGAACGCACCAAGCCGCATGTCAACGTAGGCACGATCGGTCACGTCGATCACGGCAAGACCACGTTGACGGCCGCCCTGACCAAGGTGATGGCCGAGTTGCACG
>JBIOUH010000046.1:0-47481 GCA_044866955.1 Steroidobacteraceae bacterium
GCTCTGCGGCGCCACTTCCCAACCCATATCCGTGACCGCGGCGCCGCTCGATGCCGGCAACGCAGCGTTGGCGCTGCTGGAGAAGACCGTGGGGCTGTAGTAATTCACGCCGACGAAATCGAGCGGCTGCGCGATGAGCTCCGCGTCGCCGGGCTGCGCCGCGGGCGCGTCCGGGCCGAGATGCTCGAGGATGTCCGGCGGATAGCGACCCTTGAACAACGCGTCCATGTACCAGCGCACGAGCCGGCCGTCTTCGAGTCTGGCGTGCGCTGCATCGAGCTCCGAGTCCGTCTCCGGATAGACGGGCGACATGTTCAACACGATGCCCACCTCTGCCTTGCTGCTCGTTGCGCGAATCGCCTGGAGCGCGAGCGCGTGACTCACGAGCACGTGGTGACCGACCTGATAAGCCACGCGCCGGTCGCGCACACCCGGTGCAAACACGCCGCGCTCGTGTCCCAGCACCGCAGTGACCCACGGCTCGTTATGCGTGGCGATGGAAGCGATCCGATCGCCGAGTCGCCGGGCAATGAGGTGCGCATAGTCCGCGAACCTCTCGGCGGTCTCGCGTGCGAGCCAACCGCCGTGGCGACGCTGCAGCTCCGCGGGCAAATCCCAGTGATAGAGCGTTGCGTACGGTTGAATATTGCGCGCCAGCAGCCCATCGAGAAGCCGCTCGTAGAAAGCGAGGCCTGCCTCGTTCGCCGCACCGCTCCCGGTCGGCTGGATCCTCGGCCAGGAGATGGAGAAACGGTAGGCACGCACGCCGAGATGCGCGATCAGATCCAGGTCGGACTCGAGCCTGTGATAGTGATCGCACGCAACGTCGCCATCGCTGCCGTCGGCGATCGCGCCCGGCACGCGGCAGAACTCGTCCCAGATCGAGGGACCTTTGCCGTCCGCGCGCGCTGCACCCTCGATCTGGAACGCGCTGGTCGCGACGCCCCAGACGAAGTGCCGGGGAAAGCGCCGCCGCAGTTCGGCCAGACTCGTTTGCCGGCTCATGCGGTCGTCGCCTTCGGGCGCGACAGCAGCTCACCCTCCAGTTCCTCGAGCGTCCGGCCTTTGGTCTCCGGGACGAACAGCAGCACGAACAGGAGCGCTGCGCTGGCGAACAGGCCGTACACCAGGAACGTGCCGGCGGAACCGAGCGTCGACAGCTCCCACGGGAACACGAACGTCACGCTCGCGCTCACGAGCGCGTTCCAGAAACCCGCGGCCGAGATCGCCACGCCGCGGTACTCATTCGGGAAGATCTCCGAGAGCAGCACCCACATCACGGGCCCGAGCGAGATCGCGAACGAGGCGACGAAGCCGATGATTGCGATCAGCACCAGCTGCGCGTTCATCGTCAATGCAGCGCCAACCAGCGCCTGACGCTGCGGCTCGACCTGCGCCGCGCCGTGCCGGCTTTCGAGCGCCGCCATGAGCTCGCCTTCGGACGCGTACGATCCCTCGCCCGACGCTCGCAGCTCTGCGATCAGCTCTGCAGGCACGCCATGCGCTTGCGCCATCGCCAGCGCGCGCTCGTCGAGCCGGTAGCTCGCCTGACTGAAAGCCCACGCGATCGTCAGCAGCGACACCGCCATGCCGGCGACGCCGATCGCGAGCAGCGGCTTGCGGCCCAGGCGATCGATCAGCCAGATCGCGACGACCGTCATGACCACGTTGACCAGGCCGACGATCACGGCCTGGCGGAACGCGTCGCCGACGCCGCCGCCGGCCTGCGCGAAGATCGTCGGCAGGTAGTAGAAGATCGCGTTGATGCCGGTGATCTGCTGGAAAAAGGCGAGTCCGAGCGCGATCAGCATGACGAAGCGGATGCGCCGGTCGAACAAGGCGCGCCAGCCGTGCGACACGCTCTTCGCTGCGAGACTCTGCCGGATCTGCTGCAGACTCGCCTGCGCCTGCGCGGCGCCGTAGACGCGCGTCAGGACCTCCAGTGCCGGCCCGTCGCGGCCCTTGATCACGAGCCACCGCGGACTTTCAGGGATGAGCGACAGCAGCACCAGGTACAGCAGTGCCGGAAAAACTTGTACGCCGAGCATCCAGCGCCAGTTGTTCTCACCCACGTCGAGCAGGAAGTAGTTCGAGAAGAACGAAGCCGAGATGCCGATCACGATCATGAGCTGGTTGAGCGACACGAGTCCGCCGCGGCGCTGCGCGGGCGCGATCTCCGCGATATAGACGGGCGCGATCAATATCGCCGCGCCGACCGCGAGCCCGCCCACGATGCGTGCCGCCACGAACGCCGTGAGCGTCGTCGCGAGAGACGCCAGTAACGCGGACAGTACGAACAGAGTGGCGGCGCACAGCAGCACCTTTCTGCGACCAAGTCGATCGCTGAGCACGCCCGCCAACGCGTTGCCTGCAAGAGCGCCCCAGCCGAGGGAGCTGACCGCCCAGCCCAGCCTGAGGTCGCCGCCGGCGCCGTTGAGAGCGAAATACTCGCGAATAAAGGGCACGACGCCGGATATCACCGTCGCGTCGAACCCCAGCAGCAGGCCGCCGATCGCAGCGGCGAGCGCCACGAAGACGACGTTCAGTCTGCGTTGCTCGATGCGCGGAGGCGGCGCTTCGTGATTCGTCATTGAGTTGTTCTTGGTGTACTTGCCAGCGTCCGGCGAGCGTGCTACAAGGCAAATTGTAAGCGCTTACATTTTTCGGCACAAGAACCGAAATAATCGCAGACAGGGGGCATAGCCGTGATCGATCGCGCACGCAGACGTTCGCCGATAGCACAGGCCATTTCGCTGATTCTCGGAACCGCCGTCGCACTGCCGGCGTTCGCGCAAACCTCGGAACCGCTCGAAGAGGTTGTCGTCACGGGCATCCGCGGCAGTCTCACCTCTTCCATGAACCTGAAGCGCGATGGCCAGGGCGTCATCGACGGCATCGTCGCCGAAGACATCGGTAAGTTTCCCGACACCAACCTCGCCGAGTCGCTGCAACGCATCAGCGGCGTGTCCATCGACCGCTCGTCGATCGGCGAAGGCCAGCGCGTCACGGTTCGCGGCGTCGGCCCGGACTTCAACCTGGTGCTGCTGAACGGCCGGCAGATGCCGACCTCGCGCCTCGAGGATACGGTCGCGTCCAACTCGCGCGCCTTCGACTTCGCGAATCTCGCCTCGGAAGCGGTCTCGGGAATCGAGGTCTACAAGACAAGCCGCGCTAACACGCCGACCGGCGGCATCGGCGCGACGATCAACATCAAGACGGCGCGGCCGATGGACAGTCCCGGCCTGCACACCAGCTTCGGCGTGAAGGGTGTGATCGACGATTCCGGGCGCAACCTGCCGGATCACCTGAAGGGTGACGACATCACTCCGGAGATCTCCGGCATCTACAGCCAGACGTTCGGCGACGACAAGTTCGGCGTGGCCTTGAGCGCGAGCTACCAGGAGCGCCAATCCGGCTTCAACCAGGCGGCGGTCGGCAACGGCTGGCGCGCGTTTGCCGGCGACGAGAACAACTGGGGCACGATTCCGCAGCCCGGCCAGCCCGGCTCGGAGAACATCACGAACCGTCCCGATGCAACCGACACGTATTCGGTGCCGCAGAACCTGGGCTACAGCGTCAACGGCATCGACCGCACGCGCACCAACGGTCAGCTCGCCCTGCAATGGCGTCCCGTGGACGCGGTCACGGCGACGCTCGACTACACCTACTCCGAGAACAAGATCGAGACCCAGCGCAACGAGCTGTCGGTGTGGTTCAACTTCGGTCCCTCGACCAGCACCTGGACCGACGGTCCGACGGCAGGCCCGCTCGTCTATACCGAGCTGATTCCCGGTGCGAACAGCGACCTGTCGATGGGCGGCGCCAAGTTCGCCACCAAGAACGAGAACAAGTCGCTGGGCTTCAACCTGGCGTGGGACGCCACGGATCGTCTGGGCTTCCAGCTCGACTATCACGACTCGAGCGCCGAGTCCGGCGCGGACAGTCCGTACGGCTCGAACGCCGTGCTCGGCGTCGCTGCCTTCGTGCGCGGCAATACGACGGGCGACTTCTCGCAGGACTTCCCCGTCATCAGCGTGGATCTGCCGGCAGGCATGACCGGCGTAAGCCCGTCCGCGATGACGGTCACCGGCTCGGCGTTCCGCAACGGCTACATGAAGATGGACATCGAGCAGACGCAGCTGGGCGGAAACTTCGACTTCAGCGAGAGCTCGCGCCTGGACTTCGGCGTGGCCCTGACGGAGATGAAGAACCGCACTGCGTTCTCGACTGTGCAGAACGACACCTGGGGCTCCGACGTCGCGTTCGATCCGTCGGTGTTCCCGGACGACGTCTGGAAGGCGGATACGATCCGCCAGTACTTCGACCAGATCTCGGGCAGCGGCAACCCGAATCTGTTCAACAACTTCTTCACGTTCGACTTCGACACGGCGCGCAACATCGCGGCCGGTCTGCGCGGCGAGGACCGGTTCAGCGCCAGCGGGGCGTTCACGACCGATCGACACGTCAAAGAAGAATCGCAGAGCGCCTACGTGCAGTTCAGCCAGGCGTTCGACACTGCGATGCCGATCCACGCGGCAGTCGGCGTGCGCTACGAGCAGACGGATGTGACGTCGAGCGCTCTCGTACCGTCACCGAGCGGCATCAGCTGGGCCTCGGACAACGAGTTGAATGTCATCACTCCGGCGGGAGCGTCCACGACCACGACGCTGGAGGGCGACTACGACTACGTGCTGCCGAGCGTCGACTTCGATATCGGGCTCATGGACAACCTGAAGTTCCGCGCCAGCTGGGGCAAGACCATCGGTCGCCCGGGTTGGGGCGACATCCAGGGCGGACAAGTGCTCGACCTGCTGGTGCGCGTCGACGGCGGCACCGGCTCGCAGGGCAATCCAGCCCTGAAACCGCTGGAGTCGACCAACATCGACCTGTCGCTCGAGTGGTATTACGCGGAAGGCAGCTACGCGTCGATCGGCTACTTCAACAAGGACATCGACAACTACGTCGGCGTCACCCAGATCGTCGAGCAGCCCTTCGACCTGCATACGCCGATCAACGGCGCGCTCTACAACGAAGCCGTTGCGGCCGCGTGCGCAGATCGGAGCACCACCTGCATCCGCAACTGGATCTTCGACAATCGCGCCGACGCTCCGGGCGTGGACGCGGTCGCTCGCACCATCGTCGGACAGGCAGGCGATCCGATCGCCGACTTCCGCATCACGGTGCCGGCGAACCAGCGCTCGGCCAATCTCAACGGCTTCGAGTTCAACGTCCAGCACATGTTCGGCGCCAGCGGCTTCGGCGTGTCGGCAAACTACACGCTGGTCAACTCGGGCCTGAAGTACGACAACCACCTGCGCAACCAGCAGTTCGCGCTTGAAGGACTGAGCGATGCGGCGAATGTAGTCGCCTTCTACGAGAACTATGGCTTTGGCGTGCGTCTGGCCTACAACTGGCGCGACGAATTCCTGGCGAGTCGCTTCGACGGCGCCGGCGCGAACCCGCTGTACACCGAGCCGTACGGTCAGTACGACCTCAACCTGAGCTACCAGTGGGGCGACAACCTGACGCTGCAGGCCGAGGCGATCAACATCACGGACGAGATCCAGCGCATTCATGGCCGCAATGACGTGCAGTCGGTGTTCGTGACGCAGACCGGACCTCGCTACATGATCGGAGCCCGGTACAAGTTCGGCGGGCAGTAGCGACGAGAGCAGAGTCCCGCGTTCGCGGAGTCCCCCAACAGCGCGAGGCCGTAGAGCCGCTGGCCCCCCAACCAGCGGCTCTTTCGTTACGATGGCGGCTCCAATGACCATCAAGCATGTCGTGATCGCAGGCGGCGGGTCGGCAGGCTGGCTGACCGCGGGCGTCATCGCGGCCGACCATTGCGCGGCTGCCAGCTCGGGGCTGCAGGTCACGGTGATCGAATCGCCCGACGTCGGGCCGATCGGTGTCGGCGAAGGCACCTGGCCGACCATGCGCGACACCCTGCGCCGCATCGGCGTCAGCGAGAGCGATTTCCTGCGCGAGTGCGACGCCTCCTTCAAACAGGGCTCGCGCTTCAATGGCTGGCGCGACGGCCAGGACGGCGACTACTACTTCCATCCCTTCGTTCTGCCGCACGGCTACACGGAGACGAACCTCGTCGCCGGCTGGCTGCAGCGGCACGCCGACGTGCCGTTCGCCGACCTGGTGAGTTTCCAGCCGCACCTCTGCGTGCAGAACAAGGCGCCGAAGCAGGCGGCGACGCCCGAGTATGCAGCGGTCGCGAACTACGCCTACCACCTCGACGCCGCCAAGTTCGGAGTGTTTCTGCGCAAGCACTGCACGGAGCGCCTCGGCGTGCGACTGCTGGTCGATCACGTAGTCGGCATCGAATCGCATCCCAACGGCGACATCGCCGCGCTGCAGACCCGGTCGCAGGGACCGCTGGCGGCGGATCTGTTCGTCGACTGCACGGGTCTGCAATCGCTGCTGCTGGGCCGGCACTATCGAACGCCGTTCGCGTCGCAGAAGCACGTGCTGTTCAATGACTCGGCGCTGGCGCTGCAGGTGCCCTACCCCGACGACAGCACCCCGATTGCCTCGCAGACGCTCTCGACGGCACAGACCAGCGGTTGGATCTGGGACATCGGATTGCCGACGCGACGCGGCATCGGTCACGTCTACTCGAGCGCGCACATTTCCGACGACCAGGCCGAGGCCGAGCTGCGCCGCTACGTGGAGCGGACTACCGGTCAGGCGAATGGGGCCACTGCGCGCAAGCTCACGTTCGAGCCAGGCTATCGCCAGCACTTCTGGCACCGCAACTGCGTCGCCATCGGACTGTCGGCTGGTTTCATCGAACCGCTGGAAGCCTCGGCGCTGGCGCTGGTCGAGCTGTCCGCCGTCCTGCTCAGCGACCAGATGCCGGCGACGCGCGAGGAAATGGACATCGTCGCGCGGCGATTCAACGATTCGTTCACCTATCGATGGGAGCGCGTCATCGATTTTTTGAAGCTGCACTACGTGTTGAGCCGGCGCAGCACTTCCGCTTTCTGGCGCGATAACGTCGCGCCGGCCACCGTTCCCGACCGGCTGCGCGAGTTGCTCGTGCTGTGGCGTCACCAGCCGCCCTCGCGTTACGACCTGCACCGCATCGAAGAAGTGTTTCCATCGGCGAGCTACCAGTACGTGCTGTACGGGATGGGGTTTCGGCCCGAACCGGCCGTCGCGGCGCGTCGCTGCGATGACTTCGAGCGTGCCGACGCATTTTTCCGCGAAGCTGCGGCGCTGACTGGCAAAATGCTGGCTGCGCTCCCGTCCAACCGGGAGCTGATCACGCATATCAGGCGGCACGGGCTGCCGGGAATCTAGGCGCAGCGCGCATGAACAACGCAGTCCTGTTGAACAACATCGACCACAAGGATCTCAGGGTCATCACGACGCGCGGTGCCGCGTACGGCGATGACGTGAAGTCCGCGCTGACGTTTCCGGCCGAGTTCCGCAACGTCCAGGCCCACTATCCGATCGTGTTCCACAAGACTGCGGACGGAAAGTTCCAGTCGATCGCCCTGTTCGGCTTCCAGGACAAAGAGAATCTGTTCCTCGGCCCGCACGGCTGGGATGCGCAGTACGTGCCGTTGACAGTCGAGCGCCAGCCATTCCTCATTGGCTTTCGCGATCGCGAGCCGATGGTGCACATCGATCTCGCCAGTCCGCGCGTCAGCCGGACCGAAGGCGAAGCACTGTTCCGCCCATACGGCGGCTCGACCGAGTTTCTCGAGCGCATGAGCTCCGTGCTGCTGACCATTCATCAGGGCCTGGAAGCTGTCCCTGCGTTCATCGATGCCTTGCTGCAGCACGACCTGCTGGAATCGTTCGTGCTCGACGTCGAGCTCGACGACCGGTCGCAGCATCGTCTCACGGGCTTCTACACGATCAACGAGGAGCGTCTCGGCGCGCTCGACGCGGGCGGGCTCGAACGAATGCACAAGGCCGGTTATCTGCAGGCCATCTACATGGCGATCGCTTCCTTGTCTCACTTCCGCGATCTGATCGAGCGCCGGAACCGACTGCATGCTGCCCATCGCTAACGCAATCGAGGAGATCGCCGGAGTCGATCCGCAGGTGTTGTCGGACGAACTGCTGACGCGGACGCGGCCGGCGGTCTTGCGTGGCCTCGTTTCGAGCTGGCCCGTGACGCGGGCAGGCCGCGAATCGGCCGCGGCGACCGATGCGTATCTGCGGCGCTTCTACAAGGACGCGACCGTCAACGCGATTCTCGGCGCGCCCGACATCGGCGGCCGGCTCTTCTACAGCGAGGACCTCAACGGGTTCAATTTCAAGGCGGTGCGCATCAGGCTGGACGCGGTCCTCGACGAAATCGCGCGCCAGAGCAAGTCGGAGACTCCGCCGGCAATCTATGTCGGCTCCACCACGGTCGACACGTGCCTGCCGGGCTTTCGCGCCGAGAACGATCTCGCACTCGGGAATCGCCAGGCGCTCGCTAGCATCTGGTTGGGCAATCGCACGCGCATCGCCGCCCATCACGATCTGCCGGATAACATCGCGTGCGTCGTTGCGGGGCGCCGCCGCTTCACGCTGTTCCCGCCCGAACAGCTGGAAAATCTTTACATCGGTCCGCTCGACTTCACGCCAGCCGGCCAGGCGATCAGCCTGGTCGATTTCGCGCGGCCCGATTTCGCAAAATTCCCGAAGTTCGCCGCAGCGCTGCAGCACGCGCAGGTCGCCGAGCTCGGCCCGGGCGATGCGCTCTTCATTCCCAGCATGTGGTGGCATCACATCGAGTCGCTCGAGTCCCTGAACGTACTGGTGAACTACTGGTGGCGCCAGTCGCCGGCGTTCATGGACTCGCCGATGAACGCGCTCATGCTCGCGATCCTGACTGTGCGCGATTTGCCGCCGGAGCAGCTCAAGGCCTGGCAGAACCTGTTCCGGCACTACGTCTTCGAGGCGGACGAGCGCACGACTGAGCACATTCCGCCGCAAGCCCGCCGCGTGCTGGGGCCGCTGGATGCCGAATCGGCGCGCGAGCTGCGAGCACGACTGTTGCAGAGATTGAATCGCTGAGGGGACCGAGCGTGGAACAGAAACTGATCAACAGGGTCGTCATCGCCGGCGGCGGTACCGCTGGCTGGATGGTGGCCGCGTGCCTGTCGAAGATGCTGGGCAAGGTGCTCGACATCAAGCTGATCGAGTCCGACGAGATCGGCACGGTCGGCGTCGGCGAGGCGACGATTCCGACGCTCGTGACCTTCCATCGCCTGCTCGACATCAACGAGCAGGAGTTCATGGCCGCAACGCAGGGGACGTTCAAGCTCGGCATCGGTTTCGAGAACTGGCGCGATGTCGGCCAGAACTACATTCACTCCTTCGGCCTCACCGGCACGGATCACTGGAGCGCCGGCTTCCAGCATTTCTGGCTCAAGGGACGCGAGCGCAAGCTGGCTGGCGACTACGGCGATTACTGCCTGGAGCTCAAGGCCGCGCAGGCAGAGCGCTTCGCGCACCTGCCGCGCGGCGGGATGAACTATGCCTTTCACATCGATGCCAGCCTGTATGCGAAGTTTCTGCGCAAGTTCAGCGAAGGCTTCGGCACGCAGCGCATCGAGGGGAAGATCGTCGAGGTCAAGACCGATCCGACGTCCGGCTACATCACTGCGATCAGGCTGGATTCGGGCGCGGACATCGAAGGCGACCTGTTCATCGACTGCACCGGCTTCCGCGGCCTGCTGATCGGACAGGCGCTGCACGTCGGCTATGAAGACTGGTCGCACTGGCTCTACAACGACAGCGCCGTCGCGGCGCAAACCGAATCCACGCGCGAAGCCTGGCCGTACACTCGCTCGATCGCGCGCGAGGCAGGATGGCAATGGCGCATTCCGCTGCAGCACCGCGTCGGCAACGGCATCGTGTACTGCAGCCGCTATCTTCCGGACGATCAGGCCAAGCAATCTCTGCTGGCAAACATCGAAGGCAAGGTGCTGACCGAGCCCCGCGTCATCAAATTCCGTCCGGGCCAGCGTCGCGAGCACTGGAAAAAGAACTGCATCGCGGTCGGTCTGGCCAGCGGCTTCATCGAGCCGCTGGAGTCGACCAGCATCCATCTGATCCAGCGCAGCATGATCCGGCTGATGCAGATGTTCCCGCGCACCTCCATCCAGCAGTCCGACATCGACGAGTTCAACCGGCAGATGAGCTCGGAAATCGAGCACATCCGCGATTTCATCGTGCTGCACTATCATGTCACCGATCGCCAGGACACGCCTTTCTGGCGGGCCGTGCGCAACATGAGCATTCCGGCCTCGCTTCAGCACCGCATCGATCTGTTCCGCGAGACCGGCCGCGTCTTCCGCGTGCCGAACGAGCTGTTTGCGGAAAACTCATGGATCCAGGTCATGCTCGGCCAGGGCATCCTGCCGCGGCAGCATCATCCGGTCGCCGACCTGATGGGCGATGAGGAACTCTCGCAGTTCCTCGAGGGAATTCGCGCGAAGGTCGATCGCACGGTGATGCAGCTGCCGAAGCACCAGACCTATGTCGAGCAGTACTGCAAGGCACCGGACCTGCGCCGCGGGGTCGGCTAGTGAAGCGTGCGTCGGCCAACATGTATGAGGTCGCGAAGCTCGCGGACGTGTCGATCGCGACCGTCTCCCGCGTAGTCAACAGCGACTCGCGCGTCAAGGACAAGACGCGGGAGAAAGTGCTGCTGGCGATGCAGAGGCTCGGCTACCAGCCGAATTCGATCGCGCAATCGCTCGCGACCCGCACCTCGAACAGCGTCGGCGTACTGGTGTCGGAGCTGCACGGCGCCTTCTACGGCGCGATGCTGAGTGCGATCGAGGAGACGCTACGCGCCGCCGGCAAGTTTGTACTGGTCGCAACCGGTCACAATCGCGAGGACCAGGAGCGTGAGGGCATCAGGTTCCTCGTTGGCCGCAACTGCGACGCGCTGATCGTGCACGTCTCCGGGCTGTCCGACAAATTCCTCGTCGAGCACAACAAGTCGAAGACGCCGATCGTCGTCGTCAACCGCAAGGTTCGAGGCATTGCGGATCGCTGCTTCAGCCTCGACAACGAACTCGGCGGCTTCCTCGCCGCGCGCTCCCTCCTGGAGGCGCAGCACCGCAGGATCGCCTATATCTCCGGTCCGCTCGACTGGACCGACGCCCAGCAGCGCTTGCAAGGCCACAAGCGCGCGCTCGCGGAGGCGCGCGTAGCCTTCGACGAGCGTTTGCTGTACGAAGGTGACTACCACGAGACGGGCGGCAGCCGGGCGCTCAACCATTTGCTCGGCACCGGCATCCCGTTCACCGCCGTGGTCTGCGCGAACGACGAGAGCGCAGCCGGCGCGATGTCGGCTGCCCACGATCGGGGCCTGAAGCTTCCCGACGAGCTGTCGATCGTCGGCTTCGACAACGCGCCGATCTCGCGCTACGTCTATCCGAAGTTATCAACCGTCCACTACCCGATCAGCGACATGGGCCACATGGCTGCGCGCTGGGTCCTGCAGAACGTCTACCAGCACGAGAACCTCGACGTTCGCCAGCGCGTCTTCAAGCCGAACTTCGTCGAGCGCGACTCGGTCTGCGCGCCGGGCTAGCGATACAGATCGCGAACGGCGGAACCGGCGAGCAGGAATGCACCGACGCCGTAGAATTGTGTATCACCCGCCGCAACCTGCTCCGGACGATCGCTGACCTGCTGCACCGAGCCGAGCATGCCGTCCGGCTGGACGGCTCGCTCCAGCGCGCGCCAGCCTCGTTGCACGACCGGTTCGTACTCCGCTCGATCGAGCAGACCCGCCTTGATCCCCCACGCCATTCCGTAGACGAAGAAGCCGGTGCCGCTCGATTCCGCGGGTGATGCTTCCGACGCGAGCAGTGAGGGCGGCCAATACCCGTCCGGCTTCTGTATGGCCTTCAGCTTCGCTGCCATCTCTTTGAAGAGCGCTTCATACATTGGCCGCGCCGGGTCAGCTGCAGACAGATGCTCCAGGACACGCGCGATACCGGCGAAGACCCAGCCGTTGCCCCGGCTCCAGAACAGCTTCCTGCCATTGCTGTCTCGTTGCTCGAAGAAACGGCTGTCCCGATAGAAGAGATGGTCCGCACGGTCGTAGAGGTAATCTCTGGTTGCCTTGAACTCGGCGTGCGCGTACTCGGCGTAGCGCCGATCGCCGGTCGCCGCGGCCAGCCCGATCCACACCGGCGGCGCCATGAACAAGGCGTCGCACCAGCACCAGCGATCGTCGCACGACTTGCGCTCCTGCGTGGTCAGACTGCCGCGCGGCGGAGCGGCAAGGATCTCGTCGAAGCGCTTGCGCAACGGTGCGATTGCCTGAGGCCCGGCGCCGTGCTCCGCGGCCCACAGGTAGCTCTGCCCGATGACGTGATCGTTTGCATGATAACGGCGATCGCCGAGCTGCCAGTTGGTGCTGCGTCCGTGAGCAAACACAGCGTCGCGGAAACGTGGCGATTCGCTCCGCTCAGCAAGCGCCGTCAATCCGGCGTAGAACGCTCCCTGCTGCCAGCTGCGAGGACTGCGTGTTTCCTCACGCGCGACTTTGATGGAGGCGACCGGCTCGAGATGCGCGAGCTGCCAATCCGCAACTTTCTCCATGAGCGAAAGAGTGCGCGCTGCATCGATAGCTTCGTTGCCCGCCGACGCTGCATCTTCACGTTTCCAGGCTGCGACTTTCTGCCGCGTCTCCGCCAGCATCTGGTCGAGTGCTGCTCGATCGTAAACCTTGCCGCGCAGAATCACCGCCTGGATCGAGCGCGTCGCGCTGATGTCCTCCAGCGGATTTCGCTCGAGCAGCACCAGGTCGGCGGCCTTTCCTTTGGCGAGCGAGCCGTAGCGACCGAGCTTGCCGAACCACGCCGGCCCGGCGCGTGTCGCGGCAGACAAGGCCTGCGAAGGCGTCAAGCCCTTCTCCACATAGAGCGCGAGCTCATCGTGCAAGCCGGTGCCCGGATAGTTGAAGGAGTTCAGAAACCCCGCATCCGTTCCCGCCATGATCGTGACGCCGGCCTTCTGCAGCATCGGCACGACGGCAGCCATGCGATCGAAATGCGCATGCCTGAAGTCCACCGCAGCCGCATCGGCCTGAGCCGCGCGCTGCACACGCCATTCGTAAGTCTTGCGTAGCTTCGGGCCGATGTACTGGAGGTACTCGTCGTTGGCGTGCTGGTCGCGATCGAGCCACGCGATGATGCGACTGCCATTGAGGGTCGGCGTCACGAACACTTTCCTGCCGGCGAGATAGCGATACATTGCCATCGCTGTTGCGCGATCGAACCCTGCATCGAGCCGGCGGCCGGCTTCGGCGCGATCGATTTTTCCTGCCGCAAACTCGGCGGCAATCGCAGCCTCGTCTTTCGCGCCGGCATCGAAGGCATAGTCCAGATGCTCGATGGAGCTGAGCCCTGCATCGACGGCCTGGCGCACCGTGAGCGCCATCGGAATGTGACCTGAGGTGCGCAAGCCGGCCGCGCGTGCTTTGCGGACCGCGTACAAGAACAGCTCGGGCCGCAGCGTGCTGTCCGTGATCTTCACGAAGTCGACCTCGAGCGAACGGAGCTTCTGCACCGCCGCGTCGACGTCCGCTTCCGATCCCGTCTCGATCGTCCCCTTCCAGATGGGCTTCAGGCCTTCGATCTTCGGGCCCGAGCTCAGCAGCGTAGGTCCGAACAATGCGCCGCGCGCAATTTCACCGCGCCACTCGAGCACCTGCGTTGGCAGGTCACCCGACGCGTCGCGAACAGTGGTGATGCCGTGCGCGACATAGAGCGGCAGCAACGCCCGATTTTCTTCGATGAGGTCCACGCCGCCACCGAAGTGGACGTGCATGTCCCACAAGCCCGGGATGACGTAGCGACCGCTCGCGTCGAGCGTCTGGGCCGCCTTCCATGACTTCGCAATCGCGGCATCGCTGCCGACGGCGACGATGTCGCTGGCGCTCGTGACGACTGCCTGATCGGGAATCGTGCGTCCGTGCTCGACGTCCACGATCGTGGCGTGACGAATCAGGATGTCCGCTGCCGTCTGTGCAGCAACCGGAAACGAAATCAGTACGAGCGATGCAAGCGCAACCTTGAGCCAGTCAGATGCCGGCATACCAGGACCAACCGTTCTGGATATTGCCCTTGGCACCGTTGTCGTCGAAATGATCCGTCACGACGATGCGTCGCAGGAACTTCATGCTCTTGTAGCCGAGTTGCTTCTCGACCCGCAGGCGTATCGGTGCGCCATGACTGATCGGCAGCTCGTGCCCGTTCATGCCATAGGCCAGGATGGTCTGCGGGTGCAGCGCATCCATCATGTCGATGCCGTCGGCCCAGTCATCGTACGAGTAGTACTGGACGTATCGAGCTGTCGAGCGAATACCCGCGGCTTCCAGAACGCCGCGCAGCGGCACTCCGGTCCACTGCGCGATCGCAGACCACCCCTCCTCGCACGTATGCCGTGTGATCTGCGTCCGCGACGGCATGCGCTTGAGCTCATCGAGCGAGAACGCCCGCGGCCGCGTCACGCTGCCTTCGACGAGCAATCGCCAGTCGGCGAATTGATTCGCGAGCACACGCTCGTAAGCCGAACCGTTCTCCGCATTGAAGGAGGGGCACTTGTCGGGATCGGCGGGGTTCGTCGTGCCGATGGCCGGCACCGATGAAATATCGGAGTAGTCGTATTCGCGAGCGAGCGAATGAGCGGGCAGCAGCAGCCGATGAGCCTTGTACGTCAACAAGTCGCCCATGCGCAGCACGTTGCCGTAAGTCGGCGGCTCGGTTTGCGAGCAGCCCGCCAGCAGCACGCCGGCTGAGGAAGCCAGGCCTTTGAGGAAGATGCGGCGTTGGTGCTTCATCGCGGATTCCCCCAGGTCATGGCGCGCAACTGTCGACCGAAGCCTGTCGCGATGACCATCGCGATGTGAACGAGCAGAAACAGAACGAGCGCCGCAAATCCGAAGAAGTGAATCGTGCGAGCGGTCTGGTAGCCGCCGAACAGATCCAGCAGAAACGGGTAAGCCGCAGCGACCGCCGGCGACATCGTGAGCCCTGTGGCCACCATCAAGGGCAGCACGATCAGCATGACGCTCGTATACGTGAGCTTCTGCAACAAGCCGTAGGGCGGTCCGACGCTGACCGCGCCGGGAGCCGGGCGCAAGTGGCTCTTCAGATCCTGCAGCAAGGCTCGCGGCGCAAGCTCGCGGAGCCGCGGCAGCAAGTCGCGTTTGATGTGGCCGCTGACGACTCCGAACGCAACATAGATCGCACCAGCGCACACCAGGAACCAGGCCGCGAGGAAATGCAGACTGCGCGCCCAGCCGTTCTGGTTGAAGATCGGAAAGTTGCGCTCGGCGCTGACAGGCGCACCCGGCAGCTCTGCGAACATCACGGGTGACTGCATCTTGTCGGGTCGCAGGTCGTTGCCGATCGGCAGCGTCAGCAGCGCCGGCGTCAAGTCGTTGCCGGCGTGGCCGAGATACAGCCGCGGATGCACCAGCAGGATGAAAAATCCGCTGAGCGCGAGCGTCAGGAAGCCGGCCGCCGCGACCCAGTGGCAGATCCTTACCCAGCGGCGGTGGCCAGTCACTTGCGGGGCAGATGCTGTATCGGACATCGGGCTCGTAGCATACGCCGGTCAGCTAAAGGCATACACGAAGTTGCCGGAACTAATGGGTTCAGTCGCCGTTCCTTCCTCATTCAAGCGCCGAGGCGCATGGGGGTCCTATGAGCATCTTCACCAAGATCAAAGACGCAATCTTCGGCAGCAAGGCTGAGGCGCGTCCCACCGCGCCGGCCAGTCCGCCTCCCGGCAGTCGCACACCTTCGGCGGGCACCGCACCAACCGCCGCGCCACAGAAGCCGGCACAAGCACCTGCGCAGCCTGCCGTGGACGTCGAAGCAGTCCTGACGAAGATGGCGGCCGACAACGGCCAGAAGCTGAACTGGCGGACATCGATCGTCGACCTGATGAAGCTGGTCGGCATGGATTCGAGCCTCGAGAACCGCAAGGAGCTGGCGCGCGAGCTCGGCTACACCGGCGATCAGGGGGACTCGGCAGCCATGAACATCTGGCTGCACAAGCGCGTCATGAAGGAGCTCGCTGCGCACGGCGGCAAGGTGCCGGCCAACATGCTGGATTGAGGGCTGCTAGCCACGGTCCAGAAGGCGCTTGAGGTCATCCGGAATCGGCATTTCCCGCAGCGCGCTCACGTTCGCGCCACCCGTGTTGCCTGCCGGCACCCAGATCCGGGAGAACAACGCGGCGGCAACGATGCGCTTCAGCTGACCGACGAGCTCTCGCTTGTCGCCGCGACGCCGCGCGACTCTCAACATCCCGATGTGCGCACGGACATGCAGCCGCGTGCTGCGCTGACCCAGAATGTGCGCGCGCTCGAAGCGTCGGAAGGCCTCGTTCAGGTCTCCTGATTTCATGGAAGCGTAGCCAGCGTCGAACTCGCTGCGATACGCCGTCAGCAGATCGGTACTCGTCATGATTTGCTTCCCCGCAGGCGAAGAGCATTGCCGATGACGGAGACGGAAGACAAGCTCATCGCCAGCGCGGCAATCAATGGACTCAGTAGCCATCCAGATACCGGATACAGAACGCCCGCTGCGAGCGGGATGCCGAGGGCGTTGTAGCCGAACGCGAACAGCAGGTTCTGCCGGATGTTCCGCACTGTCGCGCGACTCAGCTGCCGGGCGCGCACGATGCCGCGCAGGTCTCCCTTCACCAGAGTGACTTGCGCGCTCTCCATCGCGACGTCCGTTCCCGTCCCCATGGCGATTCCAACGTCGGCTCGGGCCAGGGCCGGCGCATCGTTGATGCCGTCGCCGGCCATGGCGACTCGCCTGCCCTGCTCCTGCAGGCGCGCGATGACGTCCGCCTTGTCTTGGGGCTGCACTTCCGCAATGACTTCGTCGATCGGCAGATTCGCTGCGACGGCCTGCGCAGTCGCGTTGCTATCACCGGTCAACATGATCAGTCGCAGCCCGTCCTCCTTGAGTGCTTCGAGCGCCGCCTGCGTGGTGTCCTTGATCGGATCTCCGACGGCAATCGCGCCTGCGAGCTGTCCATCGACGGCGAGGAAGATAACGGTTCGCCCCTGGCCGCGCAGCTGATCCGCCCGCTCGCGCACGCTTTCGACGTTCGCGCCGCTCGTCTGCATCAGTGCGGTGTTGCCCAAGGCCAGCATCCGGCCATCCGCGGTGCCGCGCACGCCCTGTCCCGTGACCGACTCGAAGTCAGTCACAGCAGCCGGCTTCACATGTGCTGCGTCCGCAGCCGCAACCACGGCACGTGCGAGCGGATGCTCGCTCGCACGATCCAGGCCAGCGGCCCAACTGAGAATCTGCTCCTGGGTGAAACCGTTCGCGGCGATCGTCCGGTCGTAGGTCGGCTTGCCGACCGTGATCGTTCCGGTCTTGTCGAGCACGAGGGTGTCGACCTTGCGCAGATTCTCGATCGCCTGCGCATCGCGGAACAGCACGCCGAGCTGCGCGCCGCGCCCGCTCGCGACCATGATCGAGATCGGCGTTGCAAGTCCCAGCGCGCACGGACAAGCGATGATCAGAACGGCGACCGCGTTGACGATCGCGTAGGCCAGCCTCGGCTCCGGCCCCACCAGCGACCAGACGATGAACGTCAGCACGGCGATGGCGATCACCGCAGGCACGAACCACTTTGCGACTTCGTCCGCGAGACGCTGCAAAGGCGCCCGAGAGCGCTGCGCTTGCACGACCAGCGCAACGATCTGCGAAAGCAGACTGTCTGCGCCGACACGTTCCGCAACGATGATCAGGCTGCCGGTTTGATTGATGGTTGCTCCCACGACACGATCGTCGGGCTCTTTGTCCACGGGCATCGGCTCGCCGGTCAGCATCGATTCATCGATGCTCGACCTGCCTTCGATGACGCGGCCATCCACCGGAACCTTCTCGCCCGGGCGGACGCGCAGGCGGTCACCGGCATGGACGTGACCGAGCGGCACGTCCACCTCGGATCCGTCTGCGTCAATTCGCCGTGCTGTTTTCGGCGCAAGGCCCAGTAGTTGCCGGATCGCTGCGCTCGTTCGACCTCGCGCCCGCAGCTCGAGCCATTCGCCGAGCAGAACGAGCGCGATGATCGCGCTCGCGACCTCGAAGTACACGCCCACCATGCCGTGGTGATCGCGCATCTCGTTCGGAAACGCCTGCGGCGCCAAGGTCGCGACGAGGCTGTAGATGAACGCGACCGCGACGCCCAGACCGATCAGCGTGTACATGTTGGGCGAGCGATTGACGATCCCCATCCAGCCACGGCGGTAGTAGTCGAGCGCGGCCCACAGTACGACCGGCGCCGACAGCACCAGCTCTGCAGCTCGCAGCCAGCCGGCAGCCGCGCTCGAAAGCGCGATGTCGAACAGGTGCGGAACCATTGCGACCACGACTACCGGCAACGCGAGCGCCAACGTAATCCAGAACCTGTTGCGCACGCGGCGAGTCTCGCTCTCGTCATCGTGCTCTGCCGGCATCTCCGGCTCGAGGGTCATGCCGCAGATCGGGCAGTTGCCGGGGCCGGCCTGGCGGATCTGCGGATGCATCGGGCAGGTGTACATCTGGTGACTCACTCGGGTCGCGGCAGCCGCCCGAGATCGTCCAGAATCGGACAATCCGGCCGCTCATCGCCGTGGCAATGCGCCGCGAGATCTGCGAGCGCGGCACGCATGGATTGCAGTTCCTCGATTTTCGAATCCAGCTCCGCGATGTGCTTGCTGGCGAGCCGCTTGACGTCACCGCTTGCCCGGCGCTGGTTACGCCACAGGCCGAGCAGCGTCTCGATCTCGTGCATCGAGAACCCCAACCCGCGGGCGCGGCGGACGAAGCGCAGCGTATGGATCTCGGCTGCGGTGTAGACCCGATAGTCTCCCAACGTCCGCGCTGCCTTCGGAATCAGGCCCAGCGACTCGTAGTGCCGGATCATCTTCGGCGTGACGCCGGAGAGCTCGGCCGCGCGGCCGATGCTGTACAGACCCTGGTCCTTGGCGGCGGCGAATTCATGCGGTGCTTTGGCTGGCATGCGCGAATCATGAACCTTCCTACCATGGGAAGGTCAAGCCCCGGCGCGCCTGCTCAGGGTGCTCTCGCAGCAGCCTGTCGAAATGAACTTCCTTCGGCCGTCATGCCTATAGGAAGCATTCGAAGGAGAGCACCATGCATACACCCCCAGTTGTGACGGCTGAAGAGTGGGAAGCTGCCCGTGAGGAACTTCTCGTCAAAGAGAAGGCGTTGACCCGCGCACGTGACGCCATGGCCGCGGAGCGTCGGCGGATGCCGTGGATGGCAGTCGAAAAGGATTACGTATTCGAAGGACCCAACGGCAAGGCGAGCCTGCTCGATCTCTTCGCGGGCCGCCGCCAGCTGATCGTCTATCGCGCATTCTTCGAGCCCGGCGTGCACGGCTGGCCGGAAAATGCGTGCATCGGCTGTTCGCTGGTAGCCGATCAGGTTTCGCACCTCGCTCACCTGAACGCGCGGGACACCACCCTCGCCTTCGCCTCGCGCGCGCCGCAGGCGGACATCGCGCGCCTGAAGGCGCGAATGGGCTGGGGTCTGCCCTGGTACACCATCACCGACAGCTTCGACACCGACTTCGGCGTGAATGAGTGGCACGGCCACAATGCGTTCATCCGCGACGGCGATCGCGTGTTCCGCACGTATTTCATCAACGCCCGCGGCGACGAAGCGATGGGCACGGTCTGGAGCTACCTCGACATGACCGCGCTGGGACGCCAGGAGGAAGGGGAAGACTCGCCGGAGGGTTACCCGCAAACGAAGCGCTACAAGTGGTGGAACTGGCACGACCGCTATGTTCCGAATGCTGCTCCGGACCCGAAGTGGGTCAAGGTGTCGGACGCGGGCGAAGCGGCATTTCGCAAACGCGACGACTGATCCCTACAATAGGAGCGGATGCCGGAACAAAAGAACGCCAGATTGCTCAAGCCTCTGCTCGGGGCGCTCGTCCTGTGCCTGCTCACGCCGTGCGCAGCGAGCGCCGCGGGTCCACAGCGCCCGCCGACCCTGGTCGTAACGATCGTCGTGGACCAATACTCGGCCGATGTCTTCGGCGAATATCGCGCGCTCTACCATCATGGATTGGCGACGCTCGCGAGCGGCGTGGTGTTTCCGCGCGGGTATCAGAGTCACGCGGGGACCGAGACCTGTCCGGGCCACTCAACGGTATTGACCGGCATGCGTCCGGCAAACACCGGGATCGTTGCGAACGACTGGCAAGGCACCTATTGCGTGACGGTCCTCGAGGACGGGAAGCCGGTGATTTCGCCGCAGACGTTACTGGTGCCGACGTTGGGCGATCGACTGCGAGATGCAGATGCAAACTCCCGCACCGTCGCGATTGGCGGCAAGGATCGTGCGGCGGTGATGCTGGGTGGCCACAAATCCTATCTGACGCTGTGGTGGGACAAAGGTAACGGATTCGTCACGTTCAAGAATGCCTCGGTCGAGGCGTCGATGCAGGCGAAGATCGACGAGGTCAACAGGCAAGCAAAGTCGGCCTACGCGTCAGCGCAGCTGCCGCGCCTGCCTGCCGAATGTGAGAGCCGCTCGCGGCCGGTGGAGGTCAAAGACAAGTACTCGGTCGGCGAGTTGCACGAGACGAAGCCCTCATCGGGCAAGTTTCGGGCGACGCCGGCAATGGATGGCCTGACGCTGGAGATGGCGAAGGCCGCCGTCGATACGCTGGAGCTCGGCAAGGGCAAGTCGATCGATGTGCTCGCGGTGAGTTTCTCGGCCACCGACTACGTGGGTCACTACTACGGCAGCGAAGGTGCGGAGATGTGCGCGCAGCAGCTGGCGCTCGACAAGACCATCGAGGAGCTGCTGACTCACCTGGAGCGCAAGGGGATTTCATTCGTCGTCGCATTGACTGCCGATCACGGCGGGCTGGACATTCCGGAGCGCAACAGCTCGAGGGGTGTGCCGCAAGCCACGCGGCTCGATGCCAAGCTCTTGCCCAAAGAGATCGGCGCGCTAGTCGCCAGAAATCTCAAGCTCAAGGAGCCGGTGCTGCTCGGCGGGGATCTCTTCGGGCAGGACGTGTACCTGGCACCTTCGGTCCCCGCCGGAAAGCGGCGCGCAGCGCTGGATGCTGTTCGCAAAGAATATGAGCGCTACGAGAACGGCCAGGTCGCCGCGGTGTTTACCCGAAGCGAGCTCGTTGCGGCGAAGGTGCCGAGCGGTCCTCCGGACCAGTGGTCGTTGCTGGATCGCGCGAAGGCGAGTTTCAACGAGAAGCGCTCGGGTGATCTGGTGGTGTTTCTCAAGCCGTATGTGACCTGGTACGACAAGCCCGCCAATGTCGATGAAAGCTACATCTCATCGCACGGCTCACCCTGGGACTACGACCGACGCGTTCCGATCCTTTTCTGGTGGCCAGGGATCGAAGGCTTCGAGCAGCCGGCTCCGGTGGAGACGGTGGACATCGCGCCGACGCTGGCGGACCTGATCGGGTTGAAGGTGGGCGCGCCGAAGATGGATGGGCGCGTGCTGCATATCAGGCAACCGTCGGACTGATTCGGTCAGTCATTCCCTGACGCCGGGATTGTTTACACCCGCGACGACACTCATTCGAGCTGTCGGGTCGTGTCGTTTGATTGTGAAAACGAAAGCTCGCGCGGGCTCAATTCTTGCTTGACATAACAACTCAGTGCCCCGCTTCGGGACACTCGATGTCGGACGACGTATGTCGAACCATGAGCCGGGACCCAGACTCGCACCGGCGCTGCTCGAACGCTTTGGCCACTGCGCATCGAGCAGCGAATTCTGTTGCCTGAGTCACGATCGGCTCATGGAAGCATCGCATCAACGCCTGGCGGACGCCGTGTCCGGTCCGCCCTCTGAAGAGCGGGTTGCAACACGCCTTCTCGACAGCACACGCGACTATCGGCGCTGGGAAGATGAACATGCGTCGCTCATGCGACAGATCGCGGCCGAGCGCCTGCCGAACGTGCAGAAGGCTCAGTTGCTCAACGTTTCTCTCTCGTTGATCCCACGCAAGGCGTTGTTCGAATACCTGCGCGATGAGCAGATTCGCGGGAGCAGACGCGAGCGCATCATGGCGCACTTCTGTTCCCATCGCGACTATGCGAGTGCGGTCGTGGCCGAGCACGGCCGTTACGTGCGCAGTGCGGCGAGCTATTTGTGCTCGAGCCATGTCGGCACGAAAGTGATGTTCGACGCGCTGTTCGAGCAGCCGCTCGCCGAATACGAAGATCTCTATGCCAGCTATTTTCGAACGTACTGCGACGCCACGCTCGCGAGCGACGATAGTGTCGCGAAGTCGATGCTGCCCGTGCTTGTCGACCTGAAGGGGCAGATAGGGCAGTGGCGCAAGGCGCTCATCGGTTTGACGCAGTCGCAGTCCGGCACCTGGCGCCGGCCGATGCAGTTGCTCGGCTGAACGACAGGCGACGGGTGGGCGTCGAACCGATCACCTCTTGTACGACGCCAGCGCGACATCATCCAGTCCCACGCGGCTCAGCAGGACCTGATAGTGAGGATCCTGCCGGACCGGCTCGAGGCGCGGATCGTTGCGCAGGAATATGAGGCAGTTCGAGCGCTTGGCGATTGCGTCGTCGAGCAGAGACAGCGCGCGCTGCGTGTCTCCGATGCTGAGATACGCGGCGGCCGATTCATACGGACACACATATGTACCGGTGTTCGCCGCCTTTTCCAGCAGTGGCAGGACCTTCTCCTTCTGTCCCGCATACCCATACGCCTGGGCCAGCATGATCAAGGCGACGGCTGATCCATCCACCTCCGCCCCGTGCTCCGCAAGCCGCACGGCCCTTTCGGTGTCACCGGCAATATAGGAACCGACGCCTGCGCCGGAAAAGAGAATCCCGATGTCCGGGTGCTGCTGCATCTTCCTGTCGACCCACTGCCGCGCCGCCTGGCTTTCGCCCACCATGAACAGCGCCCAATTGCCCCAATCGGCCATCTCCGCGTTCAGCGGGTCGAGGCGATCGGCATCGGCCAGGGCGCGTTTGACCTTTTCCGGTTCGCCCAGGCCCGAGTAGTACATCGCAAAGCCCAGCTCAGTCTGCGCGAGCGTCGGGTCGCGATGCTTCGCCTTGTTCAACGCGATCCAGGCATCCTTCCAGCGCCACGCCATCACGTAGGTGAGGCCCAGAGAAGACCACGCCTCGGCGGAATCGGGGCGCAGTGCCTGCGCCTCGGCGATCGAATCGACCACCTTCTGCAGCATGCTGATCGGCGGCTCGAAGTAGCCGAACAGCTGGCGGTACGCGTCGCTGCGGGCAATGTAGGCATCGAAGAACTTCGGATCGAGCGCGATGGCGTGGTCGAACAGCTCGATCGCCCGCGGCAGCGATTCGTGACTGAGCAGGTCGAGCTGATAACGTCCCGCTACGTAGGCCTCGTAGGCTTTGAGGTTCGTCGTAGGAAATTCGTCCAGCGCGCGCCACTCCTCCGACAGGATCGCCACCTTCAGAGAATCCGACACCGCCGTGGCAATGCCGGACTGCATCGCGAAGATGTTCGCGTCGTCGGTGCGGCCTGCGTAATCCTTGTCCCAGACGACGCGGCCATTGTTCAGGTCCTCCAGCTCCGGCGTAACGCGAAGCTTGTTGTCTGCGGAGATGCTCACCACGCCATCGAGCACATAGCGCACGTCCGGCAGCTGGCTGCGGATGTGATCACGCGTTTTGTTGTCCTTGAACGTGAACGCCGAAACGGCTGGCACGACTCGCAGGCCGGAGATCTTGCGCAGGTTCCGGATCACCTCACGCGTCATTTGATCTGCGAAAGGCCGCCAGGCCTCCGGCGCATCCCCCGACACGTCGAACGGCACGACCACGAGATAAGGGATGTCAGCGGCGGGTTGCGCCTGCATCGACTCGAACGCTCGCCAGCCAATCAATGACGCGATGAGCAGCACGCCGACGATGGCTGCCGGCCAGCGCCACGCCGGCTGTTTCTCGACAGTATCTGTCGCAGGTTGCGGTAACCCCGGCGCCTCGCGTGCTGCGGTGTTTGTACCCTCGGGAATCACCGTCACCGACGCGACGAACTGATAGCCGCGGCCGCGGATCGTGAGAATGGTCTGTTGCAGCTCGCCGCTGTCGCCGAGGATCTTGCGAGCGCTCTTGACGTGATTGCTCAGCGTCGCGTCCGAGACCTCGCGCCCGTCCCAGACCTCCCGGAACAGCTCTTCGCGGGACAGGACGCGATCGCGATGCCGGATCAGGTACATCAGCAGATCGAAGACCTTCGGCTCCGCCGGGATGACCGAGTCCCCGTTGGTGATCCGGTACCGCGCCGTATCGATGGTGTAGTCGGCTATCTGGTATTTCATTGGGACGGGCGGCCAGGCCCGGAAATCGTTAGCGAATCATTACCCAACAGTTAGGCAACCGCCAAGCAGCGTTCCGACCTCCCCGCCACTGTGGCGCCCCAGTCGAATCACGCACTACAAGGGAGCGCCGACATGCCCACGCCACTGCAGATCCTGCTGGACCCCATCTCATTGACCGTACTGGGGTTGTACGGAGGCCTGATACTGCTGGAAGCGCTGTTCCCTGCCCGGCCGCTCCCCCGAGTGAAGGGCTGGAAGACCCGGGCGCTGGTCGTGTTCGTCTTCTACTTCTACCTTTCGTCCTACCTGCCGCTGCTGTGGGGAGAGACACTGGCCAGCTATCAGCTCGTGGACCTGCAATCGCTCAATCCCTTCGTCGGGGCCGGCATCGGCGTGCTGATCTATGAGCTGTTCGTCTATGTCTGGCACCGGACCATGCACCGGGTGCACTGGATCTGGCGCTCGTTTCACCAGATGCATCACAGCGCCGAACGGGTCGACAGCTTCGGCGCCTTCTACTTCAGCCCGCTGGATACTGTCGGCTTCACGTTTCTCACGAGTCTCAGCCTGACCGTGGTGGTGGGACTCAGCGCGCAGGCCGTCACGTATGCTCTGTATGCCACGACGTTCCTGGCGGTATTCCAGCACCTCAACGTCCGCACGCCGCAATGGCTGGGTTACATCGTGCAGCGGCCGGAGAGCCACAGCGTTCATCACGGCCGCGGCGTTCACCACTACAACTACTCGGACCTGCCGCTGTTCGACATTCTCTTCGGCACGTTCCGCAATCCGAAGGAGTTCGTCAGCGAGAGCGGTTTCTACGACGGCGCTTCCGCGAAGGTCGCGCAGATTCTCGCGTTCAGGGATATCGCCGGCCGCGACTTCGATCCTGCGATGAAGCTCGGCGACGCGTGACGCGAAGAAGAGTCAGGCTTCAGCCTGACTCCGTCGCGGCCTGGAGGACGGCGAGCGGGTTCGGAGTCGCCGGCGCGACACGTCGCAGGGTGTTCGTGTCGCGATGGTCGAAGGGCGGAGCGTTGCCGCGGATCGCCAGGTCGGTGCGCGTTACGTAGGTCCAGCTGCCATCGGGATTGAAAGTGATGTCGATGCGATAGTAGTCGGTGCGAAACGCCTGCTCGAGAAACGTCGTCGAGCAGATGCCGAAGCGCGTATCGCCCCGCCGGGCCTCGACTGAAATACGGTCGTCGTCCGGCCGGGCGGAGCCGCCCGCGAGCACCACTTGTCCGCGAGGAATGGCAATCGTCTGCATGATGAGGCCGGTTGCCGGCTCCCACAGCCAGTAACCCACCTGGTCGTGGAAGGTGATGGCTTCCTCCGGCGTGTTGATGTGAATGTGGTAGCGCAGCCCATACAGGAGCTGCGGACCATTGCTCTGCGCGTCGATCGGCTCCATTCGCACGTGTTCCCGGAACACGCGGCGCTCGGGCCCGTCCGCTTTCGGATTGATATCCACGCCCTGATCGGACTCCCACACTCCCGCCAGGCGACGCAACGGCCCCAGATTGGCCAGCGTATCGGGCGAAACATCGGATTCGGTGTAGATGTCATCGGGAATGTCGCGCATGAGTGCCTCGGGAGAACCGGTCGACACTCTACTGATGACGACGCGCACCGACCAGCTCCTGCCGAGCAGGTGTTGTGGCGCACGAGTCCGGACTCAACCGAAGGTCGCGCGTCCGGTCACTTCGCGGGCGCGCTGATCAGGCCTTGCTTCTCCAACTCCTTGGCCGTTGCTGCCGAAAGCTTGCTGACCAGCTGGTCCACGTTCTTCGGATTCGTAGTCTTGCTCTGCCCGCCCCAGACGAGCTTGTTCTGTTTGAGGGAAAAGACGAGTGTCTCGACGACTACGATCGTGTCGGTGCGAATCTCCCCGCCGCTCATCATCGGCGGGCCGTAGGCCGCACCCCAGCCGTGTCCGTAGTAGCCACCGTAGTAGCCGCCATACATCGGCCCTGAATAAGTGACCGGCGTAGAGGAGACCTCCTTGTCGACACTGACCGGCCGCATGACGACCGCACCCGCCATCCCCGCCTTCTCGAGTGCGGCACGTGCCGCTGCCTCGTTCTCCGGCGTGCCCTCCGCAAGAAGCGTGTACATGGGCACACCCTGCGCTCCGCGCGCGGTGATCTCGCGCGCCAGTGAGTCCTCAGCAGCGCGCCGGGATGCCCCGTTCTTCATCATCACCACGGCTGCGACCTTGCTGCCGCGGAGCTCGAGCGGTGCCGCGTCGGGCGCTTTCCACGACGAGATGAACGGGTCCGAAGCGCACGCGAACAACGTCACGGATGCCGTCAGGACCAGCACGAGTTTGCTGAGTTGAATCATTTCGCTTCTCCCGTTTCGATCGATGTGCATCGTCCCAGCCGGCACGTCGTGCCGCTATCGAAATCTCGCATCAACGCGCAGCACGTAACCGTCCGACGAAGTAGCCCGCGACGAAGGGCGCCCCCAGGAGCACGAGATACAGCAGAGCGCCATAGAGCATCAGCTCGCGGACCACGATTCGCACCTGAGATCCACCCGATGCGATCGCCCGATCCGTCACGAGCACGGCGTCCTTCGCCAATGCGCTGCGCTGCAAATCGAACGCCAGCACGGCTGCCTCGCGTTCCTCGCGAATGTTGGCGGCCAGCTCCTCGCGCTCGTGTTGCACCGTCACCATCATCTGTGCCCAGGACTGGTCAAAGCGATCGGAAACCACCAGCATGCTCGCGCGCAGATCCGCGATCGCGGCATGCAGCTGTTCCGGACTGGACTCCGCCAACCGGCTGAGACGATCGAGGCTCTCGTCGGCCCGGGAGAGCGCGCGACTCAAGTCGGCGCCACCTAATCCCGCATCGGTCATCGCCAGTCGCGCCTCCCACACCGCTTGCGACGGCGCCCGCTCGCCGAACATGCGCATCCGCTCCGAGACGTCGCTCATCGACTGGGAAACGCTGCCCACCGTTTCGACGAGGCTTGCGTGCTGATTGGTTTCGGCCGCCCATTGGTCCACGACAGAGGTGCGTGCAAACCCCAGGTCGGGCAGCGGATGCTCGCGCGCGTAGCGCTCGACGAACTCGCGATAACGTGCCAGCTCGGTGTCGGAGCTGACACCGCGCGCCAATTTCTGTGCATCCGCGGCCAGCGCATCTGCGGTCGCGCGCGCAGCGCTCTGGTCCTCACCGAACAGCTGCGCGCCTGCACCCGTGTCGAAAAACAGCCGCATCTGTTCTGCGAACGTCCAGGTGTCGAGCAGCGCCATCATCGGCGCCATCTGCGTGGCCGAGTGCAAACTGGCTTTGGATGCCCCGAGCTTCCAGCGCAGCGCGTTGATTTGCGTCGTGGGGTCCGCGGAGCGTGTGGCTATGTCATCGGCAGCGACTTGAACCCGCACGGCGAAGCTCGCTGCGAACTCACGCGTCAGCATGCGAGCGTTCAACTCGCGCTGCGGCAGAGGCTTGTCCGGCAACCGCAGGGAGAACAGCGAGCAGCCGGCGAGACTCGACATGAAAGCCGTGCAGAGCATGACCAGCGGAGCGATCCGCAGCCTCACGCAGATGTCCTCGCACTTGCGTGCAGCGCTTGAATGTGCCGACGCAGATTCAAGGTCATCTCGCTGAAAGACCGTGGCATCTTCAGCTCGAAGACGCGGCGCTCCAGATCCTCGATCCCGCCGATCAGCCGCTCACGCTCGTCCAGCTCCTTGCAGCGGCCCAATGCGGTCTCGAGCAGCCGCAGCTCTCCGTAGAACCGGAAGACGCGCCGCTGCATCTGCCAGCGATAGAGCCGTGGCAGCAGCGACCAGAGCGGATAGAGGATGCCCGCGACCGGCAGGATGATGAGCAGCAGCCGCTGCACCAGCTCCGCGAGCCAGAAAGGCAAGGTTCTTTGCAGGATCGACGGGCCGGACTTGTACAGGTGGCGCGCTTCGGCGCTCAGCGGCAGATCGATGATTTGCGGCGCCGGAAATTCGCCCGCGCGCTGGAAGATGCCCGGCTTCTCGTGTACCTCGATCGCGGTATGCAGCAGCAGGTACTGCAGGGCCGGGTGCAGGTCCTTGCGCACGACCAGGCTTGCCTTGGCCGCGATCAGCGGCACGTCGGCGGGAGGACGGTTGGTCTTGAGGTCGGCGACGCCCTCCGGCAACACGAGCTTGCTGAGGTTGGGATCGCGCGCCACGTATGCATCCGCGCGCTTGAAGCCGATGAGCTCGACCGGGGCAACCAGCAGCTGCTGGACGTTGGGCGACTCCCATGCAGCAAGCAGTATCGCGACATCGATCTGGCCGTCGATCAGTCGACGCGCGGCTTCGTCCGGCCGGTAGTCCTGCAGCTGCAGTCGTTTCGTATCGGCGCCGATCAGCGTCAGCAGCTGCAGTGCCAGAGGGCGAGTCGCACTACCTTCCGGCCCGATCGACACGCGCGCCTCGGGACGATCGCGCATCAATTCGGCAAAATCGCGGCAGGCGCAGAAGACCCACAGCGGCTCGTAGAACACGGTGCCGAGCGACAGCAGCTGCGGCGACTGCTGCTCGCTCGTTGTCCCTGCCTGAACGAACCCCGCTCCGATTCCCGCGCGCGGATCGCGCAGGCGATCGACATTCTCGACCGCACCGTTAGTCGGCACCAGCCGCAATCGAACACCGTGGCTCGCCAGTATCTCGCGATAGCGCTCGGCGACCTGCACATAGGCACTGCCGGGTGGGCCGGTTGCGATGGCAAGGTCGCGATCGGGCAGCGGACGCAGCACGACGAACAGCGCCCACAGCAGCACTGCGACGGTGATGACCAGTATCGCGATGCCGAGCGGAGTTCTGAAAAAGTTGCGGTTGAGCTGCGCGTACATCTATTTGATAGTTAGTAGCGAAACACGAGCCCGAGCTTGAACTGACCGAAAGCGGGCGCGCCGAACGATCACGCCACGAGTCTGTCCGAGGGGCTGGCGCAGCGCTGTCGAAATTCCGCAAGCTTGGTCGCAATCCGCGAGGTCTGCCACGGGCAATCTCTGCGCCAGCTTCGTAACGTTGTCGGGTCAACCAAGAGGGAATGGCGAGCAAGACGCTTGCCCTCGCCCCTTATCGACTTTCCGCACGCCGCTGCCCTAGCCTGCCGCATCTGCAGCACTTTTTGCTCGATGCCGTACAGACCTTCCGCCGCTGCAACCGACACTCTGCGAGCCGCAATGGAGCTACGAACCGGCCTCTGCAAGTCATCCGGCATGGATCATTATCGTGCCGGACGCGCGCCCGAGCTTGCCGACGCTGTCGACGAGCCGATCGGGTACCAGCCGATCGCCTGCGGCGACGCGTCGGAACTGTCGAGCCTGATGCCGGGCTGGAACTTCGAGTTCACGCAGCTCAGCCCCGGCGCCCTGGCAGCGAACGGCGGCGTGATTGCCTTGAACTGCGTAGTCGTCGGCCAGCTCACGCTGGACCAGAGCCTGCTGCGCCGGGGCCATGCGCCGCACGGATCGGCGGCCGTTCTGATTCCCGGCTCCGCTTCCAGCCAGGCCTTCGTCCGTGGCCGAAAGCTCGAACCTGCGCAATGCATCGCCATGGCCGACGGCGCCTGCGTCGAGGTGATCACGCGGCGCGACTATGTCGATGTCGCTCTCGCCGTCGATCTGCGTGCATGGCGCGGCGAATCGCAGTGGCTGAGCGAATGCGCTCTGGCCACGGGCCACGGCAGCTGGGTCGCGAGACCGGGTTCACCGTGGATCAATCGCATGCGCCAGGCCGTGCATTGGCTGTTCAGCGCGGCCCAGGAATATCCGCAAGCGATGAGCCGACCCGACGTCCGCGCGAGTCTCGCGGATCAATTCGTCGGGGCGATGGCCGATTTTGGCAGCGAGAGGACCGATGTGGAGCGTCCCGCGCGCGACGCGCGCGTCCAGCAGCGCATCGCAGTCGAGCGCGCTCGCGAGTACATCCATGGCAAGCTGGCCGAGCCGCTGCCGCTCTCCGAGCTCTGCCGTTACGCGCACGTGCAGGCACGCTCGCTCGAGTACGGCTTTCGTGAGATTACCGGCCTGTCGCCCATCGCGTACGTCAAATCATTGCGCCTGAACGCAGTCCGCCGGGACCTGTCGCGCGCCAGCGCTGCCGAACACTCGATTTCCGCGATCGCCCTCGATCACGGGTTCTGGCACCTGAGCCAGTTCGCCGCCGACTACCGCAAGTTCTTCGGAGAGACGCCGACGTCGACCCGCCATCGGGCCCGGGCACTGCACGCAATGGGCTGATCGCCCGCCGCGCCCGCTCTATCGTGTGCAACATTCGCGACAGGCGTTTTTTTGATAGCGCTGCCCGGCTGCACCGCGTTCACTGCGGCCGTGGCCCACAGCTATGAAGACCTGGAACAGCTGAAGACGTGTTTTGAAGGCTGGGATGTCGAGTTGATCCAGCTCGGTCCTCGCCGACAAGCCGGCTGGGCGTCGCTATCGTCGAGCCGTTTGATTCGCGTCCACGCAGGACGATCCGTCGTCGTTCGCGGCACGACGCCCGCGATCGACGAGTGTCTGCTGCTCTCGCTGCAGGAAGCGTCGGTTCGCTGGCTCGGCCAGCCTATCTCGGGTACTCGCTTTGCCCTGGCAGGCGGGCGCGCTCGTGTCGACCTGTTCCTGCCCTACGATGCCACGCTTTGCCTGATCACCAAAGAAGCGCCCGCGCGTCCCGGCGCCCGGCGAATGCAACTGCTGACCGCGACGTCGGAGAGCATGGCCGCGCTCCTTGCCTGCGTCGAGGCTGCACCGGAAGGTCGTGACCTGGAACACGCTCTCGAGGAGGCTCTGACCTTGCAGGTTCGCAGGGTGCTGGAAACAGCAGTACCCACGCCAGAAACCAGCATGCGCACACAGCGCGCCGCTGCAGTTGCGCGCGCGTGTCGCTTCATCGATTCGTACCTCGGCAGACCGATCGGTCTCGCCGAGCTGTGTGCGCGCTGCGACGTCGGCGTGCGCACGCTGGAATACGGTTTCCGGCAGTTCTACGACACCACGCCGATCGGTTTCATCAAGAGTCAGCGGTTGAGTCGCACGCGCGCAGCACTCGCGCGCGCCGGTGCACAACCGGTGTCGATCAGCACAATCGCCCGCCGCATGGGCTTCACCCACATGGGCCAGTATGCGCAGGACTATCGCTCGCTGTTCGGTGAGAGCCCGACCATGACGCTGCGTCGTGCGCAGAGCCTCGAGCAGCAGCGCGACGAGAATGCTGGACCGCCCGAGACCCGACGCTTGCAACCCAGAGCGACGTGACCTCGAGCAGCCCGACGGCGCATGCCGGCGCAGGCCCTACTTCGTAGCAACCTTGCACTTGCCGAAGGCGACGTACGCTCCCTTGCTATCCCCCAGCGCCACCGTGAGGTCGCCGGTTTTCCTGTCGACCATTGCGCTCCAGGCGATGCGCAGATCGGCGCCCTGCATGACGATCGAATCGTCGTTCGTGGACGTATGCAGGATCGCCATGGTGGCAGTCCGGAACGGCGAGCGGACCTCCTTCTTGGCGAAGTCGATCCCGTACACCGGCTCGATGTCGGTCTCGGGCTTCAGCGGACTGCAGTTGCTCTGCGTCGGCAGACAATCGTGACCTTTCTCGACTTTGCACGTCAGCGGGAGTGCACCATCGAAATCGCCGGCAGCCGCCACGCCCGCGAACGACATGGCCAGAACGAGAACGGAGCGAAGCGCACGCATGAAATGTTCTCCTGGTTGCTGTTGATTCGATCACAGCGTAGCACCGTGTTCGCTGCGATATGCGTGCGGAATTTCCATATGCCCGCACGCATGATCGATGCGAAATCTTGATAGCGCAGCGCGCGCATCGGCGGCAGGGTGCCGAGAGGCAACACGTCCGAGGGCGGGCAATGAGCAAAGCAAGCGCATCCGGCAGCAGACTCACGCACACGCCGGACAAACCGGCGCGACGCTCCTCGATCGCGGAGAAGTACCTCGATCCCGCGACGAGCATGGGCGAAGTGCTGTTCGGGTTGATCATGACGCTGACCTTCACGCTGGGTGCGGGCCTGATCATCGAAGAGGAAGGCCGCGAGGGAGCGCGGCAGCTGCTGATCGCGACGATCGGCTGCAACATCGCGTGGGGCATCATCGACGGCGCGCTGTATCTGGCCGGGCAGTTGTTCGATCGCGGTCGCCTGCGCAAGCTGACGGCAATCGTTCACGAAGCGCAGGACGACACTACGGCCGGCGCGATCGTGGCGGAGGAGCTCGACGGAGTGCTCGAGAACGTGATCACCGAGCCGGAGCGCCACGACCTCTACGGGCGGATCGTCCGCAACATCCGGTCCACGCCGGTGCGCGCGTCCGGCGGGGTCACCAAGGCCGACCTGCTCGGCGCGTTGGCGAGCTTCTGGCTGGTGTTCCTCGCGAGCCTGCCCGCGGCCATCCCGTTCATGCTGATGGACGACGCGATGCAGGCGTTGCGGATGTCGAATGTCGTCCTGCTGGCGCTGCTGTTCTTCACCGGCTATCGCTGGGCGAAATACACGCTCGGGCATCCCTGGATCGTCGGATCCTGCTTTTTGATCGGCGGCATCGCGATGGTGTGGACGGCAATCATGCTCGGAGGATGAGCCATGAACTCGAGCGCATCGCCCGACATCACCCGCACGACTCTCACCGTGCTGATCATCGGCCTGCTGATCGTGGGAAGCCTGTGGACGTTGCTGCCTTTCATCGGTGCGCTGATCTGGGCGACGGCGATCGTGGTCGCCACGTGGCCGCTGCTCCTGTCGGTGCAGAAGCGCGTTGGCGGTAGCCGCGCGCTCGCCACGACGATCATGGTCGCGATCGTGGCGGTCGTCGTGATCGTGCCGTTCTGGGTCGCCATCAACGCGCTGCTCGATGCTTCGACCAACCTCATCGCGATCCTTCGCTCGTATCTTGCCAACGGGCTCGGCCCGCCGCCGTCGTGGCTGGCGAATGTGCCGTTCGCCGGCGAGCGGCTGACCGCGCAGTGGCAGGATCTGGCGGCAGCGGGGCCGGATGCTTTCGCCGAAACCGTCCGCCCGTATGCGCGCACGGCCGCCGCGACGATGGTCGCGCTCACCGGCGGCATCGGCGGACTCATCGTGCATTTCCTCCTGACCGTGATCCTCGTCGGCGTGCTGTACGCGCAGGGTGAGACTGCGGTGCGAGGCGTCGTGTCATTCGCGCGTCGCCTCGGAGGGGACCGCGGTGAAGAGGCTGTCGTGCTCGCCGGACAATCCGTTCGCAGCGTGGCGCTCGGCGTGGTGGTGACCGCGCTCGTGCAATCGGCACTCGCCGGCCTGGGCCTGTGGGTCTGCGGCGTGCCACACCCGGGCCTGCTGACCGCAGCGATCTTCGTGCTCTGCATCGCACAGCTCGGGCCGTTCCCGGTGCTGATCCCCGCGATGATCTGGATGTTCAGCAACCAGAGCATAGGTTGGGCGCTCGCGTTCCTCATCTGGAGCATTCCGGTCGGCATCATGGACAACTTCCTGCGGCCGATCCTGATCAGTCGCGGTGTCGATCTGCCGCTGCTGCTGATCATCGGCGGCGTGATCGGCGGGTTGATCGCCTTCGGAGTCATCGGCCTGTTCGTCGGTCCCGTCGTGCTCGCCGTGACCTACACGACGCTGCAGGGATGGATACGGGGTAATGCGCCCGCTGCACAACCGGACTCCGCTGCAGTACAGCCAACACCGGCAACTGCCCAGCCGAGACCGGCCTGACGATGTCGCGAGGCGCGTGGCATTGCAGGGTTGCTGCGGGCCTGCTGGTCGCCTGTGTGCTGGGCGGTTGCGTCATCGGCCAGGACTACACGCGACCCGCGCTCGACCTGCCGGAGAAATTCCGTTTCGCAGATCCCGAAGCCCGCGACGTCGCCAACACGCTGTGGTGGGAGCAGTTCGGGGATCCTGCCCTCGACGAACTGATCGCCAGTGCGCTCGCCAACAACCTCGACGTGCGCATTGCTGCCGCGCGGGTCGAAGAATTCTACGGCGCGCTCGGCGTCACACGCTCCGGATTTTTCCCGCAGGTCGGCGCCGACTTTGTCGCGACCCGCGAGCTCATCCCGCCGGCGACGAGCTCGTCGGACCGCTTCCAGGCGGACGTCTTCGCTGCGTGGGAGCTGGACGTGTTCGGACGCCTGCGACGTCTCACGGAAGCGTCTCGCGCGGATCTGCTCGCGAGCGAGGAAGGCAGGCGCTTTGCAGTGCTCTCGCTCATCTCCGCAGTCGCCAGCGGCTATATCGCCCTGCGCACGCTCGATTCGCAGGTTGACATCGCACGTCGCACCGTGCAGAGCCGCGCAGATGCGCTGACGATCTTCGAGGCTCGTCACCGGCGCGGCGCCATTTCCGAGCTCGAACTGAGCCAGCAGCGCTCGGAATACACCAGCGCTCTGGCCACGGTCCCGCGGCTGGAAGTGCAGCAGACGCAGACGGAGAACGCGCTCGCGGTCCTGATCGGCCGCAATCCAGGGCCGATCGCGCGCGCCAAAACGATCGAAGAGCTGGCACTTCCGTTCGTGCCCGCCGGCCTGCCCTCGGAGCTGCTCGAGCGGCGACCGGATCTGCGCCAGGCGGAGTTGAATCTTGTCTCCGCCAACGCGCGCATCGGCGCAGCAAAGGCCCTGTACTTCCCCAGCATCTCCCTGACCGGGTTGCTCGGCAGCGCGAGCAACGCCATCGATAACCTGTTCACGGAACCTGCGGAACTCTGGAGTTACGCAGGCACTGTCTCGGCGCCGATCTTTACCGGCGGCAACATCAGGGGCCAGGTCGCAATAGCCGAAGCGCGTCAGCAACAGGTGTTGTTCGCCTATCGCAAGGCCATCCAGTCCGCCTTTCAGGAAGTCGACGATGCGCTCATCGCCGATCAAAAGTCGCGCGAGGAGCTCGCTGCCCAGACGCAGGGGCTGGAAGCGCTGCGCACCTATACCCGGCTCGCGCGCATGCGCTATGACAACGGCTATTCGAGCTACCTCGAAGTGCTGGATGCGGAGCGCGCTCTGTTCAGCGCCGAGCTCGACTACGCGCGCGTGAGAAGCGACACGTACTTTGCGCTCATCGACCTGTACAAGGCGATGGGCGGCGGATGGGTGATCGAAGCCTCCGCGGCAGCACCGCAGCCGCGAGTGAGCCTGACGAGCAATCCGCCTGTGTTTCCCTGAAGAGCCAACGTGGACGCCTCAGTCAGCGAAGAGCCCGCAGCGCAAGCGCCCCCGGCAGATGACGGCGCGAGCGCGAGCGCGAGCGCAGAGGCACCGGCCAAGCCGGCGCGCGATCCGGTCCGCACAGTCACGCTCGGCGTGCTCATTGCGCTGGCGACGCTCTTCATCTACCACGTCGCCTCCGACCGGGTCACGCCGTACACGTCGCAAGCGAATAACGAGGTGTTCCTCGTGCAGATCGCGCCGCGCGTCACCGGACAAGTCATCGAAGTCGGCGCTCGCGACAATCAACGCGTCAGCAAGGGACAGGTGCTGTATCGCATCGATCCCGAGCCGTTCCTGATAGCGGTCAAAGCTGCGGAAGCCAACCTGGCGCTCGCCACCCAGAACGTCAACGTCTCGAAAGCCGACGTTCGCTCCATGCAGGCGACGCTGTCCAAGCAGAAGACCGATCTCGAAGCGACGCAGATCCTCGGCAACATCGTGTTCGACCTGACCAAGGAGCGCGCGCTGTCCGAAACCGATTCCATCAAGGCACGCGCGGAAATCGACAAGTCCAAGGCGGATGTTGCGCGCGGCGAGGCCGAGCTCGAGCGTGCTCGGGTCAAGCTGGGACCGCCGGGCGAAGACAACCCGCAGGTACGCCAGGCGCGCGTCGCTCTCGAGCAGGCGCGACTCGATCTGCAATACACGACCGTGACGGCACCGGCCGATGGTGTCATCACCAACCTGCGCCTGTCAGTCGGACAGTTCGTCAGCCGCGGCCAGCCCGGATTGAGCTTCATCGATGCAGACAGCGTCTGGCTCACCGCGTACCTGCGCGAGAACCAGCTGCGCGACGTCGCGCCCGGCAACGAGGTGCGGGTCGCCTTCGATTTCCAGCCCGGTCGCGTGTTCACCGGCCGTGTCGAAAGCGTCGGCTGGGGGATCACCAAGGGAGGCGAGGCGCCCGCCGGCACTCTGCCGCAGGTCCAGTCGCAGCAGGGTTGGGTGCGCGATCCGCAACGTTTTCCCGTGCGTATCGCACTGCGAGGCGAGGACAACGGTCCGTTGCAGGATCTGCCGACGCGCAATGGCGCGCAGGCGAACGTACTCATCCTGACAGATCCGGACGCGTGGCTGCTGAATCCGCTCGGACGCCTGTGGCTGCGTGTGATCTCCTGGCTGCGTTACATCTACTGATGAGCGATGCAGTCATACCTGACCTCGCACGGTCGCATGCCACCCTGCGCTTCGCCTTCGGCGTGACACTTGCCCTCGTTGCCAGCGAGCTGTTGCAGTGGGCGCCGACATTCCTGGCGCCCGTGCTGGCCGGAGTGTTGCTGGTCAACATACCGATTCGCCCGCCGATCAAGGTCGCCGTCGGGTTTATCGCGATCATCGCGGCATCGGCGTTGATCGCCATGCTGCTGTCGACCGCACTGGTGCGCTCGCCGCTGATCCTGTTCGGCGTCGCTGCGGTCGTGGTATTTCGCAGCCTGTACGTGATTGCGGAGGGACGCTCGCCCGTCGCGCCGCTCCTGCTGATGATCTGTCTTACGACCATACCGGTGCTTGCGCTGCAATCCTCCGCGATCGCCGCCGCATTCTCATACGCACTGGTGCGAGCGACTTGTCTCGCGGTCCTCGTCGTCTGGATCTCGCATCTGCTGTGGCCGCACGTGCGGCCACCGCGACCGCCCGCAAAGGTCGCACCACTCCCGCCCGACGCGAGACTCAGGAGTGCGCTGCTCGGTACGGCGATCCTGACGCCGCTGATGCTGCTCTATCTCATGTTCGGGATTGCGGATGCGCTGCCGGTCCTGGTGGCGACCACGATGATCGTGGTGAACCTCGACTTCAAGCGCGGCCGCATGCAGGCGGTCGCGCTGGTCGCCGGCAATATCGGTGGCGGCATCGCGGCGCTCGTGCTCATCGTGCTGCTCGCGATGCACCGTTCGCTCATCTCGCTCACGCTGCTCACGGCGCTGATGGCGCTCGCTTTCGGCTGGAGGATTGCCGCGCGCGACGCGCTGGCACCCATCTTGCTGGTCGCGTGCAACGCGGCCCTGATCGTGTTCACCTCGACTCTGCTGACCGACAAGGGAACGGTGGACCTGTGGGTGACGCGCCTGACGCAATTCGTCGTCGCGGGCGCTTTCACGGTCGGCATGATGACCCTGCTGTGGCCGAAGAACACGTCCACCGAACCTCGACTGCAATGACACACAACCCTCTCGCGATCACGCTGCTGGCAGGCTGGCTATCGACGGCGACTGTCGCGCACGCCGCTGGCGAGTTGCCGTCCTGGAACGATGGCCAGGCGAAGCAGGCTATCACCGCGTTCGTTGCGAAAGTCACGAAGCCCGGTACGCCCGATTTCGTGCCGGTCGCCGCGCGCATCGCGGTCTTCGACAACGACGGGACTCTGTGGGCCGAGCAGCCGCTGTATTTCCAGTTCCTCTTCGCGATCGACCGCATCAAGGCGCTGAGCTCCCAGCACCCGGAGTGGAAAGACCAGGAGCCGTTCGCCTCGCTGCTGCGGGGCGACCTCAAAGCCACGCTGGCCGGCGGCGAGCACGCGTTGATGGAAGTCATGGCCGTCACACACTCGAATCTCACGACCGAGGAGTTCGAGGGCATCGTCAAGAACTGGCTCGCCACCGCGAAGCATCCGAAGACGGGGCGTCTCTACACGCAGATGGCTTACCAGCCGATGCTCGAGTTGCTGGCGTATCTGCGCGCGAATGGCTTCAAGACGTTCATCGTGTCCGGCGGCGGCATCGAGTTCATGCGCGCCTTTGCAGAGAAGACCTACGGCATCCCGCCCGAGCAGGTCATCGGCAGCAGCGGCAAGCTGAAGCTCGAGATGCGCGCTGGCAAACCCGTGCTCGTGAAGCTGCCGGAGGTCGATTTCGTCGACGACAAAGACGGCAAGCCGGTCGGCATCCAGAAGTTCATCGGCCGCCGTCCGCTGGCCGCGTTCGGCAATTCCGACGGCGACCTGCAGATGTTGCAGTGGACGACCGCGGGCAGCGGACCCCGCTTCGCACTCTACGTCCGTCACACCGACGCCGAACGCGAGTGGGCCTACGACCGTCAATCTTCGATCGGCCGTCTCGACCAGGGCCTGACGGAAGCGCAGGCCAAGGGCTGGACCGTAGTGAGCATGAAGGACGATTGGAAAACCATCTTCACGCCGCAGACACGATGAGCAGCACACAGGCACGTGTGCGAAACATTGATAGCGAGCGCCACGCTGCAAACACAGGATTCACGCATGCCAGGCGCGGAAACCTACGACGACCGCATCATTCGCCTGTTCCTGCTCGGGGCAGCGTTCTGGGGCGTCGTGGCCATGGCAGTCGGAGTGTTCGCCGCCGCGCAGCTCGCGTGGCCCGCATTGAATTTCGACGTTCCGTGGCTGACCTTCAGCCGCATCCGCCCCGTCCACACACTCGGCGTCATATTCGCGTTCGGCGGGTCCGCGCTCATGGGCACGTGCTACTACGTCGTGCAGCGCACCGGACACACTCGTCTCGCATTCCGTCGACTCGCACTGTTCACTTTCTGGGGCTGGCAGGCCGCGATGCTCCTGACCGTCGCGACAGTTCCGTTTGGTATCACTCAGAGTAAGGAATACGCCGAGCCCGAGTGGTTCATCGATCTGCTGATCGCCGTGGTGTGGGTGTCATTCGGAGTCGTGTTCTTCGGCACGATCGCGCGGCGGCGCATTCAGCACATTTACGTGGCGAACTGGTACTACGGTGCCTTCATCATCGCCGTGGCGCTATTGCACATCGTCAACAACCTGGCGATGCCGGTCTCGCTGTTCAAGTCATACCCGATCTATTCGGGCGGCCTCGATGCGATGGTGCAGTGGTGGTATGGCCATAACGCAGTGGCGTTTTTCCTGACCGCGGGTTTTCTCGGGATGATGTACTACTTCGTGCCGCGCCAGGCCGAGCAACCCTTGTGGAGTTATCGGTTTTCCATCTGCAGTTTCTGGGCCCTGATCTCGCTGTACATGTGGGCGGGTGGGCACCATCTGCTGTACACCGCGCTGCCGGACTGGGTGCAGTCGCTCGGCATGGCATTCTCGATCATGCTCTTCATGCCCAGCCTCGGCTCGGCCGTCCAGGGCCTGCTGACCTTCAATGGTTCCTGGGGGAAAGTCAGAACGGACCCGGCCGCCAAATTCATGGTGCTGGCGCTGGTCTGCTACCTCGGATCGACCTTCGAGGGCTCGATGATGGCGATCAGGTCGGTGAACTCCCTGACCCACGACACCGACTGGACCATCGGACATGTGCACTTCGGAGCCATTGGCTGGGTGGCGATGATCGCAATCGGCTCGCTGTATGCCATGGCGCCGAAGGCGCTGGGTCAACGTGCAATGCATTCGCACCGTGCGATGGAGCTGCACTTCTGGCTGCACACGATTGGGCTGGTTCTGTATTGCGTATCGATGTGGGCTGCCGGCCTCACCGCAGGTCTGATGTGGCGCGCCACCAATCCGGATGGGTCGCTGGCCTACAGCTTCCTGTCCAGTCTGGTAGCGATGCAGCCCTACTACGTGGTTCGTTTCCTCGGCGGCGTGCTCGTCTTCAGCGGCATGGCGATCATGTTCTGGAATCTCTGGCGCACTGCCGCCGACGCCCGCGCGGGCCTGATCAAACCCATTTTCATCCCCACCGTCGAGCCGGTTGCCGAGCCGATTCCGCAGCAGTATCCGGCACCCTTGCCGGCGAAGGCGTGAGTTGCCATGCACCTGCTGCAATACAAGCACTGGGAGAAGATCGAGAAGAACGTGGGCCTGCTCGCGGTCCTGATCGCCGTCGCAGTGTCGTTCGGCGGCCTGGCCGAGCTCACGCCATTGTTCGCCAGGGCGCAAACAATCCAACCGTCCCCGGGAGTCAAGCCCTACGATGCGCTGCGCCTGGCCGGCAGGGATGTCTATGTGCGGGAAGGCTGCTACCTGTGCCATTCGCAGATGATCCGTTCGCTGCGCTTCGAAACGCAGCGTTACGGCGAGCACTCCGTGCTCGGCGATTCGGTGTACGACCGCCCGTTCCAATGGGGTTCCAAGCGCACCGGACCGGATCTTGCGCGCATCGGCGGCAAGTACTCCGACGCATGGCAGAGACTTCACCTCATCGCTCCGCGCACGCTCGTGCCGGAGTCGAACATGCCGAACTACGGCTGGCTTGCCGAGGCGCAGATCGACCGCGCGGACGTGCAAGCGCGCATGCGCGTGCTGCGTCGGCTCGGAGATCCGTACAGCGACGCGGACATCGAAGCTGCGTGGGCGGCGCTCAAGGATAAGAGCGAGCTCGATGCAATCGTCGCCTATCTGCAGGGCCTGGGGGTGCGCCCTGCTGCGGATGCTGTCGCGGCGGTGACGCCATGAATCCCATCTGGGGTCATGCGATCGGCGTGGTCATCGTCCTGCTCCTGCTGATCTTCAGCGGCGTCTCGTTGTGGGCCTGGCTGCCTTATCACAAGCAGGCATTCGACGAGTTGGCTCGGCTGCCGAGTGAGGACAACCAGCGATGAGCGGCTTCTGGTCGGGTTGGGTGATCTTCCTGGCCGTGCTGACCATCGGCATCAGCGTGTCGTTGTTCGTGGGAGGCCTGAGGGTCAAGCTTCCCACCCAGGCCGATGGCACAACCGGCCACAACTGGGATGGGATCCGCGAAGGCGTGCGCAACCTGCCCTGGTGGTGGATTCTGTATTCCGCAATAGGATTCATCCTGCCCATCGGCTACCTGGTGCTGTATGCGGGCTTCAGTTCGGCGGAGAAACTGCAGCGCGATGTCGCCGCCAACGACGCGAAGCTGGCGGCGCTCGTCGAACCGTGGCGCACGCTCACCGTCGAGCAGTTGGCGGAGAACGCAGAAGCCGTCGGCGTCGGCCATCGCCTGTATCTCGACAACTGCGCTGCCTGCCACGGCAGCACCGCGCTGGGCAATCAAACGTTGGGCGCTCCTGATCTCACGGACGCTGACTGGCAATACGGCGGCAGCGGCGAAACGATAGTGGCTAGCATCCTCGAGGGTCGCAACGGCGTGATGCCGCCTTGGGGCGCCGCGCTCGGTCACAACGGTGTGAATGAAGTCGCTTCTTATGTGCTGAGCCTCGGCGGCGTGAAGGCTCCGAGCGAGTGGATCACCGCGGGAAAGCAGCGATATGAAACATTGTGTGTTTCCTGTCACGGCCCCGAGGGTCTCGGCATCCCCGCGATGGGCGCCCCGAATGTAGCCGATCGCGTCTGGCTCTATGGCGGAAGCTTCGCGAGCGTCGCGACCAGCATTCGCGATGGCCGTGCTGGCGTCATGCCGGCGTGGCGATCGCGCCTGAATGACGACCAGGCCCGCCTGATCGCTGCGTGGGTTGTAAACCAGGGCGCGCGCGAACGCACCGCGGGAAACTAATGCCGACCATGCACGAGCGCTGGTATAGCCTGCCCGTGTTGTGGCTGGGTGCTGCGATCTTGCTTGCATCGATCGCCGGTTGCATCGTGCTGATCATGTCGGCGTCGCGCTATCCCGATGAACCGCTGCAGCTCTCGGACGATGAGCTGCTGCACGTCCCGATAGCGCGGGAGCCGCAGCGCTCGCCATGACGACGCAGGAAAGATCCTGTTGGCATTGCGGCGAACCGCTGCAGGCCGGCGTTGGCATTCGTGCGCTGGTTGCGGGCCAGTCGCGCCCAATGTGTTGTCACGGTTGCCGGGCTGCCGCCGAATGGATCGAGCATCTCGGCCTGGCTGACTACTACCGACTGCGCACGGCTCCGAGCCAGACGTTGTCCGACGTGACGAGCCCCGACAACTCTGGCGTCGATGGCTGGCACGATGCGGAAAGCTCGCGCCATGTGATACGCGAACTCGATGCAGGCCTGCGCGAAAGTCTTCTGTTGATCGAGGGCATGCACTGTACGGCTTGTGTGTGGCTGATCGAGCGCGCGCTGGGCGCCATGCAAGGAGTTGTCAGTATCCAGGTGAACGTGGTGGCGCGACGCGCGCGCGTGGTCTGGCGCGACTCTGAAATCACTCTGCCACAGATTCTGCAGGCCCTTCCTCGCATCGGATTCCAGGCCCTGCCACTCGACGCACAAGGTCTCGACGATGCGCGCCGACAGGAATCGCGCGCCGCGCTCAAACGTCTGCTGGTCGCTGGCTTCGGCGCAATGCAGGCCATGATGTTTGCGCCGGCGCTGTATCTGGGCGCGACTGCATCGCTCGACGTCCCCACTCGAGAGTTGCTTCGCTGGGTGAGCTTCCTGGTAGCAACCCCGGTTGTCCTCTATTCGGCGCGGCCATTCTTCGCCGGCGCCCTGCGTTCGCTGCGACTCGGCCAGCTTGGGATGGACGTTCCGGTCGCCTTCGCCATAGCGGCCGTTTACGCAGCAAGCTTCATCGAGGCATTGCGGGGGAGCGGCGAGGTCTACTTCGATTCGATCTCGATGTTCGTATTCTTCCTGCTTGCCGGCCGCTATCTCGAAATGCGCGCACGACATCGCGCGTGCGATCTCACCGATGCACTGGTCAAGCTGACTCCGCCGTTTGCCGATCGACGGCTCGAGGACGGCACGCTGCAACGGATCGCGATCCGCGAGCTGCGCGTTGGCGACTGCGTGCATGTCAGCGAAGGCAGCATCGTGCCCGCCGATGGCGCATTGTTGAGCGAGCGCTGCAGCGTCAATGAGGCGCTACTCAGTGGTGAGTCTGCACCTGTGTCGAAACGTCGCGGCGATCTGCTGATTGCCGGATCCATATTGGAAGACGGACCGGTGCAGCTGCGCATCGAGCGCGTCGGCGCGGCAACCGCGCTTGCCTGCGTGGCCGCGCTGGTGGGCCGTGCGCAGGCCGCACGTCCCCAATTAGTGTGTGTGGGCGAACGCGCTGCGGCTCGCTTCGTGGGACTGGTGTTTGCCCTGACGGCCCTGACCATCGCTGCGTGGGCCTTCGTCGATCCCTCGCGCGCGTTTACGGCAGCGGTGGCGGTCCTCGTCATCTCTTGTCCGTGCGCGTTTGCGTTGGCCGTTCCCGCGGCGATCACTCGTGCCCTCGCCGCGCTGGCGCGCAGCGGTGTGCTGGTGGCAAAACCGGACGCAATCCAGGCGCTGGCCGAATGCACTCATGCCTTGTTCGACAAGACCGGTACTCTGACTGAAGCCAGCTTGTCACTGACCGATGTCGAAACGTTCAATGGTGTCTCGCGTGGCGAGGCGTTGCGTATGGCTGCATCGCTCGCCCGTCAAAGCCGCCATCCGGCTGCACGGGTCATCGCGGCCGCTCATCCCGATCAAGACGGCAATGCGCTCGACAGCGTCGTCTCGCACCCTGGCCTTGGAGTGAGCGCATTCATCGCGGGTCGTGAGTTGCGACTCGGCCGCAGCGATTTTGCAGTCCCGGCCGGGCCCGTCGCACGGGAGTACGACGATGCAGTGCTGCTTGCCGACGACAGCGGACCCATCGCCGCATTTCGCTTATGCGAGCGGTTGCGAGTCGATGCAGGCGCTGCAATCGACGCACTGAAGCAGCAAGGCGTGACGATACTCATCGCGAGCGGGGATTCATCCGCCAGGGTGAGCAACATTGCCGAACGCCTGGGTGTGAGCTCATGGCGGGCGCGTCAGTTACCCGCTGAGAAACTTGCATGGCTGGCGACCTTGCGCGCAGAGGGCGCTCGCGTGCTCGCGGTTGGCGACGGTGTCAACGATGCTCCCGTATTGGCCGGCGCGGATGTGGCAATCGCACTCGCGGAAGGCGCCGAGCTTGCACAAGCGAGCAGCGACATCGTGCTCACGGGCGGGCGCCTGGACGTCATTGCTCCCGCTCGCGCCATTGCACAGCAAACGCTCGCCATCGTGCGTCAGAACCAGCGCTGGGCACTCCTCTACAATTTCGCCGCAGTGCCGCTGGCGGCGTTGGGTTTCGTTCCACCGTGGCTGGCGGCGTTGGGCATGTCACTGAGCTCGCTGGGTGTCATCCTGAATACGCTGCGCATCGGGCGATGCATCACTGGGAATGAGACAGCGAAGTCGGCGCCGACACGCCGGCACGACTATTCACGTGCGAGGGTCGCGTGAAAATTCTGTTGCTGATGATTCCGCTGTCGTTGGTCTTCATGGGCGCCGCGGTGGTGTTCTTTTTCTGGGCGGTCGATCACGATCAGTTCGACGACCTGGAGACGCCGGCGCTGTTACCGCTCGACGACTCGCCAGAGCACGAAGCAAGGTCGAAATGAACGGCGTGCTGACACTCGGCGCCGCAGCGCTGCTGGGCCTGGCCGCTAGCGGTCATTGCCTGGTGATGTGCGGCGGCATCTCGGCCGCACTTGGGATGGCGGCAGCCAAGGATTCTGCGGGGCGTACGCGCCCGCTCCTCCTGGTCAGCTACCAGCTGGGTCGCATCAGTGCGTACTCGCTGGCGGGTCTCTTGCTCGCCGGAATCTTCGGCGGCCTGATCAGCCTGTTGGATATCGAGTCGGTCCGTCGAACGCTGCGTGCATTGTCGGCGTTGGCGCTGTTGCTCGCTGCGCTCGTCGCGTTCGGGCGCCTGCGCGATCCCGGCACGGGTATCGGACGCAAGCTCTGGCAGCGACTCGCACCGCTCGGCCGGCGGCTTCTGCCAGTGAACACGCTGCCACGAGCATTCGGCTTCGGCATGGTGTGGGGGTGGATGCCGTGCGGTTTCGTCTATTCCGTTCTCCTGGTGGCGACGTTGCAGCTGGATGCTGTGCGCGGCGCGATGACGATGGCCGCTTTTGGCCTCGGCACGGCTCCGGCACTCTTGATCACAGCCCTCGGCGCGCAAAGGCTCAAGAACTTCGCCGCCCTGCCTGCTACCCGGCACGTCGCCGGATCTCTGCTGGTACTCAGCGCCGTGCTGACGTTCGCCGGACCGTGGGTGGAGCACACTTTTCCGGGACTGCACGCCTGGCTGATGTTGGGATTCAGAATGTAGCGACGCGCTGGATGACCCAGAACATTGCGATGCAGCCGATTGCATAGGGTGGCGCGAGTGCTGCCCAGCGCGGCAGCCCGACGCGGGCTCGACGCGCCATAGCGATGATCGCCAGGATCGCCGCGACGAACACCAGCTGACCCACTTCGACGCCCACATTGAAGAAGAACAGCGCGAGCGGGATCTGTCCCGCCGGCAGTCCGATCTCGGCGAGCGCTCCGGCAAAACCGAAACCATGCAGCAGCCCAAAGGTGAATGCGACGATCCACGGCGCGCGCGCGGTCAGGCCCTCCTCGCCGCGTCGCGCCCGCAGAATCTCCGCCGCGACGAATACGATCGACAGCGCTATCACGGCCTCCACCGGCGGCGGCGGCATGCGGACGAAGCCCAGGGTCGCGAGGGCCAGCGTGATCGAATGTGCGACGGTGAACGCGGTGATCGTCAGGGCGAGGCGCCTGACGCCGCGCGTGATCAGCAGGAGTGCGAGGACGAACAGCAAGTGATCGATGCCGAGCAGGATGTGCTCGACGCCGAGCACGAGGTAGATCACCGCCACTGAGCCGCGGCCCTGATGCTCTGGTATCCGCACTTGCGGAGCCTGCGGAGTCAATCGCGTGACCCACGACACGCCGTCCGCAAACTCGATCCGCACCAGCACGTCGGTCATGGTCGAGGTGAGCCCGTCCACGTGGAGCAATCGCCCGCGCAGCGGTGCCAGCAGTTTCAATCGCCAGGTTTGTACCGCAGCGTTGCCCGTGAGCCGGGTCGCCACCGGTGTGAGCTCTTCGGCCGTGCCAGAAAGCACCGGCGCGAGTGCGAGGCGCATCTCGCCGATCATCGGTGTCTTCCAGAGCACATCCAGCTCGCCCGACTGCGATTCATGCAGTTCGAGATACGCCGGCCGCACCTCGTGCGCGAACGCAGGTGCCACCGGCACAGTGAGCAGCGCGAGCAGAACGGCGAGACTGCCGACTTTCATTGCTCAGCGCCCTGCAGCAGGGCCATTGCAGGTCCGAGCAGATGCTGGGTACTTGCGGTGGCCTGCACGTCGTACTTGCGGAGCAGGCGGGCAAAATAGGCGTTCTTGGCTGCCACCTCCTGTTCGCGCTGCCACTGGTCGAGCAGCTCGGCTCGCACTTCCTCGAAGGCTCGCGGACGGCCTGCGTCGCGCGCTGTGACCAGTACCAGATGTTGACCGAACTCGGATTCAACGGGTCCCTGCCACACGCCCGGAGCGATCGCGACGACGGTGTGGGCAAATGCAGCGCCGAACTGGCTGGCGATCGTCTGCTCATCCGAATCGGTGACCACCCGAGGCAGAAGCGACACATCACCCAGCTCAGCCGCATCGACTGTTCTGTCACGGCTCGCCAGCCGTCCGAACGCGCGCAGTGCATCCGTCGCTGCCCGCCCTCCGCGCTTGGCTGTACTGAAATAGACTTGCCGGAAGCTCGACTTGCTCGGCGTGCGGAACCGCGCCGGGTCGGCATCGTATCGCGCACGCAGCTCTGCATCAGTGGGTGATGCCAGGCGGGCAGTGCCTTCCAGAATGAAGCTCATCTTCTGCGCGAGCCGGCGACGAACAATCGTGTCGTCGCGATCGAGCTCGAGCTCACGGGCCTCGCGAGCCAGCAATTCTTCCCGCAGGTACTCGGCGATCAGCCCCTCGAATTCACTCTCGCTCGGCGTTCGCTGCCATGCGCGCGCCGAGGTATCGGTCAGCCAGGTGAGCTCGCGTTCCGTGATCCGGATCGTGCGGTCCTCATGGCTTGCCGGGGACTCGTCGCGATTCAGCCAAGCGTACGCGCCGAACAGCAGTGCACCCACGATGGCGAAATGCAGAAGAGGTTCATGGAGCAGTTTCATGGACGGCCTAGGGCGTATGTGCCAGGTCGGCGAAGTGTAGAGTCATCGACGCTCGCATGACCGTGCTTTCCCTTCGTGTGTTGATTCTTCAGACAATGCTGAACACGGGCCTGCCGGTTCTCTATCAATTAATCGCATCTCGCCGCGCCTGCGAATTTTAGATATG
>JBIOUH010000047.1:0-26648 GCA_044866955.1 Steroidobacteraceae bacterium
ATCAGCGGCGCCGACTACGGCTTGTTTGCGGTGACCAGCCAGGCTGCCGACAAGGATCGTTTCAAAGCGCCGACGTTGCGGAACATCGAGCGCAGTGCGCCGTACATGCACGATGGCAGTCTCGCGACGCTCGACGAGGTGATCGACTTCTATTCGGCGGGCGGGCGCGTGCTCACTGACGGCCCGCGCGCCGGCGACGGTCGCGCGCATCCGGGCAAGAGTCCTTTCATCAAAGGCTTTGCGCTGACTGCGCAGGAGCGGCAAGATCTGCTCGCGTTTCTGTCGAGCCTCACCGACGAGCGCTTTCTCACCGACCCCGGATTCGCCGCTCCCAACGCCCAGAAATAGCGGCTGCAAACCCCCGCGACTGTCAATGGATTGACAGAACAACAGGCGGTGACTCGTCATCATCGCATGCACCTTAAAAGACATTGTCAGGGGTGAGGTGCACATGAACAGTCCGGGGATTTTTCGTCTCATTGTCATGGGGCTCGCACTCGCGCTCAGCGCGTGCGGCGGAGGCGACGACGATCAGAACGATGCAGCCGGCACGCAGCCGCCGCCATCGGGGATCGGCGCTGCCGGCGGCACCGTGACCGGGCCGAACGGCTCGAAGGTTGAAATTCCAAGCGGCGCGCTCGCCGTCGTGACACAGATCGCAGTCGATCAGACGTCGGCCGGCGCACCGCCGCTGCCCGCGGGCCTTACGCCTATCGGGCAGATGTTCGCATTCACGCCGCACGGCACTACATTCGCCGTGCCGGTTACGATCACCATGCCGTTCGATCCGGGAGCCGTGCCCGCGGGCGCGACGCCTGCGCTCTTCAAGACGAACGCGCGGAACCAATGGGTGCAGGTCGCGAACGCCGCCTTCGGTGCGAGCAGCGTCACCGGGCAGGTGAGCAGTTTCTCCTTCGGCCAGGTCGTGATAGATGGCTTCGCGCAGACCGAAGTCAACCGCACGTTCATCTTCTCCGAGGTCCGCACCGCCAGTGAGAATATCCATGCCCGACTGGACATCGCCGAGGTGGAGCGCGGCACCGATTTCGATGGCGACATGGTCAAGGTGCGTGACTTCGGCCCGGCGAAGTTCGATGAGACATTCGAGCTCCTCGACGGCAGGACCGTGGCGCGCAATGACATCGCCACCGGCGTGGCGGAGTCGGCGGCCGACGGTCAGTTCTTCCGGGTCACGGCCGAAGCGCCGCTCGCCAACTTCAATGTCGAGGGCCAGGCAATAGGCAGCCAATCGGAGCTGTTCCAGGACCAGACCTTCATCAAGCGCGAGGCGGATGCGACGCTGACGTTCATGATGCCGCTCGCGCGCATCGACTTGCACGATGAAAACGCGATCATCGGACGCACGTGCACCGGGCCGATCTGCGATTTCCTCAAGGGCTACGTTTCGTATCACATCGACGCGGTGAGCGCCGGCCCGGAGCCGCAGACGTTCTATTCCGTCGGCGGTTCCGCCTTCCTGCTCGGCTTCGCCGAGAACTGGCAGCCGCGGCCGAGTACCGCCATCGACTCGCGCGAGCCTTTCTGGCAGGACTTCGAGCTCTCGATCCAGGATCTGAACGGCGCGTCGGATTCGCGCGCGCTGCTCACCCTGAAGACACCGAAATCCTTCCCCGTCGACCTCTCGTCGATCCCGGTCAACGGGGTCTTTACCATCAAGGTCAGGGCCACGGCGTCCGCCTGGAACAAGATCGCCGGTCCGCCGAGCGAACGGGCGACGTCCGCCGGCGCTTACTTGAACTTCGATGCGCCTCCCGGCGGCGCGGGCTCGATGTTCGTGTCGAACGGTCTCGAGCAGGTGGAAACGCCGGCGAACGGCGAGCGGCCCGACCCGCCGCCGATCGCGCTGCCGCCGCCGTGCGTGCCTGGGCCCGGACCGGCAGGCACGCTGCAGTTCACCCAGTCCTCGTACGTGTCACCCGAGTCCGAAGCGCCGCCGACGATCACGGTGACGCGAACCGGCGGGACGAGCGGTGTCGTTACGGCTCTGTTCGCGACCAGCGACGGGACAGCCGCCGACGGCACCGACTACAAGGGTGTGACCGCGACAGTGTTCTTCAGCGACGGCGACGATGAGCCGCGCGTGGTTGAGATTCCGATCACCGAAGACAGTCGCGAAGAGGGCGACGAGACCGTGCAGCTGTCGCTGTCGCAGCCAGGTGGCTGCGGCGCGCTCGGATCACAGGACAACGCCACGCTCACCATCGTCGATGACGACCTCGCTGCGGCGCCGAGCGGTCTGGATTCGACCTTTGGCGGCGGCGGGACAGCGACGACCAAGGGGTTCGGCGGCGACCGCTCCGGCATGGTCGTGCAGCCCGACGGCAAAGTCATCATGGTCGGCGGCACGTTCACTGACTTCATCATGGCGCGCTTCAAGGCCGATGGCTCGCTCGACGATAGCTTCGGCGACAGCGGCAAAGTCACGATACCCATCGTCGGCGCCGACTCGAACGCGCAACAAGAAGCCACAGCGGTGGCGCTGCAGCGGGACGGCAAGATAGTCGTGGCGGGTAGCGCGGTCGTGTCGGGTCCCGGTGGCCGGCAGGCGATCGCGCTCGTTCGTTTCGACAGCAACGGCAGACTCGACAGCAGCTTCAACGGCAGCGGCTTTGCGTTCGGGCCGACATTCGTGTTCGGCCGCGCGTTTGCGGTGGCGATCGACTCGCAGGACCGGATCGTCGTCGCGGGCGACACGCCCCGGGACGCCGACCCGGACTTCGGGGACTTCGTCGTGGCGCGCTTCAAGCCGGACGGCACACTCGATCCGACGTTCGCTTCCGGTGGCTTCACCGTCACCGACGTCGGCGGCGTCACCAACGAAGCACATGGTCTGAAGGTGCTCGCGGGCGATGCGTTGCTCGTGAGCGGCTTCGCGCCGCTCATCGTCCAGAACGTCAACGGCGTGCCGACCCAGTCCGCTCCGGTGGGCGCGGTCGTGCGCTATAGGGAGAACGGAACTCCCGATCCGGCGTTCGGTGCTGGTGGCCGCGTCGCGCTGCCTGGCGACAATGTCGGCCGCGGCCTGGCCGTGCAGGACGACGACAGGATCGTGCTTGCCGGCAGCATCGATGTCGAGCAATTCCCGCTTTCGCAGAATCGTTTCGCGCTGATGCGACTGCTCGCGGACGGCAGGATCGATGACTCGTTCGGCGACGGCGGCAGAGTCCAGACTGCGTTCACGGATCGAGGCGACCGGGCGCTCGGTGTCGCGTTGCAGGCAGACGGCAAGATCGTGGCCGCGGGTGCCAGCAACACCGAGATCAACGCGAACTTCGCGGTCGCTCGCTACGATCGCAACGGCGATCTCGACACGACCTTCAGCCAGGACGGCAAGCTTACGATCGAGTTCTTCGGCTCCACTGACATCGCGGAGAACATCGCGATCCAGAGCAACGGCAAGATCGTGCTCGGCGGCATCGCGCGAGACAGCGTCGACGGCTACGGAGTGGCGAGGGTGCTGCCATGAACGCGAAGATCGTTGCATTCGCCCTGGCAGGCGTCGCGACAGCGGCCATGGTCGTACTGCCGGCCGCGTGGCACGCGCTCCCGCATACGTCTCGTGTGACGTATGAAGAGTACGACGAGGTTGCGCGACTGATATTCGCGCAGCCTCTGCCGGACTCCGCGCGGGTCGTGGACTGTGCAGTCCGACAGACGCCCGCCGGCAGGAACGTGGACGAGGTGTTCGGCTGCTCGTTGAGCGTGGACGCCGCTGAGTTTCACGAGCTGCTGCAAGGCCGGTCGCCGCTGGAGCGGCGATCGGCTTCTCAGATCGCGCCGGCGCAGAAGCTGCCGTATCTCGCCGCTGTGCCGGTGACAGCCGAGGTTCACTACACTTCTCCGCCGGAGGCGTGGGCTACCAACGAGCCGCTGATCTACGCCGACGAATCGCGGCGGCAGGTGGCTGCTTATGTCCGCTACCAGGTGGTTCGCGATTGAACTTCGCAAGGCGGGCATGACCCAAGGAAGGGAATGCTCGCCTATCTTTTCGCGGTCGCCATCGGTTGCTTCTGCCTGGAGAAACTGCGTCCGGGCTGGCGTTTGCCATCTGTGCGCACCTGGCCCGCTCGCGTGGTGTTCGTCAATCTGCTGCAGCTCGGTGTGGTGCTGCTCGCGGGTGTGACCTGGGAGCGCTGGCTCTCGTCACGGTCGTTGTTCGACCTCTCGCAGCACGTATCGCCGCTCGCCGGCGGCATGATCGCTTACTTCATCGCGACGTTCGTCTTCTACTGGTGGCATCGCTGGCGGCACGAAGTGAATTTCCTGTGGCGCGGCTTTCACCAGATCCACCACAGTCCGCAGCGCATCGAAGTCATCACTTCGTTCTACAAGCATCCGGGCGAGATGATCGTGAACTCGCTGATCGGCAGCGTGCTGGTCTACACGATTCTCGGACTATCGCTGGAAGCCGGCGCGATCTACACCGCATGCACGGCGCTCGGCGAGTTCTTCTATCACACCAACGTCCGCACGCCGCGCTGGATCGGCTATATCTTCCAGCGGCCCGAGATGCATCGCATCCATCATCAGCACGGGCGGCACAAGAACAACTACGGCGACATCGTGTGGTGGGACATGCTGTTCGGCACGTACGAGAATCCCAAAGAGTTCCTGCACACGTGCGGCTTCGATGACGCGCGCGAGCAGCGACTCGTCGACATGCTGTTGTATCGCGACGTGCACGAGGACGAGACGCTAGAATCGCCCTGAGCAGAATCAGGGAGGTCCGGTGGCCGCTTCCGTCCTTTACATGTCGATGTCGCTCGACGGGTACATCGCCGGTCCGAACGACGAGGCGGGGAATCCGGGCGGCGATGGCTTCGGCCGCCTGCACGAGTGGTTCTATCGCAACGATGGGTTCATACGACCGCCCGGCGCCGCCGGAGCGTTGTTCGACGAGATGGCTGCAACCGGTGCGCTGCTCGCGGGTCGGCGCACGGCGGAGCAGGTCGATCACTGGGGCGGCGATCATCACGATGGCGTGCGGATCTTCGTGCTCAGCCACCGGTCGCCCGATCCATCGCTCGCCCGCTATCCGTTGGTGACTTACGTGACGGATGGAATCGTGAGCGCGATGGCTCAGGCCAGGGCGGCCGCGGGCGACCGGAGTGTCGCGGTGCATGGCGCCTATACGGCACAGCGTGCGCTCGAGGCAGGAGTGCTGGATGAGTTGCAGATCCATCAGGTGCCGGTGCTGTTCGGTCGTGGCCTGCGTCTGTTCGACGTGCTGCCGTCGCGTGTAGAGCTGGAGATCATGCGGGTGATCGATACACCGGACGCGACGCACATCCGTTACCGCGTTCGTCGCTGAGTAGTGGCCCACGCGCTCACCGGTAAATGGATCTTGTCCGGTTTGCAGCGCGGGAGCACGGTAGCGGCATGATCACGCTACGCACGTCTCTCCTTGCGGTCATGCTCGTCGTTGCACCATTGGCTCGCGCGGATGGGTCTGACCCCGCCGGGGCGCACGGCTTCGACTTCCTGTTCGGCGAATGGCGCGTGCATCACCGTTTGCAGCGTGCGAACGGCGAGTGGTGGGAGTTCGACGGCACCGCCACCAATCGTGGGCTGATGGCTGGCGCGAGCAATGTCGAAGAGCACATTTTCACGAAGCCGAGCGGGACGACGTACGGCGTGGCGCTCCGCGCGTACGATGCGGAACAGAATCACTGGACGATCTGGTGGCTCGACAGCCGCGCCCTGTCCGGCCCGCTGCAGCCGCCCAACGTCGGCCGCTTCGAGAACGGCGTCGGCCAGTTCTACTCGGAGTTCACCGATGGCGGCAAAACGATCCGCAGCCGCTTGAAGTGGTCGGACATCACCGCGACCTCGGCGCGCTGGGAACAGGCGTACTCGTACGACGGCGGCAAGACCTGGGGCACGAACTGGATCATGACGTTCAAGCGAAAGTCGGGCTGAAGCCCGATCTGCATCAGCGTGGTCAGCAGGCGGCTGCGCGATACGAATTGTCTTTCTGCAACGGCTCGGAAATCCCGCAGAACCGCGCGCTGCGCTCGCGATGGCCGCCGGCGTTATCCAGCAGGAAGCCGCCTGCATCGATGGGCGCGCGCGCGTCCGGGACGGCCACCTCGAAGTGCACGTGTTCGAGCATCGCGCAGCCGACAGCTCCTTCGTCGCCGAGGTACGTGCCGGCTTTGACCTCATCCCCGACCTCGAGCTTCGCCTTGCCGGTCACCGAATTGCGCACGATGTGAGAGTAGTTGGTCCACTCGCCGTTCGGGTGAGCGATCCACACATAGTTGTTGTGACACTGCGCTGCGGGGCGGCCCGATTGCTGCTCGCCGTAGCTGTCCTGAATCGCCATGATGCGGCCATCTGCCGCAGCAACGACGCGATACGGCTCGTGTCCTTCGATGGCGAACAGGTCGAGCGCCGGAACGGGCCGGTGCGTGCTGAAATCATCGAAGACCTTCACCACGGTGCCGTCTTCGAAGGGCAAGCGATACACGCCCGTGCTGATTTTTCCGGCATCACCGTCCGCGAGGGCAGCCGCCACGCCGGCGAGGCACAGGCAGATCAAGAGAGGTCGTCGAACGTTCATAGGCGGTTAGTTTAACCGCGACGCTCGAGCAGAAACTTGCGTACCGCGTCGTCCTCGCTGAGACCGATCGCACGATCGTACGCGTCCTGCGCTTCGCGAGTCCGGTGCAACTCGCTCAACAGATGCGCGCGCACGGCCCAATACGGCTGATACGACGTGACGGCTGCGGCGTCGATCTCGTCGAGCAGCACGAGCCCCGCTTTTGCCGACTCCGATTCGGCATGCGCAGCGGCGCGCCCGACAGCAGCGCCGAGCGAAGGCGCGATGAGAACGAGCTGATCGTAGAAGTGCGCAATTGCGCGCCAGTCAGTGCGTCCGCTGTGGGCGCGCTCCGCGTGCACCGACTGAATCGCGGCCTCGAGCTGAAATCTGCCGAGCCGCGGGTTGCGCGCTGCGGCCACGAGCTCGCGTTCCGCTTCCTCGATGAGCGGCGCGAGCCACTCGCGCGGATTCTGCTCGGACAGCGGCACGAACTTTCCGTCTGCGGTACGCCGGGCCGGGCGGCGCGCCTCGCAATGAAGCATCAGCGCCAGCAGTCCGTGCACCTCCGCATCGTCGGGCACCTGATCGCGCAGCACGCGCGCGAGCCAGATCGCTTCCTCGGCGAGACCTACAGCCTTGCGATCGGTGCCGGCGGCATCTTCCCAGCTGCTGCCGTACGCAGCGTAGATCGCGTCGAGCACGGCCTCCAGGCGCTGCGGGATCTGATCAGCTGCAGGAATTTCGAACGCGATGCGCGTCTGACGGATCTTGTTCTTCGCGCGCACCAGCCGCTGGCCCATCGTCTTCGGCGAGATGAGGAAGGCGCGTGCGATCGCCTGGGCGTCCAGGCCGAGCACGGTCTGCAGCATCAGGGGCGTGTGCATGTCCGGGTCGATCGCCGGATGCGCGCAGACGAGCAGCAGCTTGAGCCGCTCGTCGGGCAGCGCGTCAGGATCCCTGGTTTCGTAGAGGTCGCTCATCATGAGCTCGAGAGTCGGGGCACTCTGATCGCGGACCTGTCGATGCCGCACCTGGTCGAGGAGGCGATTGCGCGCCGCCGTCATCAACCAGCCTTGCGGATTCTTCGGAATGCCGTCGCGTGGCCAGGTCGTGAGCGCCGAAATCAAGGCGTCGGCGAGCGCGTCCTCGGCGGCGGCAACATCACGCGTGCGCGCAGACAGCAGCGCGACGAGCCGCCCGTAGGATTGACGCGCAACCGCCTCCACGGCCCGGCGCGCGAGATCGTCACTTTGGGTGTTCACCCGTCACGCGCTTGTGAACTTCGGAGGCGATCGGTCGCAGCTCGACGGCGCCGTAAGCTGCCGCCGGACAGCGGGCCGCCCACTCCAGTGCGGCATCGAGGGAGGGGCACTCGAGCAGCGTGAAACCGCCGAGCTGCTCCTTGGTGTTGGCGTAGGGACCGTCCTGGATCAGGCGCTTGCTGTCCCGCTGGCGCACGGTCGTGCCGGTCTCCGGGCGGTGCAGCGGCGCGCCCCCCACGAAGACGCCGGCTTCGACAATCGCCTTGTGCCAGGCCTGCCACGCGCCGGTGTAATTGACCTGCTCGGCCTCGTCCTCCCGGCGGTCGAAATCGTGCGGGCGTTCGTAGATGAGCACGGCGTACAACATGGGCTTCTCCATTCGCGGTCCGGCGGACCTTTCAATAGTATGACGGGCGCTCCACGACGATTTCGACACGAAAGGACAGGGCAGGGTACACAACGATGGTCAGACACAGCGGCGGGTGTCACTGCGGGCGCGTTCGCTTCGAGGTCGAGGCGCCGTCGCAGATCGAGGTGACGGAGTGCAACTGCTCGATCTGCAACAAGTCGGGCTATCTGCACCTGATCGTGACGCAGGCGCAGTTCAGGCTGGTGTCAGGCGCCGAGTCGCTGACCACGTACCGGTTCAACACCGCCACCGCGAAACATGTGTTCTGCTCGGTGTGCGGGATCAAGTCGTTTTATGTGCCGAGGTCGCATCCGGACGGGTACAGCGTCAATGCGCGGTGTCTGGATCCGGGCACGGTGACGCGGATGAGTATCAGGCAGATGGATGGCGCGAACTGGGAGGAGGCGCATCCGGGCGCTCGAACACCCATTGCATCGAAACCTGAGAGGGCAGCGGTCGCCGCCCTGCTCGAGGCCTCCACTCTTCCTTCCGGGGATCTGACTGACGCGCACATGGAGCACTTCTTTTTCTGCGGCACGGCAGCTGCGCCCACGGCGCTGGTCGGCGTCGAGCTGTGCGGATCGAGCGCACTGCTGCGCTCACTCGTCGTGAAGCCTGAGCATCGTTCTGCGGGGCTGGGCGCAGCGCTCGTGGAACGCGCGGAAGTGCATGCGCGCGCCCACGGCGCGCGAGCGATCTATTTGCTCACCACGACGGCCGATTCATTTTTCGCGCGACTCGGCTACGTGGCTGCGGATCGCGCGACAGCGCCGTCCGAGATTGGCGCGACTCGCGAGTTTGCGGAAATCTGTCCCGCGAGCTCCGTCTTCATGACCAAGCGGCTCTGAGCCGGCGGCTCAATCCCAGCGGCCGTCGCGCGCAGGCCTGGCATCGAGCCGCTTCGTGAACACCATCGCGCCGTCGATGTCCTTCAACGAAGCGGTCAGTTGCTTGCTGTGCGGATCGATGTCGATCTGACCGAAGAACTGGAAGCCGCCGCTCGGCGGCGTATTCGCGGCCGGCGGCGCTTTCTGGAACACGACCTGCGGCCCGAAGGTGTTGTCGAGCAGGTTCGGTCCGAAGCTGCCGGCATGCAGCGGGCCGGCAACGAACTCCCAGAACGGATCGAAATCCTGGAACTGCGCCTTGCGCGGATCGTAGAAGTGCGCGGCGCAGTAGTGCACGTCGGCCGTACAATTCCGCGCAGCTCAGCGCAGCGCGCGGCGCACGACTTCCGGATCGAGCGCATCGACGCTCGAAAGAGCGGAGCGCATCGGGCGCGCCTGCAACAGCGAGTTCACGATCGCTTCCTCGGTCGCTTCGGCGACGGCCTGGAAGAGCGGCGTCATCTGCTCGTTCGGCAACTCCGGAAACGTTGCGACCGAGCTGCGGCGCGCGGGCGTGCGACGCACGTCCGCTGCTGTCGAGAAGGCAATCACGTAGTCGCCCGAGCCGTTCGAGATCGTCGCACCTGTGCGGCTCAGCCCGACGAGCGCGCGGCGCGCCAGTCGCTCGAGGTTGCGATCGGACAGCGGTGCATCGGTCGCGACGACGATCATGATGGAGCCGGCATTCGGCGGCGCGGGCTGCGGCGCAAAGGGATTCAACCCGAGCTGCTTCCAGAGCGGCACGCCGGCAATCGTCATCAGGCCGCCGAAGTTCGTCTGCACCAGCACGCCGACGGTGTAGGTCTCCATGCGGCGCGAGCTGGTGCCGATGCCGCCCTTCAGGCCGAACGCGACCGTTCCGGTGCCCGCGCCGACCGAGCCTTCCTCGACAGCACCCGAGGTCGCGTGCTCGATGGCATCGATCGCATGCTGCCAGGTGATCGTGCGAGCGCGGATGTCGTTGAGGCGTCCGTCATTGGTTTCGCCGACGACAGCGTTGACGGACTGCACCGCTTCGTTGCCGGGCCGTGCGAGCGTCCAGCGCACTACGCCTTCGGCGACCTGGCCGACTGCCAGCGTGTTCGTGAGCAGGACCGGCGTTTCGATCTCGCCCAGCTCGACGATCTGCGTCGTGCCCATGAGCTTGCCGAAGCCATTGCCGACCACGACGGCCGCGGGCACCTTGTCCTGGAACACATTGCCTTCGTGCGGCACGATCGCCGTCACGCCAGTGCGAATGCGGTCGCCTTCCACGAGCGTGCGATGCCCGACGCGAACGCCACGGACGTCGGTGATCGCGTTGAGCGGCCCGGGATCGAACACGCCGAGAGTCACGCCCAGGTCGCGCAGGCGCGGTCGTGGGTCGTCGGCAGCCATTGCAGCGCAGATCGAGGAGAGGAGAGCGATTGCGAGCAGGACGCGAGGGGCTCTTGCAGACAAGGCGGGCTCCTTCGGATACGGAGTCGTAAGCCTAGCGCAGGAGGGTCGCCGCTTTCACGACCGGGAATTGCATCTCGACGACCGACTCCTCCATGCGGTCCGGCCGTGGCGGCTGCAGGAACACTTCGCGGCCCGGCCCGGCCAGTGCGTAGCCGTTCGCTTCCAGGAATACGCCGATCTTGCCGGTGATCAGGTGCGCGCGTTCCGGCAAACCGATGCGGACGCACGTTGCCATGCGCTCGACCGCCGGCAGCTCCCGAACGCTCAGCGTCTCGCCGTTCGCGAGACGCACCTGCGACTGCGGCGCTTCGCCTTGCAGCACGAAGCCCGCTTCGACGTCGATGCGATCGACCTCGAATTCCTGTGCGTGCGCGATCGCCGTCAGCCGGCCGAGCACTCCCTTCGACCTGAGCGCGCTCACCGACTCGCTCAGCTCCCGGATCAGATCGCGCGCAGCGGCGAACGACGGCACGATGCGACGCGCAGAGAGAAGTTGCTGCGCGGGCTCGCTGCGCATGATCACGTCGTCGACGGACAGCTCGCCCTCGGCGTCGATCTGCGCGATGCGGCTCTCGATGTGTCGCAAGCGCTCCATTTCTTCGGCGAGGGCGCGCTGCGCGTCGTTCCGCCGCACCATCAGCATGCCGCGCAGCTCGGCCGCGGAAAGATTGCTGTCGAGCACACGCGCGATCTCTTCGAGACTCAGACCGAGCTCTTTCAGCACGAGGATGCGATTGAGGCGCGGCAACTGGGAGGCGCTGTAGTACCGGTAGCCGCTGTCGCGCTCGAGCTGCGCGGGCTTGAGCAGCCCGAGCTCGTCGTAGTAGCGCAGCAACCTGCACGACACGCGCGCAATTCGCGAGAAATCACCGATCTTGAACACAGCGCCTCCCAGTGCCTCGGTGCTACGCCGCCTCTTGCAGCAGGAACCCGCTATCGAGGCCCATGTTGTCGGCGAACGGGCGCTCCGCCACGAGAGCTTTGCGGAACGATTCCCGCTTCAGCATACGTTGGAAGTGGGCAGACAGATTCGGATGACGCGCGCGGTCGAGCCTGCAACCCAGGTAATGGAAGACGGTCAGGTCGCAAGCGACCGTGATGTCCGCGATGCTCGCTCGTCCGCCCACGAAGTAGTCGCCCAGCAGCGATCGCTCGAGGTAATCGAGCTTCGGCGGCAGATCGTCGTTGAGCAGGCGATTCACGACCGCGGCGTCAGGTTCCCTCTTGTGCACCCGCGGTCCCAATACCTTCTGGTGGAACAGGCCGATCACGTCGGGCGCGATCTGCGAGTCTGCATATTCTTCGAACCACAGCGCCTGCGCGTACTGCGCAGGATCGCTCGGCGAGAGCGAGTGCTCGGGGAAGCGCTTTTCGAGGTACGCGACGATGACCGAGGAATCGGCGAGCGTCAGGTCGCCGTGCTTCAGGGCGGGAATCTTCCCGGTCGGGCTCAGCTCGCGCCAGCCCGGCGGCGGATCGAACGGGAACACGGCTTCGACGCGGTGCTCCAGACGCTTCTCCAGCGCCGTGACGATAACCTTGCGGACGTGAATGGACAGCGGGACGCCATAGATCGTAAACATGGTCAGCTCCTTGTTGATCGAAGCCGGACCTTGCGGTTTGACGTTACGTGAAGGTCAAGTGCTATTCGCTGATCGGGCGCTGCCGGGCAGCAAGTCGCTCGCGCCACTGCGACGCTTCCCGCGCCCAGCGACTCTTCGCTTCGTAGCCGCGCCAGAAGCGGTCGGCTTCGTCGAACAGCTTCGACGCGTCCTGCGAGCGGCCTTCCAGCATCGCGACGCGGCCGCGCGCCACCTGTACGTCCGCGAGCGCGGGCGTCGGCAGCTGATAGATCTTGCGATAGGCCGCATCGGCCTCGCTCAGCGTCTGCTCGGCTTCCTTCAATTTGCCGAGCTCGACTTGCGCCATGCCTGCCCCGAGCACAGCAGCGGCCCGAATGCGCGAGGGCGGATCGGCAGGCCCGGCGGTTTCGAGCGCAGTCTGGAAATGCCCGAGCGCCTCGACGGCGTCGTTGGAGCTCAGCGCGCACAGGCCGAGAGCGTTGTGCGTGTCGGCGAGCGCCGGCCCCGCCACTTTGCCCGTGCTCAGACTTTCCTGCAGCAAGCGCTGTGCTTCGCCGGTTTGTCCGGCCAGAGCCAGCGCGGTGCCGTACGTCGCTGTTGCATTCGGCAGCCACGACCCTTCGCCGGTATCGAGCCGCTGCAGATCTTCGACCGCCGGACGCAGCACGGCGACCGCGTTGTCGATCCGGCGCGCGGCGACCAGCGTGACGCCGAGACTCGCCTGCGCCCGCGCGCGATCCAGATCGTTGGTTGCCGCGGCGACGCTGCGAGTCATGGAGGAAATCGCGCCCGGAAGATCGCCGAGCTTCAATTGCGCCCGCGCCAGCCACGATAGCTTGCTCGAGATCGAGCCGTTATTCGGGCCCAGCAACTGCTCGGTGCGCGCAATCGAGTTCTGCAGGTGCTCGATCCCGGCTGCAAACTGGCCGGAATCCGCCAGTGCGCGGCCATACACATCTTCCGTCTCGACCAGCAGCGCGTTGCGCCCGCCGGCGCCGAAATTCTCCTGCGCGCGGCTGAATGCTTCCTGCGCGGTCGAGACAGCTTCGGGTAACTTTCCTGCCATCAGATATTCCTGCGCGAGCTGCCGCGTCGCCAGGATGGTCTCGGAGTCGTTCTCGCCCAGCGACTCCTCGGCGATTGCGACCGCTTCGCGCATGTCGGCGATGGCGCGCTCCGCGTCACCCTCGTCGCCGGCGACGAAGCCGCGCGTCTGCAGAGCATTCACCAGGGCGCGCACTGCGGGCCGGCCGTAGTCGCGCAGCTCTGGAATCACAGCATCGAGCTCGCGTTTCGCCAGGTCGTACTCGCGCTCGTTCGCATGGATCGTTGCGAGCTGCGCCAGAGCCTGCGAGGTATGGACGTTGCCTTCCGGCAGCTTGCGCGCAGCGAGATCGAGCGCCGCCTGCAACGTCGAGCGTGCTGCGTCGTACTCTTCGAGATTCGCCTGCGCCTCGCCGACGATCGCGAGCAGCTCGACGCTGCTCTCCGGCTGCGACGCCATCTCGCGGTCGATGCGCTCCTTCGCCAGCGTGAGCAGCTGCGAGGCCTTCATCTGCCGCTCGCCGGTGAAGTACGGGTCGGCGGAGCGGAAGATCGATGCGACGAATTCCTTCACTTCCTCGGCGCGTTTCTTCTCGGCGCGGGCGACCCGCAGCTGCCACGACGCAACCGCCAGGCCCGCAGCGAGCGCGAGTACGACCGCAGCCGCCGCACCGACAGCGAGCCGATGCTTGATCGCGAACTTGCGCAAGCGATAGCCGGCGGAGTCGGGCCGCGCTACGACCGGATCGCCGCGCAGGTAACGATCCAGATCGTCCGCGAATGCGGCTGCGGTTGCGTAGCGCTCGCCGGGCTCTTTCTTCAGCGCTTTGAGCACGATCGTGTCGAGATCGCCGCGCAGGTTGCGGGCCGTCGCGCCGCCCTCGCGCGTGACCGTGCTCGGCGCCCGTACGTCGCTCGACAACACATCCCAATCAGCCGTCAACGCGCTCTTGAATGCGTAGGGACGCGTGCCGGCCAGCAGCTCGTAAGCGACGACGCCGAGCGAGTAGACGTCGCTCTCGGTCGTGATCGTGCTGCCCATGATCTGCTCCGGCGACGCGTACTCGGGCGTGAGCACGCGCACGCCGACCTGCGTCAGCGCCTTGTTGGCGGCGCTGCCTTCCTCGATCAGCTTCGCAATGCCGAAGTCGAGCAGGTGCACGTTGCCCTGCGCGTCGACCAGGATGTTCGACGGCTTCAGGTCGCGATGCACGATCAGGCGCGAATGCGCATACGCGACCGCGCGGGCGATCTGCGCGATCAACGCGACGCGTGCGCGTACGTCGAGCTCGTGCTCGCGGCAATAGACGTCGATGGCCTTGCCTTCGATGTACTCGAGCGCGAGGTACGGCCGGCCGTCGTCGGTGATACCGGCATCGTACAAGCGGGCGATGTTCGGATGCTCGAGCGACGCGAGGATCTCGCGTTCCTGCGTCGCGCGCTCAGTCAGTTTCGCGAGTGCCCACCAGTGCGGCAGCTTCAGCGCGACCTTTCGCCGCAACACACCGTCCGTGCGCTCCGCCAGCCACACTGAGCTCATGCCGCCTTCGCCGATGGGGTTGAGCAGGCGGTAGGGTCCGACCACGCCGCCGATGGCGGGTGCGGGTGCGACAGCCGCAGCGTCGGCCTCCCCCTCGCCAGCTTTGGCGGCGCCGCTCGTGAAGCGGGCGAGGTCTTTCAGGAAATCGTCGGTCTCGTGCTCGGCATGCCTCTGTAACAAAGCCGAGAGCGTGGGTTTGAGCCGAGTCTTGGAGGCGTCCAGCGCCGCGAGCCAGGCTTCGCGCTGGTCGGCGGGCAGCTCGAGGCCAGTCTGCAGGAGCGCGAGGACTTCCTTGAGATCTCCGGGCGCGAAATTTTGCATGAGGGACGCAGGCGGGGAGGGATTCGTACGGCCTTGCGTTTTACATGGGTCGCGGCGCTTGCTCAACCCTCCTGCGACACGCCACGACCCAGCCGGCCGGCGGATTGCGTCTGAACACCTTTCGGGCACACCATTGCCGGATTCTCCGGAGAGCCCCATGAACGCAGCCGTCGCCTCGCCGCGGTTGGCGGATCGTGAAGCCGTCCTGCACGCGCTGTACGAAGCCGCCGAGCTCGAGCACAACCTCATGTGCACATATCTGTACGCAGCTTTCAGTCTGCGCACGGACGAAGACGGCCTCGCGCCGGAGGAGGCCGAAGCGACGGCGCGCTGGCGACAGTCGCTCTTCGAGGTCGCTATCGAGGAAATGGCGCACCTCACAGCCGTGTGGAACATCACGTCCGCGCTCGGCGGCAGCCCGCGCGTCGGCCGCGGCAATTTCCCGCTCGATCCTGGCTACCTGCCCGCAAGCGTGGTCGTGAAGCTCGCGCCGTTCAACGCGCAGACGTTGCAGCACTTCATCTATCTGGAGCGTCCGGCCGGCTCCGACGAGCGTGACAGCGAGGCGTTTGCAGTCGAGCACAGCTACGTGCGCGGCAGCGACGTGCAGCGGCTCACGCCTATGGGCATCAACTATGACACCGTCGGCAATTTCTATACGACGCTGTCGCTGGGATTGCGTGGGCTGGTCGAGCGCTGTGGCGAGGCGAAGGTGTTCGTGGGCGATCCGGCGCTGCAGATCTCGCTCGTCGAGTTCGGCCTGAGCGGCGCGCGACCGGTGATCTGCGCGAAGACCGCGCTGGCTGCGTTCGAGAGCATCGTCCTGCAAGGCGAGGGCGCGCCGCGCGACATGATGGGCTCGCACTTCCAGCGCTTTCTGAGCGTGCGCGAGGAGCTGCTGTCATTCGAGCGCAGGCGCCCGGGATTCAAGGCGGCGTTTCCGGCGGCGACCAACCCGGTGCTGCGCCGGCCGCCGCGTCCCGAAGGCCGCGTCTGGATCGAGGACGCGGAGGCGAGCGCGGTCGTCGATCTGGCGAATGCATCGTACAGTCTGATGCTGCGGCTGTTTGCCTACGCGTATCTGTGTCGTGCGCCCGGCGAAGAGAAGAGCCTCGTCCTGCGACTCGCGATCGGGCTGATGCACGCGATCGTCCCGCTCGCGGAGCGGGCGGCGCGCTTGCCGGCGGGCCCGTCGAATCCGGAGTGTCACGCGGGTATGTCGTTCACGGCGCTGCGCGACTTCTCGCCATTGCAGCCCGGCCGCGCCGCGAGAATCTTCTTCATCGAGAGATTGCAGCAGCTGACGGACGTAGCGGCGGCTCTCGCGAGCGCCGGCGATCGACGCACGCGCGAGGCGGCGGATCATCTGGCGGCATTGTCAGGGCAGGCGAGCCGTGGATTCGATGTGGAGGCGCCGGCTTTGGGCCAAGCTGCGCCGGTCGCGAAGGTTGCCTCGCCGGCGGCGGCGCCCGCACCGGTTTCCACTGTCGTCGACGGCGTCGAGCGCGTGCAGGGCGAAAAGCTGGAGCTCTTGTTCGAAGCCAGGCGCTGCATCCATGCGCGGTTCTGCGTGACCGGCGCGCCGCAGGTGTTCCTTGCCAACGTGCAGGGACCCTGGATTCATCCCGACGCGATGCCGGTCGAGCGCGTCGTCGAGATCGCGCACGCGTGCCCGTCCGGCGCGATCCGCTATCGTCGCGTCGATGGCGTGAGCGACGAGACGGCACCGCCCGTCAATCTCGCGAGCGTGCGAGAGCACGGGCCGTACGCATTTCGCGGCCAGTTGCGCCTCGACGGTCAGGCGCTCGGCTTCCGCGCGACGTTGTGTCGCTGCGGCGCCTCGAAGAACAAGCCGTTCTGCGACGGCTCACACCATGAGATCGGCTTCGACGCGACGGGCGAGCCGCCGACGAAAGAGACCGGGATGCTGCCGACGCGCGACGGCGTGCTCGCGATCGATCCGCAGCCGAACGGCCCGCTCGCCGTGAGCGGCAATCTGGAGATCATCAGCGGCACCGGTCGCGTCGTCGCGCGTGTCACCGGGGCGCGGTTGTGCCGCTGCGGCGGCAGCGCCAACAAGCCGTTCTGCGACGGCACGCACGCAAAGATAGGATTCAAGTCGAGCTAGGTGGCGCGGGCGGCGTGGGGTCCGGCGGCTGCGGAACGACCAGCGTCGTGTGCAGGTGACGCGCGAGACCGACCGCGCCGGCCCGCATCACCGCGTTGTGGTTCCAGCGGAAGATCGGCGCCGCCAGCGGCTTGAGCCGGCGCATCCACGGTTCGACCAGATTGACGCGCCACGTGTAGCGCACGCGCGTGGAGCTTTCGTCGGGAAAGAATTCCCACAAGCCCTCGCCGTTGAGCTGGCCGCGCGCGAGTCCGCGGATCCGCTCGTAACGTACAACTTCTACCGTCTCGATCTCGAACGTGAAGTCGTAGGGGAGCTTGCTGGTCCACTCGATGCGGTAGAGCGAGCCGACGCCTTCGGCGTCGCCGGCGCGCAGTTTCTCGACCGCGCGTACGTACGGCCACCACCGGGGCCAGTAGTCGGGATGATTCAGAGCTTCCCAGACCGCGTCGATATGCGCCGCGATGTGCCACTCCGTGACCAGCAGGAAATCGGCATCCGTTGCGCGATCGAGGGTCGCCGTGCTCATGGACACCTCCCCAGGCACCTGTCGCATTCCGCCGAGCGCACATAGAATGCCTCGGGCCAGACAGGAAAAGAAGGAGTAACGATGGCAAGCCCCACCGAAGCCGCCGTGGTGACCACCAAGAGCCTCACCGGGCTCGACATCGGTATCATCGCCGTCTACTTCATCATCATCTTCGGCATCGGCGTGTACTTCGCCCGCCGGGGGCGCAGCTCCGTCGACTACTTTCTCGCCGGCCGCAACGTCGGCTGGTTCGCGATCGGCGCCTCGCTGTTCGTCTCGAACATCTCCACCGAGCACTTCATCGGCCTCGCCGGCTCGGGTGCCACCTCCGGCCTCGCGGTCGGCCACTTCGAATGGCTCGCGTGCCTGATCCTGCTGATCCTCGGCTGGGTGTTCGTGCCGTTCTACCTGCGCTCGAACGTGTTCACGATGCCGGAATTCCTGGAGCGGCGCTTCAACCGCTCGTGCAGCGTCTACCTCGCGAGCATCTCGATCCTCGCGTACATCTTCACCAAGATCTCGGTGCACCTGTACGCGGCGGCGATCGTGCTGGAGCGCGTGGTCGGCTGGGATCCGATGACGGCCGCGGTCGCGCTGGTGGTCGCGACTGGTATCTACACGATCATCGGCGGCCTGTCGGCCGTGATCTACACCGAGCTGATGCAGACCCTGGTGCTGCTCGCCGGCGCGGTGATCCTGACGGTGATCGGCTTGACGGAAGTCGGCGGTTTCAGCGGCCTGCGTGCAGCCGTGCCGGCGGATTACTTCAGCATGATCAAGCCGGCGAGCCACGCGGAGTTTCCCTGGACCGGCATCTTCCTCGGCGCGCCGATCCTCGGCATCTGGTACTGGTGCACCGACCAGGTGATCGTGCAGCGCGTGCTGTCGGCGAAGGATGAAGGCCACGCGAAGGCGGGCACGATCTTCGCCGGCTTCCTCAAGATCCTGCCGGTATTCGTGCTCGTGCTGCCGGGCCTGATTGCGTTCGCGCTGTATCCGCAGCTGTTCACCACCAACGCGAGCGGTACCGTGACGAACGGCGACATCGCGTACCCGACGCTCATCGTCAACCTGCTGCCTTCGGGTCTCGTCGGCCTGATGGTCGCGGCGCTGCTCGCCGCACTGATGGGCGGCATGGCCTCGGTGTTCAACTCGGCGTCCACGCTCGTGACGCTCGACTTTTACAAGCGCCTGCGGCCGGATGCGAGCGAGAAGCGCCTGGTCTTCATCGGCCGCGTCGCCACAGGCGTGCTCGTCGTGCTCGGCCTGCTGTGGGTGCCGTTCATCAAGCTGCTCAGCTCGCAGCTCTACATCTATCTGCAGTCGGTGCAGGCTTACATCAGTCCGCCGATCGCGGCGTGCTTCATCCTCGGTATCCTGTGGACGCGTCTCAACGGCGCCGGTGCGATCAGCGCGCTGCTGACGGGCTTCGTACTCGGCACGCTGCGGTTCGTGCTCGAAGTGCTCGACAAGAGCACTCACTACGGCAGCGGCGCAGTTCGCTGGCTGCTGGATATGAACTTCCTGCACTACGCGATCCTGATGTTCGTGATCTGCGCCGGCGTGCTGGTCGCGGTGAGCCTGATGACGCCCGCTCCGGACCGTCGCAAGCTCGCGGGCCTCACGTTCGCGACAGTCGATGACAAGATCGACACACAGCAGGTCGCGGTGACCAGGGTCTCGCTGGCGCGCGAGTCCGCGACCGAGCACAAGCTCAACGTTGCGTTCAGCCTGCTGCTGATAGCGACTGTCGTCGGGTTGTGGATCTACTTCCGCTGAACGACGCGGCGGTCGGCGCGCGCGCGGAGATTCGGTCCCTGCGCGCGAACGTCACGCAGGAAGAAGCGCTCGCGGCGCTGGATAGTCGCAGTGGCCTGTTGCGCGGGCGGTTGCGGCAGATAGCGCCGGCATATCTGCCGTTCCGGCTGTATCACGTCGAGGTCGCGAACCGCGGCGCGACCAAGGTCGGGTTGTACGGCGCCGATGCAGTCAGCGGTCAGCTCGATCTGTACGAATTCGATGCCGCGCCCGCCGCGTCCGACCTGGTCACCGTCACGACGCGCAACGCACCGGTCGCGCGAATTGCAGAGTCCCTCGCCCTGGAGCTGCTCGAGAACAAGGTGCGCCGCGCAGTATTCCAGACCGGTTTTTTCGGCGTGCGCGGGCTACAGATCCGCGCACGTCCTCTCGACGTCGAATTCCACGTGCCGTACTGGCTCGGATTCTTCGGCAACGGCGAACGCGCGAGCCTGCAGGCAATGGACGCAGTACGCCGCAGCTTCGAAGGCGCGAAGGCCCGCGCCATCTTCAGCGACTGGTTGCAGGAGGATCGCGGAAGCGACCGCTCTGCCAGAACACCTGGCCCAGCCAGCGGTGACGGACGCTCATCGTGAAGCGGAAGGTGCCGTCGCCCAGATCGATGTGCTGGACGTGCGTGACGCCGGGCGGCAGCCACTCCGGGAATTGGATGCGCAGGCCGCCGAGCTCGAAGTAGTAGCCGGTGCTCACGAAGTGCAGCACGCCGTCGCGCGCATATACATCGAGAGCCATGGTCATGCCGGCGGGAAGCGCCTCGACCAGCGTTCCGTCGCGTGACAGCCGCTTGACGCTTTCGACGATGCAGGGCCTGCGGCCCGCGAATCGGTAGATGCGTTGCCAGGCCGTGCCGCCGTCAGGCGTGGCGAAGACGTTGACTGTGGCGGGAACGTTCGTGCCCGTGAAGGGCGCCACTGGAGTGCCGAGCAGTCGGCAGCAGGTCGCGAGCAGCTTGCCCGCAAAGCTCGCGCTGACTTCGTCGAAAGTGCCCTCGTATCCGACGCTCGCTGCGTGTTCCGCAAAGCGTGCTCGTACCGCAGGCGGTAGCGAGAGCCACTGCGCCTCTCCGGTCAACCGGCGGATGTCCGCCCGGGCAGGGTAGTCGACCGCAGGGATCGAGACCGCGAGCATTGTTCTTTGCTCTTGTACCAGTAATTTCTGTCAGGACAGAAATTACCGATGTGTACGGACAAAAGCAACTGCGCAAGGCCGCAGCGTCCGCTTATGTCACTCGGCGAGCCTGGGGTAGAGCGCAAGCAGCTTGCGTAGCACGCCGTTGGTCCAGCCGAAGCCGTCCTGCAACGGATATTCGCCGCCGCCGCCGGCTGCCGAGCCGGTGACGTCGTATTTCTCGACCAGCTTGCCGGTGCTGCGATACACCTGCAGGTTCTTCGCGACCCAGCGCTGCGCGATGGTGCCTGCGAGCGCTTCCTGATCGTAGTTGCGCAGGCCGCCGATGGCGATCCATTCGAGCGGCGCCCAGCCGTTCGGCGCATCCCATTGCTGGCCGGTGGTCGACGTCGTGGTCGCGAGACCGTGTGGCTGCAGCAATTTCGCGCGAACAGTCTCGGCGATCGTGCGAGCCCGCTCGCGGTCGCTGAGCTTGAAGTACAGCGGGTACAAGGTTGCGACCGAGACTCGGTCGCCGAGCTTGCGCGCACGCCAGTCATAGTCGGTGAATGCGCCGGCAGCGGCATTCCACAGGATCTTCTCGACGGCGGCTTTGCGCGCGGACGCGTGCGCCCGCATTTCCTTCACGCACGCCGCGTCTGCAGACACTTCGCAGGCTTTGACGATCGTCATTTCCAGCTGGTACAGGAGGCTGTTGAGATCGGGCGGCAGGAAATCGGTCGTGTGAATCGTCTCCAGCGTCTTGCCGTCGGCCAGCCAGCGCGAGCCGAAATCCCAGCCGCTTTCCGCGGCCGCACGCAGACTGCGATAGACCTCCGCGGCCGGGCGGCCCGACGCACGCGCCGTCTCGATGTCCTCACGATAGGATTCCTCGCGCGGCGTATCGCGGTCATCCCAATAGCGATTGAGCAGGGTGCCGTCGTGCAAGCGCACCACGCGGCGATGCGCAGCGCCGGGCGCGAGGCCCGCCGCGCCTTCCATCCAGAACTCGTACTCGCGCCGCAGCTGCGGCAGGTATTTGCGATACGTCGCGTCGCCGTCGCGCTGCGCGACCAGTTCGACCATTGCAGCGAAGAACGGCGGCTGCGAGCGGCTCAGGTAGTAGGTGCGATTGCCGTTCGGCACGTGCCCGACCTGATCGATGAGCCACGCGAAGTTGTCGAGCATCGAGACCGTCAGGTCGTGCCGCCCGCTTTCCTCCAGTCCCAGCATCGTGAAGTACGAATCCCAGTAGTAGATCTCATTGAAGCGCCCGCCCGGCACCACGTAGCGGTGCGGCAGCGCCAGTCGCGACGAATACGGGCGCTGATCCTCGGGCTTGCGTTCCAGCACTTTCCACAACGCGTCGATGTGCTCGCGCACGTCCTGCCCCTGCACGGTGTGATATTCGGCGCCGGCGGCGGGAGGCGGCGAGAAGTGCGACTCGACGAACTTGCGCAGATCGAAGTCCGGGCGAGCTTTCTGGGCCCGATAGTCGGCGAGCACTTCTTCGGGCGCCTTCACGGGCAACGCATCGACGAAGTTCTTGCCGTCCGGGTAGACGCGTTCCAGCTGGATGCGCTCGAACAGCTCGCCGTAGATCTCGCCGGGCGAGCGGCGGTCGGCGGCCTGCCCGACGGTTGCAAGCAGCAGGGACAGCAGAACTGGAAAGGCTCTCATTCGATGGGCTCCGGGCACGTGATGAAGTACGCCAGGCAGCGACTGTCCCGATTTCCGGGCGGGCTGTCGATGCCCCTGTAGATCGTACAATGCCCTCTCTGCAACGTTTTTCGCCACAGTGCGTTGTGCGCACACGGCGTATCATCGTTAGCAGCTCTCGTGGCTCGCATAACTACTACAAGCACATCGATGCAAAAGACCCGGCCCGTGGCAGCGGATTGGCTCGTCGGCGGCGGCGAGCTCGGCGCCCTGATTCGCGCGAAGGACTGGGGCACGACGCCGCTCGGACCGATCGACGTCTGGCCGCAAAGCCTTCGCAGCGCAGTCAGCATCCTGCTGCCTTCCAAGGCGCAAATCGTCCTGTTCTGGGGGCCTGAGCTCGTCAGCATCTATAACGATGCCTATCGGCCAGTCTTCGGCTCGAAGCATCCGAGCGCGCTCGGCAAGCCGGCGCGAGAAGCCTGGAGCGAGTTGTGGAGCGTGCTCGAGCCGCTGTTCGGCGACGTCGTGAATACCGGCGAGGCGTTCTGGGCGAAAGACATGATGTTCGTGCTCGAGCGGCACGGCTACGCGGAAGAGACGTACTTCGACGTTTCATACGATCCCGTGCGGGACGAGACCGGCCGTGTCGGCGGCGTGTTCTGCATCGTCAGCGAGACGACCGGGAGCATCGTCGGGGGGCGGCGTCTGGCGGCCTTGCGCGATCTCGGGCGTGTTGGGACCGGCGCAGCTTCGGCTGCGGACGTCTTTCGCAACTCCGCGGCGGTGCTCGAGAGCTACGGCAAGGACGTGCCATTCGCAGCGCTCTACAGCTGGGATGTGGATGCGGGAGTCGCGCGGCTCGAAGCTGCCGCGGGCGTCAGCGCCGGCGATCCCGCAGCGCCGCGGCACATCGACGCCACGAATCGCGCCGATGCCTGGCCGGTCGGCAGCGACGCGGAGATCGTGCTGGCGGAGGCCCCGGCCGGTGTGCAGCTGCCCGGCGGACCCTGGCCGGAGCCGGTGAAGCAGGCGGCGATCCTGCGGCTCGCGAGCCGCGCCAACGAAACCTTTGGCTTTCTCGTCTGCGGATTGAGCGCCCGGCGCAAGTTCGACGACGACTATCGCGACTTCGTGAAGCTGGTCGGCACGAACATCTCCGGCGCACTCGCCGGGGTGCGGGCGCTGGAAGACGAGCGCCGGCGCGCCGAACAGCTCGCCGAGCTGGACCGCGCGAAGACGGCGTTCTTCAGCAACGTCAGTCACGAGTTCCGCACGCCGCTCACGCTGATGCTCGGCCCGCTCGAGGACATGCTCGCGAAAGGCGCCGACCTCCCGCCCGACGACCGCGCCATGCTCGCAGTCACGCATCGCAACGGTCTGCGATTGCTGCGGCTCGTGAACACGCTGCTGGATTTCGCGCGCATCGAGGCCGGTCGCGCTCAGGCTGCGTACGAGCCGACAGATCTGTGCGCCTTGACCATCGATCTCGCGAGCAACTTCCGCTCGGCCTGCGAGCGCGCCGGCCTTCGCTTCGTGGTGGACTGCGAGTCCATCGTCGATGCCGTGTACGTCGATCGCGAGATGTGGGACAAGGTCGTGCTCAATCTGCTGTCGAACGCTTTCAAATTCACGTTCGAAGGCGAGATCGCCGTGCGCGTCCGCGACGCCGGCGATGCAGTGGAGCTCAGTGTCAGCGATACCGGCACCGGCATTCCGCCGGATGAGCTGCCGCGAATGTTCGAGCGCTTCCATCGCGTCGAAAACGCGCGCGGCCGCAGCCACGAGGGTAGCGGCATCGGCCTGGCGCTGGTCAGCGAGATCGTGAAGCTGCACGGCGGCTCGATCAGCGTCGACAGCACGCCCGGCAGGGGCACGCGCTTCCTCGTGCGAATTCCCAAGGGCACGGCGCACCTGCCGCTGGAGCACGTTCGGTCGTCGACCGCAACGAGAGCCAAGTCGTCGTCGACGGGGGCTGGTGCGTACGTCGCAGAAGCGCTGGAGTGGCTGCCCGATGCGCCGCAGCCGGCGCCGTCGCGGCAGAACATGCCGTGCGTCCTGCTCGCGGACGACAACGCGGACCTGCGCGAATATGCGCGGCGGCTGCTTTCCGAGCACTACGCAGTGCACGTGGCGGCTGACGGTCAGGCCGCGCTCGATACAGCGCGCGAATTACATCCGGACCTGATCGTCTCCGACGTAATGATGCCGCGCCTGGACGGCTTCGGCCTGATCCGCGCGGTGCGCGAGGATCCGCAACTGCGCGCAGTGCCGATCATTCTGTTGTCGGCGCGCGCCGGCGAGGAAGCTCGCATCGAAGGTCTCGATCGCGGCGCTGACGATTACCTGGTCAAGCCGTTCAGCGCACGTGAGCTGCTGGTGCGCGCCGGCACGCTCATTCGCTCAGCCGAGCTAAGGCGTCGCGCCGAGGAGGCGCGCACGCAGTTCGAGACGCTGCTCAACGAGGCGCCCCTCGGCGTGTTCCTGGTCGACGAGAGCTTCCGCTTCGTGGCGGTCAACCCCGTGGCGTTGCCGCTGATCGGCAGCAGCGAGGCTTCCGAGCTGATCGGCCGCGACTACGATTCGGTGGTCCGCGAAACCTGGCCGCCCGAGGCCGCGGACCAGATCGTGAGCATTTTCCGTCACACCCTGGAGACCGGCGAGCCGCACGTCGTGCCCGAATTCATCGCCCTGCGACAGGATCGCCAGGTGCTGGAGTACTACGAATGGCAGATCAACCGCATTCCCCTGCCCGGCGGGCGGCGCGGCGTGGTTTGCTATTTCCGCGACATCTCGAAGAGCGTGCTCGCGCGCGAGGCGCTGCAGGAGGCGGACAGCCGCAAGGACGAATTCCTCGCGACGCTGTCGCACGAGCTGCGCAATCCGCTGGCGCCGCTGCGCAGCTCGCTGGAGATCGTCCGGCGCGTCGCGAGCAGTGCGCCGCCCAGTGCAACCGCCGCGCTCGAGATCATGGACCGGCAGCTGAGCCACCTGGTGCGGCTCGTCGATGATCTGCTGGAAGTGTCGCGCATCACGCGCGGGCAGGTGGAGTTGCGCCGCGAGCACGTCCGCCTCGACACCGCGATCAACAGCGCAATCGAGACCAGCGAGCCGCTGATCCGTGCCGGCAACCACCGCCTGATCGTGTCGCTGCCCGACGAGCCGCTGCTGCTGGACGCCGACCCGGTGCGCCTCGCGCAGATCTTCGCGAACCTGCTCAACAACGCCGCGAAATATTCGGACAAGGGCGGGCAGATCGAAGTCGCCGCGCGCCGCGACGGCGACGACGCGCTCGTGACGATTCGCGACAGCGGCGACGGCATCGCGCCCGACCAGCTTAACAAGCTGTTCCAGATCTTCATGCGCGGCGAGCGCAGCTCGCGACGCAATCAGAGCGGGCTGGGCATCGGGCTCGCGCTGGTGCGCAGGTTGGCGGAGATGCACGGCGGCCGCGTCGAGGCCACGAGCGAGGGGCCCGGCCAGGGCAGTTGCTTCAGCGTGCGGTTGCCGCTGAACTCGCGGACCGTCGCAGTCGCCAGGAAGCAGCGCCGCGATGCTTCGAGCATCGCAAGCCTCGGCGTGCTGGTCGTGGACGACAATCGCGACGCCGCCGAGAGCCTGGCGATGCTGTTGCGGACGACTGGCGCGGACGTACACGTGGCGCACGACGGGCCGGCAGCGCTCGAGGAGTTCGAGCTGCGCGAGCCGAACATCGTGCTGCTCGATATCGGCATGCCGGAAATGGATGGCTATGAAGTGGCCCGCAGGCTGCGTGAGATCTCGAGCCCGCAGCGTGTGGCGATCGTCGCGCTCACCGGCTGGGGGCAGGACGAGGACCGGCAGCGCGTGCGCGCCGCGGGCTTCGACCATCACCTGGTCAAGCCGGTGGATCTGGCGTCGTTGCAGGCGCTGCTGACTTCGCTTGCGGCCGCGCGCGCGGGCAAGAAGTCCGCCTAGGGTTGCAGCGAGTCCCCCGCGCCGAGCGCGCGTTGCATGAAGACGCTGTCGACCCAGCGTCCGAACTTGAAGCCGACCGCGGCGAGCGTGCCGCACATCGTGAAGCCCATGCGTCTATGCAGCGCGATCGAACCCGCGTTGGCGCTGTCGCCGATGACCGCGAGCATTTGTCGCCACGGTCCTTGCTCGCAGCGCGCGATCAGCTCGGCGAGCAACGCCGTGCCGATGCCGCGACCCTGTAAACCCTCCTCGACGTACACAGAATCTTCCACGGTGTAGCGATACGCGGGTCGTGCGCGATAGAACGTTGCGTAGCTGTAACCGACGACGTGGCCGTTCAGCTCTGCGACGAGGTACGGCAGCCCGAGCTTGAGCACGCCGTGGCGCCGCGATGTCATT
>JBIOUH010000048.1:0-7551 GCA_044866955.1 Steroidobacteraceae bacterium
CCTTGCTGGTGGAGTCGCCGGTTTTGAAGCTCAGCAGACAGGCGAGCAGGACCATGCACCAGATTTGCACTTCCGCTTTCAGATAGTCCACGAATTGCCCCGCCACGAAGACCGCAGCGAGCGCGCCCGCGACCGCCGCGACCAGCACTGCTATCTCGACGCGCTCCGCTCTCTGTTCATTGACGGCGTACGTGCGTTTGAGGCGCATGGCTGACCGAAGTACCCACCACCACAGCGACAGAAACAGAAAGCCGCCGATGACGCCTTGCTCCACCAGCGCACTCATGAACGTGTTGTGCGAGGAACGCTGGCCATACACCATGCGCCCGTCGACGCGCTTGCTCGAGAGATAGATCGGATCGAGATATTGCGTGCTCAGCACGGCAGTGCCGCGGTGTCCGGTGCCGAACGGATAGCGCTTTGCCATCTGCATCTGCGCCTTGAACAGCACGACGCGGCTTTCGGCGCTGCGATCGACTTCCGCGTCTTCCTGAGTCACGGCCGTGATGGTTTCGACGCGGGTCAAGAATATCTGGTTCGCGAGCAGCCCGAGCAGCACCACACCGAGCACGGCGTACGCGTAGAACAGCCGGCGGTGCTTCTGCGGCTTGAGATACCACAGCGCAAGACCCGTCCCCAGCAGCGCAAGGAAAGCGCCACGGCTGCCGGCGAGAACCATTGTATTGAGCATGAACGGCATCGCCGCAAAGCACAGCCAGCGCACCCAGCCTTTGCTACCGAGCATCAGCATCGCCGCGACCGCAACACCAGTGCTCATCTGCATCGCCAGCGCATTCGCCTCATCGATGCCCGGTCCGCCGACGCCGTCCAGCCGGCCCGAGAAGCGTGCATTGAACGCCAGCCAGCCGAGATAGGCGCAGCCGAGCACGTGCGTCACGAGAAGCGTCGTGACTTTCTGCGGGGTGTCGACCAGCCGATAGATGAGATAGAAGAGCACCACGTATTTCGTGAACAGGATGCAGATCTCGGTCTGGTCCGAGGGCGACAGCGCCCACGCTTTCTGGATCCACAGCCAGACGGTATAGGCGAGCAGCAGCTTCGCTGGCGTCTGCGAGATCCACGACGGTCGCGTCGTGTCCCGCGGCACGCGCCACGTGGCGATGAGCGTGACCGCTGCAGCCAACAGCGCCCAGCGCAGGTCCGGCAGGGCAGCGCCCCACCAGCGCGACGGCGGATGCAGATAGAACACCGCCACGTACCCGTACAGGCCCCACATGGGATGGCGGAACAGCGCGAGCCCCATCACGCCGAAGAACGCGGCTACGAATGCAAGTCCGGTCAGCGACATGAAACTGGCTCGCGCACCCTTCGGCGGAATAATGCCCTTCGGGAATATTTCACACGGACGGGCCGCGGGCGATCCGCCTTCCGGTCATATTGTGTGCGAATTGCATGCCTGCTGTCTGCGAAATGCGTCGATCCCGGACACGGATCACAGTTCGGGACGTAGGAACAAACCTGTCTTTCGCCCCGTTCTCCGCAGGTCACGGCGCTCGTGGCATCTGGTTGGGGATCTCGGACGTGTCAAGAACAAGGAATGCGGTGGCGCTCAGCGCCGCCTGTCTCTTCGCTGCGCAACTCTTCACTGCCCCGTCCGCATCCGCTCAGACCTCGCCCGACTGGACCGGCGCCGACATCGGCGCGGTCGCCACCGCCGGCTCGAACAGCGTGAGCGGCACCTCATTCACGGTGCGCGCGTCCGGCGCGGATATCTGGAGCACGGCCGACGAGTTTCGCTTCGTGTATCGCACTCTCACGGGTGACGGCGAGGTGACGGTCCAGGTTTCGAGCGTGACGAACACCAACGAATGGACCAAGGCCGGCGTCATGCTGCGCGAGTCGCTCGCCGCCAATTCCCGCTTCGCATTGATGTGCGTCACGCCGGGCAAAGGTGCGGCTTTCCAGTATCGCACCACCGGCGGCGGCAGCGCCGCGCCGAACAACAGCGGCGATCTCACGACTCAGGCTCCATACTGGGTGCGCGTCAAGCGCCAGGGCGCGAGTGTTAGCGGCTATCTGTCGCCCGACGGCGTCAACTGGACGCTGCGCAAGAGCGTCACATTGAGCAATCTCGCGAGCACCGTTTACGTCGGTCTCGCGGTCACTAGTCATCTCGACGGCACGCTCGCGACCGCGGTTTTTAACAATCCTGCAATCGTTGCAGCGGGTGGTGGCGGCAGCACTCCGGACACGACTGCGCCATCGGTGCCGCAGAACGTGCGCGCTACGGCGAGCTCGCCGACGAGCGTCGCCCTCACGTGGAGCGCAGCGACGGACACCGGCGGCTCCGGCCTCGCCGGCTATCGCATCTTCCGCAACGGCAGCGCGACGCCGCTCGCGACGGTCAGCACGACGAGTTACAGCGATACGACCGTCGCGGCGAACACGTCATACACGTACACGGTTGCCGCACGCGACAACGCCGGCAACCAGTCCCTGGCTTCCACTGCAGCCAGCGTCACGACGCCTGCATCGCCATCGGTGAACTGGACCGGCCAGGACATCGGCACCGTCGGCGCAGCGGGCTCGCACAGCATCAGCGGCAGCACCTTCACGGTGCGCGCTTCGGGCGCCGACATCTGGAACACGGCCGACGAGTTCTACTACATGTACCGGACACTCACGGGCGACGGCGAGATGACGGCGCGCGTGAGCAGCATCACGAACACCCACGAATGGACGAAGGCCGGCGTGATGATGCGCGAGTCGCTCGCGGCAAACTCGCGCTTCGCCCTCATGTGCGTCACGCCAGGCAAGGGCGCGACGTTTCACTACCGAACCGCCACCGGCGGGAGCGCCGCGCCGAAGGACACCAGCAACTTCTCGATCAAGGCCCCGTACTGGGTCCGGGTCAAGCGTGAAGGTGCCATCGTCCGCGGCTACCTCTCGCCGGACGGCACCAATTGGACGCTGCACCAGAGCGTGACGCTGAGCAATCTTGCCAGCACGATTTACGTCGGCCTGGCGCTCACCAGTCACCTCGACGGCACGCTCGCCACCGCTGTGTTCGACAATCCCGCCGTCATAGGGCCCGGGACGACACCTGATACGACCGCACCATCGGTGCCGCAGAACGTGCAGGCGACTGCCGCCTCGAGCACGAGCATTACAGTCTCGTGGAACGCGTCGACCGACACGGGCGGCTCGGGCCTCTCGGGCTATCGCATCTTCCGCAATGGCAGCACGACCGCGCTCGCGACAGTAACGGGCACCTCTTACACCGACACGAATCTGTCACCGAGCACTTCGTACAGCTACACCGTTCGCGCGTTCGACGGAGCCAGCAACCAGTCGGCACTCTCGAGCGTAGCGAGCGCGACCACGCCCGCGACGCCACCGCCGCCGGTGTCCGGCCTCGACACGCGCCCGGTGAACAACACCTGCCTCGCCTGGGCCCGTCCCACCGCCGGCAGCACCATCAGCCTGTCGCGCTACACGAACCTGTCGTTCAACTCGTCGATCCTGATGCTGCAGCCGCCGAGCTCCAGCACTCATTGGTACGTCGTCGAGCAGGGCGGCATCGTCAAGCGCTTCGCCGTCGCGAGCCCGACGACCACGACCGAGTTCATCAACCTGACTTCGCGCATCACGTCCGGCGGCGAGATGGGCCTGCTCGGCATGGCTTTCCATCCCTCGTTCCCGACGGACAAGCGCGTGTTCCTCTCCTACACGGTGCGCGTCGGATCGCAGCTGGTCTCGCGCATCTCTTCGTTCGTCAGCAACGACAACGGCGTCACGCTCGCGTCGGGCAGCGAATCGATCCTGCTCACGCTGAACCAGCCGGAGGACAACCACAACGGCGGCAACATCGCGTTCGGCCCCGACGGCTACCTGTACATCGGTTTCGGCGACGGCGGCGGCTCGGGCGACGCGCACGGTACGGACGGCAACGGCCAGCGCCTGACGACGATGCTCGGCAAGATGCTGCGCATCGACGTGAACGGCGCGGCACCCTACTCCGTGCCGAGCAGCAATCCGTTCTTCAGCTCAGCGAATTCCGGTGACCGTTGCCCGGCAGCGGGCCGCGCCAGCGGCAATTGTCCCGAGATCTATGCCTACGGCTTCCGCAATCCGTGGCGCTGGAGCTTCGATCGCAGCAACGGCGAGCTGTGGGTCGCCGACGTCGGCCAGAACAACTGGGAAGAAGTGAACCGCGTGCAGCGCGGCGGCAACTACGGCTGGCGCTGTCGCGAAGGCGCTCATGACTACAAGTCCAGCAGCACGCCCGCCTGCTCGGGCGCGACGCTGATCGATCCGGTCGCGGAGTACAACCACACGGTCGGCGCATCAATCACCGGCGGCTACGTGTATCGCGGCTCGCAGAACACGACCCTGCAGGGTCGCTATATCTTCGGCGACTTCAGCTCCGGCCGGATCTGGGCGTGGATCGCCGAGAGCGCGACGCAGCCACGCCAGCCGACACAGCTGCTCGACAGCAGCCTGAGCATCGCCTCTTTCGCACAGGGCAACGATGGCGAGATCTACGTCGTCGACTATGGTTCTCTGCACCGCGTCGTGTTCGCCGCGAGCGGTGGCGGTGGTCAGGCGCCCACGACGCTGAGCGCGACAGGCTGCGCGAATCCGGGCGATGCGAAGCAGCCTGCTTCCGGCCTCATTCCGTACGCCGTGAGCGCACAGTTCTGGTCGGACGGCGCCGCCAAGAATCGCTGGATCGGTCTGCCGAACGGGACCAGCATCGTTGTGCAGTCGAATGGCGACTGGGACTTCCCCGCGGGCACCGTGCTGCGCAAGGACTTCAGGCTCGGCAGCCAGCTGGTCGAAACGCGCCTGCTGATGCGCCATCCCGACGGCAACTGGGGTGGGTTCACGTACGAGTGGAATGCAGCGCAGACGGACGCGACGCTGCTCCAGGGCGGCGCAGTGCGCACCATCAACAGTCAGCAGTGGATCTTCCCGAGCGAAGGTCAGTGCCTCGAGTGCCACACCGCTGCAGCCGGTCGCACGCTCGGTCCGCAAACCGCGCAGCTGAACGGCAACTTCACGTATCCGCAGACCGGTCGCAGCGCGAACCAGCTGTACACGCTGAATCACATCGGCGTGCTGTCGCCGCCGATCACCGATCCTGCCGCGCAGCCGAAGCTGCCCGATCCGGCGGATACCTCAGCGCCGCTTGCGAATCGCGCACGCGCCTGGCTGGACACCAACTGCTCGCAGTGCCATCGACCGAACGGGCCGACGCCGAGCACGATGGATCTGCGCTACACCACACCGCTCAGCTCGACCAATGCGTGCAACGCTCAGCCGCAGTCCGGCGACCTCGGCGTGGGCGTGAACGCGCGGCTGATCGCGCCGGGCAGCGCGGCGAACTCGATCGTCGTGAACCGTGCGAATCGCCGCGACGCGAACGCGATGCCGCCGCTCGGCTCGACGCGAGTCGATGCCGCCGGCGTCTCGCTGCTCACGTCATGGATCAATTCGCTGAGCGGCTGCTGACAGCAGAGCGCAGCCACTCCAGGCTGTGGCGCGTTGCGAGCTGTAGCGCGCCTTCGGTCGAGAAGGTGTGATCGGCGCCGGGCAGATCGATCGTCGTCACGCCGTCCCGGCGCAGCGCTTTCTGCCAGGCGGCGGAGGCTGCGCTCAGGTCGCGGAATTCCTGGGCCGTCAGGTCGCGCTCGCTCATCAGGATCAGCGTCGGGCCGGAGAACTTCTGCAGCCCGTGCCGCATGCGCTCGATGAACGAGCCGCCCTCCGCCGCCGACTTCCCGGCCGAGCGCGCGCTCCACAGCTTGCGCACGAAATCCGCGACCGAAGCGGTGACCTGCAACTTGCCGGTCAGCGCCTTGACCCAGAACGAGCGCTGCAGCAGGCGCTGGCCGTAGTAGTGCTTGATGTACGACTGCGCCTGACCGGCTTGCGAGCGCACCCACGGATTCGCGATCGCTACACCTTTCACCCGCGCATCCTGCGTGCAGTACATGAGCGACACCGAAGCGGCGTCGCACAATCCCCAGAGCGTCACGCCGGTCAGCGAAGGCACCGCGCGCATCAGCGTATCGATCGCAACCCGCACATCCGCCGCGACGCTTTCGAAAGTGCGCATCTCGCCGTCACTGTCGCCCATGCCCCGATAATCGAAGCGCAACACAGCGTAACCGGCCTGCGCGAGCGAGCGAGCCATCAGAACAAACTGGCGGTGACTGCCGACGCGATACTGCGGCCCCCCGACGATGACGACTACTCCGATCCGTGCCGGCTCGTGCTCCGGCACGTGCAGAATGCCGACGAGACTTTCACCCTCGCACTGAAAGACGACGGCGTCTTCGCGCACGGGGCTCATGGCGCACCTGCAAGCAACGCGACGGTGCGCTCGATCAGCGCCGGGATACGCACGATCTCGACGGAAGACCAGAACGGCTCGCCGGCGATCGGATACAACGTGACGTTCAAGCCCGCGGCACGCGCGGCATCGACTGCCTTGGTTGATGGCGCGGGCGGCGGCGTCTCGGCGGAGCGCACGACTTCGATCCAGTGAACCTGTCCGAGGTGATCACCGAGGTCCTCGGCGAGATGTACACGATCGATCTGCGCGGCGAGCTGCGGTCCGACACAATAGCCAGCCACGTCGACGGTTTCGCCCCGCGCGAACTTCGCGCGCAGATCAGCAGTCGACTCTTTGCGGTCCTGCTCCATCATGCTCGCCGCGACGCGCAGACGCAGGAACTGATCCATGAAGCGGCTGCCGTCGAGCACTGGCTGCCAGAACACCGTCTGCGCAATGCCCGGGATCGCGTCGCGAGCGACTTGTGCGCCGAGCGCGCAGCCGAGCCGTACGCCGAGCAGCCGATCGACCTTCAACCCTTCTTCTGCACACCAGGCCGCGGCTTGCTGCAGATCCGCCTGCCAGCGCGGCCAATCGGCCTGCGAAAAATCGCCATCGCTGTCGCCCGTGCCGTAGGGATCGACCAGCACGCTGCCGATGCCGCGTTTCGCGAGCGCGATGCCGACGTCCGTCAGCATCTTGCGCGACTTGTTCATCTCCTCGCCGAACGGCGCGACCAGCAAGGCGCAGCTCGCGCCGGGACGCCGTGGATGCCGCAGCAGGGTGAAGACGCGCTGGCCGTCGCCGCCGAGAAAGCGCGGGACGACCGACGCTGCGATCAAGCGGCGACCTTCTCGTCGACGAACGTCGCGAGCGTGCCGACTGTCTCGAACACCGCTGCGGAAACTTCGTCGTCGCCGACCGTGATACCGAACTCGTCCTCGATCATGGTCAGCACGGTGACGACCGCCATGGAATCGAACTCGGGAATCGCGCCGAGCAGGCCGCTCGCCGGCGTCAGCGCGTCGGCTCGGCTCTCCAGGTTGAGCGCGTCGCGCAGGATCCCCTTCAGTCGATCAACCGTCGTCATCATTCACCTCAAACCTTGCAGCAAATTCCAACCAAATCCAGAGAATCTCTCGCCAAGATCGCCAGGACCGCCAAGGGAAGAGGCAGCAGATTCCACCCTTCCGAATTGTTGAATGTCCTGTCTTCCTTGGCGATCTTGGCGATCTTGGCGAGAGTCATTC
>JBIOUH010000049.1:0-63615 GCA_044866955.1 Steroidobacteraceae bacterium
AGCCCGACGGCTAAGGTGTCGGACTGAAGTCCGACCTACCAAGACCGGCCTGCGGGTTAAGCGAATTTTGTCAGTCGCAGTCATCCCGCCGGCTCACGCCAGCGTGTGGTAGACCTTCTGCACGTCATCGTCCTGCTCGAGCTTGTCGATCAGCTCCATCACTTCCGTGGCCTGCGGCTCGGGCAGCTCGGTCGGCGTGAGGCAGATGTACTCGTGCTCGGCTGAGAGCGGCGTGAGCTTGCGATCTTCCAGCGCTTTCTGCAGGTGACCGAAGTCGGCGAACATGCAGCGGATTACGATCTGCGCCTCGCCTTTCTCGCCGGTGCTCTCGCCCATCTCTTCGAGGCCGTGATCGATCAGGTACAGCTCCAGGTCGTCCTGGTCGATGCCTTCGGGATTCAGGCGGAACACGCCCATCTTCTTGAACATGAAGCTGACGCTGTTGCTCGTGGCGAGATTGCCGCCGTGTTTCGAGAACGCGTTGCGGACGCTGGCTACGGTGCGCGTGGGGTTGTCCGTTGCCGCCTCAACCAGCACGGCGACGCCGTGCGGCCCGTACCCTTCGTACATGACCACGTCGTAGCTTGCGGCTTCCTTGCCCGAGGCACGGCGGATCGCCGCCTCGACCTTGTCCTTCGGCATGTTCACGGCGCGCGCGTTCTGCATCACGCGGCGCAGGTGGGAGTTCGAGTTCGGGTCGGTGCCGCCGGCCTTGACCGCGATCGTGATGTCCTTGCCGATGCGCGCGAACTGCTTCGCCATGCGGTTCCAGCGCGCGAACATCGCATGCTTTCTGACTTCGAAAATGCGGCCCATGAGGATCCTTCGGGAGTAGGGCCGGCATTGTATCGGCTAGCGGCTGGCCTCCCAAGTGACGGTCGCTTTTGCGGCCGCAGCGCGCTTCAGCAGGCTCAGCAGCGGGACTGCCCGCGTTTCCAGCTGGATCGGCGGCGAGCGGTGCAGGTCCGTGTCCTCGTCGGTCGCGGTGTCCTCGTTGTCGGCCGGGCGCGCTGCCGTGTCGGCATTGGTCCGGGCCTTCAGCCCTTCGACGGCCGATTCCAGGCGCTGCAGCGCTGGCGGCACGTCTTCCGCGCTCAGGCCCCCGGGCACTCGGCCGGTCGCGCCCATGAGCTTCAACAGCTCAACGGCTGCATCGCCAAACAGCGTGATCGTCTCGGTCGCGGGGGAACGGAACTGGACCAGCATTCGGATCTCGCTCAGGTGCAGCCGCGCAGCAGGAACAGCACCAGCAGGATGGGGATGGGCACGCCGAGCAGCCACAGCAGGATCCAGCCCACTTTGCCTTGCTCGCGTTCGCGCGCGAGCCGCAGTTTCGTTCGCAGAAATGACATCGTCAATTCCTCTTGCCTGTGCAGGAATCAACGATTGCCATCGCGGCCCAGTTCCGCTGCGGCGTTCCATACGGCGCGGGCGGTGCGGGGCGGTAAGCCCTGCTCGATGAGCAGAGCTTCGGCGTTCTCCCACGACTTCGGATCGCGGGCGGCGAGCAGTGTCACCATGCCGGCGAGCTCGCCGAAGTAGGCGGCCCGACCGAGGGGCCCCATCTGACCCGGCGGAACCCGATCGACTTGCTCGCGCAACGCGTTGGTCGCGAGGTCGGACAGCTCCCACGACTGTGCAAGTCGGCGTGCGACGACCGGCGCGTGAACCTGCATCGAGCGGATGAACACCTCCGCGCGCGGCAGGACATTCGGATATTCGCGATACATGTCCATCGTCAGGCGGAAGAGCACGATGCGCGCGAGCGGACCGAGCAAGCCGAGCAGCTGTGCGATGAACGGATCGGCGCTGCGCGTGACGGATGCGTGCGACTCGGCGGCCGCTGCGCAGCGCTGTGCCTGTTCCCAGGTCATGTCCGCGAAACTGTCGAAGGTGCCGCGCGGCGTGCGGAAGATCGGCTGCAGGATCGCGACCGCGATCAGACCGCGCAGGCCATCGGTCCCGAGCGTCTGAATTGCGCGATCGAGGCTGTCGACGGGCTCGCGCGAGGTTCGGTAGAACGCATTGTTCGCCCGTTGCAGCACGCTGCCCGCGAGCGCCGGATCGCCGACGATGAGATTGACCAGTGTGCGACGTGAGGTTTCGGTGTCGTTCAGGGCCTGCAGCAGCTTGGGCAGCAGCATCGGCCGGCGGGGGAAGTATTCGCGCTGGTGCACTGACTGCTCGGCACTCTCGCTCACGCGATCCAGCACGGCGGCGTGCTCGCCGAGAATCTCGTAGTCGAAACTCTTCACGCCGAAGGCGAGCTTGTACCACTCGTCGTGTGCGGCCTGGATCGCTTCGGTGGAGTAGGGGGCGTCGGTGACGATGTCCGGCGGTGGCGAAGGTTCGGACGCCGCTGCGTTCGCCTTGGCGATCTGCGCGGGATCGCTTGGGTCGCCGATTCGCAGCCGCCGATAGACGACAACGGCAACGCCGGCGGCGCTGCCCAGCAGGATGATCAGAATGACTGTCGTAACGGCTATGGCTGAATCCCCGGCCTGGTCCGTCAGGGCCGCATCATAGCCGGATTCTGCGGGTTCTAAGCTATGCTCGACGCATGACGCTCACCTCCGGGCAATTGGACGAAATCGCGCCGGGCGTGCGCCGCCTGGTCGCGCGCAACCCCGGGTTCATGACCGGTCCGGGCACCAATACCTACCTGGTCGGCACGCAGCACTGCGCCGTCATCGACCCCGGGCCGCACGATCTCGTGCACATCGAACGGATCGTCGAAGCCGTGGGGAGCCGCTTGACCGCGATCCTGGCGACGCACACACATCCGGATCATTCGCCGGCGGTGGCGACGCTTGCGCACTTCACCGGAGCCGAAGTGCTCGGTCGCGCCGCGCCGGTGCATGGACGTCAGGATGCCACGTTCGCTCCGACGCGCACCCTCAACGATGGCGACGTGGTTCGGATTGGAGAGCTGAGGCTGCGTGCGGTTCATACGCCGGGCCATGCGTCGAATCATCTGTGCTACCTGCTCGAAGGCGCCGGCCTGCTGTTCTCCGGCGATCACATCATGCAGGGATCGACGGTCGTGATCGGTCCGCCGGACGGCGACATGCAGCAATATCTGCAGTCGCTCGCGCGATTGCAGGGCGAGCCGGTCAAACGGATTGCGCCGGGCCATGGCACCGTGATCGAAGACGCGCAGGCGGAAGTCGCGCGCATCATCGCGCATCGCTTGCAGCGCGAAGCGAAAGTCGTAGAGCGTCTGCGGCGTGCAGGTCGGGTAACGGTCGACGTGCTCGTGACGAGCGTCTATGACGATGTCGATCCCCGCCTGCATCCCGTCGCGAAGGGTTCGTTGCTCGCCCATCTGCTCAAGCTCGAAGCCGAAGGTCGCGCGGCGCGCGACGACACCGACGCATCCTGGTGGTTGAAAGAGTGAGGCCGGCTGCTGCGCTCATCGAGCTGTCGCGGTGCTCCCTGGTTCTCGACGGCCACGTCGTGCTCGATGAGATCGATTTCACGCTGCGCCGGGGCGAGCGCTGGGCGTTGATCGGACCAAACGGCGCGGGCAAGACTCTGCTGCTCAAGATGCTGCGAGGTGACGTGTGGCCGACGCCGACCGGTCGCGAGCGACGCAGCAGTCAGCTGGACAAAGAGCACATCGCGTACATCGGGCCGGAGCGCCAGGACAAATATGTTCGCTACGGCTGGAACCTGACGGTCGCTCAGGTCGTGACGACCGGTCTCTTCGACGAAGACATTCCGTTGACGCAACCCACGCGAGCGCAGCGGCAACGGGTGAGTCGCGTGCTGCAGCGATTCGGTCTGACGGGCCTGCGCCGACGGCACATGCTGACTTTGTCCTACGGTCAGCGCCGCCTGACGCTCGTCGCTCGCGCATTCGCTGGCGAGGCGCGCGTGCTGTTGCTCGACGAAGTGTTCAACGGCCTCGACGCGCGTGCGCGCGCAAAGCTGCGGCGAGCGCTCGAGCGTCCGCGCGGCGGGCACGACTGGGTGCTGACGTCACATCGCCCGAAGGAGCTGCCCGCGAATGTCACGAACGTCGCGCGCATCGAAGGTGGGCGGATAGTGCAGGGCGCAAAGAAACGGAGACATTCCTCATTTCCTCGACCCCGCGCCTATGCAGCGTTGCCGGCTGAAAAGAAGAATGTCCTCATTTCCCGGCCTCTCGTGACCATCGCCAACGCAACTCTCTATCGCGACTATCGCCTCGTCATTCGTGATCTGAATTGGACGCTGCGCGCCGGCGAGCACTGGGCGGTGCTCGGTGCGAACGGCGCGGGCAAGTCGACGCTGCTGAGCCTGATCTACGGCGATCTGCATCCGGCGCTCGGCGGCTCGATCGTGCGTGGGGGGCTGTCGGTCGGCGACAGCATCGAGGAGTGGAAGCGCCGCGTCGCGTGGGTTTCGCCGGAGCTGCAGGCCGACCACTTCGCCGCGCACTCGCTGGAGGAAGTCGTCATTTCCGGTCGCTACGCCAGCGTTGGACTGAACGCTCCGCCGACGGCAGCCGACCGCCGCGTCGCTCGCCGCTGGCTCGAATTCTTTGGCATAGGTCCGCTACGCGATCGCGGCCCGCGGAGTGTCTCGTACGGTCAGATGCGGCTCGCGTTGCTGGCGCGCGCGATGGCGAACGAACCCGAATTGCTGCTGCTCGATGAGCCGTGCACCGGTCTCGATGGCGACATGCGTGAGCACGTGCTGCGCGAGATAGAGCGCCTCGCACGCAGCGGAACGCAGATCGTGATGGCCGTGCACGATGCCGACGACATCGTGCCGTCGGTCAAGAATGTGCTGAAGATCAGGAATAAGAAGGCCTACAGCCCACAACCTATACCTGTACTTCTGCCTCGTAGACGATGACGGCGTCGCCGACGATGCGCACGGCTTGCGCGACGCGGCCGGACGATTCCACTTCCACCTCGACGATGCCCGGTCGCTGCACCCACATGCCCTGCTCACCGCGGAACACGGCGCGGCCATCCTTCGGCGTGATCAACCCGTGCGTGACCAGGTACACGCCGAGCATGCCGTGCGCGTTGCCGCTGACCGGATCCTCGGGAATGCCGAGCGCCGGCACGAACATGCGCGACTGGGTGCCGACGACACCGTCCCTCTCGGTGAGCGCGAACACGAAATAGCCTTCGGCGCCGACGTGCGAGGTGAGTCGCGCCAGCTCTTCGAAATCCGGCTTGATCGAGTCGAGCAGGTCGGCGGACTTCAGCCCGATCAGCAGCCGCGTGCCGCCCTTGGTGAGCGTCTGCAGCGGACAGTCGACATGCAGGCTCGGGCTGGAGATGCCGAGCGCGTTCAGCACCTGGCGGCGATGATGATCCGGCACGATCGGGCCGAGCGAAGGCGGGTTCTGCGTGATGGCGATGCGCAGGTCGCCGTCGACCTCCGCCACCTCGATCTCGACGATGCCCGCCTGCGTGCGCTGGCGCAGCTTGCCGCGCGGCTTGCCGTCCTTCTTGGCGCGCACGTACTGCGCGGCGATGGTCGCGTGACCGACAAACGGCACCGAGTGGCGCGGCGTGAAGAACTTCACCGCCATGTCGTGGTCGCCAGCTTCGGCCTCCTCCAGCACGAAGGCCGTCTCGCGATTCACCTCGGTCGCGATCGTCTGCATCTGATCTTCCGTCAGCTCGTCCGCGTCGAGCACGACGACCGCGGGGTTGCCGCAGAAACGCTCGCGCGTGAAGGCGTCGACGTGGAACAGCCGGCAGCGGCGATTGGCCATGAACCCAGAACCTCCCGATTATTTTGCCCCGCTCTTATGGCGGAAGTGCCCAGCAACGTCAATGAGCACGCGCTGGCGCAGCTGCGACAGCGGCTATACAATCGCGCCCACCTTAGGGGTGGCCCTGAATGGGGCCTGAGATGGCGGCATGCGCACCAGCGCTCAGCGCCGAACCCGTCGAACCTGATCCGGTTAGTACCGGCGTAGGGAGCAGGTTATGCGCTTGAATCCATTCGTCCCGGTCGCGTTGCTGCTGTACGGCGCGACCACTGTCGCTGCGGCTCCGGCCGACCCCCAGGTCCTCGAGGAAGTCATCGTCACGGCGACGCTGCGCGAGCAGGCGTTGCTCGACACGCCGGTCAGCATCACTGTGCTGAACGATCGGACACTTCAGGATGCCGGCAGACAGCATTTTGAGGACGTGCTCGCCGCGGTGCCGAACCTGAACTGGGCCGGCGGCACCTCGCGGCCGCGCTTCTTCCAGATCCGCGGCATCGGCGAGCGCGAGCAGTACGAGGGCGCGCCGAACCCGTCGGTCGGCTTCCTGATCGATGACATCGACTTCAGCGGCATCGGGATGCCCGCGACGCTGTTCGACGTCGGTCGCATCGAAGTGCTGCGCGGGCCGCAGGGCATGCGCTACGGCGCCAACGCGCTCGCAGGGTTGATCGTGATGCGCGGGCAGGAGCCGTCGGACGAGCTCGGCTTTTCGACGGAAGCTTCGTATGGGGAGTACGCGAGCGAGTCCGTCGGCGCCGTCGCTACCGGACCCGTCGAAGCGCTCAACTCCTCATGGCGCGTCGCCGTCCAGCGCTACACGAGCGACGGCTATCGCCGCGACGTATTCCTGCATCGCGACGACACCAACCATCGCGACGAGCTCACCGGACGTGCGAAGTGGCGCTGGCGGCCGAGCGAAGACACGACCGTCGATCTGACGTGGCTGCATGCGAAGCTCGACAACGGCTACGACGGCTGGTCGATCGACAATTCGCGCGTCTCACTCGCCGATCGCCCGGGCAAGGATTCGCAGACCTCCGACGGTGCGTCGCTGCGCGTCGAAACCCCGGCGGGATCGCTGGGGCATCTCACCGTCATCGCTGCCGGTGCGGACTCCGACATGGACTACAGCTTCGACGGCGACTGGGGCAACGAGCAGAGCTGGGCGCCTTTCACCTACGACTACTTCTATCGCGCGCTTCGCGAGCGCAAGACGCGCAGCGCGGAGGTGCGGCTTGCTTCGCCGGATGCGCAGGAGGCGGGAGCGCTCGCGTGGCTGGTTGGCGTGTACACGCTCGATTTGCGGGAGAGCCTCGACGAGACCAGCGTCGGCGTCTACGTCGATCCGTTCGACGACGCCAACTCGGGCAGCGACGACGATCATCTGTTCAGCGCCTACGACGCGCGCAACGTCGCGGCGTTCGGTCAATTGGATGGCTCGTTGAGCGAGCGCTGGGGCTGGTCGCTCGGCCTGCGCGGCGAGCAGCGCACCGCGGACTATCGCGATCGCGGCATCAAGTCCGGCGAGCCTCGCGCGACCGACACTTCGCAGCGCGATCGCATGTGGGGCGGGCAGGCTACGCTGCACTTCGATCCGGGCGAACACCTGCGTCTGTTCTCGACCGTGTCGCGCGGCTACAAGGCCGGCGGTTTCAATCTCGGTCAGGCAGCGCTGCTGCGCGCGCAGTTCGATCCGGAATATCTGTGGAGCATCGACGTCGGAGCGAAGGGCGAGTGGCTGGAGCGGCGTCTGTATGCCGACGTCACTGCGTTCTACATGAAGCGCAGCGATATGCAGGTTTCGACCGGCGTGCAGCTCGATCCGATCGGCGATCCCAACAGCTACTTCTTCTACACCGATAACGCGTCGGGCGGCCGGAACCTCGGCCTCGAAAGCAGCTTGCGCTGGCGGCTGACTGCGCAGATCGAGCTCGGCGGCACATTGGGACTGCTGCGTACGCGCTACTACGGCTACCGGCCGACCGGCGAGGATCTGAGCGACCGCGACCAGGCACACGCGCCCAGGTACCAGGCATCGCTCAACGCCACCTGGCGACACCCGTTCGGCTGGATGGCGCGCGTCGACGTTTCTGCCGTCGACAGCTTCTACTTCGACGTGCCGCCGAACGACACGCGCAGCAATTCGTACTCCCTGACCCACATCAAAGTCGGTTACGAGGCGGAGCGCTGGAGCGTATACGCGTGGGGTCGCAACGTATTCGACCGCGACTATGACGTGCGCGGCTTCTTCTTCGGCAACGAGCCGCCGGCGTTCGAGAACAAGCGCTACGTCCAGCTCGGCGAGCCGCAACAGTTCGGAGTCACTGCCCGATGGGAGTTTCGTTGATGCGCACCGCAATTGAGATCAGCCTGTATCCGCTCGATGCCGACTACATTCCGGCGATCAAGACGTTCATCGATCGCCTCAACACCTATCCGGAGCTGCAGGTCACGACCAACGCGATGAGCACGCAGATTGCCGGCGAGCACGCGCGGCTGTTCGAGATCCTGTCGAAGGAGACCGCCATCACCTTCGGCGAGCGCGGCCGCAAGGTGTTCGTGATGAAGGTGCTCGGCGGGAACGATTGATGGAGAAGCTGGTCTCCCAGCTCCTCGAGACTTCGCCGTGGGAGGCCACGGCGGCCTTGATCGGTCTCGCATATCTGCTGCTCGCGGTCCGTCGCAATCTGCTCTGCTGGCTGTGCGCATTCGTCAGCACCTCGATCTATCTGGTGCTGTTCGCGCGTGCGGCGCTGTACATGCAGTCGCTGTTGCAGGTGTTCTACCTGGCGATGGCCGTGTACGGCTTCATCGACTGGCGCAAGGGACGCACGGCTGAAGGCGAAGTGGTGATTCGTTCGTGGACGCCGGCGTGGCACGCCACAGTCGCTATTGCAGTCGTTGCTGCGAGTGTTGTGAACGGTTGGTTGCTCGTGCGCTATACGAACGCGGCGGCACCCTATCTCGATTCTTTCGTCACGTGGGGCAGCGTCGTCACGACGTGGATGGTGGCGCGGCGGGTGATCGAGAACTGGCTCTACTGGGTCGTGGTCGACGCCGTCGCTGCGTGGCTGTACTTCTCGCAAGGCCTGCTCGCCACGACATTGCTGTTCCTGATCTACCTCGGCATCGTTATCCGCGGCTATTTCGTGTGGCGCCGTGAACAGGCGCAGCAGCGACTCGCAGGAGTCGCTGCGTAATGGATGCGGGCAGCGACGCACCGGCGCAAGTCGTGGTGGTCGCGCTCGACCTCGGGACGGGACGGATCTGCGACGTCGAGCCGATCAAGCATGGCTTGACGAATCGCAGCTGGCTCGTGACTACGGACGGCGATCGTTTCGTCGTGCGCATCAGCGATATCGGTTCCGCGGAGGGGCTGCAGATCGATCGCGACAGTGAAGCCGTCGTGCTTCAGCACGTCGCACGCGCGGGCATCGGCCCGCAGATTCTGCGTTGCGACCCGGCGCACGGCATTCTCGTGACGCGCTATCTCGGAGCGACCTGGACCGAGCAGGACGCGCACACGGACGAGAGCATCGATCGAATTGCCGCGCTGCTGCGGCGCCTGCATGCGCTCGATGTCCCAGGCGGCGTGCGCGCGGTCGATCTCGCTTCGACGGTGCATGGATACGTGCGAACGCTCGAAGAGCGCGGCACGCACAGTGGACTCGTTTCGCCGGCGCTGCTCGACTGCGCTGAGGACACGGCGGCGGAGCTGCGCAAGGGATCGACGCCGTGCCTGTGTCACAACGATGTCCATCACCTGAACATCGTCGGCAGCGATCCGGTGAGGCTCATCGATTGGGAATACGCCGGCGTCGGCGAGCGGTTGTTCGATCTCGCCTCGGTGTGCGTCTATCACCGCTATCGGAAGGCGCAGCGCGAGCGGCTGTTGTCCGCTTACGCTGCAGCCTCCGATGCAGTCAACTGGCAGCGCCTCGAACTGGCGTGCTGGCTATTCGACTATATCCGCGACCTGTGGCTCGCAGTCCGGTAGGGGACTCAGCCCGCACCTTACTTGCGCAACGGCAGCAGGAAGTGATCGAACGTCCAATCCGCTACCCGTCGCCCCTGCGTGCGTCCCGCTGTGTCCGCGAACCGGAAGTGGATGCCGAGGAGCATGCGTGCTTCGACCATGTCGTCTGCGGCGTCCGAGAAGCGGCGATACGTTCTCGTCTTGAGGGTGGCTTGTGGAACGAGGGTGGTAACGTCGAACGTGACGCGGTTCGAGCCGAAGAACGACTCCAATGTGCGCGTCATCGCGCCGGCCACATTGTTTGCGCCCGAGGTGTAGTCGGGATAGGTCGGAGTGTTGATCAGCGGCTGCCATGAGGCGTCCGCGATCGTCTGCGGATTGTCGTCGTGGTCCGCTTCGACGATGGCCGTGACCGGCCGCCAGAACACGTAGTGCGTCTTGCTGTCCCAGCTACTGATCAGCGCGTCAGCAGTCGCCATATTCGCCAGTGCGAACAGCCGCGCCGCGTCGCCCGTTCTGCGCAGGTATCGCGTGGCAACTCCCCGCAGCGCGCTATTCCACTGCGCCGGGATGTTCCCGCTGTAAAAGTACGCGAGATCCGTCTGCTCGGCGGTGCGCGCCGTGCTCGTCAGCGAGCCGAGCGCCTTGACCTCGTTGTAGTCCCTCGTGTAGCGCCTGCTCGTCAGTGCCGGCTGTGGCTCGGGACGAAAGCGTCTCGCACTGGTCAGCGTGAAGGGATCGAAGGTGCCCATCCACGGCACCGCCATTGGCGAGAACGGTGCGGGCACCGGAGGATTGCCGAGGAAAGAAGGCGTCGGGCGCCAGACGCCGACGTCATTGCTGCCGACAAATGGCGGCGGCAGCGGATTCGGATTCGCGCGCCGCAACGGCAGAAGCTCCGCGGCTGCCTGCTGTCCGACAGCAAGTCCGGGATCGCCGGTCAGTCCCTTGTCCGCCAGGTATGTTGCGTAGACAGAGTCGAGCGTCACCGCCTGCGCCGGGTACATGCCCACCAGCACATCGTGCGCAGCTGCGGCTGCTGCGGCGGAACGGCTGCCCGAGGCGTGTTCAACCTCGAAGTGATACGGCTCGAATCGCCGGTCGATTGCCTGCACGGCATCGTGCACGGCGATCTGCACCAGCGCGATGTCGACGATGCCGATCGGGCCCGGTCGCCCGACGGTGACTGCGTCCACCGTGATTTGATTCCAATCGACGACTGCATCGACGTCGGCGAGCGCAGGCTGCGCCGCCCCGAGCAGGCCGCATAGCATCCAACCGGTTAGACTCCTCATTGTTCGCTCCCTCCACATGACGTTGACATGTCCCGGTGACGTCAGCATGCGAAGTGCGCACACGCGCGCCTAGTCCAGAATCTGCACTTGGCGGCAGCGGCCAGCGGGAGTAGCGTTCGATCATGCTCAGTTACGGACAATTCTGTCCCGTCGCGCGCGGCGCTGAGATCTTCGGCGAGCGCTGGACGCCGCTAGTCGTTCGCGAACTGATGTGCGGCAGCACGCGCTTCAATGACATCCGCCGCGGCGTGCCGCGCATGTCGACGACGTTGCTCGTGCAACGGCTGCGCAAGCTGGAGGAAATAGGGGTGGTCGAGCGCGTGCGCTTCGCAGGGGGAGCCGAATACCGGCTGACCGCCGCCGGCGAGGGTTTGCGGCCGATCGTCATGGCGATCGGTCACTGGGGTGCACGGTGGATCGGCAGCGGTCCGAAACGCGACGAGCTCGATGTGGGTCTGCTGATGTGGGATATCCGCCGGTTCGCGCGGCGCGAGCTGTTCCCGCCGGAGCGCCGCATCGTAGTGCAATTCCGCTTCGCGGATGCGCGCCAGGGCGAGCGTTCCTGGTGGCTGGTGTTCGAGAAGGGTGAGATCGACCTGTGCCGCGACGATCCCGGCCATGAAGTCACGTTGATAGTCGAGTCGAGCGTGCGCGCACTGACCCAGGTCTGGATCGGCGACCTGCAGCCGGAGCAGGCGATGAGCCGCCATGAGATCCGCGTGCTCGGCAAGCCGCGCGACGTGCGCAACATCTGGCACTGGCTCGGCGCCAGCGCCTTCGCGCCGACGCGTCGCGCGGTTCTCACGCAGTAGGTCGGGCCTTAGTCCGACCTACATCATTATTTCTTCTCGGTCTGCTTCGCGACGGCGTCGGCCGCGGCCTTGATCGCTTCCGGATCGCCAAGGAAGCGTCGCGACGTCGGCTTGAGATTGTTGTCCAGCTCGTACGAGATCGGAACGCCCGTCGGGATGTTGAACTCGACGATGTCGGCATCCGACATGCCGTCCAGCATCTTCACCAGCGCGCGCAGGCTGTTGCCGTGGGCGACGACCAGCAGATTGCGGCCCGCCTTCAGTTCGGGCGCGAGGTGCTCGTTCCAGTACGGCAGCACCCGATCGAGCGTCGTCTTCAGCGACTCGGTCGCGGGTAGCTGATCGGGCCGCAAGCTCGCATAGCGACGGTCGAAGCGGGGATGACGCTTGTCGTCCAGCGCAAGCGGCGGCGGCGGAACGTCGTAGCTGCGGCGCCAGATCTTCACCTGGTCTGCACCGTGCTTCTCGACGGTCTGCGCCTTGTTCAATCCCTGCAGCGCGCCATAGTGCCGCTCGTTGAGACGCCAGCTGCGCTCGACCTGCAGCCACCTCAGGTCCATCTCGTCGAGGATGATCCACAGCGTGCGGATCGCGCGCTTCAGCACAGACGTGTAGGCGAGATGGAACTCGAAGCCTTCCGCCTTCAGCAGCTGGCCGGCGGCGCGCGCTTCCTGGCGGCCCTGCTCGGTGAGGTCGACGTCGACCCAGCCGGTGAACAGGTTCTCGAGATTCCAGACGCTCTGGCCGTGACGAACCAGGACGAGCTTACCGGGCATGAATCTAACCCTCCGCCATGCGACGCACGGCCTGCAGCGCGACGGACAGCGTAGCGAAGTCCATCTGCGGGAGCGAGCGCATGTCGGCGACCGTCTGGCGCAAATAGTCGACGGCCTGCTGATGACGCGTGACCCAGCCTTGCAGCGCCTGATCCGAAGCGCGCTGGCGCGACTCGTTCAGCACCTGCATGCAGAGCATGCGCTGCAGGTTGTAGATGTTGTCGCGCAGAGTCGTGCGCGCCACCGCCTGCCAGTGACCTTCGACGCCGAGCGACTCGATCTGCTCGCGAATCCAGTCGAGCGACAGCGCCGTGCCGACGCCGAAGTAGACGCGGGCAGCTGCGGCGACAGGCAGCTTCTTCTGTTCTGCGATCTCGACGAGATCCGGTCCGGAGCGCAGCGCCGCCAGGCTCGCCATGCGCTTGGCCAGTGCCTCCGGAACGTTCGCTGCGCGGTACTGTGCGCGGCGGTTCTCGAAGAACGCGAGGTCTGCGCCGGACAACGCACCCGGCAATGCGTCGTCGAGCTCCGCGAGGCCGCGCTGCAAGCGCGAAACCTGGCGCTCGATTTCGAGCTTGCCCGACTGGTGATGGATGAGCCAATAGGTGCAGAAGCGCAGCAGCCGCGTGGTCTCGTACATCATCTCGTACTGAGTGGACGCCTTGATCTTCGTGTCGAGCGCTTCGATCTGGCTCCACGTTGCACGCATCACATATGACTCGCGCGCTATCGCATAGGCCCGCACGATGGTGGCAGCGCCGGCGCCCGTGTCTTCCTGCACGCGGCGCGCGAACGTCGGCCCCATGCGGTTGACCATGCTATTGGTCGTTGCAGTCGCGATGATCTCGCGACACAGCCGGTGCTGGTGGAGATACCGGCCGAAACGCTTCTGCATGATGCGCGGGAAGTAGCGCTCCATCTCGTGCGCCAGGTACGGGTCCTCCGGCACGTCGGAGTCGATGAGCCGCGAGTACAGCGCCATCTTGGAATACGCGAGCAGAACGCAGAGCTCGGGACGCGTCAGACCGCGTCCGGCCTTGTGGCGCTCGGCGATCTCTTCCGCGCCCGGCAGGAACTCCAGCCCGCGGTCCAGCGAGCCGGCCAGCTCCAGCGACCGGATCGAATGCGCGTGCTCGAGCAAATCCTTCACTGCACGCGTTTCGAGCATCGACAAAGCCTGGCTCTGCAGATAGTTGTCGCGCAGCACGAGCCACGCTACGTCTTCGGTCATGTCGACCAGCACCTGGTTGCGCTTGGCGAGCGTCAGCCCGGCGCGCTTCGGCAGGTTGTTCAGCAGGATCTTGATGTTGACTTCGTGGTCCGAGCAGTCGACGCCGCCGGAATTGTCGACGAAGTCCGTGTTGAGCTTGCCGCCGTTCATGGCGTACTCGATGCGGCCGCGCTGCGACAGGCCGAGGTTGCCGCCTTCGCCGACGACGCGGCAGCGCAGATCCTTGCCGTTGACGCGCACTGCGTCGTTGGCGCGATCGCCGACGTCGCTGTTGCTCTCGTCGCTCGCCTTCACGTACGTGCCGATGCCGCCGTTCCACAGCAGATCGACCTGCAGGCAGAGGATCATCTTGATCAGCTCCAGCGGCGTCGCGGATTCGCGTTTGACGCCGAACATTCCCTGTACTTGCGGCGAGAGCTTGATGCCCTTCGCGCTGCGCGGGAACACGCCGCCGCCCTTGGAAATCACCTTGCGGTCGTAGTCTTCCCAGGTCGAGCGCGGCAACGCGAACATGCGCTGGCGCTCGACGAAGCTCGCGGCCGGATCCGGCGTCGGATCGAGGAAGATGTGCTGATGGTTGAACGCCGCGAGCAGCTTGGTGTGCGGCGATTGCAGCATGCCGTTGCCGAAGACGTCGCCGGCCATGTCGCCGATGCCGACGGCGGTGAAGTCCTGCGATTGCGTGTCGATGCCGAGCTCGCGGAAGTGACGCTTCACGCATTCCCACCCGCCGCGGGCGGTGATGCCCATCTTCTTGTGGTCGTAACCGGCCGAGCCGCCGGATGCGAATGCGTCGCCGAGCCAGAAATTGTAGTCGGCAGCGATGCGATTCGCGATGTCCGAGAACGTCGCAGTGCCCTTGTCGGCCGCAACGACGAGATAAGGATCGTCGTCATCGCGCCGGACCACGTTCGCCGGCGGCACGAGTTTGCCGTCGACGATGTTGTCGGTGATGTCGAGCAGACCGCGGATGAACGTGCGGTAGCACTCCACGCCCTCGCGCTGCACGTCTTCGCGGCTCGCGTTCGCGGGCAGGCGCTTCGGCACGAAGCCGCCTTTCGCGCCGACCGGCACGATCACCGTGTTCTTGACGTTCTGCGCCTTCATCAGGCCGAGCACTTCGGTGCGGAAGTCCTCACGCCGGTCGGACCAGCGGATGCCGCCGCGGGCGACGTGGCCCATGCGCAGGTGCACGCCTTCGACGCGCGGCGAGTAGACGAAGATCTCGAACGCCGGACGCGGCTGCGGCAGCTCGGGCACGTTGCGCGGATCGAGCTTGAAGGACAGCCAGCTCTTGTACGGATCCTGCCCGTCCTTCTGATAATAGTTCGTGCGCAACGTCGCACGAATTGCCCCCGAGAAGCGTCGCAGGATGCGATCCTCGTCCAGGCTGGTTACGGCATCGAGCAGATGCGCGAGCTCCGCCTGCAGTCGCGTCAGCTCGGCTTCGCGCTTGGGCGTCTTCATCCCAGGATCGAACTGCGCCTCGAACAACTGCGAGAGCACGCTCGCGATCGCATGGTTCGACGCCAGCACCTGCTCCATGTACGCCTGGCTGAACGTGCCGCCCGTCTGCAAGAGGAACTTGCAGTACGCACGCAGCACCATTGCTTGCCGCCACGTCATCGTCGTCATGACGACCAGCCGGTTGAAACCGTCGTTTTCGGCGCGGCCGCTCCACGCTGCGACGAACGTCTCCGTGAATCGCGGGCCGAGCACTTCGGGGCTCACGATACCGCCGTCGCGCCGCTGCATCTGGAAATCCTGCAGCCAGATCGCGCGGCTGCCCGGCACTTCGATGCGATACGGATGCTCGCTCAGCACCACGAAGCCCATGTTCTCCAGGATCGGCAGCGCCTGCGACAGCGCGATCGGCGACGCCGAGCGGAACAGGCGCAGGTGGATCGATTCGCCCGAGGCAGTGGGATCCGCCGCGAGGCGCATCGCGATGCGGTCGGGATCGGCCATCACCTCGCCGAGCTGCTTGATGTCCTCGATCGCGACCGGGATCGAAACGTCTTCTTCGTAGGCGGCAGGGAATGCATTCGCGAACCGATCGGCGAGCAGGCGGCCTTCGAGCTCGCCGCGCGTCTCGATCAGGCTGGCGCGCAGACGATCGTTCCAGGTGCGCACAGTCTCCGTGAGCAGGCGATCGAGCTGGTCGGCATCGACGGCCGCGCGGCTGTCGCCCGGAACACGGATGATCATGTGCACGCGGGCCAGCGCCGAATCGGACAGCTGCACCTGCGACTCGATGCTGGTCGCGTGCAGTTGCTGATTGATCACGGATTCCATGCGCTGGCGAACCTGCGTGTTGTAGCGGTCGCGCGGCACGTAGATAAGAGCGGAGTAGAAGCGGCCGAAGGTATCCCGGCGCAGGAATACGCGGACGCGCTGGCGCTCGTACAGATTGACGATGCCGCGCACCGAGCGAATCAGCTCGGCGACACTCGACTGGAACAGCTCATCGCGCGGATAGGTCTCCAGCACGTGCACGACAGCCTTACCGTCGTGACTGGCGGGATCGAGGCCGAAGTGCGCGACGACGCTGTCGATCTTGTGTCGCAGCAGCGGGATCTCGCGCGGACTGCGGTTGTAGACCGCCGAAGTGAACAAGCCGAGGAAGCGCTTCTCGCCAGTGACGCGGCCGGCGCTGTCGAACGTCTTCAGGCCGACGTAATCGAGATACGTCGCGCGATGCACTGTCGACATCGAATTCGCCTTGGTGACGATAAGCAGTTCCGGGTTTCGCGCGCGCTCGCGCACATCGCCGGTGAGCACGGTCGGCTCCATGGGAATGCCGCGCCGTACGCGCAGGATGCCGAGACCGGTTTCGGGCAGCGGCTCCAGCACGTCTTCAGAACGGCCGCGACGCAAGCGGTACTGACGATAGCCGAGGAACGTGAAGTGGTTGTCCGCCATCCACTCGAGCAGCGCCTTGACCTCGTGCGCTTCGCCGCTGGCGCCGGACGGCGGCGGGCGACGTGCGATTTCCTCGGCGACTTCGATTGCGCGCTCGCGCATCGTGCGCCAGTCCGCGACCGCGGCCCGCACATCGCTGAGCATGCGCTCGATCTTAGCTTCCAGCTCCCGCAGCCGATGCTCGTCGCCAATGCGGTCGATCTGGATGTGCTGCCACGATTCGCGGCGGAACGGGCCGTTCGTGCGGTCGCCTTCGGCGAGCTCCTGCAGCTCGCCGCGACGATCGCGCCGCACTGCGAGCACCGGATGCACCATCAAGTGAATCGTGAGACCCGCCCGCGTCAGGATCATGCCGAGCGAATCGACCAGGAACGGCATGTCTTCGACCGTCACTTCGACGACCGTGTGCCGCGACGTCCAGCCGTCGCGCGCCTCCTCGGCGTTGTAGATGCGGACCAGCGGCTGTCCGGGCTTGCGCACCGAGGCGAAGCGCAGGTGGGTGAGCGCCGCGGCTGCCAGCTCCTCGCTGCGATATTCGGCCAGATCCTCTTCCGCCACGCCGTGGTAGTACTGGCGGATGAAGTCTTCCGCCGGCAGCGGATCGGCGCGCTTGCGCAGGCGGCGCGAAGTCGTCGCGATGCGCTCGATCAGTTTCTGGCGGGCAGCGGGAATGGCGATGGTCATAGAGGGGCGGGGCGCTGTGCGGGGCGCGAATTATAGAAGAATGAAGCGGTTGGCGGTTAGCGGTTGGCGGCTAGTGCGGAGACGCTGGACGCTGCGGCATCTCACTGACCGCTAACCGCCAACAGCTAGCCGCTTCTAGCCATGGTCCTTGCACGGCTCACGAGGCGTCCAAGTAGGCGATCCAGCGCCTTGCGGTCGGTAGGGCTGAGCGCGTCGAGCAGTTTCTTCTCGTAAGTCAGTGCGAGCGGCGCAACGCGCGTGTATACAGATTTGCCGGCACTCGAGAGCCGCAGACGCGTGCGGCGGCGGTCACCGGCGTCGTAGGAGCGCACGAGGCGCCGCGCTGCGAGCAGACCCTGCACGGCGCGGCTCACCGCGACCTTGTCCATCGCGGTTCGCTCTGCGACTTCGATCGCCGACAGGCCCGGATAGCGCGCCAGGACGGCTATGACGCGCCACTGCGGGATCGTCAGGCCGAACTCGCGCTCGTAGGCGTCGGCAATGCTCATGCTGACGATGTTGGTGAGCACCGAAAGGCGATAGGGAACGAAATGCTCGAGGTGCAGCTTGTCGGGGGATCCAGTCACGTCAGGTGCCGCGCTTGACTGCCCGGAGGCGAATAGTTTCAATTGTAACCATTCATCTTGCGGAATTCTCCCTATGGCCACTGCTTCCCGTCCGCCCTCGAACGATCCGACCGGGGACAACCCCGTCGGCACCGACGGCTTCGAGTTCGTCGAATACACCGCTCCCGATCCGGAGCTGCTGCGCACGCTGTTCCAGCGCCTCGGCTTCCCGGTGACGGCGCGGCATCGCAGCAAGAACGTCACCCTGCACAACCAGGGCGACATCAACTTCATCATCAACGCGGAGCCGGACAGCTTTGCTCAAGCGTTCGCGCGCGAGCACGGTCCGTCGGCGTGCGCCATGGCCTTCCGCGTGAAGGATGCCGCTGCTGCCTACAAGCACTGCATCGACCTGGGGGCAAAACCGGTCGAGACGCGCGTCGGACCGATGGAGCTGCAGATCCCGGCGATCGAAGGCATCGGCGGCAGCCTCATCTATCTCGTCGACCGCTACGGCGAGCGCACCATCTACGACGTCGATTTCCTGCCGGTGAAGTCCGAAGGTGGCGTGAGTGACGCCGGTCTGACGTATATCGATCACCTGACGCACAACGTCGCCCGCGGCAACATGAACAAGTGGGCGGGCTTCTACGAGAAGCTGTTCAACTTCCGCGAAATCCGTTACTTCGACATCGAAGGCAAGAAGACGGGCCTGTTCAGCCGCGCCATGACCAGCCCGTGCGGCAAGATCCGCATCCCGATCAACGAGTCGCAGGACGACAAGTCGCAGATCGAGGAGTACCTGCAGGAGTATCGCGGCGAGGGCATCCAGCACATCGCGCTCGGCACGCCGGATATCGTCCGCACCGTGGACGTGCTGCGCGGGCAGGGCGTGCAGTTTCAGGACACGCCTGATACATATTATGAGGGCGTGGATGCGCGCGTCCGCGGCCACCGCGAGAACCTGGAAGAGCTGCGCAAGCGCCGCATCCTGCTCGACGGCAATCCGGAGAAGGGCGAGGGCCTGCTGCTGCAGATCTTCACGCAGAACGTGATCGGCCCGATCTTCTTCGAGATCATCCAGCGCAAGGGCAACGAGGGTTTCGGCGAAGGCAACTTCCGGGCGCTGTTCGAATCGATCGAGCTGGACCAGATGCGTCGGGGTGTGTTGTGAGGAGTGCTGTGACATGAAGCGGCCGATCTCCGTCCCGCAGGTCGAGGGCACGGCTTCGCGCCAGGCGCACGCCGACATGCCCGCCGGCACGTATGAGCGCGAAATCAGCAAGGAAGGCTTCTTCGGACCGGCCGCCTTCTTTCATCACAAGCATCCGCCGACGGGATGGGTTGCTTTCGAAGGTCCGCTGCGACCGCATGCATTCGATCTGAACAAGCTGGCGCGTACGCAAGGCTCGCCGTGGCAAGCGGCAGACGTACTGCGCAATGCGCACGTCCGCATGCGCTTCTGGCAGACCTCCTCGTCGATGGATCATCTGGTGCGCAACGCGGACGGCGACGACCTGCTGTTCCTGCACCAGGGCACGGGCGAGCTTCACTGCGACTACGGTCATCTGACGCTCGCCGCGGGCGACTACGTCGTCATTCCCCGCGGCACGATGTGGCGCATCGACACGCAGCAACCGCTGGCCGCACTGCTGATCGAGGCGACGAATTCGAGCTACTCGCTGCCGGACAAGGGCATGCTCGGCAATCACGCGATCTTCGATCCGGCCATGCTGGACGTGCCGAAGATGGACGCGGCGTTCGTGGCGCAGCAGAGCGATGATCGTGCGTGGCAGGTGCGCGTAAAGCGCAACAACGCCGTGTCGGTCGTCACCTATCCGTTCAATCCGCTCGATGCAACCGGCTGGCACGGCGATCTGTCGGTCGTGCGCATCAACGTCGAGCACATCCGCCCGGTCGCGAGCCATCGCTATCATCTGCCACCTTCGGTGCACACGACCTTCGTCGCCAATCGTTTCGTGGTGTGTACGTTCGTGCCGCGACCGTTCGAAACCGATCCGGGTGCGCTCAAAGTGCCGTTCTTCCACAACAACGACGACTACGATGAAGTGATCTTCTACCACGCCGGCAACTTCTTCTCGCGCGACAACATCGCTCCGGGCATGATGACGATGCACCCGTGCGGCTTTACGCACGGTCCGCATCCGAAGGCGCTGAAGAACATGCTGGTGCAATCGAAGCCGGCGACTGACGAATACGCGGTGATGGTCGATGCGCGCGATGCGCTGGAAATCACGCCGGCCGCGCAGGAAGTCGAGTGGGCCGGCTACGTCGACAGCTGGAAAGAAAAATGAAGCTCGCGACGGTGCGCAACAGCTCGCGCGACGGCCAGCTGGTCATCGTGAATCGCACCCTCACGCGGGCGCTGCCGGTGTCGCATATCGCGAGCACTTTGCAGGAGGCGCTCGATAACTGGTCGCGATGCGTGCCACTGCTGCGCGACGCGGCCGAGTCATTGGACAAAGGCGCTGTCACGTCCGCGCCATTTCGCATCGATCGCGTCATGGCGCCGTTGCCGCGCGCGTTTCAGTGGGTCGACGGCTCAGCGTACGTGAATCACGTCGAGCTGGTGCGCAAGGCGCGCGGTGCGGAGATGCCCGCGAGCTTCTGGAACGATCCGCTCGTCTACCAGGGCGGCTCGGACGATTTTCTCAGCGCCAACGAAGACGTGCCGGTGCCGAGCGAGGAGTTCGGCATCGACCTCGAAGGCGAAGTCGCCGTGGTCACCGACGACGTGCCCATGGGCACGAGCCCCGACCAGGCGCGCCAGCACATCAAGCTGCTGATGCTCGCGAACGACTGGTCGCTGCGCAACTTGATTCCGGCGGAGCTCGCGAAAGGTTTCGGCTTCTATCAATCGAAGCCCGCAACTGCGTTCTCGCCGGTCGCCGTGACGCCGGACGAGCTCGGCGAGGCCTGGGATGGCGGCAAGATCAACCTGCCGCTGAGCGTGGAGATCAACGGCAAGCCGTTCGGCAAGCCCGAGGCTGGCATCGACATGACGTTCGATTTCCCGCGCCTGATCTCGCACGTAACGAAGACGCGCAACGCACGCGCCGGCACAATCGTCGGCTCGGGCACGATTTCCAACTACGATCGCAGCCGCGGCTCGGCGTGCCTGGCCGAGCGCCGCACGCTGGAGCAGATCGAGCACGGCAAGCCGGTCACGCCGTTTCTGAAGTTCGGCGACCGCGTGCGGATCGAGATGCTGGACGCCGCGGGGCGCAGCGTATTTGGGGCGATCGATCAGAAGATAGTGAGGGCGTGATGTAGGTCGGGCCGCTCCCGCGCCTGCGCGCCCGCGCCATTCGCGCATCCCTGCGCAGCAGGCTCAACCCGACAATTCCTTCAACAGCGCGGTGCCGCCCAGGCCGCGCATCTGGCCGAGAATCCACTGCTGTCGCGAGCGAACGTAGTTCGACGGTGCGTTGACGCGCATTCGTTTTGGGCTCGGCAGCACGGCGGCCAGCAACGCCGCGTCGTACTGGCTCAAGCGTGCAGCGGGCTTGTGGAAGAACACGTCCGCGGCGGCGCCGACGCCGAACACGCCGCGTCCGAACTCCGCGATGTTGAGGTAGACCTCGAGAATGCGCTGCTTGGGCCACAGCGTTTCGATCAGCACCGTGAAATACGCTTCGAGACCCTTGCGCAGCCACGTCTGGCTCGGCCACAGGAACAGGTTCTTCGCGACCTGCTGCGAGATCGTGCTCGCGCCGCGCACGCGACGGCCACGCTCGCGATCCGCGAGCGCGTCATTGATCGACTTGAGGTCGAAGCCGTAGTGCGCGGGAAAGTTCTGATCCTCTGCAGCAATCACTGCGACTTTCACGTGCGGCGAAGTATTCGACCAATCGACCCAGCGGTAGCGAACTGCATACGCCTTGGCGCCGGCTTTCGGACCGATCATGCGCTCGCGAACCATGAACGCGGAGGTGGGCGGATCTATCCAGCGGAACGCGATCACCGAGCCGATGCTCAGCACGACGAAGAGCACGAGCAGCCAGCTGAACAGGCGCAGTACGCGGCGGAAGAAAGTTGCTGCAGTCATCAGATTTCGTGAGCTATTTCGTTGAGCGGCGAGACGCGTTCCGTAGAATCGTGCGCCGCTTCACATGGAAGCAATGATGTCATAACGACGGAGACGCAGATGACTGGCAAGCAGCGTATGGCTGCCGCGCTCGTGGCGGCATTGGGGATGGTTGCGGCGAACACGGCGTTTGCTGAGAACACCGGGCTCTATTTCGGCCTCACCGGCGGCGCGAGCAGCGTCGACATGGGCGGCTCCAAGCAGGATTTCGACGAGGACTTCGGCTTGCCGATCGCGGCCACGCTCGAGCTCGGCGGCCTCGACGTGATCGGCTTCGATTCTTCGCTGGACGACAGCGACATCGGCTGGGGTCTGCAGGTCGGCTACCGCTTCAATCGCTACGTCGCGGCGGAAGTCGGCTACGTCGACCTCGGCGAAGGGCTGTATGAGGCGATCATGACCGTCGACGACGGCGTCGAGATCTTCCCGGTGGAAGCATCGCTGCGCTTCAAGAGCTCCGGCCCGACGGCCGCCGTGCTCGGGATCCTGCCGATCGGCGAGCGCTTCGACGCGCACGTGAAGGGTGGCGTCTACTTCGCCGATACGCGCCTGCGCGGCCGTCTGCGCGACGTGGAGTTCAACGAGAACGTCGTGCACGACGAAACCAAGGCGGGCGAGACCGAATTCTTCTTCGGGATCGGCGGCGCCTGGAACATCAACGACAGCTATTCGCTGCGCGTCGAGTACCAGCGCTACCTCGATCTCGGCGACGACGACACCGGCGAAGGCGACGCCGACATAGTCGGCGTGAGCGTGCTCTTCCGCTGAGGCCGTCGGGCTAAAGCTGCTGCGCAGGGATGCGCGAATGGCGCGGGCGCAGGAGGCGCTGGAGCAGCCTGACTTACACCTTCCCCAACCGGCGTGCCGACTCGATGACCACAGTCTCGGTCGGCACGTCCTCGTGGCCGCCCTTCCTGCCGGTCTTCACGGCTGCGATCGCGTCAACGACGTCCATTCCCGAATCGACGCGGCCGAACACGGCATAGCCGAAGTTGCCGGGCTTGTTGTCGAGGAAGTCGTTGTCGACCAGGTTGACGAAGAACTGCGAGGTGGCGCTGTTGATGTCGTTGGTGCGCGCCATCGCCAGAGTGCCGCGCTTGTTCTTCAGGCCGTTGGTTGCTTCGTTCTTGATCGGCGCATGGCCTTTCTTGTTCTGCAGGTCCGCGGTCAGGCCGCCGCCCTGGATCATGAAGCCGGGGATCACGCGGTGAAAGACGGTGCCGTCGAAGAAGCCTTCGTCGACGTACTTCAGGAAATTCTCGGCCGACACCGGCGCTTGCTTGTCGAACAGCTGCACCGTGAAGGTTCCTTTCGACGTCTTGAATTCGATCATGGGATGCAGCCCTCCGTCACTCGTTCATGGCCCGCCAAATCGGCGTGGGAGCGTACGTGAGCGAAGCCGTTGCGCACAAGTCGGTCGCGGACTGCGCCGGCCTGGGTCCAGCCGTGCTCCAGGATGAGCCAGCCGCCAGGCTTGAGATGGCCGCCTGCCTGCGCGACGATCTGCTCGATCGCCTCCAGCCCGCTGGCCCCGGGAATCAGCGCACCTTCGGGCTCGAAGCGGCTGACTCCCACAGCCAGGTCGGCGTCGCCGCGCGCGACGTAGGGAGGGTTCGAGGCGACGATATCGAAGCGACGGCCCGCCAGCGGCGTGAACCAGCTGCCGCGCTCGAAGCGAACGTTGCGGATCTGCAGGCGCGCTGCGTTGCGCGTCGCGATTTCCACTGCCTCGGCGGAAACGTCCACGCCGGTGACCTGCAGCGCCGGGCGCTCGCTTGCGATTGCCAGCGCGATCGCGCCGCTGCCGGCACCGAGATCGGCGACTTCCATGGCGTCGGGGCGCAGGTGCGCCAGCGTCCGCTCCACCACGAGCTCTGTTTCCGGTCGCGGGATCAGCACTGCCGGTGTCACTTCGAGCAGCAGCGACCAGAACTCCTGCTGTCCGCGTATGTATGCAACGGGCTCGCCCTGTAGGCGCCGCCTGATCAGTTGCTGAAAGGACCAGCCGGCGGCGGCGGGCAGCGCGCGCTCCGGCGCCGCGCGGAAATCCGCGCGCGACAGACCCGTTACGTATTCGAGCAGCAGCTCGGCGTCGAGACGCGCGGATGCGGACGAGCGCTCCAGCAGCAGCGTCGCGGTATGCAGCGCGTCGGAGATGGTCTGAGTCACGTACAATCGCTCATCTTCACTTCATTGTAGGTCGGAATCGCATTCCGGCGACTCACCATGCGCGTCTACGAGAACGCAATCGAAATGATCGGCAAGACGCCGATGCTGCACCTTCACCGCTTCGATACCGGGCCGTGCGAGCTGTTCCTGAAGCTCGAATACATGAATCCCGGCGGCTCGATCAAGGATCGCATCGGCCTGTCGATGATTGCGCAGGCGGAAAAGCGCGGCGAGCTCAAGCCTGGCGGCACGATCGTCGAGGCGACGGCCGGCAACACCGGTCTCGGTCTCGCGCTGGTCGCCGCGCAGAAGGGCTATCGCCTGATCCTGGTACTGCCCGACAAGATGAGCCAGGAGAAGATCTTCAACCTGCGCGCGATGGGTGCGGAAGTCGTGCTGACGCGCTCCGACGTCGCCAAGGGTCATCCCGAGTACTACCAGGATCTCGGCGCGGCGATTGCCCAGCGCACGGGCGCGTACTTCATCAACCAGTTCGGCAATCCCGACAATCCCAAGGCGCACGAAGAAACCACCGGGCCGGAGATCTGGGAGCAGATGTCGCAGAAGCTGGATGCCGTGGTGCTCGGCGTCGGCTCGAGCGGCACGATCGGCGGGCTCGCGGCGTTCTTCAAGAAGCACGCGCCGCACGTCGAGCTGGTGCTCGCCGACCCGCAGGGCTCGATCCTCGCGGAGTACATCGCCACCGGCAAGATGACGCAGAAGGGCTCGTGGCTGGTGGAAGGCATCGGTGAGGACTTCATTCCGACGATCTGCGATTTCTCGCTGACCAAGCGCGCGTACAGCATCTCGGATGCCGAGTCGTTCCAGACGGCGCGCGAGCTGCTGCAGAAAGAAGCGATTCTCGCCGGGTCGTCCACGGGCACATTGCTCGCGGGCGCGTTGCGTTACTGCCGCGAGCAGACGACGCCGAAGCGTGTGGTCACGCTCGCGTGTGACACCGGCGCGCGCTACCTGTCGAAGCTCTACAACGATTTCTGGATGGAGGATCAGGGCTTCATCGAACGCGAGCAGTACGGCGATCTGCGCGACCTGATCGGCCGGCCGCACGGCGAGCGCGCGACGATCACGGTCGGGCCGAACGATGTGTTGACCACTGCGCACAACCGCCTGCGCAACGCCGGCTTCTCGCAATTGCCCGTGATGGACGACGATCAGCTCATCGGCGTCATCACCGAGGACGACATCCTGCGCTTCGCGTTCGGCCGCCCGGAGCGCTTCAAGGAGCCGGTGCGCAATGCCATGACTTCGACATTCCTGCGCGTCGACAAGACGCTGTCCATCAACAATCTGGTCGCAATGCTGGACGTCGTTTCCTCCGCAGCCGTGATGGACGGCGACAAATTCCAGGGACTGATCACGCGCTCGGACGTCCTGAACTACCTTCGTCGGCAGGTTTGAACTCATGTCTTCCAAACAATCGCTTCGTTTTGCGACTCGCTGCATTCACGGCGGGCAATCGCCCGATCCTTCGACTGGCGCCGTGATGCCGCCGATCTACGCCACGTCGACCTATGCGCAGTCGAGCCCCGGCGTGCACAAGGGTTACGACTACGCGCGCACCGCGAATCCGACACGGGGTGCGTACGAGCGCTGCATTGCCGATCTCGAAGGCGGCACGCACGGCTTCGCGTTCGCATCGGGCATGGCGACGACCAGCACGCTGCTGGAGCTGATCGATTCCGGCAGCCACATCGTGGCGATGAACGATCTGTACGGCGGCACGTTCCGCGTGTTCGAGCGGGTGCGGCGGCGTTCCGCGAATCTCGACATCAGCTTCGTCGATCTGACGCAGCACGAGAACCTGGTGAAAGCGGTGCGCCCGCAGACGCGCCTGATCTGGATCGAAACGCCGACCAATCCGACGCTGCGACTGGTCGACATCGCGCAGGTGGCGGAGCTCGCGCGCCAGCGCGGCATCCTCACCGTCGTCGACAATACGTTTGCGAGTCCGTGGATCCAGCGGCCGCTGGAGCTGGGCGCCGACATCGTCATGCACTCGGCGACGAAGTATCTGAACGGCCACTCGGACATGGTCGGCGGCGTCGCCGTGACTGCAGATGCGCAGCTCGCAGAGAAGATCGCGTTCCTGCAGAACGCGGTCGGCGCGATTGCCGGGCCGTTCGACAGCTTCCTCGCGCTGCGTGGCCTGAAGACGCTGGCTTTGCGCATGCGGCAGGCGAGCGAAAGCGGTTTGCACATCGCAGGCTGGCTCGAAAAGCATGCCCGCGTCGCGCACGTCTTCTACCCCGGGTTGCCGAGCCACGCGCAGCACGAGCTGGCGAAACGCCAGATGAAGAACGGCTTCAGCGGCATCGTCAGCTTCGCGGTGAAGGGCGGTCTGGAAGAAGCGAAGCGCGTGCTCGAGCGTTGCCGCATCTTCACGCTCGCCGAGAGTCTCGGCGGCGTCGAGAGCCTCGTCGATCACCCCGGGCTGATGACGCACGCATCGGTGCCGCCGGAGCAGCGCAAGGCGCTGGGCATCGATGATTCGCTGATTCGCCTGTCGGTCGGCATCGAGGACGTCGAAGACCTGGTGGCGGATCTGCAAGCGGCATTGTCGGGCTGAAGCTGCTGCGCAGGGATGCGCGAATGGCGCGGGCGCAGGAGGCGCTGGAGCGGCCCGATCTACACCGGAACCGTCCCTAGGTCGGGCTTCAGCCCGACTCCTTCTTCGTCTTGCCTTCGGGCGCGTCGTCCGACCTCAGCCGGCCGTTCTTGCGCAGGGCGTCGCGCAGCACGTATTCGATCTGCGCATTCAGGCTGCGCAGCTCGTCCTCCGCCCAGCGTTGCAGGGCGTCGAGGACGTCGCTGCCGATGCGCAGCGGATAGGCTTTTTTCTCAGCCACTATAAAGCGTGCCGGTGTTGACGACCGGCTGCGCACCGCGCTCGCCGCACAACACTACGAGCAGGTTCGAGACCATCGCAGCCTTGCGCTCTTCGTCGAGCTGCACGACGCCTTTCTCGGCGAGGCGGTCGAGCGCCATATGCACGATCGTGACGGCGCCTTCGACGATGCGTGTGCGCGCTGCGATGATCGCGGCGGCCTGCTGACGTTGCAGCATCGCCTGCGCGATTTCCGGCGCGTAGGCGAGGTGACTCACACGCGCTTCCAGCACCGTGACCCCGGCACGTTCCAGCCGTTCCTGGATCTCGTTCTTCAGATGCTCGTTGATCTCGCGCGAGTGGGAGCGCAGTGCGATCTTGTGCTCTTCGTGCAGATCGTAGGGATAGCTGGTCGCCATCTGTCGCACCGCCGCTTCGCTTTGCACGTGCACGAAGTCTTCGTAGCTGTCGACGTTGAACACGGCCTCCGCGGAATCGTGCACCTGCCACACGACCACGGCCGCAATCTCGATCGGCGAGCCTTCCAGATCGTTCACCTTCAGCTTGCTCGACTCGAAGTTGCGCACGCGCAGCGTGACGTTCTTCTTGGTGAAGAACGGATTGGTCCAGCGCAGCCCGCTGTTGCGCTCGACGCCGACGAACTTGCCGAAGAACTGCAGCACCGCGGCCGTGTTCGGCTGCACGATGAAGAAGCCGCCCCACAGGAACAGCACGATCACCAGCACGACGATCGCCGGCACCGGGTTGAGCATGTGCAGCAACGAGGTGATCACCCACCAGGCAGCCGCAGCCGTGAATACGAGCAGCAGCAGCACCATCAACATGCCGGGCAGGGTGGTGGTCTCGCGTTCTTGTATGGCCTTGTTCATGGCGTTCTCCTGTGACGCCACGAAGATATCACGAAGATATCAGGCCATGTTAATTGTTAACAGAATCATTCTGTTATTCGCGCCAGCTCCTCGGCCTGAAACTCCTGCTGCAGCGGGCCGATCAGCTCGCCCAGCCGCCCGTTCATCACGTCCGCGAGCTTGTACAGCGTCAGATTGATGCGATGGTCGGTAACGCGGCCTTGCGGGAAGTTGTAGGTGCGGATGCGCTCCGAGCGATCGCCCGATCCGACCTGGAGCTTGCGCGATTGCGCCTCGGCTTTGTCGCGACGCTCGCGCTCGGCGGCCATCAGCCGCGCTTTCAGCAGCGACATCGCGCGCGAGCGGTTCTTGTGCTGCGAGCGCTCGTCCTGGCACTCGACGACGATGCCCGTCGGCAGGTGCGTGATGCGAATCGCGGAGTCGGTCTTGTTGACGTGCTGGCCGCCGGCGCCGGATGCACGAAAGGTATCGATGCGCAGCTCCGCGGGGTTGAGCTCGACCGCTTCGATCTCATCCTGCTCCGGCAGGATCGCGACTGTCACCGCGGAAGTATGAATGCGACCCTGAGCTTCGGTCGCGGGCACGCGCTGCACGCGATGAGTGCCCGACTCGAACTTGAAGTGCGAGAACGCGCCCCTGCCGACGACGCGGCTGATGATTTCCTTGTAGCCGCCATGCTCGCCGGGATTCTCCGACAGCACTTCGACGCCCCAGCCTTGCTCGTCGGCGTAGCGCGAATACATGCGGAACAGGTCGCCCGCGAAGATCGCCGCCTCGTCGCCGCCGGTGCCGGCGCGCACTTCGAGATAAATGTTGCTGTCGTCGCGTGCATCTTTCGGCAGCAGCAGCTTCGCCAGCTCTTCTTCTTCGCGCTCCAGGCGAGCGGTCAGGCTCGCCAGCTCTTCGCGACCGAGCTCGCGCAGCTCGTTGTCCGCGCCCTCGGCCATCTCCTGCGCAGACGTGCGCTCGCTCAGCAGCTCCAGGTACGCGCGATAGCGTGCAATCACGGGATCGAGGCGCGAATACTCCATCGAGAGCTCGCGGAACCTGTTGGTGTCGGCGATCACGCCGGGATCGGCGAGCAGGTGACTCACCTCCTCGTGGCGCTCGGCGAGCTTCTCCAGTTTTCTGCGGATCGAATCTTTCATTCAGCCTTGTCCGGGACCAGCAGGGCGCGCGCGGCTTCCAGCACCTCGCTCTCGCCGCGCTCGGCGGCTTCGCGCAGCCGCTGGCTGGGCCCGTGCAGCAGGCGGTTCGTGAGCGTCGCCGCCAGGAAATCGATGACTTCGCGCGGATCGCGACCCGCGGCGAGCATGCGGCGCGCCTGCTCGACGGTGGCGGCACGCACCAGCTCCGCCTCGTCGCGCAATTGCCGGATCGTGGGAACGGCGTCGAGCGTCTTCAAGTGCTGCTCGAACTGCCCGATCTCCAGCGCCAGCATCTCGTTCGCGTCCTGCGCCGCTTCCTGGCGCGACGCGAGGTTCTCGTTCACGACGTTCTGCAGATCGTCGATCGTGAACAGGTAGATGTCCTCGAGCTTCGCGACCTCCGGCTCGATGTCGCGCGGCACTGCGATGTCGACCATGAAGATCGGCTTGCGTCGCCGCGCGCGCAACGCGGCGCGCACCGCGTCGAACGTGATCACCGGCGTCGGGCTCGCAGTCGAGCTGATCACGATGTCCGCCTCCGGCAGATGCGTCGCCAGCGCCTCGAGGCCGATCGCGAAGCCGTCGAATTCCTGCGCCAGCTCCTGCGCGCGATCGAGACTGCGATTCGCGACGATCATTCGCCGCAAGCCGTGCGCCCGCAGATGGCGCGCTGCGAGCGCGATCGTCTCGCCGGCGCCGACGAGCAGCGCCGTGTGATCCGCGAAGTTCTCGAAGATCTTGCGCGCCAGCGATACGGCGGCGGACGCGACCGACACCGCATTCGCGCCGATCTGCGTCTGCGTGCGCACGCGCTTCGCGACCGAGAACGCGGTCTGCATCAGCCGGTTCAGATACGGGCCGGTGACCCGCTGATCCTGCGCCGTGCGGTACGCAGTCTTGAGCTGGCCGAGAATCTGTGGCTCGCCGAGCACCAGCGAATCCAGGCCGCAGGCGACGCTGAAAACGTGCTGGATCGCCGGCTTGCCGCTGAGCCGATACAGGCTGCCGGAGATATCCAGATTGTGGGCTGTCAGGTCGTGCCAGCCGCTCAGCCACGCCACCAGCGGTTCCTGCTCGCCGTCGCTGAAACAGTACAGCTCGGTCCGGTTGCACGTGGACACGATCAGCGCTTCGCGCACGCCGGCCACGCCGCTCAGCTCCTGCAGCGCTTCGGGCAGCTCGTCGCCGTCGAATACGACTTTCTCGCGGATTTCGACCGGCGCGGTGCGGTGATTGATGCCGATGACGAGGAGTGTCATGCCGGGGGGACAGCTGCCAAGCGGCAGCGATTCTCCGGTAAGCATGTGTATATGACAAGGTGAGTGCCGCAATTCCCGGTACGGCGGCCGCGGGGGTGGAGCTGATATAGTCGCGCGACGATGATGCGACCCAATCTCAACTTCGCACGCCTGGCGGCGCTGCTGGTAGTGACGTTACTGACGGCCGCGTGCGCGACCACGGGCAAACAGGCGAAGCAGGCGACGACTCCGTCGGGCCAGGAGCTGCCGAGCGATCCGAATGCGCTGGTGCTGGGCGCGGAAGTCGCCCTGCAGCGGGGCCAGTATCGCGAGGCGGCGATGGCCTATGTCCGCGCCGCGACCGCCGCGTCCGACGAGCAGCTATGCGAGCAGGCAGCGCGCGTGGCGTTCGAACATCAGCAATGGACGCTGGTGCTCGAAGCTGCGAATCACTGGCTGAACCTGAATCAGACGAGCGAGGAGGCGCATCGCTTCGCGGCGTTCGGAGCGCTGCATTTATATGAGATCGACGTCGCTGCCGAGCACCTCGCCATGCTGCTGCAGACGGCCTTCATCAATCCGCAGGCCGGGTTTCTGCAGCTGCTGCCGCAGATCTCCGACGAGGCGCCGGCCCCGGGCGCGACGGCCGTGCTGCAGAAGCTGGTCGAGAAATATCCGCTCCTCACCGAAGCGCACTACGCGCTCGCCCAGGCAGCCGTGCAATCCGACAACTTCGCGCTCGCGCTCCAGCACGCGCAGAAGGCGCGCGAGCTCGGGCAGTTCTGGTCGCCGTCCGGCCTGTTGCTGGCCCGCGTGCAGATGCTGATGGGCGACCAGGATGCTGCGCTGGAGACGGCGCGCAAAGTCATCGAGCAGGACCGGCAGGAGTCCTACCGGCTCGAATATGCGCTGATGATGATGCAGGCGGGCAAGGAAGCAGAGGGCCGCAAGGAGCTCGAAGCGCTGTCGACCACCGAATCGGGGCCGGTCGCCGAGCGCGCGCTCGCCGACATCGATTTCCAGCTCGGTAATCGCGACGCCGCCGCGCAGCGGTTCACGAGTCTCGTGCAGAACGGCCGCTTCGTTTACGAGTCGCTGTTCTATCTCGGCGCGATCGCCGAGTCGCGCGACGCATGGGACGACGCCTTGCAGTACTACGGCCGCGTGACCGGCGGCGAGTTCGCGATGGGTGCGCAGACGCGCGCCGCGCGCATCAAGGCGAAACAGCAGGGGCTCGACGTCGGGCTGAAGCACCTCGAAGATTTCGCGGCGACGCGCTCGCAGTACCGCATCGATGCGATCATCGCGCGTGCCAACCTGCTGGCCACCAGCGACGACGCCAGCGGCGCCCTCGCGCTGCTGGACAGCGCCCTGAAGGAATATCCGGACTCCGCCGAGCTGCGTTTCGCGCGCGTGTTCCAGCTCGAGACCGCGGACAAGGTCAGCGAGTCGGTCGCCGACCTGCGCAAGCTGGTAGCGGATCGTCCCGGCGATCCGGCCGCCACCAATGCGCTCGGCTACATCCTGGTCGATCGCACGCGTCAGCATCGTGAAGGACAGAAGCTGATCGAGGACGCACTGGCGCAGACGCCGGACAGCGGCGCAGTGCTCGACAGCATGGGCTGGGCGTTGCATCGCCTCGGCCGCAACGACGAAGCGCTCAAGTATCTTGAGCACGCCAAGCGCCGCATCAGCGATCCGGAAGTCGACCTGCATCTCGGCGAAGTGCTGCAGGCGCTCAATCGCAAGGACGAGGCGCGCGAGGTTTTGAGCAAGGCGAGCGAGCGTTATCCCGACAACGACGAGCTGAAGCAGAGTCTGCAGAAGCTCAAGTGATCGGCCACTGCCATGCAGCGGCAATTCCTGCTCATTCTGGTCGTCTTCATCGCTGGCTGCGCGAGCGCGCCGCGGCCGAGCGGCGTTCCTGCGAACATCGATCTCGAGCACCTCGATAGCTGGCACGCCCGCGGACGTCTCGGCGTGTCGGGCCCGGAGAACGGCGGCTCCGGCTCCTTCGACTGGCAGCAGCGCGGCGATCGCACCGAAGTGCAGATTCGTGGCCCGGTCGGTGTCGGCAGCGTGCGGCTGCAACTGCGCGGCGATCCGGCGAGCCCGGAGCTCAAGCTCGAAACTGCCGACGGTCGCAAGCTCGAGTCTGCGGCGGCGTGGGATGAGCTCGAAGCGCGACTCGGCGCGCCGGTGCCTGCCGGAAATCTGCGCTACTGGATTCTCGGCCTCGCGGCGCCGGGCGAGCATCAGTGGCACGAGCCGGCGGCGGACGGCGTCGTGACGCTGGAGCAGGGCGGCTGGCGCATCGACTATCAGCGCTATTCGACTGATCCGGGTGCGCGCGTCCCCGTGAAGTTGAGCGCGAGCAACGGCGAGGCGCGCGTGCGCATCGTCGTCGATCGGTGGCAGCTCGGCCAATGAACGCTGGTTTTCCGGTCGAAAGCGGCCAAGGCTCTTTCGACACCCCCGCCTGGCCTGCGCCGGCGAAGCTCAACCTTTGCCTGCACATCGTCGGTCGCCGCGCCGACGGTTATCACCTGCTGCAGTCGGCGATGCAGTTCATCGATCTGTGCGACGAGCTGCGCTTTCACGAGCGACCCTCCGGAACGATCGAGCGCAGCGCCGGTCCGGCCGAAATCCCCGCGGAATCGGACATCGTCGTGCAAGCGGCGCGCGCGCTCGCGCAAGGTCGCGACGTTCCCGGCGTCGGCATCGATGTGACGAAACGAATTCCGATTCAGGCCGGCCTCGGCGGCGGCAGCTCGGATGCGGCGACGGTGCTCGTCGCGCTGAATCAGCTTTGGCGGCTGCAGTTGTCTGTCGACGAGCTGGCGGAAATCGGGTTGACGCTCGGTGCGGACGTGCCGTTCTTCGTGCGCGGCACGGCGGCGTGGGCCGAGGGCGTCGGCGAGCAGCTGACACCGTACGACTTCCCCGAGGGCCACTTCCTGGTGGTGAAACCGCAGGCCGCGGTGAGCACGGCGGAGGTCTTTCAGGCCCCTGAATTGACACGTAATTCCCCCGTCACGACAATACGCGGCTTTCTCGCCGCGGGCGGGCGCAACGACTGCGAGTCGTGCGTTCGTGGCCGCTATCCTGAGATCGCTGAAGCCCTTGATTGGCTTCAGGAATTTGGTGAGGCAAGACTGACCGGAACCGGCGCCTGTGTGTTCGTGGCCCTCCCCGACGAGCACACTGCGCAGGCTGTCCGGGCGCGCTTGCCGGCGCGCTGGAGCGGGTACGTGGTGCGCGGGCTGAATCGCTCGCCGTTGTTGTCCCGGGTCACCGATCGTTAGTGGGGCGTCGCCAAGTGGTAAGGCAGCGGGTTTTGATCCCGCCATTCGGAGGTTCGAATCCTTCCGCCCCAGCCACGACGATGCCGTAAGACGAGGCTCTGAATGGATCGTTCCACGATGGCTGTGTTCGCGGGGAATGCCAACCCGCAGCTCGCGCAGGACATCGCGCGTCACCTGATGGTGCCGCTCGGCCGCTCGAGCGTCGGCCGCTTCAGCGACGGCGAGACGACCGTCGAGCTGCTGGAGAACGTGCGCGGCCGCGACGTGTTTCTGGTGCAGTCGACGTCGCCGCCGGCGAACGATCACCTGATGGAGCTGATGCTGATGGCGGACGCCTGCCGGCGTGCGTCGTCGGCGCGGATCACCGCGGTGATCCCGTACTTCGGCTATGCGCGCCAGGACCGCCGGCCGCGCGCGACGCGCGTGCCGATCACGGCGAAGGTCGTCGCGAACATGATTGCGGGGTCCGGCATTGATCGCCTGCTGACGGTCGATCTGCACGCGGACCAGATCCAGGGATTTTTCGATATCCCGGTGGACAACGTGTATGCCTCGCCGGTGCTGCTCGGCGACGTGTGGAAGCAGAAGTATCCGGACCTGATGGTCGTGTCGCCGGATGTCGGCGGCGTGCTGCGCGCACGAGCGCTGGCGAAGCGCCTCGATGATGCCGAGCTGGCGATCATCGACAAGCGCCGTCCGCGCGCCAACGAGTCCGAGGTGATGAACATCATCGGCGAAGTCGAAGGCAAGAGCTGCGTGCTGATCGACGACCTGGTCGATACTGCCGGCACGCTGTGTCACGCGGCGACCGCGCTGAAGGGCGCGGGCGCGAAGAAGGTGCTTGCGTACATCACGCACCCTGTGTTCTCGGGACCGGCGATCGATCGCATCGCGAAGTCGGACCTGGACGAGCTGGTGGTGACGGACACGATCCCGCTGCGCGAGGCCGCGAAGAACTGCCCGAAGATCCGTCAGCTGACGGTCGCGGGCCTGCTCGCGGAGACGATGCGGCGCATTCGGGACGAGGAGAGCGTGAGCTCGCTCTATATCGATTGATTGGGCAGGTCGATGGCGAACTGGTCGCGGTCGCAATCGGCCTTGTTGTTGGACTGACGGAGTGATTACACATGAAGACCTCTTTTGAACTGGTCGCCGATCCGCGTGACGGCATGCAGGGGAAGGGTGCGAGCCGCCGCCTGCGCCGATCCGGGAAAGTACCGGCGATTCTCTATGGCGGGCACAACGAGCCGCGCCAGATCCTGCTCGACCACCAGAACCTGCTGACGTTGCTGGTGAACGAGCGCTTCTTCTCGACGATCCTGCAGCTGAAGATCAAGGACGAGACGCAGCCGGCGATCGTCAAGGACGTGCAGCGCCATCCGGCGAAGAACCAGATCCTGCACATGGACCTGCAGCGCGTGCTCGAGAACGAGCAGATCCGCATGCAGATTCCGCTGCACTTCAAGGGCGGCGCGGCCGCGCCCGGCGTCAAGACGCAGGGGGGCGTGGTCTCCCACCTGCTGAACCTCGTGCAGGTGATGTGCCTGCCGAAGGATCTGCCGGAGTTCCTCGAAGTCGACCTGTCGGCGATGGAGATCAACGACATCAAACGCCTGTCGGACATTCCGCTGCCCGCGGGCGTGCAGCTGGTGGATCTTGCGCATGGCCGCGACGAGCCGGTCGCGTCGATCCATCATCCGCGCGCCGAGGAAGTGGAAGCGGCGCCGGCCGAAGCTGCTGCCGCAGTTGCAGGCGCGACGCCTGCCGCCGGTGCTGCTGCTCCGGCTGCTGCCGGCGCACCCGCTGCGGGTGGCGATGCCAAGAAGGAAGAAGGCAAGCCTGCAGCCGCTGCTGCTGGCGCAGCGAAAGCCGCTGCCGCGCCGAAGAAGGAAGGCGGCAAGAAGTGATGCAGCGGCATTCGGCGGCGTTGCCGCTGAATGCATGTGATGGAGTGATGGAGTGATGAAGCGGCCTTGCCTCATCACTTCCATCACTTTTATCACTCCATCACCCCGCTCCCATGCCTGGCACTGCGCTCAAGATCATCGTCGGTCTCGGCAATCCGGGACCCGAGCACCTGCTCACGCGTCACAACGCCGGCTTCTGGTTCGTGGATGCGCTTGCGGCGAAGGCTGGCGCGCGCTTCCGTCCTCACACGAAGTTTCAGGGCGACATCTGCCGCACGCAGCTGTCCGGCAACGAGGTGACCCTGCTCAAGCCGATGACCTATATGAATCGCAGCGGCCTGGCGATTCGCGCGCTGTTCGACTACTTGAAGGTGCAGGCCAGCGAAGTGCTGGTCGTGCATGACGAGCTCGATCTGCCGGTTGGCGAAGTGCGTTTCAAGTTCGGCGGCGGCGCCGGCGGTCACAACGGCCTGCGCGACACGATCAAGCACCTCGGCCAGGATTTCTGGCGCCTGCGGCTCGGCATCGGGCATCCGGGCGACAAGTCCGAGGTCATCGACTACGTCCTGCGGCGCGCGCCGAAGGGTGAAGAGGAGCAGTTGCTGATCGCGGTGGGCGAGGCTCTCCCGGCGTTGCAGGTGTTCCTCGAAGAGGGCGCCGAGCGCGCCATGAACGATCTGCACGGGAAGTAATCAACAAGTGGGCATCAAGTGCGGCATCGTCGGTCTGCCGAACGTCGGCAAGTCGACACTCTTCAATGCGCTGACGCGCGCGCAGATCGCGGCGGAAAACTATCCGTTCTGCACGATCGATCCGAACGTCGGCGTCGTGCCCGTGCCCGATGCGCGTCTCGACGTGCTCGCGGGCATCGTGCAGCCGGCGCGCATACTGCCGGCAACGGTCGAATTCGTGGACATCGCCGGCCTGGTCGCCGGCGCTTCCAAGGGCGAGGGCCTCGGTAACCAGTTCCTGTCGCACATCCGCGAGACGGATGCGGTCGCGCACGTCGTGCGCTGCTTCGAGGATGACGACATCGTGCACGTCGCGGGGCGCATCAAGCCGCTCGACGACATCGAAGTGATCAACACCGAACTGGCGCTGGCCGATCTCGATACTGTCGAGCGCGGGCTGCAGCGCGCCGAGAAGGCCTCGAAGGCGGGCGACAAGGATGCGATCCGGCAGCGCGACCTGCTGAAGAAGCTGCGCGATCACCTGGACTCCGGCAAGCCCGCGCGCTCGCTCATCAAGGATCCCGAGGAGCGGCGGCTGCTGCAGGAGCTGCACCTGATCACGCTCAAGCCGGCCATGTACGTCGCCAACGTTGCCGAAGGCGGCTTCAAGAACAACCCGCATCTCGACGTCGTGCGCCAGCGCGCCCTCGAAGAGAACAGCGAAGTCGTGGCGGTGTGCGCGGCGATCGAAGCGGAAATCTCCCAGCTCGACGAAGCCGATCGCGGCGACTTCCTGCAGGAGCTCGGACTCGAAGAGCCGGGCCTGAATCGCGTGATCCGCGCCGGCTACAAGCTGCTCGGTCTCCAGACGTACTTCACTGCCGGCCCGAAGGAAGTGCGCGCCTGGACGGTGAAGATCGGCGCGACTGCGCCGCAGGCGGCGGGCGTGATCCACACCGATTTCGAGAAAGGGTTCATCCGCGCCGAAGTAATCGCCTACGACGACTACGTTGCGAACAAGGGCGAGCAGGGCGCGAAGGAAGCCGGCAAGCTGCGGCTCGAGGGCAAGGAGTACATCGTCCACGAAGGCGATGTCATGCACTTCCGGTTCAACGTGTGAGGTGAGCATCGTGGCCGTGCGCGACTTCGAGATCCGCGACGAGCGTTTCCGCCAGTGCATTCGCACCAGCGCCAATATCGAGCGCCTCTTCACCGGCTGCCGCTGGACCGAGGGCCCGGTCTACTTCCCGGCGATGCGCTCACTGCTGTTCAGCGATATTCCAAACGACCGCATGCTGCGCTTCGACGAGCAGTCGGAAGCAGTGAGCGTTTTCCGCCAGCCGGCTGACTACACGAACGGCAACACCGTCGATCGGCAGGGCAGGCTCGTGTCGTGCCAGCAGGGCACACGTCGCGTGGTGCGCACCGAGCACGACGGCTCGATCACCGTGCTCGCCGATCGCTTCGAGGGCAAGCGGTTCAACAGTCCGAACGACGTCGTGGTGAAGTCCGACGACTCGATCTGGTTCAGCGATCCGTCGTACGGCATCGACTCGAACTACGAGGGGTTCCTGGCGCCGAGCGAGCTCGGCGAACGTCGCGTCTATCGCATCGATCCGCGCACCGGCGCGGTGAAGGTGGTCGCCGACGGCTTCGCACAGCCCAACGGGCTGGCGTTCTCCGTCGACGAACGGCGCATGTACATCGTCGATTCCGGCAAGGGGCGCGGCATCATGCGAGTCTTCGACGTTCACGGCGACGAGTTGCGCGGCGGCGACGTCTTCATCGAGTGCGCCGATGGCACGTACGACGGCCTGCGCATCGACATGAACGACCGCATCTGGACCAGCGCCGGCGAAGCCGTCCACTGCCACGAGCGCGACGGCACGCTGCTCGGCCGCATACTGCTACCCGAGTGCGTCGCGAACCTGACGTTCGGCGGCCCGAAACGCAACCGCCTCTACATCACCGCGACCTCGTCGTTGTACTCGGTGCTGCTCGCAGTCAGCGGGGCGAAGACCTTCTAGGCCAGCGCGTAGAGGCAATCGACCCACGACTTCACCGCGCCGTCGATGCCCGCCACCTTCGGATTGTTCGATTCGATCACGTAGTACTCATCCGGCGCATGCGCGCGCTCGCCGAAGCCCATGCCGAATCCGCCGGATGCGAGTTTCAGCGGCTCGCCGGTGAACACCGAGCTCGGGTCGGAGCCGCCGGAGCGCGGCAGCAGCAGCGGCTCGATGCCGTACTCGCGATACACAGCACGCTCCGCGCGGATCAGCGCCGAATCCGCGGACGTCGACGAAACTTCGTTCATGCCGCCGTTGATCACGACTTCGATATCGCCGAAGCCGCGCTTGGCCAGGTGCGCTTTCAGTTTCGCGACGGTGTCGTCCGGCGTCATGTCCGGCACGAGGCGCATGTCGAGCTTCGCGACCATCCGGTGCGGCAGGATCGTCTTGCCGCCGGGACCGGTGTAGCCGCCGACGAGACCTTCGATGGTCACTGTCGGCCGCGAGACGCCATCCTCGAGCGCCTGCCGCCAGTTCGCATCGCGCGCCCAGGTCTTGATGCCGAGCGACTCCTTCATCTCCTTCTCGTCGAGCTTCTGGGCGGCGAGATCGAGCATCGCATGCTCGGCCGGCGTGAGCTTGCGGACTTTCTCGAAGAAGCCGTCGATCGCCGGATCGCCGTTCGGTGTCACGAGTGTGTTGAGAGCCTGCACCAGGTGCCACGCCGGCTGATCGAGGCGCGCCGCGAGCGATGAATGGACGTCGCGCGTCGCGCCGCGGCCCCACTTCTCGCTGCTCGAGATCAGGTCGCACTCGATGTCGCCCTTGTTGCCGAGCGTGATGACCACGCTGCCGTCCCATTCCTGCGCGGCCTCGGGCATGAACACGCCGATACTTTTCGATAGCGCACTGCGCACTTCCGGTGCGAGCACGATCTGCGGGAAATTCGGCGAGCCGATCTCTTCCTCGCCTTCCGCGACCAGCACCAGGTTGACCGGAATCTTGCGGCCGGCGCCGCGGATCGCGTGCAGGGCGGCGAGGAACGCCGCCTGCGGTCCTTTCTGATTCACTGCGCCGCGACCCATCACGACCTTGCCGCGCTCCGGCATGTCGACGAGCCGCGCTTCCCACGGCGGCGACGACCATTCCTCGGGATTCACCTGCTTCACGTCGTACATGAAGTACAGCCCCAGCGTGCGTTTCGCGCCCGTATCGAGCGTGGCGAACACGCCGGGATGGCCCTTGGTCTGGATGCACTCGGCGCGCTGAAAGCCGGCGTCGAGCGCGAGCCGGCGCATCGTGTCGCAACCTTCCTGCATGCCGACGTTCTCCGCCGCGATCGACCCGACGCCGATCCACTCCTGCAATCGCTTGACGGATTCGTCGTGGCGGCGCTCGACTTCCTTGTAAATCGGTTTGCGATCCGCAGCTCCGGCCGCGCGCACGGATCCGGAGAGGGCAGCGCCGGCGAGAGCGCTGGCAGCAACGAAGTCTCTGCGAGTGAAAGCAGTCACGGCGCACCCCCGGGTGCTGCTACTTATGGTTGGTTCTCATGCTGCCAGAAACTGCAGCAGCGTTTCCGTGAATTCTTGTTGGCGCTCGATGTGGAGCAGGTGCGCGGCTTCGAGCATCACGAGCTGTGCGCCGGGAATCGAAGCAGCAATCAATGCATGATCCGCCGGCGTCGTGCCGGGATCCTGCGTGCCGCCGACTACCAGCGTCGTCGCAGTAATCGTCTTGATCGACTCCCGCTGGTCCATGTCGCGGATGGCAGCGGCACAGGCCGCGTAGCCCTGCGGCTTGACGGTCAGCAACATCGTCCGGATGCGTTCCACCTGATCCGGATGGGCCATGCGATACGGCGTCGTGAGCCAGCGTTGCAGGATGCCGTCGATCAGGGGTGCCACACCATTTTTACGAACACCTTCGATGCGTGCATCCCAGGTGTCCGGCGGCGGAGCCATGTACGGCGAGGTGCTGCACAGGGCGATCTTGAGCACGCGATCGGGCCACAGCGTTGCGATCTGCATCGACGTCATGCCGCCGATGGAAAGCCCGCACAGATGCGCGCGAGCGATGCCGCACGCATCCAGCACTGCGAGTGCGTCGCGCGCGAGCTGCTCCATGGTGAGCTCGGTCTTCGAGCCGATCGTCGATTCGCCGTGACCGCGTGCGTCGAAACGCACGACCTCGTAGCGCTCGCTCAGCGCCGTGAACGAGTCGTCCCAGATTTCCAGGCTGGTGCCGAGCGGATTGAGCAGCAGCAGCGCGGGCGCGCCCGGTCGCGGCGTGTGCTCGCATCGCAGCTCTGCATCTTCGGTTACGACGCGTTTCATCGGACCCGGCTCTGAAAAATTTTCACGATGGGCATCCGTAGTGCATGGCAATAGAATGCCTGCCTTTTGATCCGCGCGCACTTCGTGCCGCCAGTGACGAGGACCACTCGATGCAAGCGGCGAATTCCCGAGCCAACGGCAACTCTCCCGAACGCACCCCCACCGGCATCGCCGGCATGGACGAAGTGCTCGGCGGCGGCTTGCCGAAGGGTCACATCTACCTGGTCGAAGGCGAGAGCGGCGCGGGCAAGAGCACCATCGGTCTGCATTTCGTGCTGGAGGGTCGCCGTCGCGGCGAGCGCACGCTGTGGATCACCATGTCCGAGACCGAGCGCGAGCTGCACGACGCGGCCCGCTCGCATGGCTGGACGCTCGAAGGCATCGACATCCTCAACCTGGTCGTGTCTCAGGAAGTGCTGAAGTCGGAGGAGAAGTATTCGTTCTTCTCGCCGGCGGACGTGGAGTTCAACGATACGACCCGCGCGATCGTCGCGGCAGTGGAGCGCATCAAGCCCGTGCGCGTCGTTTTCGATCCCTTCTCGGATATTCGTCACCTGGTGCGCGATACGCTGCGTTACCGCCGGCAGATCCTGGCGCTGCGCGACTTCTTCGCGGAGCAGGGCTGCACGGTGTTGCTGATGCAAGAGATGACGCGCGGCACCTCCGGCGACATCCAGGCCGAAGCGCTCACGCATGGCTATCTCACACTGCACCAGGACTCGCCGGAGTACGGTGGCCAGCGTCGACGGCTGCGCGTGCACAAGATGCGCGGCATTCCGTTCCGCGACGGCTATCACGACTTCGCGATCCACACCGGCGGCATTCGCGTGTACCCGCGCCTGGTCGCGGCGGAGCACTTCGACGATCTGCCGGAGGAGGCGGTTTCCAGCGGCATGCAGCGGCTCGACGACTTGCTGCACGGCGGGGTCGATCGCGGCTCGAGCATGCTGATCATGGGCGCGGCCGGTGTCGGCAAGAGCACTTTGGCGACGCAATACGCTGCGGCCGCTGCCGATCGCGGCGAGCGCGTGGCGCTGTTCATCTTCGACGAGACCCTGCGCACGTTCCGCGCGCGCAGCGAAAAGCTCGGTCTGGACATGAGCAAGCACTTCGCAAGCGGGCTGGTGCGGCCGCGGCAGATCGATACCGCGGAGTTCAGCCCGGGCCAGTTCGCGCACCTGGTGATGGATGCGGTAAGGGAAGACGGCGCGCAGATCGTGATCATCGACAGTCTGAGCGGCTATCTGAGCGCCATGCCGGAGGAGCGCTTCCTGTCCACGCACGTGCACGAGCTGCTCACGTTCCTGAGCTATCACAACGTCGTATCGATCCTGACTCTCGCGCAGCACGGCGTTGTCGGCGAGCGCGTGCAGTCGCCCGTCGACATCAGCTACCTTGCCGACACTGTCCTGCTGCTGCGCTACTTCGAAGCCTTCGGGTCGGTGAAGCGCGCGCTCTCGGTCGTGAAGAAACGCAGCGGACCGCACGAAGTTCTGATCCGCGAAATGCAGATCGGTCCGCCCGAGGGAATCAAAATCGGCGAACCCCTCATTCAGTTCCAGGGTGTGCTCACCGGACGCCCGATCTACACGGGTGGGGAACCGGAGCTGCATGCCAAGGGTAAATAAGCACAGAGACGGGTGCGCTGGAGAGGGCGGCGGTGGATCAACGGGCGCTGGTCTGGGCGGTCGGTCGGGATGGACCTTTGACATGCGGATTCCTGGCGGAGGAGGGCGTCGAGGCGACCTCCTGTCGGAGCATCGAAGAACTTTGTAGCGAGCTGCTGCGCGGCGCCGGCGTGGTGATCATCGCTGCCGAGCTGCTTTCCGGCGAAGTCGTGGCGCAGATTCGCGAATGCCTCGTGCGGCAGCCGCCCTGGTCGGACATCCCCATTATTGTCGTCGCTGGCGCCGCCGACCAGGGCGTCGGTCCCCTGTCCCTTTTAGAAGATCTGGGCAGCGTCGCTGTGCTGCACAGACCGCTGTCGCTGGACACTCTTGCCTCCGGCGTCGCCGCCGCATTGCGTGCCCGACGCCGTCAGTATCAGGTACGCGACCTGCTGCAGCAGCGCGAAGAAGCCGAGCGCCGGCGCGAGGAATTTCTCGCGATGCTGGCCCACGAGCTGCGCAATCCGCTGGCGCCGATCCGCACCGGCCTGCAGGTGCTGCGCTTGTCCGACTGCAAAGACACGACTGCACGCACGCATACGATCATCGAGCGGCAGGTTGGCAACCTGTCGCGACTGGTCGACGACCTGCTCGACGTATCGCGCATCACGCGCGGCAAGATCCTGCTCAGGAAGGAGCGCGTACAGGTGTTCGAGCTGCTCAAGCAGGCGGCGGACGGCCATGCCGCGCTGGCAGCGGAGAAAGGGCTCAAGCTCGTGCTCAGGGCGCCCGACGAAATGCTGCATGTCGATGCGGATCCGACGCGACTCGAGCAGATGATCGGCAACGTGCTGACGAACGCCATCAAGTTCACCCCGCGCAGGGGCGTGATCGAGCTGGCTGCGGCGCGCGCGGGCGATCTGGCGGTGATCCGCATCCGCGACTCGGGCATCGGCATCCCGCAACACATGCTCGGCCGGATCTTCGAACTGTTCGCGCAGACTGACCGTCCGCTCGATCGCGCCCAGGGCGGGCTCGGCATCGGTCTGACGGTCGTCAAGTCCCTCGCCGAATTGCACGGCGGCTCGGTCGAGGCGCGAAGCGACGGTGAGGGGAAGGGTGCCGAGATTCTGCTACGGCTGCCGGCGGCGGCAGCAGCGGCACAGATCGGGAACGTTTCGCAGTCCGATGCCAGGGATGCGCACCGACGCCCGCGCCGGATTCTCGTGGTCGAAGACAACAGGGACGCCGCGGAAGTGCTCGCGACGTATCTGCGCACGTGCGGCCATACCGTGCACGTTGCCTACGACGGTCCTGCCGGGTTCGCCGCCGCGGCGCGCGAGCAGCCGGACGTCGTCATCTGTGACATCGGGTTGCCCGGCGTCGACGGTTACGAGTTCGCGCGCAAGCTCCGTGCAGACCCGCGCTTGCAGCGCTGCCTGCTCGTAGCCGTGACCGGCTATGGCGAGGCGCGCGACCGGCAGCGCGGCGTCGAGGCCGGCTTTGCTCACTATCTGACCAAGCCCGCCGATCCGCGGGAAATCGAGCGCCTGCTCATCGCCGTCTAGTCCATTCCTGCCATTGCAAAAAAAAGATAGCGAGTGCTACCCTTTGGTTAGCGATCGCTATCTTTTCGTCGGCGCAGGGGGGAAGACGACATGGGCGACTCGAAGCCGATCCGGCGGGCAATCCTGGGCGCGCTGTGCGGACTGGCTCCCGCGAGCATCGCGCTGGCGCAGCAGGCGCCGGCGCCCCAGATCGAAGAAATCATCGTCACCGCGCAGAAGCGCGCACAGAGCCTGCAGGAGGTGCCGGTCGCCGTCAGCGCGTTCTCCGGCGAGGCGCTGCAGGACCATCACGTCAGCGACGTCACGGATCTGAACCAGCTGGCGCCGAGCCTGCAGGTGAAGACCGACGACAATGCCGCGAACCCCAAGATCTTCATCCGCGGCGTCGGCCTCAACGATTTCAATCCGAACACCGCCAGCGCCGTGGGCCTGTACACGGATGGCGTGTACATCGGCTCGCCGCTCGCGCAGATGGCGCAGTTCTTCGATATCGACCGCCTGGAAGTCCTGCGCGGGCCGCAGGGCACGCTGTACGGCCGCAACACGACTGGCGGCGCGATCAACGTGATCTCGCGCAAGCCGACGCAGGAGCCGCAAGGGGATATCAGCGTCGAAGCGGGGCGCTTCGATTCCGTCAACGTCGAAGCTGCGCTCGGCGGGCCGCTCGCGAAGGACGTGCTCGCGGGACGGCTCGCCGTGAACGTCGTTCGCGACGACGGCTACTCGATGAACCGACTCACCGGCCATTCCGGCAACGACACCGACCGCTGGGCCGCGCGCGGCTCGCTGAGCTTCACGCCGTCCTCGAACTTCGATGCGCTCGTCCAATTGCGCTACGGCAAGACCGACGGCGGCTCGATCTGGGCGTACAACCGCTCGCTGTTCCCTGGCACTGCCGCAGCGACCGGTCCCGACGGCTTCTGCGCGCCAGGCTTCTACACATCGGGGCAGTGCGGGGATATCGGGGGCTATGCGAACACCAGCAGCGATCTGTATCGCGGCGACTATCACTTCGAAGGCAAGGACCAGGTCGAGACTCGCGGAGCGGCGGCGACGCTGACCTGGGATCTCGGCAATCTGCAGCTGGTCTCGGTGTCGGGCTACGACCACGCCGATCGCGACGACCGCGAGGATACCGATGCAGGACCGAACGACGTCATTACGGCGACCTATCGCGCCAAGCAGAGCGTCTTCAGCGAGGAGCTGCGACTCCAGTCGGCGAACGAGGCAGCGAAAGCGTTCTGGGTCGCCGGCCTCTACTACGCGCACGACGATCTCGATACCAACTCGTATCTCGACGTGCTGCGCGTGTTCCGGCCCTTGTTCGTCACGCCGGACAATCCGAACGGCTTCGCGCCCGAGTTCAGCGTCGGCGTGTTCGGCTATCCTTACACGCAGAAGACCGAGAGCTGGGCCGGCTTCGGCCAGCTGGACTACAACTTCACCGATCAGCTGACCGGCACGGTCGGCGTGCGTTACTCGCACGACAGCAAGGACTTCCACTACGCGTCCACCGCGGAGTTCGACACCATCACGATCTTTACGCTGGACGACAGCAAGGACTTCAGCTCCGTCTCGGCAAGCTCGGATTGCAGTACCGCTTCAGCGACGATGCAAACGTGTACGGCAGCTACAGCCGCGGCTACAAGAGCGGCGGTTTCTTCGGCGGTCAGACGGTCGCGCCCGAGGATCTCGCGCCGTACGACGACGAGAAAGTCGATGCGTTCGAAGTCGGGGCGAAGATCCAGTCGCCCGAAAAGCGCCTGCGCAGCAGCTTTGCGGCGTTCTATTACGACTACCAGGATCTGCAGGTCTACACGCTGATCCTGCGCGGCGCGATCACCGTCCAGAACTTCACCAATGCCTCCAACGCGCGCATCTACGGCGCGGAGGCGGAGTTCAGCGTCACACCGATCGATCGCCTCGACCTGTCGCTGTCCGGCGCCTGGCTCGATGCGACCTACCAGGACTTCGTGTCCGCCGGCAATCAGGACTACTCGGGCAATCGCCTGCCCAACTCGCCCCGCAGCAGCCTGACAGCGGCGATCCGCTATGAAATCCCGATGTTCGGAGGCTCGCTCGCGCTGCAGACGGATGCGATGTATCGCTCCAAGGTGTTCTACGACACGCGCAACGTGGAGCGCCTGTCCGATCCCGAGCGCACGTTCGTCAATGCGCGCATCGGCTGGACGACGGCGGACGAGCACCTGGAATTCGGCATCTGGGGCCGCAACCTGTTCGACGAAACGAATATCAGCGATATCATTCCGATCGAGGGGCTGGGATTCGACCTGTTCTCGGTCGGCCCGCCGCGCACGGCGGGCGTTTACGCGCGATACAACTACTAACAAGACACAAGACTTTGAGAGAGCAGTTTTGAACGCATCCGCCGCATGGATCGGCGCACGCCCCACGGCATTGCAGCTCGGCGTCATCCTCCTGGTCGGCGTCTGCGGCGTCATGATCGCCGGGCTGCAGCCGCTGCTGCTGGGCGCGCTCCTGCAGGAAGGCCGGATCACGGCGGCGCAGCTCGGACATGCCGCGACGGCCGAGCTGTTGCTGATGGGCCTTGCCAGCGCGTACGCAGGCGGGAGATGGAAGGCCGAGCACTTGCGTGCGATCGGCGCCATCAGCGCGCTGGCTCTGGCCGCGCTGAACATCGCGACGGTGTGGGCGAACGGCGAGACGGTCACGCTCATTCGCGCTCTGGCGGGCGTGCCGAGCGGCGTGCTGATCTGGATCACCATCGCGATGATCGCGCGCTCGCCGACGCCTGAGCGCTGGTCCGGCATCTATCTCACGATTCAGACGCTCGCGCAGTTCCTGGCCGCCACGGCGCTCACTGCGTGGGTCATCGCGCCTGCAGGAGCGAACGGCGGATTCATCGCACTCGCCGTCCTGTGCGTTGGCAGCGCGGTCGCGGCGGTGGCGTTACCGAATCGCTTCGCGCCACTGGTCGCCGACAGTACGGCGAGCAACATGCCGAACGCTCGCGGCTTCGTCGCGCTGGCTGCAACGTTTCTGTGGATGGCGTTCATCGTCGGCGTGTGGGTCTATGCGGAGCCCTTGTCGCGCCAGTCTGGCCATGCGCCGACTGTCGTGGGTGTAGCCGTTTCGCTGTCGCTTGCGTTTCAAGTGCTGGGCGGCGCTACCGCGACGGCTTTGGCCGGGCGGCTGCGCTGGTTTCCGACGCTCATGCTTTGCGCCGTGATCTACGTCGCGTGCCTGCTGGCATTCGCGACCTTGCCGGGTGCGTCGCTCTACCTGGTGACGTCGAGCGTGTTCGGCTTCCTGTGGATGTTCTCGCTGCCGTTTTTCGTGCCGATGGTGATCGCGGCCGACCCGACGCGTCGCGCCGCGCTGCTGATCGGCGGCGCGGAACTCGCGGGCGGCAGCCTGGGACCGCTGTTCGCTTCGTTCGTCGTGACGGACGCGGACGTGCGCGGCTCGCTCGGATTCGGCGCGTTCGCGCTGGCGCTGACCATCGCTATTGCGCTCGCGCTGCACCGACGCGAACGCGCCTTGCCCGCTACTATCGTGGAAACCTGACGCTTACTCATGACACGTGCTGCCAGTGCTGTTGCCCGGACTTCGCGCGCCGCTCCCAAACAGGAGCGCGCTCTGCAAACGCGCGAACGCCTGCTCGACGTCGCCGGCGAGTTGCTCGGCGAGGTCGGTATCGAGCGCATTTCAACCAACCTGATCTGCGCGCGAGCTGGCGTCACGCCACCCGCGCTGTACCGCTATTTCAAGGACAAGTACGCCGTGCTCGAGGCGCTCGGGCGGCGCCTGATGGATCGGCAGAACGAAGTGCTGTTCGCCTGGCTCGAGCGGCACGTGCCGGAGGGTCTGATTGCGCTCGCCGATCACACCGAGGATCTGTTGCGCGCCACTGCGGACGTGACGGCGGCAGAGCCCGGCGCGGTCTGGACCTTGCGGGCGTTGCGCGCCGTGCCGCAGCTCGCGCACGTGCGGATCGAGTCGCATCGCATCGTCACCGATCGCATGGTCAAGGCGTATGCGCCGCTAGTGCCGGAGCTGTCGAAGAAGGTGCTGTGGCGCCGGGTGCGCATCTCGATCGAGTTCGGTTTCGCGGCGGACGAGATGCTCAACGAGGAAGACCTGATCAAGCGCGACGACATCATCAAGGAAGCGGCGCGCATGTTGCGCTGGTCGCTGCGAGATCCGGAATGAACGCCACCACGCAGGCCTGGAAGAACTGGTCCGGCAGCGTGCAGGCGCAGCCGTCGCGGCTCGCGAGCCCGCGCACCGAGGACGAACTGTCTACGATCGTGCGCGGCGCCGCCAAGGTTCGCGTCGTCGGAGCAGGGCACTCCTTCATGCCGCTTTGTGCGACGCCTGGCGTGCTGCTGAATCTCGCCGATCTCGATTCGCCCATCGAAGTCGCTGCGGACGGCGCAAGTGCGTGGGTTCCGGCCGGCTGGAGCCTCAAGCGCCTCACGGCTGCCCTGTGGGAGCGCGGCTATTCGCTGCTCAATCAGGGCGACATCAATCCGCAGTCGCTCGCCGGAGCAACGGCGACCGGCACGCACGGCACCGGCGTGGATCTCGGCAGTCTCTCCACGTTCGCGCATGCGTTTCGCCTGATGCTTGCCGATGGCTCCAGCGTCGAATGCAGCAAGGAACAGCGCCCGGAGCTGTTCGAGGCGCAGCGTCTGTCGCTGGGCCTGCTCGGCATCGCGACGCGCATTCGTGTCAGCATCATGCCGGCGTATCACCTCGAAGAGCGCATCGATCGCGTGCCGCTCGCCGCCGCAATCGAGCAATTCGAGAACGTGGCGCGAACTCATCGGCATGCGGAGTTCTTCGTCTTCCCGTACGCCGACGATGTCATCATGAAGACGCTGCATCCGGCCGCGGAGAACGGCGCGTTCAAGGAACCGTCGTCGAGCGACGAGACCATCTTCCGCTTCTGCTGCGACGTGACGGCCGCCGCGCCGGCAGTAGCGCGCGTGTTGCAGCGACAGCTGATGCGATTGATCCGCTCCTCGCGGCGCACCGGTCCGGCGTATCGCATTTTTCCCTCGGAGCGCACCGTTTCGTTCGAGGAGATGGAGTACGAGATGCCGCGAGCCGCGGGCCTGCCGACCTTGCAGGAAGCGATCGCATGGGTTCGCAAACGCAAGCTCCCGGTGGCGTTCCCGTTCGAGTTCCGTTGCGTGGCGGGGGACGACATCTGGATGAGCCCGTTCAACAACGGACCGGGCGCGTCGATCTCGATGCACCAGTACAGCAAGATGGAGTGGCGCACCCTGCTGGCGTCTGCGGAGCCGATTTTCCGCGCCAACGGTGGCCGGCCGCACTGGGCCAAGCGGCACACGCTGACGTCGAAGGACGTCTTCGCGCTCTATCCGATGGCCGAGCGGTTCTGCAAAGTGCGCGCGCAGGTGGATCCGGCGGCGAAGTTCACCAACGCGCACCTCGCAGAGCTCTTCGGAATCGGTGGTTGAATGGCGGGTGAGGACATGCTCGACGATATCCGGTTGCACGCGCATCTGATCGACAAGTCCGGCTCGCGCCGCGAGCTGAACACGCCGGTGCTGGTAGTCGATCGCGACGCGCTCGGGCGCAACGTGCAGAAGATGGCTGCGGTAGCGAAGCGTGCAGGTGTCGCGCTGCGCCCGCACGCGAAGTCCCACAAGAGCCTCGCAATCGCGCGACTGCAGCTGGACGCAGGAGCAGTCGGGCTGTGCTGCGCAAAGCTTGGTGAAGCAGAGGTCTTTGCTGCCGGCGCGGTCGATTCGCTACTGATCACATCACCGGTCGTGTCCAAACCGGCGATGGAGCGACTGGTTGCGCTCAATGCGCGAATTCCCGATCTGATGGTCTGTGTCGACAATCCCGCGAACGTCGCCGCGCTGGCAGCCGCCATGCGCGGGCGCCAGCTCAAGCTCATCATCGACGTCGATCCGGGCATCCGGCGCACGGGCGTCGGTTCGGTGGAAGCCGCTGTCGCAGTGCTGAAGGCGATTCAGGCGGCGGACAACCTGGTGTTCAAGGGGGTCCAGATGTACTGCGGCATCCAGCAGCACATCAAGGACTACAAAGAACGCTACACGGCGATCGAGGAGCGCACGAGCTATCTGCGATCGATCATCGCGGCGCTCGAAGAGAATGGCGGCGGGTCGGCGATTGTCACCGGTTCGGGCACCGGCACGCATCACATCGACGCCCGGCTCGGGCTGCTCACCGAATGGCAGGTCGGCTCGTACGTGTTCATGGATCGGCAGTACGCGGAATGCGATCTGGCCGACGACAAGACGCAGGCATTCGAGTACTCGCTGTTCATCGATGCGCGCGTCGTGAGCGCGAACACGCGGGGCATAGCCACCATCGACGCGGGCTATAAGGCGATGGCGACGGACGGCGGTCCGCCGGTGGTCTTGTCCGGAGCACCGCAGGGATCGAACTTCATCTTCATGGGCGACGAGCACGGATTGATCATCGATCCGGCGCAACAGCACACCTGGTCGATCGGCGACATCGTGCGGCTCGCCGTGCCTCACTGCGATCCGACGGTGAACTTGTACGACGCCTATCACGTCATATCAGGCGAGACGCTGCACGAGATCTGGCCCGTCAGCGCCCGAGGTCGCTCACGCTAGGAGATGCCATGACGCTCGCATACCGGTACCTGTTCCCCGCCATGTGGCTGAGCTGGGTGGGGTACTGGTGGGCGGCGTCATTCAACGTCAAGACCACAGCGCGGCGCGAGCCGCTACACTCGCGGCTCTCGCATATCGTGCCGCTCACGCTTGCTTTCGTTCTCCTGTTCCCCGAGAGCTCACCGATCCAGGTCCTCGGCGAGCGTTTCCTGCCCGTCGCTGTCTGGCCCTTCTGGGTCGGCGCAGCGCTGACACTCGCGGGGCTTTTGTTCACTGTGTGGGCGCGCGTACACCTCGGTCGGAACTGGAGTGGCACTGTCACCGTCAAGCAGGGCCACGACCTGGTCACGAGCGGCCCTTACAGATTGGTCCGTCATCCCATCTACACGGGATTGCTGCTCGCGCTCGTTGGCTTCGCATTGGCTCGCGGAGAGTGGCGGGGCGTCGTTGCTGTCGCGCTGGCAGGTGGTTCCTTTTGGCGCAAGCTGCGAATCGAGGAACGATGGATGCGTGAGCAGTTCGGCGCCGTGTATGAGGAATACAGCCGGCGCGTTTCAGCCCTGATTCCGTTCGTGCTCTGATGCCCCGCATCGAGCACATCGCGCTGTGGGTCGAAGATCTGGATGCACTCAGCGCGTTCTATGCGAACGCATTCGGCGCGCAGGTCGGGTCGCGCTATGTCAATGCAGCGAAGGGATTCGAGTCCTGCTTTCTCACGTTCGAGTCCGGTGCGAGGGTCGAGTTGATGACGACGACGCGCCTGTCGCCGGCTCGTCACGCGCCGGGTGTCGAGCGCATGGGACTCACGCATCTTGCTATTTCTCTCGGGTCCGAAGCCGCCGTGGACGAGCTCACGAAGCGGCTGCGCTCCGCAGGAGTCACCGTGCTCGACGGCCCGCGTCGCACGGGCGACGGATATTACGAGAGCGTCGTGCTCGATCCCGAAGGCAATCGAATCGAGATCACCGCGTGAGTCGGCGCTAACCGACGCCGGGCAATATGTTGTCGCGGATGAAGCGGTAGCGGGGATCGCGCAAGGCCGCCGTCGAATTCAGCGCGGTATGATGGTTGCCGAACCAGTCGTCGACGATGTGCGCCTGCTGCTCGTTGTTGAAGCTGCGCCAGCTGCGTGACGCCCAAGTCGCGTCTCCCTCATAGCCATAGTCACCGCTGGTGTTGCAGATCACACGAATGAGCGAGGTATTGCAGATCTGCCAGGCATGCGTCAGCTCGTGGACGAAAACAGAGCCCGGCTGCGGGTAGTCGCTGTCCGGCGTGTCGGCCCAGGTGGTCGGGTGATCGAATGCGGGGCCGAGACCCATGAGGATCTTGTCGCCCAGATACGGAATCGTGAACTTGCGTTCGTCGGCGCCCAGCATGTTCGTGACCACGATATCGTCGTAGCGGATCTTGTCGCCGAACACACGGCGCGCCCAATCCTGTTCGTGGGCGAGCAGAGTGCGATGCCGTATGTCGGCCAGCGCTGCTGTGCCGGCGCCGAGCACGATCGCCGGGATCAGGCCGCAAGGCCCGACGATCAGGAACACCGCGCCGCCCACGAGGATGCCGCCCAGGATGTCGGGTGACGCAAGGTCGTTGCTCATGCCGATCAGCTCATTGCCGATCGTCACGTACCAGCCGTACGGTCCGAGAACCACGTTGGCGGCAATGCCTGTGATCGCAAATTTCAGCACGTCGATCGCTGCGCCCAGCACGCCGCCGATCTCAGCCTGGAAATGAAAGCCGAGCGACGCCGAGGTGCGTAAAGCGCGCCACCCCTCGATGATTCCGGGATTGGTGCCGGGCTCGGTCCACTCGCGCAGATCGGGTCCGGGCGTATCGGTGCCGAACACACGTCCGGTTTTCTGCGCGGCGATCACGGTGCCGGCGCCGGAGCCGACGAACGCCTGCACGGCGAAGTGATAGGAAGTAAATCCCGTGGCACGCATGTGCCCGGAGAAAACGAAGTCGCCGTTGCTGCGCAGCTGCATGGCGACGTGACCGCGGATCGGTGTGTCGTCGTCGGTGTTGATCGGTTGCGACAGGTCGATGGTTTCGACCTGGCGCAGGCGCATCACGATGTCGCGCAACGTCACGGGCGTGCCGAGCCCGAGCAGAGCTGCCAGTGAGCGCGACGACGGCTCGCTGCCCACCCACGAGTGCACGATTTCTTCGCGGTAGCTGATCATGGCTTCACTGCAGCGCGATGAGAATCGGGATCAGGCCCTCGCCCGACGCGTGCGAACGCAATGCTTTGCCGATCACGGCGCCGAACGCGCGCGTCGGATCGCTGGCCCTCATCGCGTGTCCGCGCAGCGACGAGGTCGTCAGCAGGTCGCCCATCTCGATGGGTCCGTTTTCGGCCGTGACCTTGCAGCACACCTTGCCGAGCAGCGCGACCGGCGAGCGGCTCGACGAGCCGGGTTGCTTGTCGAGGATGAGCCCGGGCTTGTACTGCCCGGCACCCGAAATTACGCCGGCCACGCATTTGTCGTACGCCGCGCTGCAAGGGTGCAGGACACCGTCTTCACCGATGACCATCACACTCCCAGGCTCGGCCTGTGAGAGGCATGCGACGTCGAAGTCCTCGGCGCAGTCGGCGTTGGCGAGCAGAATGTCGCCGCCGACGCCGAGCTCGCCGCCGATCCACACCCGGCCGTCGAAGAAGCCGGCGTGACCGAGACTCCCTGCCTTCTTCGCGAACAGCGCGGCGCCGGTGCCGCGCGGATTGAGGTTGTAGGCAGCGATCGCCGCAACCTTCGGCGCATGGGTCTCCGCGTGGATTGCCTCCCAGTCCGTGCTGTACGCGGCAACGCCCGCACCGGCGCGACTGATCGCCTTGACGCCGATGCCGCCGCCCCGATGCTCGCCGCACACTCCGACGCCCGCGGTATCGTCGAATGGAATCGTGTGCAAGTCGCCGATCGAGATGCCATCGGCGACATGCGCGACGTCGCTGAGCGCAGCGCCAACCGGCAGCGGCCTCTCATTCGCCGGTCCGGACGCCGTCGTTGGCGACAGCATCATCATCTGTGGATGCTCGAACGGCGGTGGCTCAGGCGACGGATCCGGATGCGGCGGCGCTGGCGGCACGACTGTCTTGGCCGCGTCTGCGTATCTCTTCGCCGCGGCTCCAGCATCGAACAGCGCTTTGGTCACGGCCTCCGCGTGCAACTTTCCGAAGGAGGGACTGCGACCCGCGACGCCCCAAACGCCCGTGCCGGTCTCGCAGATGCCGAACACTCCTTCACTGCGGTCGCTCCAGCCTTCGACGCCGCGACCCACTTTCGACGTGCCGCGCACGCCGGCGGACGAGGCGCTGTCACCCGACACGCCATACGAAGATTCGGACCAGCCCTCGACACCCCGGCCCGATTTCGAGACGGCGCGCAGCGCGGAAGCCGAGTCGCTTTGCGCGGCGACGCCCAATCCGGAGCTACTCGTGCCCGAGACACCGCTCCCGGTATCGCTGATGCCGCGCACGCCTTCACCGGTCTGCGACAGGCCTTCGACGCCACGTCCGGTCTTGGACAATCCTTTGACGCCGGCTTCGGCATCGCCCTGTCCCACGACGCCGTTGCCGCTTTCGCTGAAGCCGGAAACGCCTTCGCCGCCGATGCTGATACCGATCACGCCAGCGCCGTCCGCCTGGCTCTCTCCGGTGACGCCATGATGTTTCCTGCTGATGCCGACGATGGCGACCTGGTTGGCCTGGGTGACCTCATTCTTGAACGTGGGCATCTGCGGCTCCTTTGCTCCGAATGATCGTTCGAGGCCCGTATAGCGCGTTTCCGCGCCCGCAGTTATTGGACGCAAGTGTGGGTCAACGTTCGTAGGGAATTCACATGCGCTCGACCAGTACTCGGCGCGCGCATTGCATCGTGTGTGGGGCGCAGTGCGCTTTTCGCGGTGGATGACGACGCTGCTTCATCGCTTCATGCGCCCAGCCGGCGGCTGGGATCGCAAGCGGCGACAGAGCGAGCCAGATGAGCAGCAACGGACGAAATCGCATGACGACCTCCTGGAGCGCTGTGAAGGGAGCGCAGCCGGAAGGTGCCGGCGGCCGGTGGTCTGCTCATCAAGCTCGCATTGCCGTTCGATGACTCAGCCGTCGAATGAGTCGCACGACACCTTGGCGTGCCAGTTGACGAACATGCCGGTCGGGTTGTCCTTCCACGCCCAGACGTGCAGCGTGTAAAACGGCGGCAGGCCGAAGCGATTCGGGCTCTCGAACAGATGCAGCAGCTGCCCGTTGAGCTGCGGTGTTTCCGCGTGCTTGGCATGCCAGTCTGCGGCGAGCACGAGGAAGTCGGCGCCGACGAGACGCAGGCGGCCGTTCGGCAGCGGCTCGTAGATCACGATTTCCGGCTGGGTCGCATCGAGCTCGCCGTCCCCGACCAGCGACATGTTCACGTAGTGCAGGCCCATCGCGCCGATGTCGGGTCCGGTCACGCAGCCGAACAAGAGATGGTAGCCCGCGGCTTCGGCGGCGGCCGGATCCCGAAATTGCGCGGTGGCTTCGCGCACGAGCCTGACGAGCTCGCCGGCGCGGTTGTTGTTGTTTCTGTCGTCGTGCGACACCGCGCTCGATGCGAGCAGCACGCCGAGCGCGCAGGATGCGATTCCAACGATCTTCATGGCGATCTCCTCATGGCACGCAGTGCCGGCAGCAGCATGGGAACCTTCTTTCGATACGCGGCATAAGCGGCTCCGTGCTCCGCCAGCAGATCCCGCTCTTCGAACTGGATGGCGAGCACGATGTACGCCGTCGTCGCCAACGCGAACACCAGGTGCGCAAGCGTCATCGTCGGCGTCATCCAGAAAGCGAGCAGGAAGCCGAAATACAGCGGATGCCGCACGAACCTGTAGGGCAGCGGGGTGCGGAACGACACAGGCGTGTAGGGTCGCCCGAGCAGCGGCAGCCAGGCCTGCCGCAAGCCGAACAGGTCGAAGTGATTGATGAGGAACGTCACGATCAGCACCGTGCTCCATCCGGTCGCGAACAGCGTCCACAACACGACGCGGGCGATGTCGTTCTCGATCGTCCAGATCGGCACACCGAGAGGACGCCACTGCCAGAAGAGCAGCAGCAACGCGAGACTGGCGCAAAGGACGTATGTCGAGCGCTCGATCGCCCACGGCACAACTCGTGTCCATCGCTCCTTGAACCAGCGGCGTGCCATCACGCTGTGCTGAACAGCGAACACAGTCAGGAGCGCCAGGTCGATCGCGAGGGCATTGAGCCACGATCCCTGCAGCGGACCATCGAGCCGGCGCGGCACGAGGAAGCCGCCGACGAATGCGATGGCGTACAGGAAGGTCACCAGGAAGATCAGGTACGCCGTCGCCGCGTATCCGAAGTAGAGCATTCGTTTCAGCACGTGCGCGCTCCTCTTGCGTTGTTTGCAAGATGCGCGTGCGAGCGCCGCGCGCGCCATGGGAGCTTTGTCCCGGTTGGGCTACAATCGCAGCGCCTGGGCTGAGACGAATGTCCCGATGACGACCAAGCCCGACACCAAGACCCTGCGACAGCAAATCCGCTACGTGAAGGCGACGGACGGCACCGAGCTGGCGTGGGCGCAGTCGGGGCAGGGACCCATGCTCGTCAAGGCCGCCAACTGGCTCACGCATCTCGAAGATGAGCTGCGCAGCCCGGTGTGGAAGCACTGGCTGCAGTTCTTCTCCGCGCACTTCCGCTTCGTGCGCTATGACGAGCGCGGTTGCGGCATGAGCGCCTGGCAGCCCAAGAGCCTGACGCTCGATCAGTGGACTGCGGATCTCGGCACGGTGATCGATGCCGCGCAGCCCGACGGCCCGGTGATCCTGCTCGGGATCTCGCAAGGCGCCGCAGCGTGCGTGCAATATGCACTTCAGCATCCGGAGCGCGTTGCGGCCATGATCCTTTATGGCGGCTACGCGCGTGGCGCAAACAAGCGCAACACTGCAATGGCTGCCGATGCATTCCGCGCGATGGTCGATCTCGCGCGCTTCGGCTGGGCCAGCGACAATCCTGCTTTCCGGCAGGTGTTCACGTCGCGGTTCATTCCCGGAGGCACGCCGGAGCAACTGCAGTGGTTCACGGACCTGTGCCAGAAGACGACGACCGGCGACATTTTTGCGAGTCTGTACAGCGCGCGTGCGGCCGTCGACATCGAGGCATCTCTCGGAGCGGTGCGCACGCGCACACTCGTGCTGCACTCCAGGGACGATCAGGTGATTCCGGTCATGGAAGGCCGGCTGCTGGCGGCCGGCATTCCCGGCGCCGAATTCGTCGAGTTCGACTCGCGCAACCACATCCTGCTGGAGGATCAGCCGGCGTGGCGCCGATTTCAGGAAGTCGTGCTCGAGTTTGCGCGACCCGCGCACGCGGCCGGCGCCTCGGTCTTTGCAGGCCTGTCGGAGCGTGAGCGCGAAGTGCTGGCGCTGATCACGGACGGTCTCAGCAACACGGACATTGCCGCGCGGCTCAAGATCAGCGAAAAGACCGTGCGCAATCACACCTCGAATCTGTTCGACAAGCTGGGCGTGTGGTCGCGCGCGCAGGCGATCGTGTTCGCGCGCGATCACGGGTTTTCCTGATACGGAACTTTGCCTACAAGCAATCGTTGTGGCTTCGTGCTCGCAAGATTGTTGCTCCTGGCAGCTTTGGGTCTGTGCGCCTCGTGCGCGACGCAGAATCCGCGCGTTACGCCGCCGGAGGAGATGCCGCCGATCGTCGCGCGGCAGCGGGTGCTGCCGGAGGAAGCGACCGACCCGGTGCTTCGCGCCGCCCTCGAGGAATACAAGAACGATGGCGCTGTGCGCGAGCTCGTGGATGCCGTACGGCGCTATTCGTCAGCGCCACTGACGACCGGCAATCAGGTCAAAGTCCTCGTCGATGGTCCCGAAACGTACGCGGCGATCGAAGCCGCGATGCGCGAAGCGCGGCGCTATATCGATCTCGAAACGTTCATCTACGGCGACGACGACATCGGCCGCCGCTTCGCCGCGCTGCTGACAGAGAAGCAGCGTGAGGGCATCGAAGTGCGGGTGCTCTACGACAGCCTCGGCAGTATGGATACGCCTCGCAGTTTCTTCGATGAGCTGCGCGCGCAAGGCATCGAAGTGCGCGAATTCCGGCCGATGAATCCGATCAAGAATCCGCTCATCTGGAACATCCAGAATCGGGATCATCGCAAGATCGTCGTCGTCGACGGCAAGACCGGCTTCACCGGTGGCATCAACATCGACAGCACCTACCTGAGTGCTTCCACGAGCCGGCCCGGACCGAAGCGTGGGTTGAAAGATGGATGGCGGGACACGCATGTGCGCATCGACGGGCCGGCAGTCGGTCAGCTGCAGCAGCTGTTCCTCCAATCGTGGCAAGAGGCGGGCGGCGACGCAGGCCGCGAGGACAACACCGCGATCGCGCCGGCGGGCAATACGCTGGTGACAATCGTGGGCAACCACAGCGAATCGGACGATCGCTCGCTGTATGGGACGTATCTCGCGGCCTTCAGCTGCGCGAGCCGCCGGCTGTGGATCACGCACGCCTACTTCGCTCCGAACGAGGATCTGCTCGATGCGATGACGGATGCTGCGCAACGCGGTGTCGATGTGCGGCTGATCGTGCCGTCGTTCACTGATTCCAGCCTCGTGCTGAATGCAACGCAGGCGACCTACACGCGACTGCTCAAATCGGGCGTAAAGATCTACGAGCTCAAGGACGCCCTGCTGCACGCGAAGAGCGTCGTGATCGATGGCACCGTGTCCATCGTCGGCTCATCGAATCTCGACATGCGCAGCTTCCTGCACAACGAGGAAGTCAACGCGATCGTGATCGACCGCGATGTCGGTCAGCGCATGGAGCAGGTCTTCGAGAAGGATCAGAAGGCCGCGCGGCCGGTGGACCTCGAGCGCTGGGAGCAACGCTCGATGTGGCAGCGCTTCAAAGAGTTCTGGGTGAGCTTGTTCGGGTACTGGATCTGAGGGGAGCGCGCGCGTTTTTTTCCCTCCTGGCGGGCTCGATGCTTCACGCCAGTCAGGAACTTCGGGGCAGGCGGGTCATTGCGATTTCATGGTGGCACTGCATCGAGCAGGAGGTCTCCCATGAAAGCGCTCATTATCCTGATTGCCGTCATGCTCCCACTCGCCACGGCTGCGAGTGCCGATGGAGCGGGCTCCGACAAGCAAGCGAAAGCCCCCGCAACCACGACGTTCAAGTCGCTCGATCGCAACGGCGACCAGTCGATCAGCAAAGTCGAGGCACGGGCGGATCGGGCAGTCACTGCGGCCTTCAACACGGCCGACATCAACCTGGACGGTTACATCAGCAAGTCCGAGTACGATGTCTACTTGCAGCGGGCGAGCGGAGCGCCGCCGAAACAGGAGTAGACGTTCTGCTAGCCGCTATCGTTGCGATGGTCTGCGTCCGAATTGGTCTGCCCCAGCACGGTCGTCAGTGCGAACGCTGCGCCGGCTCGAACAACTCGATCGGGTTGCCGTCGGGATCTTCGAGCTGAATCTGCTTGCCGCCCGGACCTGCTTCGATTTCGTTGCGGAAGTGCGCCGCGGTCTCGTTCAGTGTGGAGATCCAGGCCGCGAGGTCGTCCACGCGCAGCACGACTCTGTTCCAGCCGCCGGGTTGCTGCTGCTGACCGTCCGGCATCGGACGAGACCCTGATGCAGCGTGGCCGCTCAGGAGAATCTTGAGCTCACCCAACGATACCGCTGCGAAGGCGGGCAGCTGCTGATGCTCCAGCGTGAAGCCCAGTTGCTTCGTATAGAAGTCCACGGAGCGAGCGACATCACCGACCAGATAACGAACGCCGTGAAAGGCGAGGGCAGGTTCACGCTTCGTCATGTCCATTCCTCCTGACGTTGGGTCCGGGGTTGCCCGCCGCCGAGAAATCGGGCCGCTGCAGCTGAACGTGACGCCAGCGACAGGGGTTCCGGATCAGGCGAGTCGGAAGTACTGCCCGGCCGCCAGCACCAATGCGATTACGACGAGTAGCGGACCGATGATGCGAAAGAGCTTGCCGTAGCGGGCCAGCCATTGTTGTCCGGCGACCGGATCGCTCGACGACGGCGGCGCGATCGCGCCGAAGCCGACGGCGCTGGCGTAGATGCCGACGAGCAGCATGAAGATCGAGTCGATGTGTTCAGCGAGCATGGATTGACTACAATCTGATCTTGCGTACGGAAACTGACAGAGCACGGACATGATGCGCAAGCTCGCTCTTGTTTTGATCGCCAGCCTCCAGGCCGGCTGCGCCACCGGCATTTTCGGCGTGCACATGCCCTTCGAAGAAGGCCCGCAGCTGGTTGCGACGGATGCGCCGCATATCACTATCGATGATCGGCGCCCGGTGGCCGAGCGCAAAGTGCATACGGGCGGCGGCATATCGCGCTGCCAGCGCTGGTATGGTGACGATAGTTACGTCCCCTCCAAGATCGCGTATCTGGAACATCTGCTCGCCGAGCGCATCCCAGACACGCCAGTGCAGATTCAATTGCAACGTTTCGATACGGTCGAGTTTTGTGACGATACCGCCAATCGAGCTGGTGCGGCTGCGGCCGCCGGCGCGAGTGGAATCTATATTCCGAGCAAGGATGTCCCGGGCGGCGACAGCGTGCTCGTGCGTCTCGCCGGTGACATCAACGGCGAGCCTTTCGACGTTTCGCGCCGCTTCGACTACTCGGATCTCAAATATAACGAGCTCACCGAGATGCCTTCCGACAACGCGACGTATCGCGAACGCATGAAGCGGGCGGTCGTTGAAAGCGTGGAGGAGATCGTCGCCAGGCTGCCGAAGGACAGCGTCGGTCCATCCAACTGATCCGCGCAGGGTGGTGGAGAGGGAGGGACTCGAACCCTCGACCTCGGCATTATGAGTGCCACGCTCTAACCAGCTGAGCTACCTCTCCATCGCGCTTTCCGGGGCCTTTTTGCTGGGGAGGGCGGCCGCAGGGCCGTCCCGGAAAGAGGGCGGCGATTTTCGGGGCGGGTGCCCACGGTGTCAAGAAGAGGGCCGGATGGTCGGGCTGGAGCCCGACTTGCCAGGGCCGAGCGGGCGCGCTGGTTACCTTGACCAGCCTCAATCGCCAGCCCGACGGCGCCTGGGTCATCACGCGCGACGCAAATCTGCTGGGGTAAACTCGCCGCTTGTCTTGGGGAGTGGCTGGAATGCAAACGAGTCCTTCGATCACGCCGCGCACGCTGTTCGAGCACGATCACGACATGTTCCGCGACAGCTATCGCCGCTTCGTGCAGAAGGAGATCGGGCCGCACACGGAGCGCTGGCGCGAGCAGGGTTACGTCGATCGCGATGCGTTCCTCAAGAGCGGCGAGCAGGGATTCCTGCTGATGTGGACGGACGAAAAATACGGTGGCGCGGGCATCCGCGACTTTCGCTACGAGCAGGTGATGATCGAAGAGAACCTGCGCTACGGCGACATCGGTTTCTTCAACACGCTGCACTCGCGGCTCGTCGGTCCGTATATCGGCGAGATCGGCAATGAAGAGCAGAAGCAACGCTTCCTGCCGCGCGCCGTCAAAGGCGAATGCATTCTGGCAATAGCGATGACGGAGCCAGGTGCGGGCAGCGACCTCGCGGGTATGAAGACGCGCGCCGAAGACCGCGGCGATCATTGGGCGATCAGCGGCTCGAAGACTTACATCTCGAACGGCCAGATCGCCGACCTGGTCATCGTCGCGGCGCGCACAGTCCCGGACAAGACGCACGGGCTCGGACTGTTCCTCGTCGAAAGCAACATGCCGGGCTTCAAGCGCGGCCGGAATCTCAAGCAGATCGGTCTCAAGGCGCAGGACACCTCAGAGCTGTTCTTCGACAACGTGAAGGTGCCGAAGGCGAATGTGCTCGGCGACGCGACTCGCGGCTTCTATTACCTCACGCAGTTTCTCGCGGAAGAGCGGTTGATCACGGCCTGTCAGTGCATCACGAACGCGCAGATCGCATTCGACATCACCTACGACTTCATCACCAATCGCCGAGTGTTTGGCCGTCCGCTCGGCGCGCTGCAGAACGCCCGCTTCAAGATGGCGGAGATGCGAGCGCAGATCGACGTGCTGCAGACGTTCATCGATCACTGCGTCGTGCAGCACAACGCCGGCAAACTCACGCCGCAAATGGCCGCGGAAGCGAAATTGCTCGCGAGCGAGCTGGAAGGTCGCTGCGTCGACGACTGCCTGCAGATGCACGGCGGCGCGGGCTACATGGAGGAGTACCGGATTTCGCGCATGTTCACCGACGCCCGCGTCTCGCGGATCTATGCGGGCGCCTCGGAAGTCATGAAAGAGATCATTGCCCGGGGCGTCGGGCTCGATGATCGGAAGATGAAATAGAAAACGGGGTGATTCCTCGTTCCGCGGCCGGGCTTGCGGTCGCCCTGGGAAATGTGGCATGTCCCCATTTCCTCCCGCCACAATTCGCCACGATCCTTCGCTGCGCCGCCATCGCCGGCTGCAGATCAGGTCCGCATTGCGGCCCTAAATAGCTCCCACGGGCAAATCGTCACCCGCTGCAACGACGAGGACCGGTGAGGAGGGCGGATCATGTTCAGGAAGGTGCTGATTGGCGCGGTGGCCGTGGCGTTGAGCTCGGGCGCCGCCTACGCGGGCGAAAACAAGTTCACGAAGGAAGAGGGCACGGGCCTGGCAACGGGCGCGGTGGCCGGCGCGATCGTCGGTGGGCCGGTCGGCGCGATGATCGGGCTGATGATCGGCGGCACCGTCGGCGACAGCATCGGCACGCACAAGCGCGCTGAGAAGGAAGCCGTCGTGCGCGCCGACCAGCTGCAACAGGAGCTCGTCGATACGCGCATTGCACTCGCGAAGGCGAGCGAGCGCACGGGCGGTGACGAAATGCTGGACGCGCTCGCGGCGCGCCTGCACTCGGACGTGATGTTCCGCACCGGCACGTCGGAGCTCGATGGCGACACGCAGCAGAAGATCGCGGATCTCGGCCAGCTGCTCGGCTCGCATCCGCAGCTCGAGATCCAGCTGCATGGGTTCGCCGATCCGCGCGGCAAGTCCGAGACGAACCTGGAGCTCTCGCTGGCCCGCGCCGACGCGGTCCGCGAGGCGCTCGTCAGCGGCGGCGCTGCACCGGAGCAGATCCGCGTCTCGGCACACGGCGAAGATCTCACGACCGCGCCCAAGGATGACCTGGAGGCGTATGCGTGGGAACGGCGGGTGAGCATTTCGATCCGCCCGACCTCGCCTGCGGCCGTCGCGCAATCGCGCTGACGGTTGGAGGTCGAACGGACCGCTGCTTTTTCCGGCGGTCCACAGCGCCGGGCCACGGATGGCCCGGCATCTCTTTCGCGATCGTTCGTATACAGTGAGGGCCATGTCATGTGTCTTGCGAGCATCGTCATGACCGAAGCCATCGTTCCCCGCATCGTTGATTTCGCCACGGGATCCGCTGAAACGAGCGTGGGTCGGCCTGCGGCCGATCTCCTGCTCGCAGGCGATCCCCAGACCACGACCCGCAACTACTTCAGCGACAGCGGCGGACGCTTTTTCGCGGGTGTGTGGGAAAGCACGCCGGGCCGCTGGCGCGTGCGTTACACCGAGAACGAGTTCTGCCACATCACGCGCGGCCGCATCCGCATCGCAGATGCGAGCGGACAGCAGTGGACTTTCAAAGCGGGCGACTCCTTCGTCATTCCCGCCGGCTTCGCCGGCACGTGGGAAACGCTCGAGCCGACCGCCAAGCTCTACGTCATCTACGAGCCCGCTGCTTCATAGCATCCGCTGCTTCGTAGTGCATGCCGGGTCGCCTTCGCCCTGAAGTGGGGCGTACACTGCACGCGTTTCGGTCGGCGCCGCCGCGGGCGCGCACCGCGGTGGCTGGCATGCTTGCTGCATTTCCGCAGCGGGCCCGCCGACCGGGCGTGCTTTTCTCGGCAATAACAAGGGGACTCATCATGAGACATGTGAGGATTCTGGCTGCGTTCGGGCTGCTCGTTGCAGCCGCAGCGGCGAACGCACAAGTATCATCCACCGTGACTCTCACGAACGACTACGACTTCCGCGGTGCTTCGCAATCGGCGAAGGATCCCGCAATCCAGGCGAGCCTCGACTATGCCCAAGAATCCGGCTGGTACATCGGCGCGTGGGCCAGCAACACCGACTTCGGCGACGAAGTGGGCATCGACTACGAGGTCGATCTGTACACAGGCTTCTCGGGCGGCGAAGAAG